>NVXK01000026.1 GCA_002733905.1 Robiginitomaculum sp. | reverse complement strand
TACAGGCAGTTCAAACCAAGCGTTTAGCGTGGAGCCTGTTTTAAATGATACTATGCATATAGAAGCGCTAAGAGTCTCAGGTATGAATAATGTCGATGATGGTTGGTCAATGCATGAGTACGCATCAGCTAATGTTAGATGGTCGCGTTTTGCAGGTAATCACCAAGGGTTTGCTGGCATACAGCACTCAAACACTAAGTTCTATAACTGTGTATTTATGAATAACAATGGTGCTGGTTCAATGAGTGGTGATGTTGTATTAGAAGTAAATGAGGCTGGCGCTACAATGAGTGCTGAGTTTTACGACTGTATCTTTGATGGTGCTGTGGTAAGTAACCCTGTGCAAAATACTGGAGTACCGACGTTCAAAGCCTATAGATGTAAGTTCTTTGGTTACAATCTTAGTAATAATGCACAGGTTGGCGATGGTGTAATACATTTTGGAAGTAGTACAGCTAAGACGTTTAATGTGGAGATAGACGACTGTGATTTTTATCAATCTATAATGGGGAAGCGCTTGTTGTTAATAAGAGGAACAGCAAGCACTACAATACTAAATAATAACAGAATAGTTGATAGAATTAAAAATACTCAAAAATCAACATTTATAGAAAATGGCGCTACATCATCTATTACTAATAATGAGTTTAGGCACCTGGGTACAGCTTTCGATAACATGAATGGCGCAGTGGTAACGGACAATAATTTTATTGATGTTGATACGATAGGCGGTACAGGTGCTACGATAACAAACTCAACAAGTAAGTTTAAAAACAATGACATTCAGGTTGATATTACTGGTATCCCTAACGGCTCACATGAATTAACACTTACAAACGAGGGCGGAAGGATTATATATAAACAACAGACAGGATTCGCGGGTGGATCAGTCTTGCTATCAACCGATGAACAGGTAGGAACTCAGTTGTACGGATTGGTCAGAGATACATTAGATCCGTCAAATAAAACGGCACCCGTGAAAGCGGTAGTGTCTTAGTGAATCAACGGGGAATTAACAACTCTCAACTACAGATATAAACAACCAATAAGGGTATAAACATGGCATTACTAACAAGCGCAGAAGATCAAGAATTTGTGCGCGGTAATTACAATATACAATACTACCAAACAACGGGATTGACTGAGTTACAGTATTCAGTCAACAGCCAGCCATTTAAAACAATCCCTCAAACAAGCCTATCCACAGAGGACGGTTTTGAAATTACCATTCCGCACTGTCTACTTAAAGCGGTCTTTACTGGTGATGGTGTTGTAGAAATAAACGCGGTTAGTGCATAATTTTTAACAAAGGATGCAGCATGTTTAAAATGAGCGACGAGCAAAAAAAACTCTTTGATGTGTTAACTTCTTTACAGAGAGAAATATCGCTTAATTCAATTTCAGGAATGAATGACATTGACGCTTACAAGGCATCAAAAGGGAAAGCTAAAAAAGCTAATACGATGCAAGCTTCTGTTAGTGAAATCCTAATAAATCCTAATGTTAAGCTTTTTATTGATTCTATGAATGAAGAGGCAGTTAGTAATGCTGTTATGAGCCGTCAAGAGATGATGGAAGAGTTAACACTAATAGCACGAACAAATAGTAATGATTTAATTGAGTGGGGTTACAGAGATGTACGGGTCGTTAATGATGATGGTGAAGAGGAAGTGCAAAAACAATCGTTTTGGACTCTTCGCAGCAATGAAGATATAAACCCTGAACACATGAATGCAATCGAAGAAGTGTCAGTTGGCAAGGAAGGGCTTAAATTCAAGAGGACATCTAAATTATCAGCAATGAAGCAATTAGCAGTATTGGCTGGGTATGAATCACCAACAGAAATAATCACTAGCAATGTCAATTACGACATAAGCACTCAAGACCCTAAAAAAGCAGCGCAAGAATACATGGCATTAATAAAAAATACAGATGAATAACGACTACGCGACAGAGTTTAGTAAAAGAGCAAGGCGACTAGAGGCATTATCTAAGTCGCCTTTACTCGTTCATGGGGCCAAGGAATATTACAAAACAAAGCCGKTAGAGTTTATCAATGATTGGATGGTTACTTATGATCCCCGAAACGCTGCGTCTGATGATAAGCCAACTACCATGCCGTTTAAGTTATTCCCTCGACAGTCTGAATACATTTTATGGTTACAGGATAGGATAAATAATAAATTAGGCGGCTGTGTTGAAAAGTGCCGTGATGCTGGTATTACCGAAGTATCAACGGCTTTTAGTGTTTGGGCGTGGCTATTTGTTGACGGGTTTTCTATTGGTTGGGGATCACGAAAAGAAATGTTAGTTGATAGGATTGGCGATCCTGATTCTATATTTGAAAAAGCACGCAGCAAAATAAAATACCTTCCCTCTGTTTTCTTACCTAACGGTTTTAATGAAAACGACCATTTTAATTACATGAAGATAATCAACCCTGATAATGGAAATACTATCACGGGTGAGGCTGGTATAAATATTGGCCGTGGTGGGCGTAAGTCAATGTACTTTGTTGATGAGTCGGCGCATTGCGACAAACAAGAAGCTATTGCGGCGGCGCTTGGTGATAATACTAATTGTGAAATACATATAAGCTCAGTTAACGGTATGAATCTATTCTACCGAAGGGCTAAGTCTGCTGGTGGTGAAAATACATTTATATTTGATTGGCGTGACGATCCCAGAAAGGGTGAATTATGGTATGAAAAAAGGCGCGCCGATGCTGAAGAAAAAGGCTTATCTCATATATTCAGCCAAGAAGTTGACAGGGATTATTTAGCGGCTGTTGAAGGCATCATGATTAAACCTGAATGGTTACGATCATGTATAGACGCCCACATTAAATTAGATTTTGAAGCGACTGGCACAACTCAATGCGGTGTCGATTCTTCAGACGAGGGCGGAGATATTGACGCTATTACAGGGCGTAAAGGATCAGTTGTAACTCATAACGAGAATTGGAATTGTGCGGGTGATCATGATTTATCAGCCGGCAAGTCTGTTGATATAGCAATTAAAATAGGCGCGGATAAGCTTTACTATGACAGTATCGGCATAGGTGCAGGGTTCAAAACTGCCATTAAGCACATTGAAAACATACCGCTTAAGGTTGATGGATGGAACGCCGGCGGCGCTGTAGTAAATCCAGACGAGCGAGTCTATCAAGATAGTGAAAATGACGAGGATAAACGAACCAATAAAGATTTCTTTATGAATGCCAAAGCACAAGGATGGTGGGAAATCAGGGAGCGTGCAAGAAAAACACATATCGCAGTCATCACAGGTAAAGAATATCATCCTGACGAGTTGTTTAGCTTTGACTCTAAGTTATTAGGCCGAGCTAGAATAGAACACTTAATAGGTGAATTGGCCAGCCCTAAAATGAAGTACAGCAATGGCAAGGTTAGGGTGGAATCAAAGGCAGAAATGAAACTAAGAGAACTGCAATCACCTAATGATGCGGATAGTTTAATTATGGCGTTTGTAAGTAAGCAGGAAGAACATAAACCTATGGGTATGTTGGCCCCATCTAGGTATAGACGATAGACTGTGGTAAAATCACATAAAACATTAACGAGTGAATGACAATGAATAAAGACTTAAGTATGGCGATTAACTCCGCCCAGTGTGAAATCAGAAGCATTCGCTCTGAAATGTCGGCAATGTACGGTGACCCAAAGCACAATAACCTTTATGCTGAAATGGGATGTAAACCTGTACTTACATTTGATGACTTATTCGCATTGTATGATCGCGAGGGTGTTGCGTATGGTGCTATAAATCAGCTATCAGACAAATGCTTTGAAACTGCACCAACTATCGTAGAAGGTGACGATTCCGCCAAAGATGAAGCAGAATCAAATAAAGAAAAAGAGTTGCGCTTGTTCTTAAAGCGGACTAAGTTCTGGCAAAAACTAAAAGAAGCAGATAGGCGCCGCATGGTTGGCGAGTATGCTTGTTTAGTAATTCAGGTAAAAGACAATCAAGATTGGAATGTGCCGCTTGAACAAATAACGCTTGATGATATATCCGGCTTCCTTCCTATTTGGCAAAAGAATATAACCGTGTCTCAGTATGAAAACGATACCTTTTCAGAGAAATACGGTGAGCCGCTATTGTGGTCCTATAATCAATTTGCTTTTAACTCTCAAATCAACAACAACGCATTACCAGGTAGAGCGGTTAGCATCCATCACTCAAGAGTTATATTGCTAGGCGACACTTATTACGGCAGATCAATGCTAGCTAGTGGATTTAATGCATTCAAATCGCTTGAGAAAGTAACGTTAGCCGGTGGTGAAGGTGTTTATAAAAACGCTGCTAGTCATTTACAGATGAACTTCAGTAAAGATGTTGATCTTGGCGCTATCGCTAAAATGTACGGCGTACCACTTGAGGAGTTATCCGATGCTATCGGTGAGCAAGTAAAAGCACTTAACGCCTCTTTTGATGCTGCTGTCATTACTCAAGATGCGGAGACAAAAATACTATCTGTTTCGCTGCCTGATTTACGCGACTCATTCGATAACCCTTTAGCTGTTGCCGCAGCATCATTGCAAATACCTTCAACAATTATCATAGGTATGCAAACTGGTGAGCGAGCATCACAGCAAGATACAGAGACATTTAATAAACGTTGCACATCGAGGCGTAATATTGATTTAACGCCGGATATTGATGGTGCTATCGCTCATCTTCAAGAGTACGGCGCATTGCCGATGGAAGAATTCACGGTTGTATGGGATTCATTATTAGAAGCAAGTGAAAGTGAAAAACTGTCCAACGCTAAAACCATGACAGAAACAAATAAAAACACATTAGGGACTGGCGATCCAATTTATTCACAAGAAGAGATTAGGGTTGCTGGTGGTTATGAGGCGGAATCAGATATTGAAGCATTACCGATTGGAGAGAAAGAGTAATGGCAGGACAGGCCATAATCCCGACTAATAAAAAAGACCCTACCGGCGCAGGTCGAAGGGTTAGAGGTGCGCAGAATAATTTTGCTAAACGTATTCGTCTATCTTACCTAGAAATAATCAAGATAGTCGATACGTTTGAATTTGAAGTATTAAAGATTAATCTTGCTGATGTTTTATTGACTGTTTGCATGGAGATAAACGAAAGCAACCACGATGATACTTTTAACCAATTAGTTATCAATGCTGCACTAAATAAAGATACTGATTATTTACGCGCCGCCATCTCGTTACAGTGCGAGAAAATTGATTATGCATGTTGTGAGCTATCAACCAACGAAGCTTTTTATGAGTACAAGACTAATCCGGCACAGTTGGCTAATGTAAACCAAACTATCAGAGCTATTATTGATAGAATATTTATGGTTGATACTAACAATAATAATGTTGGGCCAAATAGAGCTAAAGACTTATGGTTTATGAGTCAATACGTTGAGCCGTCATACTTGCAAGGCACAGCGCAAGAAATGGCTAACTTGTCTAATCAATCAGAAGTATACGCAGCAACAAGGCCAAATGTTGAGGCGCTATTATTTAGCGAACCATATCAACGTAGAATAGGTTTATTAGCATCGCGTGAATTTGAATTGATGCAAGGCTTCACTGATGATGTCGTTAAATCTACTCAGCAAATACTATCAAGTGGTATGGCTGCTGGTCAATCACCTACCGTTGTTGCTCGTTCACTTAAAAAGATGTTCGACGTTAAGCAAGACGAAAAAGGCAGTTACCACGGCAGCATGGCCAGAGCCAATGAAATAGCAAGAACCGAAATTGTAGGTGCTGCACGTGATGCGCGCTTAGACGAATCACTACAAGCAGACAAAGAGTTTGGATTTAATAGTAAATTAATGCATATCAGTGCGCTAGTGCCAACAACTCGGCACACTCATGCTGTATTGCATGGTGAGTTACGCACTCAATCAGTGGTAAGAAATTGGTATCTAATTAACGGAAATAAAATCAATTGCTTATGCAATGAAGTAACGGTATTGCTTGATGATGACGGGGAACCCTTAAATACTCGCCCTATTAAACAGGCGAGAAAGGAACGAAAGGCTAGATTAGGGGTTTAGGTTATATCCACGCATGTAATTTTTTCATGCCAAAATATCTACTAAATAAAGTACCGTTAATATTGAATAGCATTCGCTTTACTGTGCTTAGTAGGTCGCCTATATACTCATATTCACTAGGATCTATCAATCTAATTATATAGTAATTTTGGTTTTGATAGTCGTGCCAAGTCTCATCAAAAAACAAACCTTTATTACTATTGATAAAATGAACGCATCCGTCTTTTTTACCGCCCCAAACCAACCACACCTTATCGGCTCTTTTTCCGTTTATTGCGGCTACTGAGTTATTATGGCAATCACCATTCCCAAGAGAAAACTCTGCTGGCTTTATTTTATCAAACGGTATTTTTTTATAGTTAGTCTCGACAAAATCAAAGCACCGAGATTTAAATCTATTCTTTATTTTATTAATCATCACTTATCTCCATTATATTTATTAATCATATCTTTCATTAAATTAGCGAAATCAGAGTTTTTATGAACCTCTATATGATCGTTATTCACCTCATCAATAGAGCCATAACTAACATCAATACAAAGAGTGTCATCAATGCAGTCAGTGTAAATGTGGCAGCATGGCGTTAATAATAGTGTTGATTTAGTACTCATTATTTATCTCCATTGATTTTATAATTAAGCAACGCAAGCTTTAGTCTTTCATCAGTTTGCTCGTTTGCTACTTCCGATATTCTTGCGTATTTGGCGATCTTGTACGCGTCATGAGCTTCTGTTGCTGTTTTGAAATAACCGAGAAACTTAACCTTTCCCATTATTTTTATCTGGGCAAATAATTTACCCCTTCCATTATCCATGGTTACTCCTTGAGGGTACTCACCTGTAGCAGAATTACCACCACCAGTTATATTATTTACCTCTCTAGAAACAAAGACACATGTACCTGATGAGTAAACCTTGTTACCTTGAATAAGGAGATCTTTATCTAACTGCTTTCCGATCCAGTCTTTATTTTTAACCCACTCCCTAAACTTACTAAACATCCACCAGTCAATAGATACTGAGCAGCCTATATATGTTGGATTTTTCTTATGAAACTCATTGTCATAGCACCGCTTAAGCATATTTACCCACATTCTATATACGGGGCATTGTGTCATTTTTCCAGAAACTTCAACTGATGTCATATAGGGGGCGTCATTAATACCAATACCATAATGAATCTTTCTTCTCATCATTGAGTTTCTTGTTGCTGGAATCTCAACAAACGAACTCATAACTTTACCTTTAGATCTGTAATTAACTGACCAAGAAATGAGTGATACTTGTTATCTTGCTTCTCGTACCTTCTATACGATCTTAGACTGATACCTGTAACCTCAAGGAACTCAGTAAGAGTGTAACCCTTCGCTTTTATTTGCTGTGTTGCTTTGTTCATATAAACCCTTTTAATTTGCATCTTCTGGCATTATTATGGCACCTTATGTCATTATATCAAGTCTTATTTTGTGTTTAGTGAAAAAGGTGATAAAATAACTACAATGACCAACAGTTGGTTAAATTGCTTTAAGAGATTAAGTTAATGACTAAAATATACGCAAACATTATTCAACAAGTTAATACGGATAAGATTCGCACTGAAATGATGGATGATATCGAGTATCTAGTTGTTAGTTCTAGGACTATGCCGAGCGACATAATAATGAATGATATTATGTATAGCGGTGAGCAAATTGACGCGACCATAAATACCATCGATGAAACTCCTGCACCTATGAAGCACCCTATGATTGATGGCAAATACGTTAGCGCATCAACTCAACGAGCGCAAAACGCCTTTAATGAATCTGGTGGCATTAATAAATACGTTAAGAAAGATGGTGATTCACACGTTGTAGATAAATGGTTTATGAAAAGCCGATTAGAAACAACTGAGCAAGGAAAGCAGTTACTTGCTGCTATCAACAAGGGTGATCCAATCCATTCCTCTACTGGTGTTATAATCAGTAAAGTAGCCGAGAAGGGAAAAAACAAGTACGGTAATTATAATTATATTGCCAATATTGACAGGTTTGACCATGATGCGATCCTTATTGGTGAATGTGGTGCTGCCACACCAGACGAGGGCGTAGGCTTGATGGTTAACAGCCAAGAAGAATTAGAGGTCATATTCGTTAACTTATCTACCGGCTTAGATATGAGTGAAAGCGCTAATAAATTCCGCGAAAAGCTACAGGAAGAAGTTAAAACTACTTTCGGCAGTGATTATAAAAGCGTTTATCTATGTGACCATAACGCTGACACGGTTATATTTGAAGTATATGAAAACGATGCTTATACACAATATAGAGCATCTTACGAAATAAACGGTGATGTCATTGCATTAGGGCAGCCCGGCAAAGTAGAAAGTGAAGTAGTTTACAAGTCTGCTGACAAAGGATTATTTGCGAATGCTTATCGAGCGTTTAAAGATATGTTTAAACCCAACTCAACCATCGAACAGGATGATAACCCCATGAAAGAAAAAATAATTGCTGCATTAAATGCGGCCAACGTTAGTACAGGGGATCTAAATGATGATCAACTGTTCGATGCGTACAATAAGCACATGGCGATTAAGGTAACTGCTAATAAAGCAGATGAGCCTAAGCCGTTAACTGCTGAGGCGATTGCCGACTTAATTACCAACGGTGTTACCGCTGGCATTAAAGCGCACACTGAATCACAAGAAATTGCTGTTAAAACAGCGCTTGTCGATCAAGTAATTGCTAACAGTAAAAGTTACACGGAAGAAGATAAAGAAACTTTGATGGCCACGCCTGAAAAAGTATTAAACTCTATGCTTCCTCAAAAACGCGCCGCTAACCTAGTTGATGGCATTCACACGAACAACACAGAAGCTTTATCTTCTGTAATGCCTGAATAGGAGCGATATTATGTCTATTATTGGAAAACGTAAAATATGGGTAGGCCCAGCGGATGACGCAAACTGTCACCCGTTAATTGTTGAAGGTTTGGCGGTTGACGCTATTACCCCTGGCTCTATTGTTGAGCAAGTTTCTGGCGGATTACAAACACTATCTACTGCCGCTACAATATTCGGCGCTGAATGCTTAGTCGCTCTTGAATATGGTTGTCACACTGGTGGCACTGTTGATGTTGATTATGCTATTGGTGATAACACGTTAGCCGGTCAAGCTCGTTCAGGTGAGTTTTATAATGCCTTAGTTGCAACAGGCCAAGCATTAACTAAAGGCATGCCGTTAAGCTCTAACGCTGATGGAACTTTAAAGATCGCTGTTACTCCGGCTGTAGTTGGCGCTACATCAGAACAAGTTTTGTTTTACTCAGATGAAACAGTTACCACAACCGCAGCGCAGTTAGTCCGCGTTCGCAAAGCATAAGGGGCAATATATGTCTATTATTTTAAAAGCAAGTCTTGCCACTAACGAGCAGCATAAGCGCTTGATGGCAGGTCAATTTAGAGAGCTTACTAATTTACGTAATAACTCTTTAGAAAGTATGAATCAATTACTTGCCATGACTATCAATCATGACTTGGAATTAACCGGTAACGATGCGCGCACACCTGAGCAAGCTTATTTAGAGTTTGATCGCACAAGTAAAATTGAACAGGTACCAATGGGTGAACATGCCACATTAACCCGTTTATTGGGTGTTGCACGCTCTGTAAATATCGGTAAAGAAGTATTTGAATACCGTAAAGTATCTGATGCAGGTATCGGTCAAACTTCAATGTCAGGTCAAATTGGCGTTAAGATGGATCATACCGACGTTAGTTACGGCGGCACAGTAATTCCAGTACATGATATTGGTTTTGGTCGTAGATGGCGTGAAACTGAATCTATGCGTGCAGATGGTTACGATGCGTTAATTGATGATTCGCGTGAAGTTGAACGTCAATTATTAACTACTCTTGACACTTATATGTGGGATGGTGATGCAGATGTTGAGCTTAAAGGCTCAGTATGGTTAGGCATTAAAGCTGATCCAAGTGTTGCAAGTGCTACTATCGGCGTTGATTTGGCTGGTGGTGCTGTTACTGCAACAGATATTCGTAATGAAGTGCGCCGTATTCGTGATATTTTATTAATCACTAACAACTGTTCAGGCGGTATTCGTTTAGGTATCTCACGCGAAATCGGATCAAACTGGGAGCGTGTATTCTCTAATGCTGACGGTACTTTTGGCACTATCCGCACTATGATCGAAGAGTTGCGCGGCATTACTGAAATATACGAAGATAGTCGACTAGTTGGTAACCAGTTGTTTATGGCTGTTATCGGTCAGGAAGGTTTTCATCCTGTAGTTGGTATGGGTATGAGTACTTACATGGTGCCTCGTCAATTCCATAACTCAGACTATAATTTTATTAAGTGGGCTGCTGTTGGCTTCCTTGTGAAAACCGATTTCTCTACTCGCACTTGTGCGTTATACGGAGCTTAATAATGGCTGATATTAGAATTAACATCACTCACCCGAAAGTATATAAAGTTACTGATGCAGGTAAACCCGCAGAAGCCTTTAAAACTGGCGAGCAGTCACTAGATGAAAAATTAGCTAAAAAGCTAATTGATCGCGGTGTTGCTATTGCGGTAATTGATGAAGAAGAAGTTGCTAAGCCTAAAGTTAAAGCAAAATAAACCTAAGTAATTAGAGTTTTATTATAAGGGCTGCTAACGCGGCTCTTACATATAACATTCTAAAGGAAATCAAATGGCAGACACACTCGTTAACACTTCATTAACCGCTGGCATTTGGGTTGATATCTACAATGAAACAGGTATTGCCGTTGGTACTGAAATATCAATTGAAAACCTATCTCCATCACCTCTTCGAAGATATTCAGGTTTAACCGTACCTATTGACGCAGATGAAGATAATGGTACAGGTTCATTCTCTCGTATTAGAAACTATGAAACAGCCGTCAACAATACTGGCGATGCTGGCGCATGGCTTTTCTCTGAGCTTGGTGGTCTGGTTAATATATCAATAGCAACTACTGCGGCAGTAGGCTTTGGCGGATCTACCTTGGAGTATGGGCTAAACATACAAAGAGGATTAGTTCCTGGTGTGTCGGTTATACACAAGTTTGGTAGAAATCCTGATATCGACACTGCTAGTGGCTTTGAGGATTTATGGAACGGCGGAGGTTTTTATACTGGGCATGATGCTACAGTGGCGGAAGTTGTTACCGTCGAATCATCTAGCGTAAATGATGATACAGGTGGCACGGGCGCGATAACTATTCAATTGATAGGGCTTGGATCTGGTTTTGTGTCTCAAACTGAAATAGTAACATTAAACGGGACTGCGTCAGTGGATTCTGTTAATTCATACTTAAGGCTAGATAGGGTTCTTGTTTTAACTGCTGGTACTGGTGGGGTTAACGACGGTGATATTACTGTAGCTCAAAAGGTTACAACTGCAAATGTATTCGCTGTTGTTCCTGCTGGAGGAAACAGAACATTGATTGCGTGTTATACAATACCATTTGGTAAAGTCGGATATATAACGTCTGGCTTTGCGTCTTTAGCTAAAAAGAAAGATGCGTTTTGTAATATTCAAGCACTTGTTAGATTCCCAGGGTCAGTATTTCAGATTGCGGAATGGTTTACTATCGGCGCTAATGGGACTAGTTACGTTAACAGGGATTTTAAAATACCTTTGCTTGGCATCCCCTCCGGTACAGATATAAAAATAGCCGCTGACACCTCTCAGAATGATGTAGGTGTTGCTGGCGGCTTTGAGGTTATATTGGTAGATGTTCCATAATAATTAATAAAAGGGCTACATGCCCTTTCTTTTTTATAAATACTCTATGTGTTAAACTGTCTATATCAGATAAATAGGCAACAATAATGATTACACTAGACCAGTTAAAGCAATTCTTATCACAGTACGGCATTACGGCACCGGATTTTATACTTCAGTGCATTATCGATACTGTTGACGCGACAGAGCCATGCCTAAACACATCGGGCAAAACAGACTGTGAAAAAACATTAATAGCATCATACGCATGCGCTTTATTGGTAATCAGCCAAGGCGCAACGCGTGTCGACTCTGAAAAGTTACCGAGTGGCGCAGCAAGAAGCTATGATGTAACCAGCTTTAAAGACCAGCAAAAGATGCTTTATAATAATTTACAGGCACTTGATACGGGCAATTGCACAGGCGCGATAATCCCTTATCCGTCCGATGGTGCGTTTTTCGCTGTAGTTGGTGCGATATGCTAGCCAATAGCTTATACACCTCAATAGCTACGGTATGGCCATTTGTTTCAGTTGATGATTTTACAGGTGCTAAAGTATTTGGCCCTCCATTCACGATAACGTGCAACTGGAAAGCTGATAATAAATTAATGAAAGATAGCAACGGTCGTGAATATGTATCAAATTATATTTACTATACTGCTATCGGCACAGTTAAACGTAAAGACTACATAGCGAAAGGCGATCACTTAACGACTCCATCACCGCTCGACGCGGCTCAATCTGAAGAAATTCAAGACGTCAAAGAACATGACTGTAGTTATTTTAACATCCCTAATGATTTCTTTTTGGTGACCTAATGGCTGTTAAGGGTGCAAATCAAGTCAAGATAGGGTTTAAAAAAGCCTTTGACGATATACGCAACAAGAAAGCGGCAAAGGCAACTTATGCAGCTTTGACTGTATTAGATCAAGAGCAAGCGCTAGTTATTCCTATTTTAACATCTGCAATGGCCAACAACCGAACTTTAACAATTAACGAAGTAGGTGAAAGAGTTACCGGTAAAATAACTTTCTTACAAAGCTATGCAGCCGCCGTACATGGCATGGTTGGTGTAAACTGGACTAGACCAAACAGTACAGAGCAGTGGTTATTTACCGCAGCTAAAACGGCAAGGCCAGAAATTGACGCGGTCTTTAAGAGGTTTATGAAAGTATGATTGATGCAGTTGAAACAATTAAAGATTGGCTGGTGGATAGTGGACTAGTTACTGACTATAAAATACAAGCTGACCAATTCAAGGATAGCAATGTAAATACTGATAAATTCTTAATATTATATCCAAACGGGGGCTTGATAGACGGATCGCTACAGGAAAACCCCGGCGTCAGATTATTAATAATGAGTGGCGTAGAATCTCCATCCAGAGGTGCTGGTTCTATAATGCAAACAGCACTAGATATAATAGATTATTCTAGGGTTGTGCCTGAGTTTGGGTGCCTAGCATTAATACAAGTTATAAACATGCCTAGCGGCGTTGGGCGCAGCGAGAATAGAAGGGCATTCCTTGAATTGAATTTCCTAACTATAATCAAATAATGCTACAATCACCTTGTGCCTACCTTTAGCGGGGGAACATCTGACCTTAGACAGACTGGCACAAAACCTCACTCTAAGACAAATACGTTAAGGGTATTTATTATGCTAGACACATCAAAAATATACACATCAAAAAATCACGGTAACTTTATTATTACCGAATATATAAACTACAAAAACATTAAAATAAGGTTCATCAATACCGGGTACGAAACATCAGCTAGATCTGGAAATATAACACTAGGGCAAGTTAAGGATATGCTAGCTATTAGCGTGTATGGAGTTGGGTTTATTGGATCGGGAATCAGTAAAACATGGAAAAACGGAAAGGCAACAAAGTCATACGTCACATGGAAGGGTATATTAGAAAGATGTTACTGTCCGAAATCACATGAAAAGCACCCAACATACAAAGACTGCACAGTAACGAAAGAGTGGCATGATTTTCAGGTGTTTGACAAATGGTTTATGGTTAACTATGTCGGCGGTTATCACATAGATAAGGATATTAAAGTTGATGGCAACAAAGTTTACGGACCTGAATTCNRWAMATYMSTMYSKCAANCSGWTRMCKYAMYASCCGCAAWRGCMMAMWMMMRYMMRTTYATCYGNCYTMAMSGGGTTAACATTGAAATATATAACTTATCTGCATTTTGCAAAAGCAATAATCTATGCTCAGCCCATATGTCATCGGTAGGCACTGGTGCTAGAAAGTCTCACAAAGGCTGGACTAAAGGCTAATATCAGTCATTTTTGCTAGGTTATGCTGTAAGTGTTATTATGTACTAGATTTAAATCAAACTTTGTTAATTAGCATTCAAGGAAAATAATTATGTCTTGTGATTCAAAATACACAGGTAGATCTGTAATACTGGAGTTGGCAGACAACGACTGTACGTCGATGCCAGCAGAGAATGACTTTTATAAGGTCGGTGCAATTAACACTAAGAGCTTTACGCTTGGCGCTGGTGAAATCGACACTACAGCTGACGATAACCTAGATAACACTAGTAGCTCAATCACTAGCTACACTACGCTAGAAGTCACTGCTGATGGTAAAGCGCGTTCAGTTGATGACACTATATCGAATCATGCAAAAGTGGTAGTTGATTTCGTTAACTCACAAAACGCAGGTCTTAGCCCTAAAAAATGGGTCCGTCTTGTGTTTCCTGATATTACATTTGTTATTTGGTGCTTAGTAACCGATCCATGCTCTCGTTCAGGTAGCGACACGGACGCGGTGACATTCTCATTTGCAGCCAAAGCAACATCAAGAAATATTGGTCCAGCAAGTCCGGCTATAAACGTATCAGTAACACCTCAAGTTTAAGGAAATATCATGGCAGAATTAACGGTAAATTTAACCAACGTAAGTGGCACTCAAACGCCAGTTACCGAAACTTTAACAACTTCCGACACGGTAACGTGGGATGCAACAAAGAATGTATTAGCTCATTTAGATAATGTAACAGGTGGCTCGATAACCGTTACACTCGACGGCGCTGACGGCACAACAGTTAGTTGCGCTGGCCTTGGTGATGCGATTGATGTAAGCGCAGGTTATGATATTGTGATACCCGCTGGTGAAAAGCGCTTTGTTATGTTTACTAGTATTAGCAGTTTTTTGCAAGGCGCGATCACTGTTGCATCAACTGGTGCTGGTGTTGAGTCTACATTGTATAAGTTATGATAAGAGTAAGTTTTGGTGATGTTAATGTAAGCGCTATGGGTGAGGATTTTATATTTCGCCCAACGTTTATTAACGCCTTAAAATTAGGCTCGCCAAAAGAGATTGTCAAAACTTTTTCTGATATTCATATGCTCGATGCAAAACAAGAAATACTTAGTAGCGAGTACGCTAGCGAATACTTAAAATCATTCGTTAAACGTATTTTGCCTACGGCTTGTTATGTATTGGCTAATTGCTGTGATGATGATTGTAGTGATTTAGTAGGTACATTTAACGGCACTAAATACCGCGCTGGATTATTGCCAATAGATGATATTGTTGTTATTTCCAAGCATTTACTAAAGCATATGATTATCGGTAAACCTGACAATAAAAAACAATCCAAAAACAACGAATACTCTGACGAATTTGACGTTGCTGAATTGGTTGATATTGCTATGCTGAATTTAGGGCTTAGTGAACAAGAAGCGTTAAGCCTATCAATGACCAGATTTCAGTCAATGGTCAAAATAAAATACCCTGAACCACACAGCGACATACCAAGCGATCAAGAATATGATGATTGCATGGCATGGTCTGAAAAAGTAAGTAAGGCACGCGAGGCTATGCACTAATGAGTGAAAATTTAGGCGCTATAAGTTACACAATTGATGCAGACACCAGTCCCCTCCTTGGTGCTGAAAAGTCTGTAGATAAATCGGTTAATAAAATAGTTAACGATCTTGGTCGTGCGGACAAAGCAACTAAAAACCTAAATACAACAATGACAAAAACCAGCAAAGGAGTTAAAGCTGGTATGACTGGAATGGGTCGTGGCGCTGGTATGGCTGGTATTCAATTTCAACAATTTATAGGGCAAGTTCAGGGCGGTCAATCTGTCATGCTTGCACTATCTCAACAGTCTGCCGATTTAGGTTTTGTTTTAGGCGCTCCGCTTCTTGGTGCGATTGTTGGTATATCTGCGTCAATAGCTGGAATGTTACTACCAAACCTTTTTAGCGCAACAAAAGGTGTATTGAGTTTAGGTGATTCGGTTACAAAACTAACTAAGAACTTCGATAAATTATCAGGATCGCAACAAGCGGTAGCAAGATCGGCACTGGTAGAGAAAATAAAAGCACAGAAAAAAGAAGCGATAGGTCTATCAAAAGAAATAAATAAAATACAATCAGAGTTAATGGTTGCACAGCAACAGCAAAATGGTAGGTTCTTTGATAGAATATTTGGCAGCAATCCTGAAGAATTAAAAACAAAATTAGTTGAGTTAAAGGCTTCATTAACAAATGTAAACTTAGAAATATCTGAGACAGGAARACAATTAAAAGAAATCGGAACAAATGAAGCTGAGCYTACTAAGCAAGTAGCAACTATAACCGCAGGTATTAACGCGCAGGTAATAGCCTTAGTTGCTGGTGAAGAAGCGGCCATGAGGTTTGCTATCGCTCAGCAGTTAGAGTTGAAATCCGGCGAACAAATACCAGCCGCACTTGACGCCCAAATAACATCACTATTCAAGCTTAAAGAAGCTCAAGACGCTGTAGCGCAATCGAAAAAAGATGCAGAGCAATCAGAAAGAGAAAAAGGCAAAGCATCCTCATTCGCTAAAAGTGTAGTAAAACGCGGCTTATCTAAAGATGATAGGCTTCAATTAGATTTAGAGCAGATTATTCGTGATGAATCACTCGTTAGCATTGAAGAATTCGAAGCGGCAAAGACATCGATAGAAGCGCAGCAAGCAGAAGAAAGAAAGCGCATCCGTGATGCTGAAGCAAAATCACTAGTAAACAATCAACAGTTGATGACGGGTGCTGTACTTGGTTTTGTCGCTGCATCAACTGGAGCGCTACTAGCAGGAATGGATGAGCAATCAGGCGCATACAAAGTTATGTTTGCCCTCCAAAAGGCAGCTGCTATAGCTAGTACTATTATTAATGCTCAAACTGCATCTATAGCAGCTTTATCACCAATAACTGGTCTGGGACCTGTTGCAGGTATGCCGTTATCAAATATGATATTGGGACTCGGTTATGCGTCTGCCGGAATAATCGCAGGGCAAGCAATCGCAGGAGCAAGAGAACACGGCGGGCCAGTATCAGCAAGCGGCATGTATAGAATGGGCGAAGGAAATAAACCAGAAGTATTACAAACTGGTCAAGGTTTATTTGCGGTACCAGGCGATAACGGCAAAGTATTTAATCAAAGTCAGTTAGATCAAATAGGCGGAGGTCAAGCCGTACAGGTTAGCGTTATAGTTGAAAATAACATGGCCGGACAAGCTTCAGTATCAACACAGACCAGTGATGATGGGCGAATTATAAAACTAGCAATCAATGAAGTTGCCAGTCAAATATCAAGAAATCAAGGTCAAATACCTAGAGCTTTAAAGCAGTCAACAAACGTCACGATGAGGGCCAACCGCTAATGGCAAGTATAATTTACCCTACAACATTGCCTGATTTCAGAACGGGAAAGGCTAGACAACAGCAACAAACATTTAGAGCAACGCAACCTTTTTCTGGCCCGTTATATATTCAAAAAGTAACCGATGAAACGCCGGTAATATGGGACATCACAGTAACTTGTCGATCACAAATACAATCAAGGCAGTTTCAGGCATTTATTCGGTCAGTTGAAAACGGCGAGTTATTTAATAAGGACATACTAACCGAGGAAGGGCATCTTGAGCATGAAGTTCGTTTCATTGAATTACCATTGCAGCCTCAACAATTAAGCTCTTTCTTGTGGGAATACTCAGGCGTTATTTATGCTAGAAAATTACAGTCTATTGATGAATTGGTTGATGACGGATTAATAGCTAACTGGCTGCAAGATGCTTCTATAATTGACAATGCACTTAATAATTTATGGGGTAGCTAATGGCGATCGGTTACTCACAACAGCAAAAGGAATTCTTAGCAAAAAGACCTGCTGATGTTATTCAATATGACACTGTGGAGTTTTTCCACCCTGATTTTGGGTACATTAGATTATTGGCCAATCAATTTAGTGATCAAGTTTTTGAAGGTGTTAGTTATCAGGCTGCGTCGATGCAGTTACCAAAAGTAACTAGTCAATCTACTGATGATACTCGCGCAGGGTCTGTTATATTTGGTCGTATTGGTGTAATAGTAAGGCAGAAGTTATTACAAATAACCCCGTTAGGAGCGATAAAATACCCTATAAAAGCAACGCTTAGACAATTCCAAAGCGGAGTTAAAACATACGAGCGTAGGCTCTATGTCGGCAGAGATGGAGTGTCTATCGGTGTCGATAATGCAGAGTTCAGACTTAGCGTTGATAACCCTGCAAAGTTAGCTAACGAGGGTGCTTTTTATGATCCGTCTGTTTTTCTTGGGTTGCAGACATCGTGATGCAAGCAGAGTTTATACGAAAGGTATTGCATATTCCATGGCAAAATAGAGCGTCTAGTTTTGAGTGCTGCGACTGCTGGGGTTTAATCGTTCTTTACTATAAAGAAGTGCTAAACATAACAATACCAGAGGTGCTAGGCTTTACTGATGACGTTAATTTTTTAGATTGTTACTCGTCAGGAATAACACAGTGGGATGAGGTTTTATCTCCATTTGAAGCAGGCTTAATGTTTACTGCGTACAAAGGTGGTTCACCTGATCATGTTGGTTTATGTATTGGTGGTGGTAAAGTGTTACATGCGAGAGGCTCAGTCAATCATGGCGGAAAAGTTCAGATACATTCAATAAGCGCCCTCACCGCTGTTTATGGTAAAATTAGTTTTCATAGATTTAAAGGTTAACAAATGCCTAAGTTAATAGTAATGCGCGACCAATCAGGCGCAACAGGTAAAGATATTTATAAAATAGAAAGCGGAGAGATTCCGCTTGATGTCTTAATGCATCATTTTCCTGACGGAATTAATCAAGATGAAACTAAAATATACTTAGGATTATCTTTAGTCAAAATAACTGATAGTGCCATGTTAGAGCCTATAAAATCAAACATAACTGTTGTGATGGAGGCCAAAGGAATAGAGCTAACTCTTTTTCAGTTAATAGCTATAACCCTTGTTGCTGCCGCCATTAGTTATGCATTAATTCCTAGCATACCCGGCAATATGGGTGCAACTAAAGACTCACCAAATAATAAATTACAAAGCCAAACAAATATAGCAAGGCCGTATCAAGCCTACCCATTGATATTCGGCAGCCCTAGAAGCTACCCTGATTTAACCGGTGAGGCTTTAATTCAATATGTAGATAATGTAAAGATAGTAAATCAACTAATGTCTGTTGGTGTCGGTTTATTTGATATTGATAAAGTGAGGGCTGGTGAAACACCGCTAGCAAACTTTCAGGATGCATCTTATACGATTTACGAGCCAGTCAATAAAGTTGTCACAGTGCCAGAAGTCACTTATGCATTTGCCACTAACGAGGTTGATGGTCAGCCATTGGTCGGTGCAGGTGCTGTTTTGTCTACTTATAATTTAAATGAGAGCGGGGTTGATCTAACCGCCTATATTGGCACTACATTTGTATTTCAGGTGTTGAAAGATGCTGGGTCGGATCAGTTAAAAGTAGACTTTGATTCATCAGCCGTTGATTTTTTATTAAATGTTAATTACAACGCAGATGTTTCGGGGGAAGGTGTTATTGGCAGGGATGGATCTGGTACTGTGTCATCAATGGTGCTGGATGGCGGGATGACGTTCTACACGATAACAATTGCTAAATTCAACGGGGCGATGGCGGTTGTTGGTGGTTACACATATGGCACACCATTCGTTGTCAGTAACTTATCTGCGATACCTGTCGGACCGATAAGGCTAGCTGTGGAGATGCAGGAAATATGGTTTAACTTCGCTTTTAATAGAGGATTAAAAAAGACCGTTAGCATCAGGGTTAACATGCAGCAATTAGACGGACCAAACGGTAGCCCTGTTATAGGCCCGCAACAATCATTTTTATTTGATTTTACCGGTGATACATTAGAACAGCAATTTAGAACATTTAAAGGGGTGCTTTTGTCTGAAGGTTATTATGAATTTACTATAGCCAGAACCGATGTTGATAGTAATAATTCAAATGCGCCGGATGATACAAAGTTAGAGTCTGTTTATGCTATCAATAAAGATCAAAACGTTGAGCTTGGAAATATAACCCTTATCGATGTAGAGATGCCAGGCACCATCAATGCCACGTCATTACGCGAAAACAAAATAAATATAGACTTAACAAGTAAACTGATAACTTATGATGGCGTCAATGTTAATTACACGACGACAGCATCAAGAAGGGCGGCTGATGCACTCATTCATTTGTATGTTGATTTTTATGGATTAGATCCTGAAACACTTAATCTCGATGAACTATATGAAATACAAAACAGATTAGATTTGATAGACCCAAGATTGGCTACGTTTGACTTTACCTTTGATGACATTGATATCTCATTAAATGATAGAATGGATTCAATACTTCAGGTTATGCGGTGCGTAAAATGGCTTGATGGCGATGTTTATAGGTTTTCTCGCGATGAGGAAAGGGAGTTTGAAAGCACAGTAATATCGAGAAATGATATTGCATCAGATGATAGTAGAGAGTTTTCTATGGTTTATAACCCTCAATTAATCGAGTCTTTTGATTCGGTAAAAATTGAGTATGTAGACAAGGCAATAAACAAAAAAGCCTATGTGTTTAGGTCGCTTGACTCGCTTGGTAATGTGATAAATACGATAGGCAAAAACCCTAAAACAATGGAGTTGGCAGGATGCAAAGAAGAGTTTAACGCCATAAATAGAGCTGAGCTTGAAATAAGAAAATTAATATACCAACGATGGGTTCTTTCAGATACGTTGTTACCAAGTGCCATGCTATTAGATAAAGGAGATTTAATCCTTTACGCTGAACAGTACAATAATTCTAATAATATATTTGACGGAGAAATAATAGCTGTTAACGGTAACATAGCGACAACTAGCGAAAGCATTGAATTTGATGGTGTATCAGATTATATAATAAATTACACCCTTGATGATGGATCAAAAATTGGCCCGTTTTCCATACTTCCCGTGATAAATGAGCCGTTTAAGTTTCAGTGTGATGATCTGTTACAGGTTTTTTTGCGTGATTCATCTCTGGGTTTTTTGATACAATGCGGCTCAAGATATATAATAAACACTGTTGAAAATTTAGAAGAGTCACAATGGACTGTCACAGAAAAAGAGCCGCAGGGTGATAGCGTGCAGGTGAGCATGATTAATTATGATAAACGTATTTACGAATTTGACTAGGAATAAAAATGACTACATTTAACACGGGAAATACAGTACCAAGCACTGATGCTAGAGACCTGAGCGACAACGCTGAAAACTTCGATAGTGCAGTAAATTTACAAGACGACACTTGGCAAGATCGCCTCGATGTAACCCGCGACACAGTTCACGGACGCATAAAAAAAATGGGTTACGCGGTTCCTGTCAGTTATGCTGCTGCCATCTTATTTACTGTTAATGATAATGTAAAAACAGTTGATGAGGCTGGTATCGTTTATGCTCCGTTACCTTCTGCCCTGCCATTTACCACAAGCGGTACGTTTATTGGTGATGATGATGCAAGGTTTTTTGTTGTACAAGGTTTGACTAACGATCAACTAATAAACGACCTATCACAAGCTTATGAGTTTGCAACATGGCAGTTAATGAAAGATAGTGCCATTATATTTCCTGTGGGTAAGGTTTTAAAAACTACCGTTCACAATTTAACGAGCAATAAAGGTGGAGCTAAATACGTTGTTACTGCTGGTTCAAGCCCTAATAACGTAGGCTCTCCAGATTTAACGGGTGGTGGCTATGCAAAAATACAAAACGGTTTATTAATAAACGCACATTCTTACGGCGTAATAACTGCCATTGATAGTAGAGTGGAAATACAAGCGGCACAGAATGACTCGGAAATACTAAAAATACCTGTTGATTTTTCTGGTATAGCTCAAGTGTCGTTTAATGGAATTATAGACTTTGGTGGATATTTAGAGTGGCATGGCTCTGGCAGATTTGAAACAACCATTGAGCCATTGCAGCTTACACGAACTTTGATTGGCGCTAAAAACTGGATGCAGAAAAAAGATGAAACTGTGCCACTTAATCACTTCTTAATTCAAGATATGGGCTTTGATGGGTCGTACACTGACGGAGGTTTCCCGACACTAGAACGCCTTGTTTCAATGATTAGAATAAAGCCTGACGGCTGCACCGATACTGATATAACTTATCTACGCTGTCACTTTAAAGATATCCCCCACGAGTGTACCGTTCACAGCCCAAAAGTTACCAGCCTTGTTAGCTCTGGCGGTAAGATTGACGGAATTAAGATGCTTTTTTGTTCAGGTGATGTTACAAGCCTAGCTAACGCCTCTCGAAGCTCTAACATGTTTAAAACTATTAATGGCTCAATTGATGATCCAGGCGAATATTTAAACTTCCCAATAACTAACGTTGTGTCATTCGGTAATACTTGTAGAGGAATGCGTTCACTAGCTGACTTTAAGCGCGGGACTAGACATTTTAGCCATAACAATTCTACCGTCATTGACATGACGGATGTCGCAAGCATATCGGTTGATGGTGTAAAGGATGGAACTATTGGACCTAATAACACAGGCTTCCAAACCGCCGCTACTGTTGATACTAAAAACTTTTACGAGATACAAGGCGTTGATATTGAGGTACTTGGTGGAGTGTGGAACGCTGACAGTGAAGTCGATGCTGTTGCTGCTGTACTGGTTACTGATTACATATATCCAACAGAAACTACAGTTAGTTGGACAGGAAACCAATCTCAACGAGTAAATATAAGAGGCTTTAGAGCTGAAAATATAACAGGCCACGCTGTACGATTACTTAATACTGCCGATTGCTATGTCGAACATGTTAATGCTATTAACTGCGACCTAGATGCTGTCTCTTTTGAGTTCACAGCAAAGCTTGACTCGGTAGGCGATCCGATAGTTCCTTCGGGAAATTCAGCTAACCATCTGCGCTCTGATAGCTGTCGATATACGCTATCAAGTAATACTAGCAATCCTGTTACCGTAGGTTTAGATCTAGAGAATGAGTTTGGTCAATTCGACATTGAAACACCCCACGATAAATATGAAGAAGGGGCGGTAAATGCCAACCCTAACCCTATGCTTACTGATTATGCTGGCGGTATACTTCCTTTGTTTTGGTCTGGTGCTGCGGTATATGCTGAAGACGGAGCTGTTATTGGCTCGCCTTCATCATTTATTTTAGATGATACTAGTGCGGTAGCTTTGCACTTCAAAACACTTTCAAAGATCGCTTGTATAGAGAATGATATTTACTATTTTAAATTACTAGTGAAATCAGGAACAGGCCCATCGCAATCAATACTAGTGCAAGAGTTTACGTCTGCCGATGCTTTTATTGCATCTACATTCATACCTTTAAGCGCAACGGGTACTTTGACGTCTATATCGAAACGCTTTAAGAGCGCCAATGCCACTTGCGCTTATATTAATATAAGCCTACTTCCTGCTGGCGAATCTTCTGCTGACTCTGCGAACATTGGGACGGCAACATTTGCAAACGTAAGGATTGGAAGAAAGCCATTTTAGTTAATCGCTAAGATTTGTTCAGCCCTATAAAGATTCACAGCTTTATAGGGTTTTTATGTTAAATCCTTTAGTTTCTTTTTGTACAGTAATTCAATATCTTTTAACTCTGCACATTCATAGCGTTTAATCTAAATAAGATTAAACGCTTTTTATTTCAAACTCGATAAACTCCGCGCCTTTTCTAACTTTAACTTTTTCAGTAACTGCTCTAATAACGCGGTTATCGTTAAAGTTGTATTTCTTCTGCAAGCAATCTTGAAACGGTTTAATCGGGTTATCCCAATCACTACCGGCAGAGCTAAAACCCCATTTTAGATATAATTCTAATGGGCCTTCAGGTATTTTCATCGGGCGAAGTAGTTTTAATATGTCACGCTCATACGCTTTGTATTTATCAGTTTTAAACCTCCTTCCCTTCCAAGCATCATTTACCGATAAAGGCTTGATATCAAGTATCATGAAATCACCAATAACCCTTTATCAATTAATTTTTGTTGAGTTCTCTCAAGTGCAATTAGTTTTATTTCTGCTAATTCTCCGCGAGTAAAATCAGCATGCACTTGTCCGTCAATAATTTTATGGCAATTACCGCAACCATAAACGGCCATATGATCCCCGCACTTATAACTCATGCCTCTATTTTTCCCGATGTGACATAAGACCACTGTATCACTGCCTGAGCAGTTACCAAGCAATAGCGTGCAATCCTCACCTCTCGCTGATTTAGTTATCTTTGTTTGTTTAGCCATCACCTTAACCCCAATCATAATCAGTATTTACAACTTCTGCGTCATCTTTCCAGTCTGAGAAATATGACGCGTTTCTATCCTTGTATGCGTTAGTTACATCTTGACCATATTTATCTAAATCAATTTCAACGGAGTATGTCGTTGTTTCCGTTACATCAACTGTTACTATATTACTCATAATCATTCACCCCCGTTAATGGTGTTACTTGTTGATTTAGCGAAACCTATCATAAAAAGAAATGGCAGGAATATAATCTTAATAGCGGTACCGTCATCACCCTTAATTGTGCCTACATGGAATAGATATAAATCATCATCTTTCTTCCATGTTAGAGATTTTGCAAAACCTATAGTTATTATAAATCTCCATATATCTATATCAAAAAACATACCCACCTCTATTAATCGTTTTGTTTATCAGTTAATTCTTGATATTCAGATTTACGCGGTTTGAATAAAATTATACCGCGCTCTGAACTCCATTCCTCATGCTTTCGTAAAGCGTTAAATCTCTCGCCTTTGGTCGCCTTTCTTTGCGCACCAGACTTAGCCCAACTCAACCTAGTACCACTTTCATCAACGCCAAGATGTTGACGGGTAAATAATTCGTGTGCATCTTCAGCGTTAAACGGTCTTGAGCTGTAAGTAACACCATCGGCGTTAATCATTAAAGGCATCGTGACGCCATTCTTAGCCATAAACTTTGCTGTAGCTGACATCCACATACGCCAAAGCTTAGCCATGCCCCACTTTCCTGTATCAGCAGGTTGTGAACTGCAAATAACAACACCATGCTCATCTATTTCTTTTATCAACTCTTCGAAATAGTCTTGAATAGTGTTATTTGTTACTGTTACATCTTTCACGAAAAAGCCCTGTACAACCAATACATTCCAGCAAACCACACACAAAGCGAGCCGATAATTAACCAATAACCTAGCCGTCTCTCCGAGTGCGAAGGCCTAATGAATTTTACCTTGTCCACCTTTTGTACTTTGTAACTATTTAAATATTCTTCTTTTCTATAATTCATAATTCCTTTGTTCACCGTGTTATATTGCCTTTTCCCAAGTTGCATTCCATGTTGTCGGCAACCCTCTGACTGTCCCTTTTGGTTCTAAATAACATTGCTTATCCAAAACAAAACATCTAACTGTACAATCGTGATTCAAAAAGCACCTAACTATTATAATTTCACGATCAGGTGTGTTACCACATAGGTTAGGTATGCTTATCTCTATCTTGTACCCTAAAAACATATGTAATGCTTTCTTTAAATAAAACAGCATTTGCTCCTACTCCTGAGTTTACGGCAAAATATAACAACGCCGTGCAAGTCGGATTAAAACAGTTGGCCGCTTCGCTCCGTTTTAACCGCTTAACGCAAAGGTTAGCAGGATAGTATTTATAACTTATATTGTTTAATTTCTTTAACAATATCTATACAGCGCTCACAAGTAATACCACCTTTTTTTACTTCTTTGAATATAGCTACAAAATGCGAAGCATCATCTAGTGTTTCTCCACAAAGCGTTCTTGTAGTATCAAATTCAGCATAGGCACACCAACGCTGATAACTTTCATTAACTTCACCATCATAATTTTCTGTAATTTTTACCAAGTTATTCATTTGTCCCTCCAAAAATCCTGCTAACAACACGCTCAAATCGGAGCGCAAAACAGTTGGTCGGTTTAACGGGCTTTAGCGTTAGCGCCCGTTTAGCTCTAGGTTATGTTGCTATTCTTCTCGCGCTCTTATAGTCGCTTATTTCTGCTGTATTATTCCAAAAGTATAATTTTTTAGGGTTGTTTACATCTCGTTTAATTGTGTCTCTACACGCTTCACCGTCAGAGTTTATAAACTCAACAGTGTCGCCCTCCATAACTGTATCGCCGTTAGCTAACTTTGCTTTTCTCTGTTTAAAAAACATATGTACTCCTGTTTAGTGCGCAACATAACAACAAAATCAAAATGACCGCAAACAGCTTGCTCTTTTTGTTCGTTCATCGTTTTATCTCCGTTATTTATTCGTTGTAATATTTGCGCTTACAATCCACAAGCGCGGTTAACCTAAAGGTTATAAAGTTTTACTCAATCTCTATATTAACTTCGTATTCATTGTGGTTTAAATTGATTTCAATGCCTGCTTTTATTTTTTCAGCTCTACGCCTAGCGCATTTAGTGTGCTGCCGTATAACTTCACCTGTTTTTGTTTTTACTATGTTCACCGTAAATAATTCTTGCATCGTTCAATCCTCTTTTAGTTAACTCGTAAATCTGTATAACAACCCACTTAAATCGGATTGCATAACAGTTTGTTTCGCCCCCTCTAGCTTCGGTGTGCGCGCCCTTTTTTATAAAGGTTAGTAGGAATTACTTCCTAAGCTTTTTCCTGTCACGTTTAGCTTTGTTTTTATTTTGCACTTCCGTGATTGGTTTGCGAGTATCACTTAGTTTAATTTCTTCTTCTATATCCAAATCAAGTAACTTCGCTATCAAGTGTGTGTCTTCATCACCGCGCGATTTCATGCGCAAGCTTTCGCTCTCACCAACGCACACACCATTAACAACAAATCCACCAGATATTGGCCGCATACCACCGAAAGACGAATCCTTTACATTGTCAGCCATAACCGAGTGTTGTATTATTTTAGGAAATATAATTATTTGCTCTCCTTTGTAGCCATCAAAAACCACGTATTTCATTTTTGCACCTAACATTTTTTCTCCATTAATTCTTTCATTTGTATTTCTCCAATAGTTACCGTCTAACGACATAAATAAATGGGACGCAAAAACACCAGCCCTATGCATTCCTAATACCTTTAGAGTCAGCTAGAAAATCTTTATACCCTGATCGTCCATAATAACTACCAATATAATTTACATCATCACTATTAATTCTATCGATAACATAAATAATATTATGCGCATACGCCTCTAATTTATTTAGCGTGCCTGCTATTTTAAATACTGCAATTTGATTTCGTTTAGTGCCGGCTTCAATCCGTGATTTAATCACCGGTACAGATTGTTTATTGGGTCGCTGTGGTAATAAATCCTTGCGTTTGCTTGCTGAAAATTTCATTTTATTCACCATCACCTTCAGTAGAGTTAATATCTAACAGCATGCTTTCAACTTCTGATTTTGCATTGATAGCGCACTCGTCATTATCAGCACTAAGCTTTTTTAGTGCCAAGTCTTCTATTTCAGTGCGCATTTCATTAATAGCAAGTGCAATATACTTTTGAAATTCCTTTGGCGCTTCGTGGTAGTTATTGGCGCCTGCATAAGCCTGTCCGCAATATTCAAACTTAACAGATTGTAGTTTTACTTTTGTATACAATTTACCATCTTGGCTATCTAGTTGAAGTCTATTTGATACCCATGATTTTGCCGCTGAAAGTTGTTGTTTTGTTTGTTGCCACTCATTAAATTTACTCATGTTAATTCTCTCTTGTTAATGTGCATTGTGGAGTGAGCTATTGTAAATATATTATGCAATCCACTACTTACTAAGTGTTCGACCAAGAAAATGCCTTAATTAAAAAACACAGTTTGCATTATTAGCTCACTCCACAATACACACTAAAGATGGAACTGGTTGCAGGAATCGAACCTTGCCGTTGTCTATCATGACCAGATGACCAAGACTTTAACTTGATTTCCGTACCATAAACCAGTAAAAAACACCGCACACTAAGTTAAATCAAAACCCTTAAATTATAAACAGTAACTATTAAAATGATGTGTGCGGCTTGTTAGTAATACTATTGCAAATATATCGATGTGTGAAATACCGTGTTGATATATCAATAGTTGAATTTACTCTAAGTTTTAACTTGCTTTATTTGTATTTGTATTCTTTTCCTGTCAAAGAAATAAATACAACCTGCTGCTTGTTGTCTCCCACTTTAAATCTATCTATTTTTATTATATTTAAGTCATCNNRAKRTRRYGTNSRACANRMWRCACYGKANARWTANYCAARKCTSYSGYWKWWCTTMANTWTMARTTGTTGNNTNNNGCCATTAGCTTTTAATGCGTCAATATATTTTCTTACTGACTCATCGCGAACGGGCGCATCTGGACGGTTTCTTTTAACGACAGTTGGCTCGTGCTTTCTGTGATACATTGCTTCTAAACCGATCATAAATCCTCACTTTTCACAAAAACACCATTAACTTTTTTACCGCTACGTTTACTGACAATGTCGAACGCACTATTAACGCACTCGGTCACAGTTAAGTTATCGTGAGCAGCTAAGTTGACAGCTACTATGTGCATGTCTCCGATAGCGTCTTGTCGTGCTTCTTTGCCGCGGCCAATTGGTACGGTTTTGATTCTCCCTGCGTGATGTACATCATTAACCATCACAATAATTTTAGCGAATATCTGACTTGATGATAAGCCATCATTGCAGCCCGCTATGTATTCGATAAATTCCTCTAAAAACTTACCCGCCTGAATTTCTTTATTTGAGCCGTTAATTAAATCTTTACTGTGATGCCAATCTAATATCGTTAAATCTTTCTGTGTTAAATTTTCGTTGCTCATTTTGTTATCCTTTGTTATCTATAGTTATAGAATTAGGCGCTTCATCGCCAAATACATCCCAACCATCCGCGCTATCGCGCGCGAACATTTCAAGACGCGGAAGATCACCCATCAATTCTAGTATTTTATCTCTAGCTTCTTGTGGTTTAGTGCTGTGCTTCATAATCTTTGCATCTATAACGCTATGGACACCAATACCAATACGTTTTGGTTTTCCTTTTACGCCAAGCAAGCATATTTCAGCATTTGATCTTGTCCAACGACCCATACCACAAAACCAAGAGTCTTTTATTTTATTTTTTTTAACCCATGTAAATGCATTTGTTTTATATTCAAAACCCCATAATCCCATCAACTCTAACGCTTCTTTTATTTTCGGGAAAGTTGCCCACATAAAAATAATACAATCATCATCACAAACACTTTGCACATCGATGTTGCACAGCTCGTTATTTGCCGTGGTCTTATAGTGCCGTTCTGCTCCACCTCTATTTAAACTTTTATCGTTATACTGCCACGGTGGATCACAGTAAATAATTTTATATTTTTTTGTTTTATTTTTATCTACTTCTCTCTCGTTATCGTAGTGCATTTTATTTGTCCTTAAATTCTAATTTAGTCATATCAATGTAAAACTTACACTCATAATTCCCTGCTTCATACGCGTAATAATCAAATTTAAAATCACAGTATGATTGATGATGTAAATTCGGTGGCGCGTTTAATCTCCAACAACTATCTTGGTTTGGACAGTCAAAATCCCGACACATTGCAATATCCATTCTATCTGCTCCTGTTCTCCTATAGGGTTAATTATTGTATGCTTCGCAGCTCTCACTACATCCTGAATCTTGATCGTCTTTGTAGCCAATCATTTTTCTTAATGTTTGTACATCTAATTTTCCAGCTTCGGCCATTAAATCATCTACACTTCTGTTTTTTCTAAAAAACAATCTTTGCTGCCCGTTATCGTTGGGTTTAACGTATTTGTACTTACCTTCCATTGACAGCATAAAAGTAAATTTCTCTGGTTCTTCTAGCGCTATTAACCAAAGTTTTTTGTCTGATTTTTTCCAGCACGTTTTACAGTTACCTTGGTGTTCCTCTAATTCAAGTGTAAAGATTTGATCTTCCCAAAATGTGTTAATGTCTTGCTTGTCAATTTCAGCCCAATCGCACAGAGGATAAATTAAGTTATACTTGCTAGCGCTTTTTGCTTTGCGCCTCTCTTCGTCTTTTCTGATGCCTATGCAATGCCTAACACCTTTTAAACCGTTAACTTTTTTATAATGTTCAATCGGTAATGCTTTCAATCTATCGCTGCATTGGGGTTTGTTGGCGTTCGGTATTCCGCTTTTGGCAATGAATGCCTCAAATGGCTCACCGTTTCTAGCTGCTGATTTAAAATCAACAACTTTGTGTGTAATGCCTTTTCCGTGAATAGGATTAACGACAGCTTCAACCCATACAACACCAAAGGAAAACTCCTTGTCGCACTTATCAACGAAAATCAATGTCTCTTCGCATTCCTGACCAGTATTAGCAAATATAAATACGAAGTTATAAAGATGGCCGTAATCTTTAATTAACCATTGCGACATATAAGCGCTAGTTTTTCCGCCGCTAAAACTTACAACAATAACTTCTTTGTTTTTCATTCTATCTACCTTATGTTAGTTAATTTCTTGCGTGCTAATTGCTTTCTGACGTCGTTCATGAAATTTAAACCACGCTTGCGTCCATCTTCTTTTTGCTGTGGACTCATTCTTTTATTCACAACCTCGCGTGTCTCTAATCGCTCGTGAGACGTTTCTACAGGTTCTTGATATTCGGAATTTATTAAGTCCAAGTATTCGTCTTTGAAATGCTTCTCAGCTTTTTTATGTTCAACTTGGCTTGATGCGGTGTTAATTAACCACCAGTCGAGCTGTTTACATAGCTCAACGATGAATGGTCTAGCATTAGAGCCGAATAACTTTAAGTCGTTGCGGTGCTTTACACACTCACTCATGGCTTGTTGTTCACTCGGATAACCTAAGTCTTCTGGCGATGGCGTACACCACGAAATAAATTTACCGCAACTAGGTAAAAAATCACTATCCATCTTTCTAGCTTTTTTTAACCCGTAAGCGATTTGTTCTTTTGTAGTGATGTCGTTTTCAAAGAAAGCTTTCACCCATTCCTTTTTAGCGCCTTTGATTTTTTCCTCAGTGTCCCAAGTGTATCTCCACGCAGGAAACACAAAAGCTAACTGATCAAATAAGCTATCAACAATAGTTTTTACTATTGGCGGTACTTTGTTTTGCAGTGAGTGATCACCTTGTTTAGATAAGTCTAAATTGTTAATTATGGTAGACATGTTTTTCATAAGCCCAAATCCTCTTCGTGCCAGTTTGATGCAGATGATGCCGCTAAAATATCTTTTTTATTTACTTCTGCTTGATTTCTTTTTATCCATCCACTAGCCGCTGATTGCCATTTCTTCATTTTACTTTTGCCAACCATCCAGTTTTTAGAGTCATAGAACAACCAAAACTTTTCTGCCTCGATTGATGTTGATCCTTTAGATTCAAAGTAAAAAACTGTGTCAACATCTAACGGCGGTGAAAACCGACTATTATCTACTCTTCTCTGCCTCTCCTCTCCTCTCCTCTTCTCTTCTGAGGGAACACTTACCGTAGCAAGTTGCGTCTTATTGTGTAGCGAGTTGCTAGCATCATGCTCCACAATAAGAAACCCAGCAGAAATAAGGGCCTCAAGGTTTACTTTATTTGATGCACCTATTTTTTTTGTTATCCATTTATCATCAAGTATCATTTCGTTCTTTGTTCTACTTGCTAACATCCAAATACAAAGTAAATGCCCTTTAGCTGCATCACCTAACATTTCAAATTCATAATCATCAAGTAAGTGATTATGCAATTTAATCCACGGAGGATTTCTATCCTTATAATGTTGAAACTCGTCCCAATTTTTAACGCTGAAAGTTTGCTTCATGCTAAGACCTCGTTATTCGCCAAGTGCTATAAATTCACTAACACTCATATCGAAAGCTTTACAGATACTAACGATGCTACTTTGTTTTATGGCGCCACTCTTGATCCAGTTAGAAACTTGTTGGCTAGTTGTACCTAATTGCTTGGCTAAGTCTTTATGCTTAACGCCTTTGCCTGCTATTGCTAATCTTAACGATTTACTTAAATCCATAATGAAATAATTTGTTGTTTTAATGTTTAGCTATTGTATACGGCGTAATTATAAAAGTACAGTTATAAAGTGAAATAATAACCTTGACGTGTGAATTTAATTGTTTATACTAGATACCAGTAACAAACAACAACTGAGTAAATAAATATGGAAACATTAATAGAATATGCAAACAGAATTGGTGCAGAGTTAAAACCTACTTGCTTGGCTGATATGACGGTAATGAGTGCAAAAAAAAACTCACAACCTGATAACTTTTTTTGTGGTGATAAAAAGATTGATACATGGCTAGAGGTCAAAGACCCGTCAGGCGGCGTCAACAAGTCTGGTAAATGGCCTTTTAATGTACTTAAAGATAGTGATGGCATGTTATCAATAGTTTGTTGCTCATATTAAGTAAGAAATCTTACAGGGTGGTAATAATTATTACCATTAAATCAACCAACAACCGAGTAAATAAAGATGAATGTATTGTCGCATGATGAATTAGCCAACAGCTTAGCTATACACCTAATTAATGATCAACGAATGGTATGGGAAGATATTCCAGTAGGTAAAGTTCACTCGGTACGTCCTGACGTATTGACCATAGAGAAAAGCTATTCAAGCCCTAATCCTATTTCATACGAGATTAAGGTTAGTATTTCAGATTTTAGATCGGACGTAACAAAAGCTAAATGGAAAGCTTATTTAGATTTTAGTTATGGCGTTATATTTGCCGTACCAAAGGGTTTAATTAAGAAGACAGACGTACCTAATGGGTGTGGATTGATCACCTTTAATGGTCAGTCATGGAATACAGTTAAGCGCCCTACACTGCACCCTACAAAATTAAACGATGAATTATTATTAAAACTATTAATCAGTGGTGAGCAGAGAGAAACGCAAAAGCAAGTAATTAAAAATAGAGACTTTGATCAACACGTTCACCATGAAACATTACGACAAAAGTTCGGCAAAGAGTTTCGCAGTAAAATAGCTTTTTTAGATGAATATCCAGAGAAGAAAAAGGAACTTAGGAAATTAAAAAAAGAGTTGGGTGGTCTTTTTGATATTGATGTTGATAAATGGTGTTTTGAGCACGATGTTGAATATCACATAAAGCAGTTAAAAATAATGGCTGACGAATCAGAGCGTAAATCAAAAATAGCAAATGAGCTTGAATCAATGAAAGGTAGTATTGTTGGTGGTATTGATAGGATTATTAGTAAGTACACTAAAAACTAAACTTGATAAAAACACATAACAATAGTAAAATGTAATAGTAAATGCAGTTTAGTAGCTGTGTAAAAATAGAAACTTAGTAAAGGGTGTTTAAGAATTGTGATCTTTGATGGGTTATTCCACTAAGATTCTTCCCTCTACTAAACAGAGGTCATAATTTTTAAGCGCCCTTTTTCCGTTTTATACACTTCTAATACTGCCAAGTTAATTGGTATCTTGTAAAAATCCAATCGAACAAACAAACCACTAGTCGTAAGGATGCGGCGGCAATTAAACTACTGTGAAGTAATAACGTTGTGACAAGTACGGTGGCCTAACCCCTAACTTAGCCGTGGGGTGGTGGATAAACGAGTTAAACCCTTGGTAAGATCATTATAGAGATTTGCAGAATACTGAAGCTGCATTAACAAAACAGAAAAGCTCATTAATGTTACCGTTCCAGATATGAACTGAAACTATGCACGATAAATTTGTTTGTAATTGACTAGCTAAATATAAATTAATAAGAATAGGTATCTTTCTTGGGCTTACCAAGTAACGTACTTAAATGTCACCTATTGGAGAAAATATGGCTTACGTTTATTTTATTAGGGCAGGAATCTACACGAAGATCGGTGTAGCAAAGAACATCCAAAGAAGAATGGAGCAACTGCAAACAGGTAACCCTTTAGAGCTAAGGCTTACTTGCTCTATTCAAATGTCTAGTATTAAATCAGCATTTTACTTTGAAAGGCTTCTCCATGATGAGTTAATGGATAAACACAAGCATGGAGAGTGGTTTTTTATTAAAGATACTAAAGTAAAAGATATTATTTCAAAATTCTCTGAAAATCACGATCTGTTTGATGCAAAGTTCGGGAATAACATGTTTAAAAAAAGAGATACAGAAAAAGTAAAAAGAATAAGGTGCACACTAAAAGCTGTAGAGTCTGAGTTATTCAGACTTAGATCTGAAAACGGGAAAATGAAAAAGATTTTAAGGGAAAATAACTTAGACTAACGTGTCTAAATGATAGTACTGCTAAATAGTTAATCAAATCAACCAACAAGAGAGTATATAAAATGACAGATTCAAAAATGAACGCTGGCGACAGTAACACTGGCTACCGTAACACTGGCAACCGTAACACTGGCARCTGGAACACTGGCTACCGTAACACTGGCAACCGTAACACTGGCGACAGYAACACTGGCTACCGTAACACTGGCAACTGGAACGCTGGCGACAGTAACACTGGCTACTGGAACACTGGCAACCGTAACACTGGCTATTTCAATACAGGAACACCTGATCAAGTTAATGTTTTTGATGTACTAACAAGTAAAAGTGATTGGGATAATTGCGACAAGCCTAGTTTTATTTATTTTAATTTAACTGAGTGGGTTGAAACGTCAAAAATGACGCAAAAAGAAAAAGACGAAAATCCAACTTATGGCAACACAGAAGGGTATTTGAAAAAGCTAGATTACAAGGAAGAGTTTCAATCAGCTTACAATAAAGCAAGCAAAGATGATCGCAAGAAGATTTTTAACTTACCTAACTTTAATGCTGATAAATTCCTTGAAATTAGCGGTATTGATGTTCGCATTGATACTGAACAAGAAAGTAAAAAACAGGCATTGATCGCAAAAGCTAACGAATTACTTGAGCAAGCTAAAAATATGTAACCACTAGCAACCATTCGGAATTTTCGAATGGTTGCCATCAACCAGCAAGAGAGTGTATAAAGATAAGTAAGTTATCTAATTTAGAAAAATTACAATTCAAGAAGATAGTTAAATTAATGGCACCAGTACAAAATTCACTAGTAGATAATAGTGATTCTGTATCTGACTTCTTATGTAACCAGTTTGAAATTAAAACAGACGATCCGGAAACGCTATTATTGAGTTGTTAATTGAGCACTTTGATATTTAACCACTACTACCAACCATTGTATTGGTTGCCACTAACAACAGCGGAGTATATAGAATGAAGCATGAATTAAAAATAGATAAAGAGTATTTTGAGGCTGTCAAATCTGGAGATAAAACTTTCGAGATAAGATTTAATGACAGAGGCTACCAAAAAGGCGATCTCGTTATTCTAAATGAAAATTTAAGCATTAGATCGATAGAAGCAGATATTAGCTATGTTTGCGGATTCGCTCAAAAAGAAAACTGGGTTGTTTTTGGTATAAAAAATTTAAAGCCAAATAACTGCGAATTAACCGGGAAGATATCAGACGTATACTTGCCTAAATAAAACAAACCAAACAACTTAACTAAGGGGTAGATGATGATTAAATTCAATAAAGAATTAAAAAGTAACCGCGGCAGTAATGAGCCAACCATTATATTTAGAAAACTAAAAAGAATAAATGATAATAATAGGTTTCAAGGTCACATAAATAAGAAGGGTATCGATTTGATCTTAACTCTAACTAGCAGTGATAACTTTACTGTTCAAGTTTTATTTAGTGACGAGCACTCAATTATAGGGCTGAAACCTTGCGAGCACGCATCAAAAACACCAATATACTTTGGTGCTACTGAATTATTTAAAGAGCTAAATTTAGTAATAGGCAAGCATTACTCGCTAACGATTAATAGTGATATAGCGACCATAGATTCTGATGAGCATAAATAATTAATTTAACCAATGGAGAATAAACAAATGATAGAACCAGATGATCGTAGCTGGGAAGAGGAACACATTCACCATTTGAATTTAGATATACAAGTACTGCAAGATCAATTGAAACACGCTTACTGCGGAATAATTGGTTCAGATTCGATTGTAGGTTTAGATAGTTGTGATGACTATAAAGAATGGCTATTAACCCTAAATCAATAATTAAATAAACCAACATAATAGGATATACAATGACAACAATATCTATGATCATAAAAATAAGCAAATAGCATGTGATAGTCGTAGCACAATTGGCGGGACTATAATTGATGATGATGCTGTAAAGTATCAAAAAGTAGCTGATAAATTATGGTTTATGTCAGGTAGGCCGGGAGATGCGGATACATTTATACGTCACTACAAACCACTTAGCTCAGCTAATGAAAACATGGACGTGTCAGGTATTTTTGTAATTACTGATGGAGATTGTGTTGACGGGGTTTACATAGCGGTAAAGGATAGTGATAATACTTATGCTGAGTGCATAGCTGATCACAATTACGCTCAAGGGTCTGGCGACCAATGGGCCTTGGCAGCACTAGACCATGGCAAAACAGCTAAAGAAGCTGTTGAGTACGCTATGACTAGAGATGTTTACAGCGGCGGAAAAGTGCACGTATACGACATAGATAAAGGCGAGTTTATTTAAATTGATTAAATAACAAATATTGTGATATAGTGGAGATATAAACGCTTCTCTTGTTTATTGTTGTATTACTCTCCTTATGTTAAAAGCCTAGTTACTCCGCTAGGTTTTTTTATGTGTGAAATTTGATATGATAAAGATTAACTAAAGAGGTTATACATGAATGAAGCAGAAGATTAACTCAAGCAAATAAAAACCGCTAACTGCGGTTTTTATCATTCTATAAGTAAGATTCATTAAGTTATTCGTCGATATACTCCTGTTCAATTTCTTCCAACTGCTTAAGCTCTTTAGCGGCTTGTATATCTTCAATAGCACGTCTAGTAATTGGCCTTTGATGTTTAACAGTTTCACGGGCTGCTGTAAAAGCCTTTTTAATCATAACCTCGCTGTTTATTTTATTGTTTAATTCTTTGTTAATACCTTTCATTGTTTATCACCTGTGAATGTTACGCCGTGTATTTCATTATTTTTAATTGCATCAATAAAGTTCTTGTGCCAGTCATTGTTATTACTAATGCTTTCGTCCATATCTCGCAAATCATCAATGGCTTTTTCAGTATCGGTTTTAGGTGGTGTTAGTGGTTTGAAGTCATAATTAGCTATGCGACTACATCCCTGTCTATTATCCTCTAATATTACAACACAATATAAATCGCCAATATATTCAATAGTGCACTTCTCGTAAATCGTGTTTGCATCACATCTATTTGTAAATAAACACTCCATGCCAGCAACAGGTAAAACGCCCTCATCAACCATAGATTGGGTGTATATAGGTTTGGCTGGTTGTGGTTTAGCTATGATAGTGTCAAAATCTGCAATGTTATAGTTATAAGCAGCCCACTCATTAAAGTAATAAAACTTATTACCTTTATCTCCCTGCTTTATCCAAGGGTGAACGTCTGGTGATGTGTCATAATGTGTTGCACCCTCTGGCGCTTCACTCCAATCAATACCCACTGCATTCTCCCATTGTTTTTTATACTCTGCATAAGTACAGTTAGTGCCAAAATTAGTTGATAGCTCGTCTATGCAAGCGCTGAATTGATCAATAGTGCAAATTAAGCGATATGCACCATAAAATGCCCTCATGTCACTAGCTTGGCAATGGTGCCAATGCGGCTTTCTACTATCGAAATGCATGTACGTACTGTCATCGCACGGCCATTCCGCTTTAAACTCTATTACCGCATCAATTGTAGACTTCATTATTCGCCCCTTGCCCGTTTAAGTAGTTGATCAATATCGTGACACATAGATGTAATTTTATTTGCAAGCTCGATTTCATTTTTGCAATCGTTAATTGACTCGTTAATATTGTTTAGCATTGTATACATGTCAGGTGCTTCTGCTATTAAGTGTGCGTTTGCAACTCGCTCATCTGTTTTATGCCCACCAGTTAATCCGTGATTATAAACAACCACTTCATAACCAAACTTACCAATTAAGCATTCATCTCTTTTATCCATAACCCATGGACCTTTTGTAAATTCAGTCATTACATACCACCCGAAATTAAAAGAGAGTCAACGCTACTTGCAAAAACAAATAGCACAAATGCGATTAAAGCTTTTTGATTATCGGTCATTTTGCTAACTCCTTAAGTAAAGCGTCTGCGTAATACGTGCGCCACGCAAAATACAATGCAATCTCACCTTTTTGCGTCCACCCACACTCGGCGGACCGTAAACTACTTCCTTCTGTATGCCATGTTAATTCTTTATCCGCTGTTTCAGCGAATTTTTGATGAAACCATCGCGGTATATTGTCAGGGGCTAGCCCTGCAAAGTACTCACGTTTTGTAAGCCCTACAGAAAAWTCGTCTGCCTCATAACCCGTATTTGCCGCCTTGCCTAGCGCATCAGCTTTCCATTTGTACATTATTGGCGCGGCAGGTGTGTTTCCGTTAATCATTATTTGCTCCTTGTTTGATTAGTGTATAACTCAATAGCGCCATTACCGCTAATTCTGATAAAGTGAAATTCCCCTTCAATGTCAGTCATGTATTTTCGTAAAGTATTGCGGTTTACAGTTAGTACTTCTGCTAGCAGCGTTTGATTGCCACGGTAATGTGCGTTACATAGTAAGTCTGCAATTGTCATTTTATATACTCTTGTTGTTTAAGTTGACTAGATATTAATCTATACATATAAATATAGCAAGTATTATTATTAATCGTTAAAAGTCTAAATAATGCTTGTATTGTATAATCGGTGTGCTAACATTACTCCATCGAAACGAAGCAACTTAACAAGTGAGAATGATATGACTGACGCCGAAAAGCTTTTAAAAACACTTAACCTATTAATACAAGTGATGGGTAATTATCAAGTTGCTGCATCTATTGCGGGGCAAGAGGGTTATGAAACGAATTATATGCAAGATGCAATTCTTGTTGATTTTTTAAAGAACGATATATCCAAATAAGACGTAACGAAAGGACTCGTTMMWRNCTAGYTTAWYYSSSSSNNTTAATKGSKRSWWWYWRSRKRMRARMWRYARKRRAKWWSWMATRWWWYKWARNTNNAATATRKMRRRTARRSKKYAWRYSASTKMAKMRTWYARKTKTAAMKGKTRKGAWKWRAGYATGAGTACAATTTTCAATAAAGACTGTGTAGAAGTTTTAACATGGAAAGTGGGCGAAGAAGATCGCGCATTTGCTACTGTTGAGTTAGCGATTGTGTTTATTACTGGCAAGGAGTAATAAAATGACTTGCACAGTAGCACAATCAATAGCAGTAATAGCAGATGAGCCAGAGCAGCTCTCAATTAGCGAGATGCTTAGTATTATGATAAATGGCGGCAGCGTGGAAATTCAGGGCGAGCGGTGGGGTTTAGAAGACATTGAAAAGCTTTTTACTGAGTCAGAAATGTTAGAAGCGCACGGGTTAGGAATTCGCGGCGACGGACTAGCAACTTATAATCTGTACATCAACGCAATAGGGTTTGCATTACAATGACTAATAAAATCTCATCAACTCATATAAACGCATGTAGAGTAACGCTTGTGTCACTACTGAGCGAAATCAAAGATCAGGAATATACAACGATAGCTGAAGTAAAGGCGGCTATAGAATTGGATTTAAAAATACTTAGCGAGGTAGAGTCAGATAATGAGTAATTTTAAAGGTAAGCATTTTTTAAATGACGTTGTTTATAGGGCCGCTGACGCCTTAGCTAACAGTGACGCTATGATGATCGAATGCAATCCTAGCGATTTTATTTGGTCAAAAGAAACGCCAAGAGATAATCGCAAAGCTAGCACAATGGATCTAGGGACAGCGTTACATTGCCGGTTGCTTGAGCCTGAAAAATATACTGGTACTATTTTTATATCGAGTGTAAAAGGTCGATCAACTAAAAAATTTCAAGACGAGCAGGAGGAAAATAAAGGTAAAATTGTAATTACGCAGGACGAATACGAACATATAGAATTAATGGCAAAGTCCGTATTTGCTCACCCGTCAGCAAATGGTTTATTGGCATTAACTGGTGACTGTGAATCATCAGTATTTGTAAAAGACGGATTGACTGGTGTTAACTTAAAATGCCGACCAGATAAGGATGCTGTCGAGTCTAACGGTGTAATTATAGATGTCAAAACAACTATGAGCCTTGATGATTGGCGGAGCGATAAGGAATGGATAAACCCATTATTTAAGTTTAACTACGGGCATCAAGCAAGTTTTTACACTGACATTTTAGAGCAGCATTACAACACAACCGTTGAAAGCTTTATATTTTTAGTCGTCCAGAAAAGTATTGCTTTAGGTCGCTACCCTGTCGGGGTATTTCAAATCTCAAGAAGTGAACTTGTTGAAATGGGGTTTTGGGATAGGCACCGAGCCAATATTGAAAAGTATAAACAGTGTATTGATAATAACGATTGGATTCACTCTGAAAGCTTTAATTTTGGTGGTGGGTTCGATCAAGACTTTACCGATGACATAGAAGTAACCTTTGCAGATGAGGATAAATAGCATGGACGCATTAGACTTATCAGGAACTATAAAAGCCAAATCGGATCAATTAAATGCTGATGATTTAGTCGCAGGACCAATAACGGTTCAAGTGGAAGGGGTTAGGCTTACCAATGATCCAAAACAACCTGTTCACATATTTTACTACGGGTGTGATAATAAGCCTTTTAAACCTTGCCTTACCGTAAGGAGAATATTAATAGCATTATGGGGTGCTGACGGTAATCAATGGGCTAGCAAGTGGATGAACTTATATATTGATGCCTCAGTTAGTTTTGGTAAACAAAAAAACATAGGGGGAATTAGGGTTGATGCTATGTCACATATATCTAGCGCTGCAACAATATCATTAACTGTAAGACGAGGAGTGAAACAGCGCTTCGTAATACAGCCTATACAATTGGAAAATCATAGCTAACATGCTAAACCACCCTACCACGCAAGACATATTATTAATGATGATGTACGGTGTGATAGCAATAGCAGTTATACCCGCCATCACAATTAATTTTAATTTGATTTAATATAGTAAAATGCTTTACATTGGTATAGTGAAACGCTATAATAGTTTCAAGAGTTAGGGAGCAAGTTCTTAACCAAAATTAAAGAGTAAAACATTATGAAAAGTATTTTAGATTTAGAGCAAGTGGCAAACATATTAAGCGCAATAGGGTACTCGGTTGTTATTGATTCCGATGAATATGGCGCATCTGCTTTAATTAAATATAATGAAAAATTGCTACATGTAATAGATTATAGGGATTTAAACGGGTGTCATACAAGCGTTGATATAGAGAATCTTGCTATAAAAGCCGTAGACAAACATGAAAACCCTAATTTATCTAATGAAGTATTGGTTGAAGATTTAAGTAAGGACTTTGATTAATGCAAACCTTAATTGATTACATAGCCTCTAATTATAGCGGCTCACAAACTGCATTTGCAGCTGATCAAGGGGTTCAATTGCCGCAGGTTACACAGTGGATAAGCAAAAAGTTTATTGTTGTCGATGGTGTTTTGCATTCGCCAAGACGCATATTAAATAAGGAAAAAACAATGGCATTTAACACTGAGCAACGAAAGAGTATTAAAAATCAGGCGAAAGATAAAACGATAGAACAGTTAGAGTATGTTGCGCTCGGCGAATATTGGGTAATGACGTTTACCGACGGCACAGAATTCTCATTWAGGTTTATGGCTGAATTGGTTTAGACAAATAAGGGAAAAACAATGGGCGATTTATCAGAAAATTTCAGCCGCAGAGAGTTTTCGTGTTTTTGTGAGTGCGGATTTCAGACGGTTGATATTGAGCTAATCAGCGTGTTAGAAGATTTACGGGCAGAGTTTAAAATGCCGATAACTATCAATTCAGCATGTCGGTGTGAAAATCACAATAGACTTATTGGCGGCTCATACGGAAGCAAGCACAAACAAGGAATAGCTGCTGATATTGTAATCAAAGGCGTTAGCGCTGTAAAAGTTTATAAGTACCTAAATAAACTTTATACTAACAAATACGGCATTGGTAAATATGATACGTTTACTCATATTGACGTGCGAGCCAAAAAAGCAAGATGGGAGGGTTAAATCATGAGTTGGCTTGGTAAGTTATTTGGAACAGAAAAAGCGGTAAGTAGCCTTATTGATAAAGATAATGGCTTATTAGTGCAGGCAGGCAATTGGATTGGAGGATTTAGTTATACGGCTGAAGAGAAAGCCGAAAACAATTTACTCGTTAAACAATGGGGACTTAAACAACTTGAAGCATTAGAGCCGTTTAAGGTTGTTCAGCGAATTATTGCATTTTCAGTTTTATTTCTGTGGGCGTTTGTTGGTGTTAATTATGTAGTGATGCTTTGGCTTGAACACCCGCAAATTGATAAGCTACTGAAGTTTGCTATGAGTGATTATGTGTTTTGGCCAACCTTGGCTGTGCTTTCGTTATACTGCGGTGGCGGAACGCTTAACTCGTTTACCAAAAAGTGATATAATACAATCTCATTAATTAAAGGGGCATGTCATGAAAGGTAAGACTCGCAGACGCAGTACTGAAGAAAAACCTAAACCAGTAAAAAAATAATGTTTGAAAATATTTACATTTCTATTATCGTTGTCTCGCTTATTGCATTGTTAACAATATCAAAACAAAGGCATGAAATAATTGCTTTACTTGTTTATTATGCAATCGGCGTGGCAATGTATTTTATTATTGATGTTGAAAGCTATAATAGCTACTACGTGATAATGTGTATATCATCCCTCTCTCTAGCTGTAGTTATTCAGGATGAATTTAAGTTTGCCGCACTTTGTTCATATTTATTGATCCCGATAAACATCCTCGGTTATTTTTTGTGGTACAAATACTACCCGCACGATTTATACAGCGTATTAGCTTCTTGTTTGTTAATAATTCAGTTTTTATCAATACTACCAAAAGCAATATTAAATGGAACTACTAGAACCAATACAAATAATTATAGATATTTTATGGATGTCAGTGGCGGTTTTGTTGGCAATAAAGAATGTGATACAATTAATAATACGTCACAAAGCGAAAAAATATAAACATGAGCGAAATAAAACAAGCGGCGAATGACATACTGGCACATCCGAAAGTGGCACTAGGTATAACCGCTTTTTTTACATCGCATTTATGGTTGGATTATGGGGAGCCATTGGTTCGCGGAGTTGGAACTATTTTAGGTTTAGTTGTTGTATTTATGGTTATATATAAAATACATTTAGAGATAAAAGTGCTCAATGAAAAGTTAAAAGATAACAACAAACAATAAGGTTAGATGATGATTACACCGATGATTAGCAAAATAATACGCACAATGATTAGGCCGATGGTTAATCCTGATAGTGCAGGAAGCTTTGGTTTTAACATTTGGCAAACTTTTAATAATTGGGGGTAATAAAATGAGTACATGGCCAATTCGAGCAGATGGCTCGGCAGCATTTAACGATGCAGTTGCAGTTGGTGCTTCTGGTATTTCTGCCGCAAGCACATCTATGAGTTACGCCACGATGATTGCTAATATAGCGCCGTCACTACAGGATGGTGACACTATACTTTTCGGTGGTGACGGTGGAGAATACACAGCAACCGGCACGATAATATTAACAAAAGATACTGTGACTATAGAGGGCGGCGGCATTGCCACGCCTATCGTTGATTTGTTATCTACACATAGAATGCAGGCATTAGATGCAGACGCATCATTATTTAAAAACCTAATACTGAAGAACCCAAACAATAGCGGTATAGAGTGGCATACTTCGGGCACAGGTAAGGATTTTACAGGGGGGGTGGTCGATGTTTACGTTACAGGCAGTTCAAACCAAGCGTTTAGCGTGGAGCCTGTTTTAAATGATACTATGCATATAGAAGCGCTAAGAGTCTCAGGTATGAATAATGTCGATGA
>NVXK01000008.1 GCA_002733905.1 Robiginitomaculum sp. | reverse complement strand
GGCACTTGCCCAATTTTCTGCAGATCATATGGCACTCGCCGCATCTATATCTGTCGATTTTAATAACTCTGATCAGTTCACGGGCGGTGTTGAATATCCATATGAGAACATTGGTGCTGGCGGGGTCGATTTCACAGGTACAATAACGGGCGTCGTCGAATACGACATTATCGATACATCAGACGCAAGTAATGCAGGTTTAGATGAGGGCGATAAATCTAGGCTTTTAGCGCGTGCAACCGTCAAAGGCACATATACTACCGCATTTATGGGCGTGCTCTCCAGTTTTGCGACAATCCCATTCGAAGCCACATCCGACGTAGCGTATGCAGCGAGTCAAGGAACACCAGCAAGTGTCTTTTTCATCGTCGATAACTCTGGTTCAATGGGGTATTATGACAATAATGGAGTAGTTAAATTAACAGGCTTAAAGGCCAGCATGAACGCATTCATGGACACGATGGGCCATATTGATACCAATGGCGATGATATTTTCCGCACTGCTTTGTATCCCTATAGTCAGGATTACCAAAACAACTATTCATATATTGATAATGACGGTGTTATACCTGCAAAGGTAAGACATCCTGAATGGGGCGTTCTAAACCATGGCGCGATCTCGGCTATGAACGCATTACACGGTACAGATTCCAGTGGAGCACTTAAAGACGCGGCCAATGCATTCACATTCGAAAACGACATACATAATGCTATGAACGGTACCGAAGAACCGCTTAAATTTGCTATATTCATGACCGATGGCGCGAACAACCAATCTTATGAATGTGGCACAGAATGGGTTTCAAACCCCGAATACTGGGTAGATACTTACCATGGATGGAATACTATATACTATTCACAGCAATGGTGGTTTGACCATTGGGTTATACACCACCCCGCGTCTGGTGGATCAAATCAGCAAGTCTGTAAAACCGATTATTGGTTTGACAAACGATCTCTAGCAACCTGTGCCGAAATGAAAGACGATGGCATTAAAATCTATGCCATTGCCTATGACGTCGCCGCGAACCAAAAACAACATGCCGAAGATTTCATGCAAGAATGTTCTAGCGGAGATAATTATTTTAAATCCGCCTCAAATTCCTCCGCACTCGATGCGGCCTTCGCAGAAATAGGCGAGTCCATTGTCAAAGAGGTTATACGTGTAAAGCGCTAAACATCTTTACAAAGCCACAAAAAAACCCGCTCAGTGAGCGGGTTTTTTATATCGAAATATATTATTGAACTAGCCAACGATTTCAGCATCTGTGAAGAAGAATTTGATTTCTTCAGCAGCTGTATCAGTCGCATCTGAACCATGCACAGTGTTCGCGTCAATGCTTTCCGCAAATTCAGCGCGGATTGTACCAGCGTCAGCTTCTGCAGGGTTGGTAGCGCCCATAACTGTACGGTATGCAAGAATAGCATCTTCGCCTTCAAGAACCTGAACCACAACGGGGCCAGAAATCATGAATGCAACAAGATCATTGTAGAATGGACGCTCTGCATGCACAGCGTAAAAACCTTTAGCTTGATCTTCGCTAAGTTGAATACGTTTTTGTGCAATAATACGTAGACCAACCTCTTCGATTTTGGCATTAACTTTGCCAGTAAGGTTACGTTTCGTCGCGTCAGGCTTAATAATTGAAAAAGTACGTTGAATGGCCATAAAAGCCTCCTTAATAAGATAGAAAATTTGATTCCACGCTCTATAGCGAGCATACTAGCATCTGTGAAGCGGAGTTTTACGATAAACTGTAATATTTCGCCCCAAACCGAGCGATTTAAGACCGAGAGAATACCCAAATGCTACATATCAACGATCTTGGGTTTCGCATAGAAGGCCGCCCCCTGTTCGATCAGGCAACATTGGCCATCACAAAAGGGGGCAAATACGGCCTTGTCGGACGAAATGGAACAGGGAAATCTACCCTCTTCAATATCATCAAAGGCGATCTCAGCCCTGATGACGGCTCTATCAATCTCCGCAAAGGCGCCCGTCTTGGCGCTGTTGATCAAGAAGTCCCGTCTGGCCCCGAAACACTATTAGAAACAGTCGTCGTTGCCGACACAGAATTGACCGCATTATTAGCAGAATCTGAAACGGCACAAGACCCTATCCGTATTGCTGAAATTCACACACGCCTCGCAGATATCGACGCCTATACCGCCGAAGCCAGAGCAGGCTCTATTTTATCAGGCCTTGGTTTTAGCGGCGATGATCAACGCAAACCCTGTTCAGAGTTCTCAGGTGGTTGGCGTATGCGGATCGCCCTCGCCGCTATGTTATTTGCAGAACCGGATTTACTCCTCCTTGATGAACCAACCAACTATCTCGATATCGAAGGCACGGTCTGGCTCGAACAACATATCCGCACCTATCCAGGAACGGCCTTTATCGTATCCCATGACCGCGATTTCCTCAATGCCGCCATCACCCATATTGTGCATCTGCGCGATCTCAAACTCTTTTGTTATACTGGTGATTATGACAATTTCGAGAAGCAACTGGCCGAGCAACAAGTTCACTCCATGGCACTTAAAAGCAAGCAGGATGACGAACGCCGTCACCTCGAAAGTTTCGTCAACAGGTTCAAAGCCAAAGCCTCAAAAGCCAAACAAGCACAGTCTCGTGTAAAGCGCCTCGAAAAAATGAAACCCGTGGCGACAATCGTCAACGACCCCATTCCCCCTATCGAACTCCCCAGTCCTGACAAAAAGCTCAGCCCCCCGATTATACGTTTTGATGATGATGTTAGCCTTGGCTATGTCGATGATATTTCCATCCTACGCAAAATTGATATCCGTATTGATGAAGATGTACGCATTGGCATTCTCGGTAAAAACGGCGAAGGTAAGTCTACATTTGCCAAAGCTGTTATGGGCATGCTCCACGCACAAACGGGACATATCCGTCGCCATAAAAAATTAAGAATTGGGTATTTCGCGCAACATGAAATTGATGCTTTAAACCTAGATCACAGCCCATATGACCATGTTGTCGAACTTATGCCCATCGCCACCGAAGCCCAAAGACGCGCGCGTCTTGCTCGCTTTGGCCTTGGCAGTGAAAATGCTGAAACCCCTGCCCGTGATTTATCTGGTGGTGAAAAAGCGCGTCTTTTATTCTCGCTGATCAGTTTTGATGCACCACATCTTTTGGTACTCGATGAACCCACCAACCATTTAGATATGGATAGCCGCGTTGAACTCATCAAAGCCCTCAACACTTATGAAGGTGCGGTCATACTCATTTCCCATGATAGGAATTTACTCGAATCCGTAGTCGATCATCTTTGGGTCGTCGGTGATGGGCGTATACTTCCTTATGCAGGCACACTTGAAGACTACCGCAAAAGCCAACTTGAAAAACATCGCACAGCGAACAAACCCAAAAAAGACCAAACCAATACCAAATCAGGCCAACGTAAAGCCGCCGCCCAAGCCCGTCAATCTATTGCACCTTTGAAAAAACAAGTCGCAAAACTTGAAAAACAAATGGAACAACTTAAAGATAAAATCACAAAAACAGAAACAGAACTCGCCGCCCCAAACCTGTTTACAGACACCCCCGAAAAAGCAAAACAACTCGGCCAACAGCGTGCTAAATACATTTCTCAAATGGAGAGTACGGAAGAAGAATGGTACGAGGCTGTCGAGAATTACGAAACCGCGCAATCAAGAATAATTATATAATTCAATATATTACTAGCGACAATTAACGCGCCGCACATAGCCTTCACGGTCGAGTTCAATAGTCAAACGATCCTCTTGGATAGGGCCAAGAACACCATCACGTCGCGTGGTATTTATGGCAGGTGTATAAATATTTTGTCCCGACAAATATTCACGCACAACGACAAGCCGTGGTTCTGGCCTCATATCCGCGAACATTTCTCCCTCATCAAATTCGGTATAGCCGGGCTTCACAAGTCGTGCTTTGCCCGGCAATGAAGAAAACACAATGCCACCTTCATGCTGTCCAACCAGTCCGGCGTAAAGTCGTGAGCGACAAATATCATCTTGCGGCAAACGTTGTGGAGGTCGTGGACGTAAATTTATAGGCTGACGATATCGCCCCGTTGGTAGTTCGCCAACAATACCATTTTGCAATGGTGCTTGCGCGACACCATATCCCGCGACACCCCCATATTCTCTATTGCCCTCATTATTTCCACCGCCAACAGTTTGACAACTCGCGAGCAACACAGCCACACCAAACAATATTCCTACACGCACAAAACCTCACAGAGTAACGAATCAACTACATGCAACATAGGCTAGAAAACAATACTTTTATAGCCACCCGCACATTTTCGCCCCGTAATTAAAAGTTACAGATGTTCATCTATAACTAAATTTTCTGCCGAATACCCATATGCGGTTTCATTACACAAGGAATGACAAAGAAATCTAGATTATTTTACAACGTTTACAACTCAAGTAAAATCAACTAAAAGCTGTACAATAAAGACATGTATATTTCAGGCGTAAAGTAATAAGAGCATAGTCTTCAAGGCAAAGGCATGAAAAGTAGAAGATCGTTAACAAAATTGGGATGGTATCTAGTGTGGGCTAACTGCTTCCTCTTTATGATACTTATCTGCCTTCATTATTATATTGCCCACATTCACGATACTTTCAGCAGCATGGTCGACTTAAGTCTCTGGATTTCTATTTTTCCAATATTTTTTATTACCAATTTTTGGCTTGGTCGTAAATTTAGAAAAGAATAAAAATAAGTCAGAAATTTAAAACATAATCACTGAGATTAAATGTGAGTATTTTTTATTAGTTCTTACTTATTTTATTAGTTCTTACTTATTTTATTAGTTCTTACTTAAACGGCTGTCCCCATTTTCCAAAATCGTCTTGTTTCCAATAAGCAACTGACAAATCATCTGCTTTGGCTTGTTTCCACCGTCCTCGCGCGATGGCTTTGTCGGCGTCATCATTCCCGTCGAGTATGGTGATACATCGTTGCACCCCCTCAACATTTTGCATTTCAGCACCACCAATAAGGATAACCACATCCGCGTCACCAAGGTCTTGGCAATCGGTACTGAGGAGTATGGGGTGATGTTCTGCCATAGGTTCGTCATCACGACCATGAGGTAGAAAGGAATCTTTCTTAAACGTCCAGAGATAATCATCAAAACGTTTAAGCTGAACATTGGGTGCGCCAAGGAGCGGCCCGACTTTTACAAGTGCGCGCCACCCTTTCGCGTGGGTTTTTCCCAAAATATCTGGCAATATTTGCTCAAGGGAGCTTTGCTCCAGATGATAAAACCAGTGCTCAGTTTTGGGTTCCGTTTTGGATTCCGTATTAATTTCATTTTTAGATTCTGGCATAGTCCTTACAACTAACCTTCAAAATTATCAGCAACCCATCTATTCATCAAACGCGCGCCATACCCTGTTGCCCACGCAGGTTCACGCGGATCTTTGCTACTGGCTTTCCATGCCGTACCCGCAATATCAATATGCGCCCACGGCACATCACCAACAAAACGTTGTAAGAATTGCGCCGCCGTAATTGAACCAGCCAAACGACCACCGATATTTTTCATATCCGCATTCGGGCTATCAATAAGTTTGTCAAATGCAGGATCGAGGGGCATGCGCCACACTTTTTCGCTAGAATTTGCCGCTGCTTTATCAAGCTGCCCTGCGATCTCGTCAGAGTTAGAGAACACGCCTGCATATTCATGACCAAGCGCCATAAGAATAGCGCCTGTAAGCGTCGCAAGATTGACCATGGCTTTGGGATTGTATTTCTCTTTGGCGTACCAAAGCGCGTCACACAGCACCAAACGACCTTCGGCGTCTGTATTTTGCACTTCAATCGTTTGACCCGACATAGAGGTAACAATATCACCCGGATTTTGCGCCAAACCATCTGGCATATTTTCAACAAGGCCGACAATGCCAATAACATTGGCTTTCGCATTACGGCTCGCAATCGCATGCATCGCGCCAACAACGGCGGCAGAGCCCCCCATATCCCCCTTCATATCCCACATGCCTGCACCAGGCTTAAGTGAAATACCACCCGTATCAAAGGTCACACCTTTACCAACGAGACAAACAGGTTGATCACCTTTTTTACCACCATTCCATTTCATGATGACAAGCTGTGATTCGCGGGGACTCCCAAGGCCAACCCCTAACAAAGCCCCCATGCCAAGCGCTTTCATACGCTTCTCGCCTAAAATCTCGACTTTCAAACCAAGGGATTCCATCTTTTTGATACGTGCCGCATACGACTTTGGATATAGCTTGTTAGCAGGTTCCATCACCAAATCACGCGCAAGCAATGTGCCTTCGGCAACAGGGCCGTAGAAGTTTTTATAGGCCGCACGTGCTTTCGCAGGGTTTTCTACCGCAATTTTAATATTTTTCAGTGACGGTTTTTTGGATGCAGGTAATTTCGTGCGGTATTTATCAAAACGGTATGATGCCAAAACCGCTCCAAGCGCGGCACGTGCCGCGTCAACGGGTGTAAAATCGAAACCATCCATTTGAAGAACAAGCGTCGTCTCGCCGCTCATAAGCAATGTTTTTACAACACGCGCGCCAAAATTCTCGCTATCAAACCCGTCAAGGCCACCACAACCTGTTACAAAAATTCGGTTCGTCTTTGTGCCTTTAGGCCCAAGGATTTGAAAGTCTTTACCAGCGCTACCATCAACACCACCTGCTTTGGCACTCGCAGAAATTTGCATACCTGATAGCTTGTCATAAGCCTTATAAGAAGCCGACAATTCCGCTTTTTTAAAGACAGGTAGAACAACAACAGACTTCAAATGCCCATCAGTAATTTCAGGACTAATAAAACTAACTTTCACGTAGATTCTCCAATTATGGTTTGCTTATCGGTTTCAATACTTTACAACTTTGTCGTGTTCGTAAAATCACATAGGTACAAGACTCAATATATTGTAACTAACAATACGCAATCAAACTATGAGGCGCAATGAAACTTATTCAAAAATATTTCCTGCGTCAGAGTTTAACGCCAATACTCCTATCATTAGGAGCCCTGTCTCTATTGGCCTTACTTACACAAAGTCTCTCGACCATTGATTTAATCGTTGAAAACAGACAATCTGCAACCACATTCTTTTATATTACCATCCTTGCCCTGCCACAATTATTTTCAATCATCATGCCGCTCGCTGTATTTATGGCCATGCTTTACGCGCTCAACCGCTTGAATGTAGATAGCGAACTTGTCGTGACAAAGGCATCCGGTTTCAGCCCATGGCAGATTGCATCGCCAGCTCTCCGCATTGCCACATACGCACTGATAGCCCACCTTATCATAAATCTTTTTGTACAGCCCTATTCATTTCGACAAATGCGCAAAGCCCTTCTTGAGGTAAAAACAGATATTGCCTCTCGCATGGTTCGCCCAGGAGAATTCAATCAGCCCACGGCAGGACTTACCATTTATACAAGTGAGATTGCCCCATCAGGGCGCATGAAAGATGTTCTCATTTACGACGAACGCAGTTCAGAAATTCCTGTTACCTATATTGCACAAGAAGGCCTTATTAGCTCGGCCAATGGAAAAACGAGTTTCACTTTGTTTAATGGCAATACTCACCGCATTCTCAAAAACGGTATGATGGAAGTGATCGACTTTGATACGACAACTCATGATTTGAGTGCGATTTTAACAGTTGATCCAATTTTACACCTCAAAACTTCAGATAGATATTTACACGAATTATTTTATCCTGATCCAAATGAATACCGCCCCAAGAAAAAAGAAAATGAGTATTACGCCGAGGCCCATGCACGACTAGCAACACCGCTTTATAACATTGCCCTCGTACTCCTCGCATTGGCTTTCCTTGTACGCGGAGAGCATCAAAAGCTTGGATATGGAAAGAAAATCGCACTCGCTGCCGCCTTGGGGTTTTTCATTCGCCTCATTGGTTTTGGCCTCGCGTCCGCAGCCGAAAGCGATCCGTCCTTAAATGCCATGCAATATTTTGTGCCAATAAGTGTCAGTGCAGTGTCCATATGGTATTTACTCAACAAACGTCGTGCCAAAACTATTTTGCGTATTCCTTTTTTACAAAGAAGGAAAACCTGATGTTTTCGACACTCAATCTTTATATTGCGCGCAAAATTTTCTTTAGTATTCTCGTCGCATTCGCAATTATCACGAGTATCATCATGCTGATTGATTTTGTTGAAGCCTCTCGCAATCTCGACTCAGAAGCGAACGCCTCCATGGTGACAATTCTCTATATCACCGTTTTAAACGCGCCACAATTAGTAGATAAAACCATACCCTTCGTTGTCTTATTTGGCGTGATGGGGGCATTGTCCTCCCTTAACAAACATTCCGAGATCATTATTATGCGCGCAGCGGGGCTCTCCGCATGGCGTTTTTTAAAACCAGCTATTTTTGTAACAGGCCTCATCGGTATCGTATGGGCAACAGCTTTTAGCCCCTTGGCCTCATTTACGTCACGAAAATACGACATAACAATACACAACATCACGAATGAGAGTGCACAAGATAGCATTCAATCAAATATCTGGCTCCGTGAGGCTGTGAAAAATGGCTATGTTTCTATCTATGCAAAATCTGCGGACATTTCAGCACACACATTGTATGACGTGACATTTTTTTATTCCAATTTTGATACGAATGGACTGACAAGGTTTACAACCCGCTATGACGCAAAAAGTGCAGAACTTTTAAAAAACAGGTATTGGCTTCTTAGAGAAGTCACAATAAACCAAGACGGAGAACCAAGTGAATATTTCCACGTCCTCTCCAAAGAAACACGTATTAATTGGGAAACCCTCCGCACCCACTCCCAAAATAATAAAAACCCTCCATTTTGGAAACTGCCTTCCGAAATTGCTCATGCCAAGAAATCTGGGTTTTCACCTATTCCACTCATCATGCAATTTCATAGGCTTCTTTCCTTGCCCATATCCCTGATTGCAATGGCCGTCATTGCCGCATGCGCATCCCTTAATATGTCCAGATCAGGCGGAACATTACGGCTATTGATCGCAGGTGCAGGCCTCGGTTTTGGTGTGTATTTTATTGATAATATGATCAGTGCGTTCGGCGAAACAGGTACTCTCCCCCCTATTCTTGCCGCATGGGCTATCCCCATTTTTGTCTTGTTTTTAGGCCTAGCCACTCTTTCGAAAATTGAAGACGGTTAATAAAAAAACCAAAGATTGAAAATTGGTAATCATGTGAAGTGTTTGATTGCCTTTATGCCAAAAATCCCTATGTTTAGCCCGAATATTATATAGGATTTCGGAATGAAAAATCTTTTTTCAAAAACATTACTATGCACACTTGCGCTCACAAATAGTTTTTTAGCACATAATGCAAATGCCCAAACAGCCCACGGCATTGCTGCTGTCGTCAATGATGATGTCATCACCACATTTGATTTGCGTCAACGCGTAATGTTTATGATGGCCACACAGGGCATTCAGCCAAATGAAGAAACACAGCGTCGCGTCATTGCCCAAGCGATGAAAAATCTTGTCGATGAAAAAATACAAATTCAAGAATCTAAAAAATACGATCAAACCATTTCTGATGCGGCTGTAAACCGTGGTGTTCAGGAATTGATTAGTCGCAATGGCATTAGTGTTGAAGATTTTGCTCAACGTCTTGCTGGCGCAGGTATTTCTATTGCGACACTCCAAGATCAAGTGCGTTCAGAAATTGCGTGGGAGCGCATTATCTCTGGACTATACGGCAATCGCATTCGTATTAGTGACGCGCAAATTGACGAAACCATCAACCGTATTTCAGCCACTGCCAATAAACCTAGCTACCGTATTGCAGAAATTTATATCGAGGCAAGCCCTGACATTGGCGGCATGGATGGCGCACTGCAAGGTGCCAATGCAATGATCCAACAATTAGAACAAGGTGCACCGTTTCAAACGCTTGCCCGTCAATTTTCCTCTGCACCGTCAGCCGCAAAAGGCGGCGATATTGGCTGGATTCGCGAAGGCGAGCTAAGGGAAGAGCTCAACACAGCAATTATCGAAATGGATAAAGGTAAAATTTCATCCCCGATTACCGTTCCCGGCGGTATCTATGTCATTACACTGATTGACAAACGTATCTCAAAATCCGAAACATTTTATACATTGAAACAGATAAATTATCAGTTCCAAGATGAAAGCAAACTACCAGAAGCCCGTATTGCCATGAAAACCGCAGCAGAAGCTTTTAAGACTTGCGACACGATTGCCAAAGACATTGGCGACATTGGCGGCATTGGCCAAAATGCAATGGGACAAATTAAAGCAGGCGACCTCACCGAAGATATTCTTGCTCTTCTTGCGAATACAAATATTGGTAATGTTTCAGAGCCAATGACGACACCAAGCGGTCTTGTCGCGCTCGCCGTCTGTGAGCGTACAGTAAAAGGATCGAACATTCCAACCCGTGATCAGGTTGAAAACCGCCTTCTTGGACAACAAGAAGCACAAGCGTCCAAACGTCATCTACGTGATTTACGTAGAAAGGCGACGATTGTCACCCGTTAACCAACGCACACGCGGCGCATCAAATGCGCCTCTCGCGCTCACTATGGGCGATCCTGCAGGGATTGGCCCAGAGATAACAAACAAAGCATGGAAAAACCTCAAAGGTGATAAAGATCTCACTTTTTTCATTATTGGCGACCCGAGCCATTATGAGAATGTACAAATAATCAAAACACCGGCACACGCCGCGTCCGTCTTTCCAAACGCCCTCCCTGTTTTACCAATCAAGTGTCCACCTGTCATCATTGGCCAACCAAATGAGGCGGCTGCGCCTGCGATAACAGGTTCGATAGAAATGGCTGTACAATTTTGCCTTGACGGTCGCGCAAGTGCAATTGTCACAAACCCGATTGCCAAAGACATTCTCTACAAAGCTGGTTTCACATTCCCCGGTCATACGGAATATTTAGCAGAGCTAACCAAATCAGTTACGCCGCCCTATCCACGCGGCCCCGTTATGATGCTGAGCGCCAAAAATTTACGTGTCGCTCTTGCCACCATACATATCGCGCTCAAAGATGTGCCAAACGCCCTCACGCGCGAAAATGTGCTACAAACAGCGCGTGTCCTGCACGGAGCATTGGCCATAGATTTGGGCATCACCAATCCAAGAATTTCAATGACAGGGCTCAACCCCCATGCTGGGGAAAACGGCGCTCTCGGCAAAGAAGAAATCGACATTCTCATACCCGCAGCCGCGCAATTACGCGCAGAGGGCATTCAGATCACAGACCCGCAAAGCGCTGATACACTTTTTCATGAAGAAGCCCGCGAAAATTATGACGGCGTCCTTGCCATGTATCATGACCAAGGACTTATCCCTGTCAAAACCCTCGATTTCCACGGCGGTGTCAATACAACACTTGGCCTTCCCATCATTCGCACTTCACCAGATCACGGCACAGCCTTTGGCATTGCAGGTCAAGGCAACGCACGTCCAGACAGCCTAATCGCCGCCATAAAACTCGCAAAAACCATGAGTCAAAAAAGACAAGAAACAACAGCATGAACAATTTACCCTCCCTCACCGCAGTCCTCAAAGCACATGATTTGTTTGCAAAAAAAGGCCTAGGTCAGCATTTTTTACTCGATTTAAACCTGACCGATAAAATCGCGCGTCTCGCCGCACCTCATGATTTTATAGCAGAGATTGGCCCTGGCCCCGGCGGCTTGACCCGTTCGCTCCTCAATGCAAATACAAAGCAAGTCGTCGTTGTAGAAAAAGACCCACGTTTTCTACCCGTCTTGCAACAAATCGCCAATGTTGCGGATGACCGCCTTACGATTATTGAGGGCGACGCTCTCAAAATCGACCTTGCCGCACTCAGTGATGTTCGTCCTATGCGCGTTTGCGCCAATTTGCCATATAATGTCGGCACGAAACTTGTCATAAACTGGCTAAGTGCCAATCCTATATTCTGGGACCGTATGGTCATAATGTTACAAAAAGAAGTCGCCGAACGTCTGGCCGCTAAACCAAGCACCAAAGCCTATGGCCGCCTCGCTGTCCTTGCACAATCTGTCGCACAAACACATATTGCGTTTGAAGTCCCAGCAAGCGCCTTTACACCACCACCAAAAGTAGATAGCGCCGTTATCGTTCTCGATATTTTGCCACAAGACAAACGCTATCCCGACCTAAAACTACTGGCACGTATTACCGCTTCGGCCTTCGGACAACGCCGTAAAATGTTGCGTAAATCCCTAAAACCTCTGGCTAAAGATTTTAGCATAGAGGTAGAAGATTGGTTAGACGCCGCCGAAATCGAACATAGCTTACGCCCTGAAACCCTTGAAATTCATAAGTTTCACGCCCTCGCAAATGTAATCCGAGACAAAACGCGCGACAAATAGCTACCCACCTTGGGTAAGTTGTTTGACAAATGAACTGAGCCAGAGCTGACGACGGCGCGCCATGCGTTCACTCGCAATAATGGTACGAAGTTCTTCCATAGCGACATCCAGATCATCATTGACAATCACATAATCATATTCGGCCCAATGGCTGATTTCCGCCTCTGACTTGGCCATACGTTTTGCAATCACCTCGTCACTGTCTTGGGCGCGGCTATGCAGACGGCTTTCAAGCTCGCGCTTACTCGGCGGTAGGATGAATATTTTAACAAGGTCGTCACTGGCCGCCTGCGTAAGCTGTTGTGCACCCTGCCAATCAATATCGAAAATAACGTCTTTACCGTCCATCAATGCCGCTTCTACAGGGCCACGTGGTGTACCGTAATAATTATCAAACACTTTGGCGTGCTCAAGAAACTCTTCGTTTTCAATCATGTCGACAAAATTGTCTTTCTCAACGAAGAAATAATCCACGCCGTCTTTTTCACCCGTACGCGGCGAGCGCGTTGTGGCAGAAACAGACATTGTCATATTCACATTCTCTTTGAGCAGACGTCGCGTCAATGTACTTTTGCCTGCCCCTGATGGTGAAGACAGCACTACCATCAAACCACGGCGTTTTGCTTTCATATTTTGTAGATCAGCTTTATTCGACATTCGCAGCCTGCTCTCTGAATTGTTCAATCAAGCTTTTCATTTCAAGCCCGATCTGAGTCAGTTCGATATCCGTAGATTTCGAGCACATCGTATTGATCTCGCGAATAAATTCTTGCGATAAAAAGTCAATTTTACGACCAATCGGAGACCCTTTGATAATCAGAGATTTCGCCTGTGCGATATGGGCGTCTAAACGGTCAAGTTCCTCACGCACATCAGCTTTCACAGCCAAAATTGCGATCTCTTGCAGTAGTTTTTCTTCTGATACTTTGTCGGCCAGAAGTTCGCCCAATTTAGCCACATATTTCTTCTTGATCTGTTTTGCCTGCGCTCCGTCGCATTTACGTGCAGCTTTGCAAAGCTTTTCAAACGCACGTACACATTCACTTAAAATAATAGCCAAGGCATCACCCTCTGTGCGACGGGCTTTGACCAGTGCAACCAACATCACATTCAGGCTTTTCAACAAAGCGTCATTACGTTTTTTCAAACGCGGATCGGACGCCTGCTCCGTCTGTTCTGTAATCACCCCGTACACACGGTACAAACCATCAAGCGTCGCAGGTTTAACATAGTTTTTTTCAGCAACTTTTTTACCCTCGACAATAAGAGTTTCAAGCCATTCATGATTGATTTTATAAGCATTTGCCCCAGCGACTGTATTCATCGTCAGGCTAATTTGCAAATTGCCACGATTAAGTTTGCTCGCAATTTGTTTGCGAATTTGAGGATCAAGATTCTCAAAACCAGGCGGTAAGCGTAAACGTGAATCCAATGATTTCCCATTTACAGAACGCACTTCCCATACCCAAGACCAGTCTTTAAATTGCCCCTCGACGCGCCCATAACCTGTCATGCTCATTATGGTCATTATGGGTTCGCTTTCTTGTTAGCTGCCTTGCGAGCTTTCTTCCGCGCACGTTCAATCTTGCGCCATTTATTCACATTATTAATATGGTCACGTAAATTGGTCGCAAAAACATGTCCGCCCGTACCATCAGCAACAAAGAAAATATCTTTGGTACGCGCAGGATTTAAGACAGCCGCAATTGCCGCTCGTCCCGGATTACAAATTGCAGTGATCGGTAAGCCATCAATTTGATACGTATTCCAATCTGTCTTGCGGTCTATTTCAGAACGGCGAAGTCCACGTCCAAGTTTTTCCCCACCAGATATACCGTAAATAATCGTTGGATCAGATTCGAGCCGCATGCCTTTGTTCAAACGGTTGATAAACACACCTGCAACGCGTTCACGCTCGGACGTTTGACCCGTTTCTTTTTCAACAATAGAGGCCAATATCAAAGCGTCTTGTTTAGTTTTAATCGGCAGCCCCTTAGCACGGCCTTCCCACAATTCATCTAAAGCCTTGGTTTGTGCTTGGCGCATTTTTGCGATCAATTCCACTTTAGACATTGTTTTGGGTAACATATAGGTTTCAGGCAGAAGCGTTCCTTCCGCGACTTTTGCAGGCACTATACCGCCGAGGCCTTCATATTTGCTGATCTGGCGTAAAATTTGTGCGCTCGTTAAACCTTCGGCGACCGTAAATGGATATAAAATAGCTTGCCCATTTTGCAAAATTTCATACACGTCCTGCATGCTCGCCTGTGCAGGAATAGCATATTCCCCAGCTTTCAGACTTGTCTCGCCACCATCAAATTTCACAAAAATTTTAAAGATGTTTTTACGACTAATCACACCTTGAGCTTCAAGGTTTGCAGCAATAGTCGAGAGACCTGCCCCTCTATTTATCTCGAATACAGTTTCATTTTCCAGAGGGCCATCATTGATGTAACGGTATTTAAAAATACTATAGCCGATGACGGTGAAGGCAATAAGAAAGGTCAACATGGCAAACATCATCATCGTCGCAATGACAAATGCATGCCGCTTGGTTAAACCGTCTTCAGGGTCATTTTTCGCGTTGTCTTGAGAATCTACAGATGGAGTATGTGCCATGTAAAACGGCCTTATTCTTCAGGTGCAGCAGCAAAAATAATTGATGCATTTGTGCCGCCAAAACCAAATGAATTAGACAATACAGCCTTTAACGGCATTTTCTTGGCCTTCAAAGGCACAAGGTCCAATTTAGTGTCAACCGACGGGTCATGTAAGTTTAATGTCGGCGGTACGATTTGATCGCGAATGGCAAGAATCGAGAACACAGCCTCAATCGCCCCTGCCGCGCCGAGCAAATGCCCCGTTGCTGATTTTGTAGACGACATCGCCATGCCCCGAGACGCTTCACCACCAAACATACGTTCAACAGCCTTCACCTCTATCTCGTCCCCCATAGGCGTTGATGTACCGTGAGCATTAACATAGCCAATATCTGACGCGTCCATTTTCGCATCATCCAGTGCCATTTTCATGGCGCGGTAGCCACCATCGCCATCAGGCGCAGGGCTTGTGATATGATAAGCATCGCCCGAGAGGCCATAGCCTTTAAACTCGGCGTAAATTTTTGCGCCACGCGCTTTTGCGTGCTCGTATTCTTCTAACACAAGTGCGCCAGAACCCTCGCCCATCAAAAATCCGTCACGTCCAGAATCATATGGCCGTGAAGCACTCTCAGGGTCGTCATTATAACCAGTTGTCATAGCGCGGCACGCCACAAAGCTTGCAATGCCCAGACGACAGATAGCAGCCTCAGCCCCACCCGCAATCATAACATCCGCGTCACCACGTTGGATCATACGCGCCGCGTCACCAATTGCGTGTGCGCCCGTGGCGCAAGCAGTTACAACCGAATGGTTAGGCCCTTTAAAGCCGTTACGAATAGAAATTTGTCCCGCCACTAGATTAATCAACATGCCAGGCAGAACGAATGGGCTTAACCGTCGTGGGCCTTTTTCATGTAAAGTAATAGCAGCGTCATAGGTCGTTTGCAGACCACCAATCCCTGCACCAAACATAACGCCTGTGCGAGACTGTTCTTGTGTATTTTCAAGGCCTACCGACCAACCAGAATCTTTAATCGCTTCATCAGAAGCGGCAATACCGTAGAGAATAAAATCATCGACACGCTTTTGTTCGCGCTTTGACAATGTTTCATCAGGGTTAAAAGAGCCTGAAATGTCTGGCCCACCACCGCCGCGACCATCGGTGCGCGGCACCATCGCGGCGATCTGACAGGCCAGATCATCAGTTTCAAAATGTTCAATCCGACTTGCGCCAGATTTAGCCGCGAGGAGATTGCTCCATGCCGCATCTACACCACACCCAACGGGTGTAACAAGACCCAACCCAGTAACAACGACCCTACGCACGCCTGAACTTAAGCCGTAGCTTTAGTGATGAAGTCAACAGCATTACCAACCGTTTGGATTGTTTCCGCTGCGTCATCAGGAATTTCAATATCGAATTCTTCTTCAAAAGCCATTACGAGCTCTACATTGTCGAGGCTATCTGCACCTAGATCATCGATGAAATTAGCTTTTTCAGTTACTTTTTCAACTTCAACGTCGAGATGCTCAACAACCATTTTTGTAACGCGACTTAATACGTCTGACATATGATATTCCTTACTACTTGCCGAAGACCGGCGGTTTTATCATTTTGAATATTGGAAAGCACGCAAAGAATTTCAAGTGCTTATCGACATTCGGGCGGTCAATTAACACATTAACCATGCACTGCCTAGCACTAAGGGACATTTTTTTCTACACAAAACTATGGGTATTTACACCGTATTTCACACAAGCCCCCTGCATTACACGATACAATACGCACATTTAAGGTAATATCATGCTTACCGAGCAAACCTACACCTCATTAAATTACGGCAGGCTATAAAATATAAGTTTCTGTTTTAAAATAAGTAAAATTTCGAATCAAATGATGCGTGGCATAAATTTAACACTCGCCTTACCTAGTTCAAACGCGCCTAGTTCAAACGAACCTAGTTCAAACGCGCCAAATCCAAAACCTTATTCGCAGAACGCCAATTCCTTGCCGTTATCGGCACACCAACATGTTTTTCGAGTTGAATGGCCAGTTTTGACTTCCCAATGCCCTCTGGAAGATGGAGATAAACGGCGGTGTCTGTAATTTTGAAAAATTCTGTATCACGGCAAAGCGCGTTTAAGGCCTCTACATTCGGATCTACTGGCACTTGCCCCAGAAAACAAACATGCAAGAGCGTTGGCGTATCCTCAGCGTCAGGGAATGGATTATTGGCGAGAATGTCGGTGACACTCTCGACGTCCATCACCAGAGCCTTTGGCGCAAACCCATGTGATTTTTCGATACAGTCCTGCACATGTTGGCAAATCTTGCTTGCATTGGTTTTACGACTCTCAAACGCTATATTTCCAGACTGAATATAAGTACGCACATTTGCATACCCTGCATCCGTCAATATATCCCGCAAATCCGCCATTTTAATAATATTATTGCCACCGACATTAATGCCGCGCAAAAGAAGTATCCATGTTTTCATAACGCTCTATGTGCACTATTTTATAGGGTAAATCTAGGCATGGTTGACTTACCTCTTTCGCTCTTCCCGCTGAAAAGCGGGATCCCATGAAATATGAGACGCCAAGATTGCCCCAAAACGGGCAAGGGATACCGCGTCGAAGCGCGGTAAGAGCGTATGTTGTGTAGAGCGGTTGCTGTAAAGGCAAGGCGTTTAAAGAAAGGAGAACGTCCCCTAAATCATCGCCATGCCGCCGTTGACATGCAGAGTTTGCCCTGTGACATAGCCTGCTTCATTGCTGGCCAGATAAAGCGCGGCACTGGCAATATCACTGCCTTCGCCGAGTTTACGTGCAGGAATTTTGGTCAGAATAGCTTCTTTTTGTGCTTCGTTCAAAACATCTGTCATTGGCGAAGCAATAAAACCAGGCGCAATACAATTGGCCGTAATACCGCGCGGCGCGACTTCTTGTGCCAATGATTTGGTAAAGCCAATCATGCCAGCTTTCGACGCCGCGTAATTTGCCTGTCCCGGATTGCCTGTAACACCAACAATTGAAGTAATACCGATAATGCGCCCCCAACGCGCTTTCATCATTGACCGCATACAGGCTTTTGTCAGACGAAAATAAGCTTCAAGGTTGACCTTTTGTACAAGGTCCCAATCATCTTGTTTCATCCGCATAAGCAGACCATCACGGGTCAGACCTGCATTAGAGACAAGAATATCAACACCGCCGCCCATAAGTTCAGCCGCCTGTTTCGGCAATGCGTCAACCGCGTCACCGTCAGAGAGGTTACAGGCTGCAATAAATGCGCCTTCGCCAAGCTCTTTCGCCAAGCCTTCAAGTTTTTCCGCACGCGTACCTGATAATGTGACCAATGCGCCTTGAGCATGGAGTGTACGGGCGATTTCGCCGCCAAGACCACCTGTTGCGCCTGTTACGAGTGCCCGTTTTCCTGTGAGATCAAACATAATATTCCCCTATTTACTGAAAGTCTATTTACGAAAAGCCTAATTATCAAAAGTCTAGTTATTAAAAGCCTAGTTACGAAAAGATTCGGCGAAAGCTTCCATTGCCTCTGGTGAATTCAGCGCAACGCCGTTCACGCCTTTAACAATACGTTTCAACATGACCGTCAACACTTTGCCTGTGCCCGGTTCTGCGAAAGTTTCAATGCCCTCGCTGGCCATCCATTCAATGCTTTCACGCCACCGTACACGCCCCGTCACCTGCGTAACAAGGTCTGCTTTCAACTGTGCAGGGTCCGTGATTGGCACCGCATTTACATTATTAACAACAGGCACAATCGGCGCTTTCATATCAATATCCGAAAGCGCGTCCGCCATGGCTTCTGCCGCTGGTGACATAAGGTCGCAATGGAACGGCGCAGATACAGGCAAGATCACCGCCTTGCGAACACCAAGTTCGCGCGCGGCTTCTGCCGCAGCTTCAACAGCGTCTTTTTCGCCAGACAAAACAACTTGTCCCGTCGCATTATCATTGGCGATTTGGCAAATACCTATGGCTGATCCAGCTTTTACCGCCGCTTCTGCGACTTCCATACTCGCGCCTAGCAACGCCGCCATAGCGCCAATGCCGACACCGACCGCTTTTTGCATGGCCTCACCACGCAGACGTAACAAACGCGCCGTTTCCGCCAGTTCTAAACTCCCAGCAGCACACAGCGCGGAATATTCACCAAGAGAATGCCCTGCGACAAATGTCGCCGCACTCACATCAATCCCAAAATCAGCCTTCAATACGCGCATAGCCGCAATCGAACATGCCATTAAGGCAGGTTGCGTATTTGCTGTCAGGGTTAAGTCTTCCATCGGCCCTTCCCACATAAGCTTAGAAAGGTTTTGCGATAAAGCATCATCAATTTCTTGGAACACGGTTTTGGCCGTTGGAAACGCCTCGGCAAGCTCTTTGCCCATACCAACACTTTGGCTCCCTTGCCCTGGAAATGTGAAGGCAAATTTTGTTTGTGTATCAGACATATTATATACCCTACTATATAGCGTGTGTTATACTCATTATCTAAGTGTACATTATAGGCCATATTATCGCCTGACACGTCCGCAAATCAACATATATTATGGTATTATTTTACTCTTGCCTTATGGCTATGCGTGTGTATGTTGCGCCCCTTAGCAATTGCGGTCTTGAACCTCAGTTCGGCATGGGGTCGAACCGGAACAAGAACCATCGCACTTTTCTTCTCTTGTTTACACTTTTCGTGAACCAGATACCTTCAAGAAAAACCGCGCCGCAATTTAATGAAGGACATATTGATGTCATTGTATGAACACGTGATTATTTCACGTCCCGACATTTCTTCGACGCAAGTTGATGAAATGGTCAACAACCTTTCTGAAAAATTCGCTGCTCTTGGCGGTAAAGTTGTTAAAACCGAGTATTGGGGTCTTCGTAACCTTGCTTACCGTATTAACAAAAACCGTAAAGCTCACTATTCACTTCTTCAAGTGGACGCACCTTCAGACGCAATCCACGAGATTGAACGTCAGCACCGTATCAACGAAGACGTTCTTCGTTATATGAGCATCCGCGTTGAAGAATTCAGCGACGATCCATCACCAATCCTGGCGAAACGCGAAGAGCGTAAACGTCGCGATCACCGCTAGAGGATATTTATCATGGCTAAAAAATTAGACATTAAAATCGAAAACCTCCCGACACGTACGCAATTCCGTCGTCGTCGGAAAGTGTGTCCGTTCTCAGGCGACAACGCGATCAACATCGATTATAAAGACCCGAAAATGCTACAACGCTACATGTCTGAAAAAGGCAAAATTGTACCGTCACGCATTTCATCTGTATCACACAAGAAGCAACGCCGTTTGGCGACTGCAATTAAACGCGCGCGTTTCCTTGCACTTCTTTCATACGCTGCGAAATAGGAGCTACTAATATGAAAATTGTACTCTTAGAGCGTGTCGAAAAACTCGGCACAATTGGTGACGTTGTTACTGTCAAAGACGGCTTTGCTCGTAATTATCTTTTGCCACAAGCAAAAGCACTTCGCGCAACGAAAAACAACCTTATCCGTTTCGAAGCAGAACGTGAATTCCTTGAAGCACGTAACACTGAAGCAGCGGCAAAAGCTAAAGACAGCGGCACTGACCTAGACGGCTCAACGTATATCGTTATCCGTCAAGCTGGTGAAACTGGTATCCTTTATGGTTCAGTATCTTCACGTGACGTTGCTGATCTTGTTGGCGGCGAAGTTAAACGCTCAATGGTTGTTCTTGAACAACCTATCAAAGCACTTGGCCTTCACGAAGTTCGTGTTAAACTTCATCCTGAAGTCAGCATCAACGTTACAGTAAACGTTGCACGTTCAGAAGAAGAAGCAGAACGTCAAGCCTCTGGCGAAGACATTATTGCGACTCAAATGGACGAAGATCGCGTACAGGCTGAAGAAGACGCAGCAGAACGTAAAGAACTCGCTCATGATATGTCTGAAAATGACTATGAAGACGACTTCGTTCCTGCGCCAGTAGCTGAAGAAAAAGAAACAAAGGCTGAAGAAGAGTAATCTTTCTCACCTGAGTTTAAATATTTTAAAGCCCGCCTTCTTTGGCGGGCTTTTTTTATCCCCGAAGAATCAAGTTGAATACGACTGCAAGGTGAACACGACTGTATGTGTACAAGTCTGTGGATAAGCCATGTATAACTATAGGGATAACAGTGTGAATATTTTTGATATTTGCGAGCTTTCTCTAATTCTAACCTCGAAAAAACTATAGTTTCTGTTAAGGTATCGTCATTATGGCTTTTATTATTGATTCCGCAGACAACGATTCCGAAGAACTTGACCTGACCCCCCATAGTCGAGAGGCCGAGCAAGCCCTGCTTGGCGCCCTGCTCTATGACAATGAAGTCTATCACCGCATTAGTGCCATTATACAAGCTTCCCACTTCTACAATCCCGTACATGCCCGTATTTTCGACAGTATTTCCACTTTGATTGAACACGGCAAGTTGGCCGATGCCATCGTGCTTAAAAACAGATTTTCCCAAGACGAAACCCTCGTCGATATTGGCGGCGTCGAATATTTAGCTCTGCTTCTTGAAAGCGCACCAACGGGTGCAGCAGCCCCTGAATACGCCAAGCTGATTTTTGATCTTTCCTTGCGCCGCGACCTCATCCGTCTTGGTGGTGAAATGAAATCTGCTGCCGAAGACCCAGACAATGAAGCCGACGCACGCAAGCAAATCTCTGCGGCAGAAATGCAATTGTTTAGTCTGGCTGAAACAGGCGCGGTTTCCAGTGGCTTCGTATCCTTTGACAAAGCCCTGCTCCAATCCATAGAAATGACCACAGCCGCGATGGAGCGAGACGGCAATCTCTCAGGTCTTTCAACAGGTTTAATCGACCTCGACAGACAGCTTGGCGGCCTACACCGTTCTGATTTGATTATTCTCGCAGGACGCCCCTCTATGGGCAAGACATCCCTCGCCGCCAACTTAGCCTTTAACGTCGCCAAAGCATACCGCATGGAAAAAGATGAAAACGGCATTGAACATACGGTCGAAGGCGGCAGAGTCGGCTTTTTCAGCCTTGAAATGTCCTCGGAACAGCTTGCAACACGCCTATTGGCGGAACAATCCGAAGTCCCGTCCAATAAGATCAGGCGCGGCGATATCACTCAAAACGAATATGACAATATCCGTGAAGCCGCTGATATTATCCAAAAAATACCGCTCTATATTGATGATACAGGTGGCCTTACGATTGGTGCACTGTCTGCACGTGCAAGACGTCTCAAACGTATGGCAGGTCTCGAATTCCTAATTATCGACTATTTACAGCTCCTCTCGGGCAGTGGAAAATCAAGCGATAGCCGTACACAAGAAGTGACACAAATTACCATGGGGCTAAAATCCCTTGCCAAAGAACTCGACGTGCCCGTACTGGCGCTGGCACAACTCTCTCGTGCCGTTGAACAGCGCGATGACAAACGTCCACAGCTTTCCGATCTCCGAGAATCAGGCTCAATCGAGCAAGACGCGGATGTCGTAATGTTCGTATTCCGTGAAGAATACTATCTCTCGCGTACAGAACCACGCGAAGGCACAGAAGAACATTTGAAATGGCAAGATGAAATGACCAGTTTACATGCGAAAGCCGAAGTCATTATCGGCAAACAGCGCCACGGGCCGATTGGCACCGTAAAGCTAGCATTTACTGCGGAACTTACAAAATTTGGCAATCTGGCCTTCGATGATAGATATGACGAAAGTACACATTAATGCGCGATTCCGATAAACGATCTTATTCGTCCCGTCCCGTCCTCACCATCAACTTAACCGCCATTGCCGATAATTACAAAGCTCTCGCCAATATGGTTGGGACAGCAAGGATTGGCGCAAGCGTCAAGGCTGATGGCTACGGCCTTGGACTACAGCAAATCGGCCGCACACTTTACGGTGCAGGTTGCCGTACATTTTTCGTTGCCCATGCAGGCGAAGGCAAACTTTTACGCCAATCTATTGGCAATCAACCCACGATTTATGTCTTTAGTGGGCCTGCTCCGCAAGACAGCGCCGTCTTGTTTGGCAACACCCTAAAACCCGTCATTAATTCACTCTCGCAAGCCCGTGATTGGGTACAGACAATTGAAGGCGTTATACGTGCACCGCGCGTCGCCCTACATTTTGACACAGGCCTCAACCGCCTCGGCATTCCAGAATCAGAGGCAAGCGTGTTTGCAGAAGATAAAGAACTGCTCGAAGCTCTTAATGTTGATCTTGTCATGTCCCATCTCGCCTGTTCATCAACATCGGATCATCCCAAGAACAAAGAACAATTGGACGCATTCAGACGTATTGCAGCGCGTATGCCTATGGTCAATCTTAGCCTCGCCAATACTGGCGGCATTTACCTCGGCAAGCCTTATCACTTTAAACTGGTCAGGCCGGGTATTGGTCTTTACGGCGGTGTGACAACAGATAACCCACTCGAAAAACCTCGCCATGTGGTCGAGCTACACGCGCCAGTTCTTCAAATTAAAAACGTTAAAAAAGGCGATACGATTGGCTATGACGCCACGTTTACCGCCCCAAAAGACATGAAAATAGCTATTGTCAGCGCAGGCTATGCAGATGGCCTGCCTGTCTCCATGAGCGGCAGTGACAATAATATCATCTCCTTTGCCCGTCTTGGTAAAAACAACGTCCCCGTTATTGGCCGCATTAGCATGGACTATACAATCCTCGACATTACAGACGTTGATAAATTCATCCAGCCTGGGGAAAAGGCTGTATTTTACGGCGCGAACCTAGACAAACAAGCCCAACAAACCAACAGGTTAAACTACGAAATTCTGACCAATCTTGGTCAGCGTTGCAAACGGGTTTATATTCGGGACGGCGACAGCAAAGACGCGAAACCCAAAACAGCTAAACCCACTACAGCAAAACCAAGATATGATGACAACAAAAATAGCGCACGCGCGTCAAAAACATCCTATAGCCCACAAAAGAACAAAAACTGGAAAGCTAAAGGTAAAGATTGGGGCGCAAAACCCAAACGCTGAGTTTTCAACTTTTTAAATCTCTATAAGCATGCTAGTATTTACCCATGTAAATATGGGGACAATCATGGCAAATACGAACATCAATATCCAAAACTTTCTCGACGAACTTCTCCAATCAGGAAAAGAGCTTGCAGCCCAAGCCAATGAGAAAACGGGTAAATACACCAAAGACATAACTGCAAAATCTAAAATCATTGCTGCGAAAGGCGAAGACTATCTCGTTGACAAACTCGGCATTGAAGACACAGAATCTAGCCGCCTCGCTCTTCGCAAAGGTGTTGGCGCAGGCGCGGCCGCTGGAGCACTCGCGCTTTTACTCTCGTCCCGTTCTGGTCGTAAAATGGCGACGATTGGTGGCCTTGCTGGCCTCGGCGCACTCGCGTGGAAAGCCTATAAAGACAATGGCGGCACAATGCCTAAAAATGCACAAGACATTATCGGCCTTCTTAAAGGCCCACGAGCCGAAGCCAGATCAGAAGTTCTCTTGCGCGCGATGATCGCCGCCGCCAAAGCTGATGGCGGAATTGGCGACGATGAGCTTGCCCTTATTAACGCACATGACGACCAAGGCGTCGACGTATTAAAACTCGCACTCAGTTCTCCTGAAAGTCCGAAACGCATTGCCGAACTTGCAACGGGAGAACAATCCGCCCGTGAGATTTATGCCGTATCTTGTCGCATTGCCAATGGCCTCAATGAAAAAGAACGTCATTACCTAGATGAGTTAGCAATGGCACTTAATCTAGATCCAGAGCTAGCGGCACAATTGGAAACAGATGTAAGAACAGGCTAATTCCAAAATCATAAAGGACATAATCATGCGTATTTTTATATTTACACTCTCTCTCCTTTTACTCACGGCATGTTACAGTGCGCCACAAGTATCGACGCCGCCTCCAGGGTTTCCAGAACAATCCCCACAATACGGTGAGAGCTGCGGCGGCATGACGGGGTCTAGATGTTCCAATCCGAATGAGTATTGCGCCTATACACAACAGGCGCAATGCGGCGCAGCAGATCAAATGGGAACATGTTCCCCACGCCCTCAAATGTGTACATCCGACTACACGCCCGTTTGTGGTTGTAACGGCAAAACATATTCAAATGCGTGTACCGCCGCAGGCGCAGGCATAAGTATTGTGCATGCAGGTCAGTGCCGAAACTAACCTGCGAAAGTGTATAACAGATATTTAGGGCAGAGCACGGAACATGCCTTGTGATCCTTCGGTGCCTGCCCTAACCTTGCCCTATGTTTCATGATTTCTTTTCACAGCTCCGCGCGGCTAAAATACCGGTTAGTATTCGCGAATACCTTACGCTTCTCGAAGCCCTCGACAAGAATGTCGCTGGCGAGAGCGTAGACGGATTTTACTATGTCTCGCGCGCGGCACTTGTAAAAGACGAACGCAATCTCGACAAATTCGATCAAGTCTTTGCCCATGTATTTCGCGGCATGGATTATATCAATGATCTTTTCGGCGAAGATGAACACGCCATTCCCGAAGACTGGCTCCGCAAAATGGGCGAAAAATATCTGTCGGAAGAAGAAATGGCCAAAATCGAAGCCATGGGTGGTTTTGATGAACTTATGGAAACCCTCAAAAAACGCCTCGAAGAACAAGAAAAACGTCATCAAGGCGGCAGTAAATGGGTTGGAACCGAAGGAACATCGCCGTTCGGTGCCTATGGATATAACCCAGAAGGCGTGCGCATTGGCCAAGACACGGGCCGACATGGACGCGCTGTCAAAGTTTGGGACAAACGCCAATTTCGCAATCTGGACGGTGACAAAGAACTCGGCACCCGCAATATTAAAGTCGCCCTGCGCCGCCTTAGAAAGTTCGCCCGTGAAGGCGCGGCCGACGAACTAGATGTCGACGGTACGATTTCGGCGACGGCACGCCAAGGCTATCTCGACATTAAAATGCGTGCCGAAAAACGAAATGCGATCAAAGTTCTCACATTTTTTGATATTGGTGGCTCGATGGACGCCCATATTTTACAAGCCGAAGAACTTTTCTCTGCGGCACGTAGCGAGTTTAAACGACTTGAAAGTTTTTATTTTCACAACTGTATTTATGAGAATGTTTGGAAAGACAATATTCGCAGAATGCGCGAAGTCACACCGACATGGGATATCCTCCATAAATTCCCAAGTGACTACCGCGTTGTCTTTGTTGGCGACGCTGCTATGTCTCCTTATGAAGTCGCTATGAAAGGCGGCTCTATCGAGCATTGGAACGAAGAATCAGGTGCAATATGGCTCCAACGTTTCGTTGATATTTACCCTCATCTGATCTGGATAAACCCGATTGATAAGCGCTATTGGAAACACTCCCAGTCGACCCAAATGATCCTCGAGATTATCGGCGAAGACCGCATGTTCCCCATGACACTTTCAGGTATTGAAAGCGCGATGAAAGAACTCGCGAGATAGACTTCCTATTTACCCATCACAACCAAACGCGCATTCTTGTGTTGTAGAGGGCGGGCATTCATTGGATAGATTGCTTTAAAACGCGCGATTTGCGCGGCTGATACGGTAATCGGGGTTTGCATCATGTGCCAGTTCACACCCTCAGAGCACGGCGGTGTCGTCAGAGACCCCATAAAGCGGTAATACCGTTTATCACGCGGCAAAAGATTATTTACATCCGCAAGACGCCCTGCAACTTGATTCGTGCCTTTACGTGACGGCATATGCGCCCAAATATTAGCAAGCTCGGCGTTTTCAGCACCCTCTTTAAACATCACCCCAACAACAGCCAGATCCCCAGATTCAGAGGCATGTACAAGGTGAAGCTCTAACGGATACCGCTCGCCATTTATTGTATATTCACTGGTTGAATGGAAATGAAATTGCAACAACTCATAAGATTTTCCGCCAACATTTAATCGACCCGCGCCCGCTTGATCGACCTGAATTGTGTGGCCATTATTAATGACCCTGAGGGGTACAGCATGATAATCTAAATCTAACTCGGGAAGTTCAGCGGAAATATCAGCATGGATATTAAACGGAGATTGAAGACGACCACTCGCACACATGCGAAATTTATTTGATAAATGCGACCATTGTTGCGGCCCATGCGCGCCAGAATATTCCCAATGCGGCTTTGCATGTGATGAAGATTTTGCAGGTTTCGCATGCGACATTTTCTTGGCATGGCCATGATCCATTGGCTCTGCATGTTCAGATTTCTTAGGCGAACTGTGCGCGCTTGCCAGAGAAAATTGGTTCACGAATATCAAGGTCAGGCTAACAGAGAATAGTAATGTTTTTAATTTCGAATAAGATTTATTCATGGGGTGGGCCTCTCAAAGTTGGTCTTTTCACCAAAATCAAGCTAGTGTCCCAGATTGTTATGGCCATATTTGGCGTTATCACTAGCAGCAAAACACAAACAGAGCGTAAAGAACCTATACAAAGTGGCAACATTTTAGAATCAATGTGAGTTCCATCACATATCTAAATGCCCTGTCTTCACAAAAATAGTCGCACCATCATCTTTCGTATATGGATGATGGGTGCTGAGATGCGGGCTCCTAATCCAACTGCCTTTTGGATAAGTGCCATGTTCATCGTAAAACGTGCCTTCTAATACAAATATCTCTTCCCCGCCCCAATGACGGTGTGGCGTAAAAATAGTATGTGGCGCCCATTTCACCAAAGCCGTATGCTCTGTTCCAAATTCGTGTCCGAACTCGTGTCCAAACTCGTGTAAAGGCATCACGGTTAAACCAGAAATAACCCCCTGCCGCCATTCTGACTGCCGCGTATTGATATTCACACACGCTCTATCGTTCTGGTTAAACTGATGCAATTTAACGAAAATCATTGCGCCATCAGAACCAATTTTTGGTGTATGGTGAGTGCCTATGGGGTTTCGAACATAAGTGCCCGCGGGGTAGTCACGATATTCGTCGCTAAAAACCCCTTCAAGAACAAAAAATTCTTCTCCGCCGTCATGAGTATGTTCTGAGAACTCACTATTTGGAGCGAACCTCACGATTGTGGTTGCGCGTGCAATTTCGCCTCCTATACGGTCTAACATCATACGCTCGACACCAACCATAGGCGATTTTACCCACTCATAATCAGCGGGGGTCATAACGACACGTTGATCAAAATCAGCATTCACTTTCAATGTAAAACTCCTTTACAATCAATTAGCTGGGGTGAGTTCATAACGGCAATTATTAACAGGCCCCCACGACATTTCACGAGAGTATTTTGTAGATATGTATCCGAGGTTTAGACGCTAACAATGGCGCTAACTCCCTCACGACATCCTTATTAAACAGATCACTCTTTAAATATGCATTTGCATCCTCCATAGAGCGAAACCCGTGCAATACTTGGACATCTTCATCACGAACCAATAAGGATTTCAAAGTCGCACCCTTTACTTGTGTCAAAAACAATTGCTTGTATTTATTGTATACACCGACTGCAGCCCCCCTATTCTCGGCGTCGACTTCCAAAGTAATCTCTAAATATACGTGTGTGTCCATTACCATATTCACAGTGTGTGTTTTGTCATTTGTGATCGCCTGTGATGCACCAATACTGCATGCTGACACCACCAATACTGCGCCAATAATCGCAGCTAATCCTAATTTTCTCATTCCTCATTCTCCTATCAATATATGAGTGAGATGCATCATAAACCTTCTTGATATCTATAAAAAATCACTTTAAAAAATATCATTTATAGAAATTGGAAATAAATAACATTATGAACTTTTCTCAACTGCACTTCATTAAAGCCATTTCGGAGCTTAATTCTTTTAGTCTTGCGGCCAAACAATGCAATGTTACGCAGCCGACCCTCTCAAACGCCATTTCGAAATTTGAACAGGAAATAAAGAACAAGATTTTCCAACGTACAACGAGATCGGTCGAGTTAACGCAATTCGGGCGCGACCTGTTACCCAAAATTCTCGAAATAATTGCACTGCAATCACAAATAACATCGATGGCAAACAAAAATACCTCTTCACAAAATGTCACGATTAAAATCGGTTTTTCACCTTTAGTGAACAGTAAGAAAATCATCGAAATTTCTACATTTTTCCAAAATGAGAACTCAAATGTAAAAATCATTTTTGTTGAAGATAATTTGAGTGTTCTCGAAAACAACCTCAAACATGAAACCTTAGATATTATTCTCATTCCCGCAATCGAAACAATGACACGTCCCAATGAAATGCCTTTATACCAAGAAAATTTATTACTGGTCAGTGCACAAAACAAAGCGATTGATAGCGTCAATTTTGAAGATTTACGAGAGGAAACATTTGTTATGGTTCCAGATACATGCGGTCTGGCCTCCATCACCCGAACATTGTTTAGGACGCATACTAAATCTATCAATGAGTATGAAGGGAAAGCCCTCAGCTACCAAGTCCTCGCAGAATGGGCGCAAAATGGCTTTGGCCTAGCTGTCTTACCACATAGTAAAGTTCATCCAAATACACAGACACAGACAATCATGAAAGCCGGCAAACCCATAACAATTGCCTTTAAAGCCAAATGGGCATCAACCTCCACGCCATTAATACGGAAATTGTTGACCTATTTTTCAAAAAACCTAGAGAACTTTTAAGCAACCACCCAAGCAAATGTATTTTTTTGTGCACATGTCGTCACTCCCATCTATTATTATTTCGAAAACTCTTGTATTCAGAATTTAGGTTTTCTAATCTATTTTTAGAATCATTCTAACCCATATGTAATCAGGAGCTAATTATGCCTACACATGTACCTAATGTTGTTTTTAAAACGCGCGTACGCGACGAATCTATCGGTGGTGACAATCCATTTAAATGGTTAGACGTATCTTCTGATGATATTTTCAAAGGCAAAAAAGTTGTTGTATTCTCACTTCCAGGTGCGTTCACGCCAACATGTTCTGCTTCACATCTTCCACGTTATGAAGAGCTTTACCAAGAATTCAAAGATCAAGGCGTCGATACAATCGCTTGTATTTCGGTTAATGATGCATTTGTTATGTACCAATGGGGCATTCATCAAGGCGCGAAAAACGTATTCTTGATTCCAGATGGCGCAGGCATATTTACACGCCAAATGGGCGCGCTTGTTGATAAAAGCAATATTGGCTTTGGCATGCGTTCATGGCGTTATTCAATGTTGGTTGAAGACAAAAAGATTACAAAAATGTTTTCTGAAGAAGGCTTCCAAGACAATGCGGAATCAGATCCGTTTGAAGTTTCAGACGCAGACACAATGCTAAACTATCTCAAAAGCAAATAGTTTAAACACACTATAAAAAACCCGCTAAAGACATTGTTTTTAGCGGTTTTTTTTATGTCAAAAATTAAGTGATCTCGAAACTAATCAAGAAGACTTTCCATCAGTTTTTGCGCGCCTTGATAATCCACCTTACCAGTACCCAAGAGCGGAATTTCATCCGTAACAATCACTTTGCGCGGCACAGAAAGCTCTGGCACACCATGTTGTTGCGCCCATGTGAGAATATCAACACGGTTCGCATCAGGACAATCGGAAAGCACAATAATTTGCTCACCTTTTTTCGGGTGAGGCATAATCAATGCCACATGTTCATTCTCTGGCCAGACGGCTTTCGCGCAATTTTCAACAACGGCAAGTGAAATCGTCTCGCCCGCAATATTCGCGAACCGTTTGACCCGTCCACGAATGGCGATATAGCCGTCATCATCAACTTCGACCACATCTCCTGTATCGTGCCATCCCCCTTCGAGAGGTACAACAACGCCCGGATTATCAGAAAGAATATAGCCAAGCATGACATTTGGCCCCCGAACGAACAAACGTCCGCCCTTTTCAATACCTGTAATGGGATCAATACGCATTTCCATGCCAGGCATGATATGCCCAACAGTTCCAGAGCGGTTGGCCGTTGGCTGATTAACCGCAAGGATTGGTGAAGTTTCAGTAACCCCATAACCTTCCAAGATAACTAAACCATGTTTTTTCTTCAAAAATGCACGTGTTTCTTCGCGTACTTGTTCCGCCCCACACACAACAAATCTAAGGCCGCTTAACGCCCCGTCTTTACCTGCGCGGCCATAACGGCTGATAAATGTATCCGTAGCAAAGCTAATCGTCGCGCCCACTTCTTTAATACGCGCAGGTATAATTTTTACATGTAATGGCGACGGATAAAGCGCGACTTTCATACCCGCAAACAGCGGCAATAACGTCCCGCCCGTCAAACCGAAACAATGAAATGTCGGCAATGGATTAAAGACGATATCCGTTTCGGGGTAAAGTTCAGGAATATGTACGCGAACTTGCTCAACATTCGACACAAGGTTTTTATGGCTGAGCGCGACACCTTTTGGGTTCCCCTCTGTACCAGAGGTGAATAATATAACTGCAATTTCATTATAGTTTGGACGCGCCATAAATAATGAAGGCATGAGTGAACCAAGCACAGCAACAATTTTATTTTTCTTCGTCAGACCATCGCGTATATCTTCGAGATAGATAATCTCCACATGCGACTTCAAAGATTCAACAAGCGGCTCTAACTGTCCCATTTCAATAAAACGGTGCGCCGTAATGACTTTCGTAATTTGCGCGGCTTTGAAAGCTGCGACGAGGTTTTGCGTCCCTGCTGTAAAATTCAGCATGGCTGGCACACGACCCGTTGTTTGCAGTGCGAAGAAAGCAAGAATAGACCCTGCGCCCGTTGGCAATAAAATACCGACTTTCTCTTTCGGAGCAGTTTTGGCTTTCAGAGCACTGCCAAGCGCGAATGAGGCACGGATAATTTCAGTATAAGTCAGGACGCGATCATCGGCGTCTAATATGGCTTCTTTTTTGCCCCCAAATTCCTTACGGGCACGTAAAAGTGCGCCGAATATAGAAATATGGGTCTTTTTTTCGTTAAATTTAGCCATATTCTCCCTTTTATATAGATTATGATTATTTGGCTATAAAGATAGAATATATGCTTATGAACGCATACTGGCAAGGGTTTGTCGATATTCCCAACGCCCGATCTCAATCAAGGCACGGTCAATACTAAATTGTACCTCGTGAACATGTAGAGTACGGGCTTCGAGATTATTTTTTTCGCCAATCATCGCTTCGCCAACTTCGCAAAGTTCCCCAAGATTATGTGCGCCAACGGCACGAGAAGAGCCTTTTAAACTGTGCAAAATGGCTTGCCACGTTTCGTCGTCCGCATAAGGGTCTAGCCCCCGTGACCACATTTCCACTTGGTGCTTAAACAAACCAAACACCTCTTTTGTCGTCTCGATATCATCGCCAATATATTGTTTTAAATGGTCAAAATCTATTTCTGGTAGTGAATCATGTGTGCTCATACCCATCACCTTATGAAAAATAACGTCAGATGAACAGAGCTTTCAGGTAGTTTTCAGGCAAAACCTGCATATTGGACTTAACTTGAACGAAAGGACCCCGATATGCACACATATTCAAATCTTGGCACACAGCCCTTTTCACGCAACGCATTTACCAAAAAAGCGAGCCTTGCCTTAGGTGTTTTCGCCCTCCTCAGCACGACTTTCATGGTGCAAACGGCGTCAGCACAAATCAACCATACGAGTAACCCACAACAACGCCTCGCTGGAGGCAGTAAAAGTGATCGCTCTAGCTCTGGCTACGAACGTGTACAACGCCCGACAGCGCCGCGTACCTCATCCCACCGTACAACCTCTCATGGTTCAACATCTCGGGGTTCAACATCTCGGGGTTCAACATCTCGGGGCTCATCATCTCGAGGCACATCAACACATAGATCGTCACATGGCACATCATCTTCTCGCCATAGCGACCGCTCAACCCATCGCCGGGAACAGAGACGTGACGGCACGAGCCATAATAGACGTAACGACCGTAGTCATAGACGTGAAGACCGTAGCCATAGACGGAGTGACCGTAGCCACAGACGTGAATCCACCCACAGAACCAACCGAAATTATAGACACAATAACAATAGACATACTAATCGGCATACTCGCAATAATTATCGCCATTCGAATAATAGTTATTTCGATTTTAGCTTTAACAACCGTTATAATCGTCGCCACAACAGACGCCATACAGGCTATTATACGAATTACCGTTCTCGGCTTGGCATTAATTTCTTCTTCGGCGACACGGGTTATTCAAGCTATCGCTGGGCAACGTCCCCATATAGTTTTTACCGCCCAGGGCAATGGTCATATAGCCATTACCGCACGAACACACAGTGCGAACGGGTTATTATCGAGGGGAACCATCAAGGTCATGCCGAGATGATTAGCGTCAAGGAATGTTACAATCCTTATGACGGTTACTACATCATTCAAGGTTCCGAGCGGATCATTGATTGTCGTGACACTGGCTATAGACGCCCGACCTATTACTAACTTACTTTAGGCTGGCATTCCCCCACCACCTGAAGGTTTTCCGCTAGTCCGTACTGGGCTAGCGGTTTTTTATTGCTGAACGGGCAACAGGCTTGTATCTGTTAAATATGCAAAGCACATACACACCATTTCAAGATTACATCAACCAGACTTTAAACGGCGAATCACGCTGGTGGAGTTGGTGCATTGGCATTTGGTTTGCCATTTTAATTTGGCTGTGTGGCCAAATTATTCTAGGTTTTGGCATTCTCCTCGTCAGTTCGCTAACCGACACAGAGATTTTCAGCGCCATGACATCAGAGGGGAGCGCTCCACCACCCACCAATTCGAATCTTATGGCTCTATATGCCCTACTAAGCATTTCCCCAATTATCCCTGTGTCATTATGGTTTACACGCGAAAACCTCAAATCCAAACTCGCAAAACAAATCGCAATCGCGCTTTCGGGCTTTATTGTGATCGGTTCAAGTGCCGCATTTATTCATGCAAATATGAATACACCTGACGGTTCCACAGATTTTGTAACACACCTTATTCTCAGCCATCCTCTGCACTATGCCCTTATCCTTCTCGCTTTCCCCGTTTTGATAGCAGGCCTATGGATAGTACAAACCCAGATACACAAACGCACATTTTTATCGCTGCTTACATCTGCATCCAAATTCCGGTGGAAACGCATGGGCTTTGCAATGATCGTCGTATGGGCCGTTATGGGTATTGGTAATTACATCACCCATATCACAGGATTAAGCCCTGCAAAATTTGTCTTCGACCCGTCACGGTTTTGGATATATTTACCCGTGACTTTGCTGTTTATTCCCTTGCAGTCAGCAACAGAAGAAATCGCCTTGCGGGGTTATCTTAACCAAGGCCTTGGGCGTTTTATCAAAAACCCATGGATTATATTTTTCCTTACCAGCGCAGCCTTTGCTTCTCTCCACCTTGGGAATCCAGAGGTCTTGGAAAGTACGAAAGACACATCTCTCCTGCTCGCCATTAGCGGATATTTTTTCTTTGGTTTCTTCGCCTGTGTCCTGACATATATTGACGGCGGCCTCGAAAGTGCCATCGGCATGCATGCTGCCAATAATATCTTCGCAGCATCAATGATGGGTTATGACAATTCCGCCCTCCCAACCCCTACAATTTTCAAAGTAGAACTCAATACAAGCCTCGACAGCGTCACTGTCTTGATCAGCCTCAGCATTGTCTGTTTTATTATGTATAAAACACGAAAACCGTATTCATTAGCGCAAAACAATTAGCATATCTGGATAAACCACACCTTATACGTGCTGAACATTAAGGTTATTTCATCAAAAATACGGCTTTTTTGGCGTTGCACATCTTGCGAATAAATCTTAATTGGCCTAGTGATAACAAACACAATAGCGTTTGAGGGACGGTAATGGATTTTTTAAAATGGTTATTTAAAGCATGTTTTATCATTGCACTTATGTTTTTAGGCATTAAATCTGAGCCTAAAGATACCCCATCAGATAAAGACACATTAAAAAACTCTTCTGCTATACATAGTCTCTTTCTCAAATAAGTTGCCTTCCCATTCCATTTTCAGCGTATCCAAGGCATCTATTTTTACATTTTTCGCCTAAAAACCATACTATTCACGGTTTCGTTCGCAAATTTGATCATCCCCCCTTTTCCCCAACATACATGCACTATAGTATAGTATGGAAAGAGTAAGACTTAACAAAACGAATCAAACAAGCATTCGAAGTTAGACGGGGTTAAAATTGGCCAGAAGAACACGTAGAATTACGAGCAAAATTACAAGTATCGAACAAATAGATACAAATACGAGCAATGCCAAAACGGCTAGCCCGAGCGCACCACCAAGTGCCTCAGGCGCCCCGAGCGTTATGACCAATGAGACCCTTGATCTTGTAAATCCCATTTTAAAGACAACGCCTCAAGATATTGACCCAAGCAAGATTAACCCGAGTGAAATAATAATGGATCGTACTGCCAAAACCCCTGACACCCTAAAGCCAAAACTTTCAGGGCAAGCACCAATACAACACCCAACATATCAGGCGCCCATTCCACAACCTTCCATGCCACAACCTTCCATGCCACAACACCTCCCCTCGCAACCTGATACACCACGTTTTGCATGGGTAAGCATTGTCACCATATTTGCATTTATATGTTGGTGCGGTATTGCCGCCATACTTTGCATATCAATCTTAAAACTCCATACAAATGCCGCCACATATTCGCCTCTACAATGGGCAGGTATTATAGGCATGTTACTCGGCCCTGTACTTATGATAGGTGTCGCTAGTTATAGTTTAAAGCAACTCGCACGCCTCACCCCATTGGCAGCAACACTCTCTCATGCTGTAACCGAGTTAACCCAGCCAGACATCACCGCCGTACGTAAAAGCAAAACGATCGCGATTGCCATTGGGCAACAAGTCGACGAGGTGGAAAATAAAATCAGCACGGCGCTCGGCCGCCTTGCAACGCTCGAAGACGTGCTAAATGTACAAACAACGTCTCTTGCCCAATCAAATATTGACGCGACACAAACCGCTGACCATATTTCTCTAGCACTCTCAAAACAAAGTGAAGCTTTAGGCGATATTTCCAATACATTCGATGAACGCATGCAAGTCCTCTCGACAATGCTTACCTCTCATACAGACAGTCTTGCAGAGGCCTCCAACCTTGCAGAACAAAAAATCAAAGAAGCCCGCATTAGCGTTGAAGGTGCGACCGCAAAAATCAACTCGGCTTCCGATATTGTGCGGACAAACACCGTCCAAGCCGCCGCAACCCTTAGTTCTTCCCACCAAGACATCCATTCACTCGGCCTTGTCTTGACCGAACGATCAGAAGAGCTAGAAAATGTGTACAAGAAACACGCCAATGACCTCACATCTATGATCGAAGAATTACGTGACGAACAGCAAAATCTCGGTGTTGTCCTTGAGGAACGTCTTGCCAAAATGCGCGACCTTTCCCTCTCGGCCCAAGCCAGCGCTGAAAGCCTGATCATTGCCAGTGACGCAGGAAGAGACACAGTGGAAGCCCTCGCAAAATCGGCAACGCTTGCTGACACAGCTGTCAAAGCCAGATTTACAGAAATGCGCGAAATGGTGCAATATTCAAACGAACAAGCCCAATCGATTAGTGAAAAGGCAGCGCAACGCGTCAAAGATACATTAGAACTTACGCGCAAACAAATTCTACGCATCGAAGATGATATGGGTGATTTGCAAGACCGCATAGGCAACCCCCTGCACAAATCACTCGAATTTGTACCTGTGGATGACGAAGCGCAACACGAAAACCCGGTAGACGCCTTTCTCGACCCTTCAACACAAAAACGGCGCTGGACACGACTAAAACTCAAACCAGTAAAAGAAGAACTACACCTCACACCACTACAAAATAAAGGCGTGAATATTCCTGATGTGCCACAAGACATCAATATACAAGAAAATGTAACACTGGGACTTAATGACGAAAATGATAATTTTGAAACACGACACCCAGAAACCAATGACGTAGAAGACATAAGCGAACCCAGTCAACCACAGGCTGAACCCGCCCCCCAAACTGTTCAAGAACCAGAATCTGCACCATCACAAGATTCAGTCTATTCTAACGATACATCTATGCCAAACATAACCGCCCAAGCCAGTATGCAAGAAGATGCCATGCAGGAAGGTGCTATGCAGGATGAGCATCCAATTGATTTTTATACTGAGCCAGAGGCACTAGCGCAAGCTGACCCACTCCTTGCATCAATCCGCCAACATACGCAAGACCACCTCATCACACGTACGCTTGATACGCTTCCTCACAAAGACAAAAGGCCAAGTTTCTTTCGTAATTTATTTGGCGACAAAAGTGAAGCGCAAGCGGACGCGAGCCTTTCCATTGCCAACAGTCCTACAGATATTGCCCCTGCGGTACCTGTGGTAACACCTCCCGCACAAAGCCCTACTCACGATGTGAATAATATTGTCGAAGAATTATCACAGCTCGGCCTTGCTCCAAATGTTATCGTCGACGATGGATGCATTATCGAAGCCGCAAATGCGCGCGCCAACCAAGGCCATGATGTCATGAGCCGTAATATCGGCATTCGCTTAAAAAGCCCTGTTGAACATCTCTATAAGGCGCTAACACTTGACGCAAACCTATCTCAACGCACAATCAACTTTGCGACCGAGTTTGATCAGTCCATAGAAACTTTGGGCAAAAACCGCGAAGCCATTCGTTCCCATTTGGAGAGCGAGCATGGCCGCGCCTATTTGCTTTGTGACGCAGCTCTTAACTATGGGCGTGTATAGCGCTTTACGACTTCTTGTTAAAAAACTGTGACGACAACCAATCCGAAGCATTTTCCATAGCTTCTTTTGTGGCCACGTCCTGTGCGTTTACAATTGCCGATACACGCGCAGCATCTGCCCGTTTTTGCACTTTGACCGTATAACTACCGACTAATTGTCGAGACCGCGTCTCGGTTAAAGAGAATGAGAGCTGTATAATTGCTAAAGGCGCAACCTCTTCTCCTTGATCAAAGACGGCTTCAAAACGACGAATATCCATATTCAAACGATAGGGAACACGTGTATTGCCTTTAGGGATAATGCCCGTAATTTTGATATTATTACTAAGTGTATCAATCAAAGCATTCCGCAAAAGCTCAGGGACAGGCTCTGACCATTGCGCGCCCGCAGCAGCCGTAAGACGCTGACCATCTGGCGATAAAATAATATTCACTCCGTCTAATGCTTTCGCAATCGTAGGGTATTCAACATTGACGACCTGAGTGTTTTTAACGTCATTAACGACCAATACATCTGGCACGCTTAAACGATAAATCGTTGATGCAGGCTTGGGTTTGGGGACAACAGAACAGGCAGAGACCATGGACGCAAATAGTATCGCGGTAAAGCTCACGGACGTTATTTTTTTCAACATCATTGCGGTAACTCCGTAACTTCTTTTTTCTGGCCAACAACAAATTCAAGAGGGCTGCGCTCAAGCTCCGACACAACGCGGTTCAGTCCTTCCATAAGACTTCGCAAATCCATCATAGACGCGGATAAATCTTGCAAACCAGTCGCCGTAAACTGTTCAATCATACGCGCCCCCTCATCAGCCATAACCGTACCATGCTCGGCCAGTGTTTTATATTCCAACAAGACAATATCTGCTGTTTTCATCACCTGATCAGCGTGTAGCAAGACCTGCTTAATCTCACCAGAGTTCAAGAATGTTGAAACATCCTTGGCCGTAACATCAACAGAGACCGCTGCCACGGACACATCCAGAGCGGCGCGTTCAACGGCTATAATCACAGCGTCAATACGTTCTTTAGACAAATCACTTTGTGCTAAATTTCCTGTGATGATCTCGATATTTCTCAAAATATTATGAAAATCGTCTTGCGCTTGCGGATTTAACGCCGAAACAATAGAGGAAAGCGCTACATTTGCATTATCAATAATTGACTCCCCGCCACCAAGAAAATAATCAAACTGCGACTCTTTACCCGTAATACGCGGGACTTCACCAAATATAACTTGTGGCGCAATCGCTTCAACCGAGCTTCCCGGGCGAAGCTGGATATAGCTAAGCCCTGTAAGCCCCAACGGCTCTAGCTGACCATATGTGTCTTTCATAACAGGTGTCGTTTCCAACACACGAATAGAGACAAGAACATTATTTTGGTTCGTAGGATCAAGGCGCGTCAGTGTTACCTCCCCCATTTTCAATCCATTATAGCGCACTTCACTGCCCACAGAAATACCGCGCGGCGGCGTATCATAGACAACCACATAATCAGTCAATTTTTCGGACAAACCGCGGCCACTAATATAGGCAATGAAGGCAATAACACTAAATATTGCGACAAGAACAAATGTCCCGATCATTGCGTAATTTGCTTTACTTTCCATAGTACTGGCCTTGAACTTTCTTCATCATACTCATATTGCCTTGCCTAAACTCGCCGCACGAGAGCGCGGACCACCAAAATACTCACGTACCCAAGGGTGGTCATATTTAATCACATTATCAAGTGTATCCGCAATTGGAATATGTTTATCAACAAGAACCGCGACACGATCACAAATAGCAAACAAACTATCCAAATCATGCGTCACCATAAATACAGTTAACCCAAGTGCGTCCCGAAGCTGTAAAATCAACTCATCAAATGCATTTGCCCCTATTGGGTCTAGCCCCGCAGTGGGTTCGTCCAAAAACAACATTTGCGGGTCAAGCGCCAATGCCCGTGCCAAGCCCGCCCGTTTCCGCATACCACCAGATAAATCAGAAGGACTGAGCGTAGCAGCATGGCGTGGCAAGCCGACCATATTAATTTTCATATCCGCCAATTCGCGCATAAGTGCCACTGGTAAATCAGTATGTTGCCGCATTGGCACCATGATATTTTCCTGTACAGTTAGCGAGGAGAACAATGCCCCACCTTGGAACAATACGCCTGTACGGTTATCGATAAGGCGCCGATCTTGAACAGAGAGAGAGCTCCTCTCACGACCAAAAACAAGAATTTTACCCGCATCCGGTTTTTTAAGGTCAAGAAGCGTGTTCAGCAAGACCGACTTACCACTACCAGAACCGCCAACAACCCCTAAAATTTCACCAGCATTGAGACGTAGGTCAAGGTTTTCGTGAATCACATTTGTACCAAATTGCGTCCGCAATCCACGTACTTCAATCGGCACATCCCAGTCCAGCTTAAGTTTTTCAAAAACCCGCATACTACATTCCCAACCGCAAGAAGAGCATTGCAAACATTGCATCAAGAACAATCACAGTAAAAATTGCCTGCACCACACTCGTCGTAGTACGCGCACCAAGCGATTCAACAGAACCGCCAACAGCGAATCCTTGACGACACCCAATGACTGCAATGACCAAAGCAAATACGGGGGCCTTAATCATACCAACCCAAAAATGATTTAACGGTACAACTTCTTTCAAACGGGCCAGAAAAAGAACAGGCGAAATATCTTGTGACCACGCCACTAACAACCCGCCCCCCAAACCGGCAATCATAGCCGCAAATGTGAGGATGGGCATGGCCACCAAACATGCGATTGCACGCGGCGCGACAAGAACTTCCTCCTTACTCATTCCGATAACGACCATGGCATCTATTTCTTGGCGCATTTTCATCGACCCGATTTGCGCCGTAAAGGCAGAGTTAGAGCGCCCCGCCAACAAGATTGCAGTAATCAACACCGCGAACTCACGTAAGACTGCAATCCCAACAAGATCTACCATGAAAATCTTGGCACCGAATGATTGTAAGAGATCAGACCCCATAAAAGCAATCACAGCACCAATAAAAAAGCTAAGCGTCATAACAATCGGGACTGCGTCAAGCCCAACAGTTTCAATCAAAGACGTCACGGATTTCCAACGCACACGACGTGGGTTTAAGATGACCTTTGCCATAACCATCATAAATTGCCCTAAAAAGGCAATCGTATCATAGGTTTCAGACAAAGCCCTCACACTCGCTTTCCCAAGCGTTTCAAGTGGCGAATACCATGGGCGAGGCTTTAACGGCGCCATGCCTTCTGCTGCTTCTGCGGCGGCGTACACCAACCCCTTCTGTCCGTCCGTTGCGTTGCGTACACACCAACGTCGACAAAACCCATCATGACAGCCGATTGTGCGGGTCAAAATAAAAGCACCTGCCGTATCCATGCGCGTTAAATCCGCAAAATCAAAAATAATTTGAATATAGCCAGTTTCAGCCATATCTACATCGGCATACCCATAGCCCAAAGCTTCAAGATCAGCCTTCAACGCCACATCAATTTCTTTAACGGTATGCAAGTCCCAACGCCCAAAAGCACGCACAATGAGTTGTTCGTCTTCTATCTCAAAGCTATAGGCATCAGAACTGGTATGTGGGCGTAAACTCATAAACACTAATTTGCAAATCTTCCCCCTCTACGTCAAGAGAAAGGATGGGTTTCACGTCAACTTAACGTGAGTAAATATCAAATAATGAGAAGTCATTTCAAAGTGCGAGAGCAATTACGAATGTTCAATATTTGCACGCGACATAATTTGTCGGCGCATTCGTACACCATATGTATCTGTTATCATTTTTAAATCATCTATAGAAGTCTGGAATTGATCATATTCGCGTTGATTATGACTTGAATTATTGAGCGCCAGTATCTCGCCAAATTTTATTTCAGCTTCACGCGCTGTCACAAGAGCAGATTCCAAAAGCGTAAGCTCAACACCCAAATCCACACTCACATCTCGCGTAGACAGATAAACATTTGCGGCCTGAGCCACCAATTCAACTTTGCTCTTTGCCAGATAGATGTCATCAGACAATTTTTGAGCATTCACAACCAAAGCCCGTGAATGCGTCTTCTTTGAAAATATAGAATCCAAACCATTCAACAACACGCTGGCCGCCGTTTGTGTTTTCTCCCGCAAATCCGTTTTGCACCACCCTTTTTTCTCAAACAAGGCCATCATTGATGCAGAAGCACGTTCTACAACATTTTCGACCTCGGCAAGTTTTGTTACAGGTTTCGTATCGAATGTCACTTGCGATAAATCAACAGTGGTACACGCACTCATCGTGCATATACACATCCCAGTGATCGTCACTATTTTCATAAACGCAATTGTTTTCATTATACATCCGTTATGGAGCATGAAGCACGAAAACGCCTCAAAGCCAGAGTGATTATAGAAAGAGTCTTACTATTAAATTTTGATATAACTGAACAACCCTACAATTTTCTTAATATGCGAGGCTTGCACAGAGCGCAAGCCTCTGCCGCACACATTACTGTGTTTTAACGACGACAAGAATACCTACTTTACAAGATGCAAGACCTTACCAAGTGTATCCCCGAAATATGTATGATCAACACCTAGCACAAGTACAATAAATACAAATATTGGTGCGACATAACGTACAAGGAAGAAAAGGAAGTTGGCGAGCACAGGGGAAATACCATGCATTTCCTCAGTGACCATTGCCCGCTTCATCCGCCAGCCAACAAATAATACAGTGAGCAAACCAGTAAGCGGCAACAAAATCGAACCTGTAATCCGCCCATCAAGGATATCCATAAAGCCAACAATAAAGACAGAACCTAAACCAACAACCCACATAAGCACGCCCATAATAAGCGCAGCTTTGCGGCGTGATACATTAAAACGTTCAACCACCCACGCAACAATCGGCTCTAGCAATGAAATCGACGATGTCACAGCTGCAAAAATTGCCAGAATAAAGAAAGCTGCCCCGATAAACGCGCCGCCAGGAGCAGCTGAAAGAGCAACAGGAAGTGTTTCGAAGAACAAACCTGCGCCTGAATTTACATCCAGACCATGAGAAAACACAATCGGGAAAATCGCTAAGCCAGCAATCAAAGCAACAGCCGTATCCGTCAGACCAACAATCACCGCTGATTTTGGGATGCTGATAGATTTCGGCAAATAAGAACCATAGGTAATCATAATCGCACTACCAAGGCCAATAGAAAAGAACGCCTGCCCCAGAGCCGCAGTCGCGACCTCTGCATTTACCGCGCTCCAATCTGGTTTAAACAAGAATTTCAAAGCCTCAACCGCACCATTACTTTTCTCACCACTCGCTGTGATAACTTCTGTAGAGAAACCAGAAATTAAACTATAAATAGAGAGACCAATAAGGAGCACGAAAAACAACGGCATAAGGACTTTCGAGGCCCATTCAATCCCGTCATTAATACCACGCGAAACAAGCCATGCCGTTAACGCCGCAAAACCAGTAAAGCAATACATAACACCAATATTATTAATACCAAAGCCCCAGCGATTACCGCGTGCCTCTCCAAATTGTGCGGAAATTTCACTAGCTGTCTGCCCGTCAAATGCCCCAAACAAGAATTTTGGAATATACATAATCACCCACGCCGCAACAACGCAGTAAAAGCTTACAATAAGAAAAGACGCAATCATGCCTGTATACCCGAGAGCATTCCAGCGCTTCGTCACCCCAGATTTTTCAGCCACATCATCAACACTACGAATAGCACTCGCCGCGTCACCTGCGCGACCAATGATATACTCGCTCATAAGAACAGGAATACCGATCAACAACACACATGCCAAATAAATCATGATAAAAGCACCGCCGCCATTTTGACCTGCTTCAGCAGAAAACCGCCAAAGATTACCAAGCCCTACGGAAGACCCCACCGCCGCCATAATAAAAGCAAAGCGTGAAGACCATTGTGCATTTGAAGCTGAACCAGCCATAAACATCCCCTAAATTGAATTTAATTATTCACTATTTTTATATTGTCATTACAGTTTTTTTATCGTTAGCAAACAAAAAATTGTTTGCATGTCCCTCAAATAATTCCGTAATTTTATGCGCCTATTCTCTACCTTATTTTAAAAAATATTCAACCCGTTTGATATCCCCATCAGTTTTTGCAGGTGTGATATCAAGAATACGTGCGATAATACCATATACTTCTACATTCTCAAAAGTTTTGGCTTTGACACCTACCTTAAAATTAGGCCCCATTGCAATAAATGTTGCCCCCATATCCTGATCAAAACGGTCATATCCATGCATTCCTGTTGGCGCATGTTTGTATACGGACTTCATAGACCGTGCAAAAACCATCCCGCCGCCTTTTTCATTACCGCCATCGACACCACCACCATCAAGGACAACAAAAATATCGCCAGTTCTATCAGCGCTATCCAAATGCCAGCTTTTTGGAATATCAGCGCGTTTATACGCTTTCATATGCGGATGTGCGTTCACAAGTTTATTATAAAGCATGTCAATATTCGCTTTGTCTTTCACGAATAAATGCGCGAACGGATTACTACGTGGCCCTTCAGGACTGTCGAAAGAAGGAACAAAGACGTGTTTCAAGTCGATATAATCATCCAAATACACCAAAAAATCAGGATCAATCGGCGTGATACCATGATCGGACACAATGATAAGATTTACACGATCTGACAAACCAAGCTTTTCAATACCTGCACGCAAACTCGTAATACTAGCATCAACCTTAGCAATCGCATTGCCCTCTTCTGGTGTTTCTGGGCCATATCTATGGAGAGCCGAATCAACATCAGAGAAATAAATTGTAATAAAACGCGGACGCTCTGGCGCGTCCATAGCAAGCCAGTTCAGCACATTTTCAACCCGTTCGGCGTGGGGTTTGTAATGTTCATATTTCGACCAATGACTTGGCCGTACACCTTTTATTTCGGCCTCGGAGCCAAGCCAAAACATAGCCGCTGTGCGGATATTTTGCTTCTCGGCCGTTACCCAAATTGGCTCACCGCCCCACCAACGGGATTCGCTGTGCATTTTACGCCCCATGACCGCGTCATATTCAATAGAATATGGCATATTGCCAGTTATGCCCGTATTCTCAGCATAAAGCCCCGTCGCCAGAGAATAGAAATTTACAAATGTTAGCGACGGCATAACAGGAATCATAGATTGCGCCCGCACCCCTGCTTCGGCAATGGCATTCAACTCTGGCGCAGGATGGCGATCAATTGCATCCCAGCGCAAACCATCAATGCCAATCATAATGACAATCGGTTCTTCTTTTACCATGATAGCAGTCTTGGACGGTTTCGCATTTTGACAGCCTATCAAAATCAATGCCAATAAAACGGTCAAAAAAGAACGCATACTCACCTCCAATTATATGTGTAATTTTAAAATACCCACATTATTATTTTTACGAGAATATGCCACAGCATATGAACTTAAGCAATTATAATAACAAACCCGATCCACGCGGCAATTCCGTTTCTCGGTGCAAATGTGCGGAAAACATCAAGCCGAACCCTGCCAACACAGTCATCATCACCGTACCACCCCAAGATATTAATGTCAGGGGTACTCCCACGACGGGAGCAAGCCCCATCACCATTGCTAAATTAATAAAAACATAAAGCGCAAATGTCGTTGTAAGCCCAAGTATCAGAAGCCGCGAAAACATATGTTTGCATTGAGACGCGAGTAAAAAGCACAAAGCAATAATCAAAATATATAAAAGCATTGTCCCCAACCCACCCATCAATCCGAACTCTTCCCCAATCACAGTAAAGATAAAATCGGTGCTATTCTCTGGCACATATTTCAAACTAGCCTGCGTCCCCTCCATAAACCCCTTACCATTTACCCCACCGCTTCCCAGAGCGATTTTAGACTGGATAATATGATAGCCTGCGCCAGTCGGATCACTTTCAGGGTCTAAAAATGTTAAAACCCGTTGCCGCTGATAGTCTTTCAAGCCGTATTTATACGCAAGCGGAATAGCAATAACGACAGCAATACACGAGGTAATAATGACACGCCACCTAATCCCAGCAAGAAAAATCATAACAACCCCTGTTGCCGCGAGCAATAATGACGTCCCTAAATCTGGTTGATTCAAAATAAGACCAACAGGCAAAAAAATAATCAACACCGCCCCCATAATACCGATAGGCTTAGAAACACGCCATTGCGGCAAATCATGATAAAACCGTGCAAGCGCCATAACGATTGCCATTTTCATGACCTCTGATGGCTGAAACCGTGTGAACCCTAAATCTAGCCACCTTTGGGAACCGTTTACACTTACCCCCATCACCTCAACACCTATCAATAAGATGAGCGCCCCTAAATAGGCTGGATATGCCAGAGTGAACCACACTCGAATATCAACGAATGCGATACCCAACATTATGACCATACCAAATATTAGGCGTATAAGATGCTGTTTTGCACCCAAATTCCATTGTCCACCCGAGGCTGAATAAATCATTGCGACCCCAACGCACCCTGTCAAAAATATCAAGACAACCAGAAACCAGTTCATCTCGAACAATTTCGCAGAAATGCCAGATGTGCGAGAGTTGATAGCCATTACGCCCCTCCCTTGACGCCATCATCAATAAGCGCTTTTTTCATAATAGCTCTAAATTTTGGCACAGCAGAAGCACTACCGCCTCCATGTTCCACCATTACCGCGATCGCAAAACGTGGATTATCATAGGGTGCATACCCAACCATAATACCGTGGTCTCGTAATTTCCAAGGCAGGTCCCGATTTTTCAAAACGCCAGAGCGACGCTCCGCTGCGGAAATACCGCGCACTTGCCCTGTCCCCGTTTTCCCTGCGACTTCGACCCCTGTAATACCAAGGCTATTGTGCCGATAGGCCGTCCCCCCTGGAACTTCACACACAGATCGCATTGCATTTTGTACGAAAGCAATGTGATCAGGGTTTATATCAAGCGTGCCCATTGTCCCCAAATCTTGCCCCACAATCAAAGACGGCTGAACCGCCTGTGCACCATTTGCCAAGCGCGCTGTCATAACAGCAAGTTGTAGTGGCGTTGCAAGAACAAACCCCTGCCCAATCGCAGCGTTCAAACTATCGCCCGTTCGCCATTGCGTACCCATCCGTGCCTTTTTCCACGCAGGATCAGGAACAACACCGCTAAGTTGACCGCCAAGACCTATATCAAATTTTTGCCCAAGCCCAAGCCGTTCCCCCATGCTTTTCACTTTATCCATGCTCAAACGTTGAATGACTTCATAGAAATATACATCACAAGAATGCTGCAAAGCAGTTTGCATATCCATTAATTGATGTCCCCGTCGTTTCCAACAATGGAAATCACGATTGCCGACATGAATCTTCCCCGAACAAAAGATTTTTTCTTCAGGATGAATGACGTTATTTTCAAGTGCGGCCAACATCACCACCATTTTAAACGTTGACGCGGGCGGATATCCACCACCAATAACTTTATTAAACTGCGGACGACGCGGATCACTATTCAACTGCTTCATCACTTTACGGGTTAAACCGGATACGAATAAATTACCGTCAAAAGTTGGCGTTGAAAGAAGCACACGCAACTCCCCTGTCATCACGTCTATAACAACAACACCACCGCTTTCCTCGCCCATTTGCGCCGCAGCAAATTTTTGCAAATCCGCATCTATGGTCAACCAAACATCTTGCCCCTTAACGGCGTCCGTTTTGTCATCCTGCCAATACCGCACCGTACGGCCAACCGCATTCACTTCAACCTTTTGAAGACCAGATTTTCCGCGCAATATTTTGTCTTGCCCCTGCTCGACCCCCGTCTTGCCCATACGGAATGTAGGTTGCCGTAGGAGAGGATCTGAATCGTTCTTCAGCGCACTTGGCGCAGGCTTACCAACATACCCTAAAATATGTGCGAATAAGCCTTTGTGTGGATAGTCCCGCCCTTTATCTTCCAATGGCAACACCCCCGGAATATCGGGGAGTTTCATATTCAAAGCCGAAAACACTTTCCAATCTAAATGTTCATCAATCAGAACCGGTACGAATTTCGCATGTTCACGAATATCTTTCTTGATCCGCCGACGTGTCGGCGCACTCAATGGTAAAATTTTGGCAATCGTATCAAGCGTTTCATCAATATTATGAACCCGCTCGGGCACCATGACCAAACGAAAATCAAGCTTATTCGTGGCAAGGGGTTCACCATGTCTATCCAGTATTCGCCCCCGTTCAGGGATGGTCGTATTAAAGTTAAAACGGTTCCTGTCCGAAAGCATTTTATAATTTTCGGCTTGCGTCACTTGCAAATAGTAAAGGCGGCTCGCCAGAACGCCAAACACACCAAGCCCACCTATCCCCAGCATAGCTGACCTGCGTCCCATATCGACAACACCATCATCGCGCTTTTGTTTCATATATGCCCCCGAACAGATGCACCATCATCCTCGTTTGCAAAACCAAGAATAATATGAAACCAAAAAACCAGCGGAAAAACACAAAGCACGATGACCCCATTCATGAGCAATTGTAAAATATTTACACTCTGTGCAAAAACAACATACCCAATGACATAAACACACACAATAACGCCAGCTTGGATCAAAATAAACCAAAACAGGCTTTTACGAAAACCAGCCTTCCCCCCCAAGCCTCCACCGAGTGTTACAAATACAATTAAATACACTAACGCCCATAGCCCAATTGGCCCATTGCTAGCAATATCATGGAATATCCCCAACATGAAAATACAAATAAGAGACCATGAATGCGAAGCTTTCACTGGCCAAAAATATAATACGAGTAACGGAAGAAAAATAAACTCCACATGAAACCGCCCGATTTCTAGGTTCATAAGCGCCATAATGCTCAGGACAACCCCAAAAGCAAGCCCCTGCAATGTCCATGAAAAAGAAACCAAACTATTTGCAGATTCTTTCTCGTTCACGGTTGTTCACCGTTTTGAGGTTTGCGCGTAGTAGCCGTTTCAATTATTGGATCAGATTCAGGCGTTTGTGTCGGCGAATACGGCACAACCCAAACCCAATCAACAGGATGCCCTTGCGTGAAAAGTTTTACACCTATTTCCTGATTATCCATATCCACAACAGTTCCAATAACAAAACCACGCGGTAAAACGCCACCATCACCAGAGGTAATGACGCGGTCATCAACCGCCCAATCCGCGTCAGCAGATATATATGATAAAACGGGTCGATCAGAGTTTTGCCCCACCAGTATCGCACGACTTTGTGAGCGCTGGGACATAACGGAAATGCGGCTATTTAAATCGGTGAGCAATAAAGTCCGTGAAGATACACGTCCAACACGCACAACATGCCCATAAAGACCATCAATACTCATCACCGCATAACCAACGCGAATACTTTTATTTTTCCCCACATTTAGCAAAGCAGAATGCACAAATGGCCCCTTGCTTTCACTCACGGCCCGCGCCACAATCTTACGGGCAGGGATTTCGGTCGAGGTTTCCATATCGAGAATTTCCTCAAACCTACGCACGCGCATTTCCAAATCATGTGCTTTATTCTCATATCCGCGTAAGCGAATGACTTCTTCTTTCAAAAGAATGTTTTCATGATAAGCGTTCGCCCTGCTTTTCCAATTCACAAAAAGAGTTTCAACACCGCGAATTGGATACGCCAACACCCCCATGACTTTCGAACTCAAATCATCAGCGTTTAATCGCCCAGATGCCAACATGCTTTTTTGTTGGCGATCAGAGATCAACATCATTAGAGATATAAAGATAAGCCAAACCGCGATAATACGTCTCAAATTTCTACGTTTTTGCGGTTGGTTATAACGTTGTAACTGATTGCGTGCATTCATTTGGGTAGGACCTATTAAACATTTTCGTATTTGCTCCTACCCCAATTTTGGCGCATATCGTGTTAAGCGCCTACAGAAAGAACACTTTTCCACTTACTAAGGTTTTCGACAACCATGCCAGAGCCACGCACCACACAGGTCAGTGGATCATCGGCAATCGAAACAGGAAGGCCCGTACGGCTACGAAGTTCAGCGTCAAGATTACGTAATAACGCGCCACCACCGGTAAGCATAATACCTTTGTCAACGATATCCGCTGCCAGTTCTGGCGGCGTAGATTCAAGCGCATTTTTCACGGCTTCTACAATTTGCTCAACAGGCTCGGACAATGCTTCCGCAATCATGGCTTCTGTGACACGAATTTCGCGCGGAACGCCGTTCATAAGGTCGCGACCTTTAATTTGAATTGTCATGCCTTCATTATCATCTGGCATTTGCGCGGAACCAATTTCTTTCTTCACTTGCTCGGCACTCATTTCTCCAAGCAAGAGGTTCGTCGTACGGCGCACATATTGGATAATCGCTTCATCCATCTTATCACCACCAACACGTACTGAACGTGAATAAACAATACCGTCGAGAGAAAGTACGGCAACTTCTGTTGTCCCGCCGCCAATATCAACCACCATAGAACCAGAAGGCTCATGAATAGGTAGACCCGCACCGAGTGCCGCCGCCATTGGCTCTTCAATTAAATATACTTTGCGAGCACCTGCACGAAACGCACTATCATGGATCGCACGACGTTCAACAGCCGTTGCACCTGATGGCACACAAATCACCACTTGAGGGTGGACAAGGTTGCGACGATTATGAACCTTTTTGATAAAATGTTCGATCATCACTTCTGCGACTTCAAAGTCAGCAATCACACCGTCCTTCATAGGACGTACAGCCTCGATATGACCAGGCGTGCGACCAAGCATCATGCGCGCTTCATCACCAATCGCGTGAACATCCTTGCGACCATTTTTGATTGAATACGCGACAACAGACGGTTCGCTAAGAACAACACCACGTCCTTTTACATAAACGAGTGTATTGGCCGTCCCAAGATCAATTGCAATATCGGCTGATAAAAATCCAAAAATGCTAGAAAGCATAGCGCGTCTCTCTTAAATAAACCGTGAGTTAAATCGCTTCTTACACCCCGAATGCGAAACGTTTATATGCTCACTAAAATCTTAATTAAATATATTAACAGTTAATGGACAGGCTCAATGCAAAAAGCAAGCCATCACTCGCTCTTTTAGCAGTTTTTTATCGTTTTTCGCCTTTTAGCGAGTCTCGTCAACCTCTAAACCCAGATCACTTTTTTTGTGATCGGATTTAGCCTTAAGTTTCATGCTGGCATAATACATCCCGACAGCCCAAATACAGGCAATGACCACCACAATAGCAATATACAGCCCTCCACGCCCTGTAACCGCCCCCTGAAGGCCTTCTCCAAAAAAAGAAATCGTCACGATTTTTGGTATAACCCCAATAGCAGTCCCAACAAAAAACGCCCAAAATTTCATACGCGTCACCCCTGCCGCCATGTTAACGACAACGAATGGCCCCGTAGGTACAATACGCACAATCAAGCTTGTCCAAAACCCATGTTTTTCTACAATGTCTATAAGTTTGGTCACAACACCGCCCGTAAGTTTCCCGACCCGTTCGGCTCCCATGCGCCGCCCAAGCCAAAAATCAAAACTGGCAGAAACCATAGTCGCGCCCCATGCAATCAACGCGCCCTGTAACGGCCCAAAAGCAAGCACACTCGCCCCGTGCAACATCCATTGCGGCGCACTGACAAAAGCCAAAAGTGTATAGAGCAGAAACATAACGGGAATGGCCAAAGGCCAAGAAGATATGGTCTCGACCCAAACCCCTATAGATTTAGGGTCAAAATTTAGTGTTTGGCTCAAGACAACAAGACCAATGAGCAAGAGAGCGCCTATCCAGAAAAATACACTTCTTTTCCGTAAAATTTGAACGATTTTTTTCAAAATTTCCTCAATTTAGTTCTCAATTTAGTTGAAGGCCCACACATTTTATTGCTCTTAACGGGGAAGCCATGTTAGCAAAAGTGACATTTCGTTAATCTTGCAAGACCTCGACATGTTTCCATGTCTTCATTTGCCCACGTAACCACGTATATTGGCGCTTAGCAAACCGCCGTGTTTCACGCATTGCTAACGCGACCGCTTCATCCAGTGTAATTTCACCGTTCAAATGGCGAATAAGTTCTCGTAGTCCAATCGCTTTCATTGCAGGTAATTCTGGCGACAGGTTTAAGGCGAGCATATTGCGTGCCTCCTCTAGCCCTCCTGTCCGCACCATATCCGCAAACCGCGCATTAATCTTCGCATAAAGATTTTCCCGTTTTGGTAAAAGCACTTGTCCATCCCAAACACCTTTTGGCAAGACGGGTTTTGTATCAAGCCGCCACTGGCTCAGTGTTTTTTGCGTGCCAAGAGCAACACTAACAATCCGCAAGAGACGTTGTGGATCATTGCCCAACACTTTCTTTGTTGCAATCGGGTCAAGGCGCTCTGCCTCGATACGTAAAGCGCCTACACCTTGCATATCTAATATGTGTTGCGCCTTTTGATGAGCATGGCCTTCGGGTTCAGGTACCTGTGCAAGTCCTTCCGTCAGCGCTTTAAAATATAGCCCCGTCCCCCCGACCAAAATCGGAGTTTTATCACGAGCAAGAATTTCGATGATAAGCGCATCAACCTCTTTCAACCATTTGCCCGTAGAATAGCGTTCGCTCGGATCAATATGACCGAACATATGATGGGGAATATCTTCCATTTCTGCCACACTTGGCCGCGCAGAAAGCACCCATAATTGCCCATAAACCTGCAATGCATCCGCATTGATGATCTCGCCGTCACATTTTTTCGCCAAATCAACAGCAAATGCGCTTTTTCCGCTTGCGGTTGGGCCTGCAATACAGTGTATTCTCTTCATCATAAGGATGTCATAACAATGCAAACACAAGAACACCATAGCCTAACACTGGTTTTATCAAAACCAGACCAAAACACCCTCTCCGCGCTTGCCGATTTATGTGCAAATATTGATGGCCTAACAGTAAACCAAGCGACGATTTTGTCCAAAAACAAGGCTCTCGATTTGCGAATAAATCTTGTGCCCAACTTAAGAAAAACGATTGAAACACTGTTGGCCCAAAACGGTATAGAGGCAGATTTTTGCATCCAAGCCGTAACAGGCCGCAAAAAACAACTGTTGATTTGTGATATGGATTCCACCCTCATTGGGCAAGAATGTATTGATGAACTTGCAGATTTCGCAGGCGTCAAGGACAGAGTCTCTGGCATTACCGAACGTGCCATGCGCGGTGAACTTGATTTCGACGCCGCATTAAAAGAACGAGTCAAGCTATTGAAAGGACTCCCACTTAGTAAATTACAAACCTGTTTCGAAGAACGTATATTCCTCAACACAGGCGCAAAAACCTTGTGTCAGACCATGCGTAAAAACGGCGCAAAAACAGTGATTGTTTCAGGTGGGTTTACGTTCTTTACGGGCCATATTGCACAACTGGCGGGGTTTGAAACGCATCAAGCCAACACCCTCATTGATGATGGTACGCATTTGACAGGCGACGTCGGCATGCCCATCCTTGGGCGTGACGCCAAGAAATCTGCCCTAGACCACCACAGCGCCCCGTTCGGTGGCGCACAGACAGCAATTGCCATTGGTGATGGTGCGAATGACCTCGCAATGATAGAGGCCGCAGGCTTGGGCATTGCCTATTACGCCAAGCCCATTGTCGCAGACGCCGCACATTGCGCTATCAACACAACAGACCTCACAACAGCCTTATATTTTCAAGGCTATAAAGACGAAGACTTTGTCAGTGAGGAGTAGCCTCTAAGAGATTTTACCCTAAGAGACTTTACCCTAAGAGATTTTAACAGAGTAGAAAACAGGGCGACCATTACGGAGAATAAGAAAGATAATTTGGTCGTTATCTTCTGAAGCCTTCTTCACTTTTTGTGTAAAATCTTCAGGGCTTTCCACTTGTTCCTGCGCCACTTCCAAGACAATATCCCCTTTACGGAGTTTGCCGGAAGCATTTGATTTTATGCCAACTTTTTTAACCAACACGCCTTTATCATCTTCCTCAAGGCGGTAGCGTTTACGCGCAGCTTCGGTAATTTCTTCGACCGTAATACCAAGTGCATTTCCTGTAACCGCGACACTCTCGGATTTTGTATCGTCATTATCTTTCTTACGTACTTTTTCCTTCAAGCGCTCAATCGTCACATTGACCGATTTCCGTTTTCTTTTGCGAATATAATCAACTTTCATGGGCGCATCAATTTCGGCCTCGGCGATAATACGCGCAAGCTTAGTAGAGTTTTCCAGCGTTTCTCCGCCTAGTCCCGTAATGAGATCGCCACGCTTCAAACCCGCTCTCTCCGCAGGACTATCCGCAGTCACCGCACTGATGAGCGCCCCATGAGGCGTTTTTAATTTATAGGCTTTCGCCATATCCAGAGACACTTTTTGCACGCGCACCCCCAAAAATCCACGACGGGTTTCTCCGAACTCGCGTAACTGATCGGTAACAGATTTGGCGAGGTCAGACGGAATGGAAAAACTAAGCCCGACACTAAAACCTGTCGGTGAAACAATGGCTGTATTCACCCCAATCACTTGCCCCTTCATATTAAACAAGGGGCCGCCCGAATTACCTTTATTAATCGCAACATCGGTTTGGATAAAATCATCATAATTGGTCATGGAAATATTACGGTGCTTGGCAGAGACAATACCTGCGGCAACAGAACTTGAATAGCCAAGCGGATTACCAATCGCAATGACCCATTCCCCGACCTCGGCAGCGTTCGCACCTGCAAAGGATACAAACGGCATGTCCTTGCCCGTTTCAATTTTCAAAAGCGCAAGGTCAGTAGACGGATCGCGCCCAATAAGTTTAGCGTCATAGCTCTCTCCGTCAGGGAAAGCCACTTCGATAAAGTCTGCGTCTTCGATCACATGGTTATTGGTGACAATATAGCCAGCTTTATCAATAACAAACCCAGAACCCAGCGACCTTGCGATACGGTTTTCGTCGCCGCCATTTCCAAAAATATCGTTAAAACGCTCTAGCGGTGACCCCTTAGGGAAAGCACGCTTATTATCAATCTCTATCGTCTGCGCCGTAGAAATATTGACAACCGCAGGAGACAAACGCTTTGAAAGTTGAGAAAAGCTCGCTGGCGCGCGAAATTTATCCCCATCAATTTTATCCGCAGCTTGTGCAAAGACAGGCACAGAAATAGCTGCCATGCTCGCGCCCATAAGAACACTCACCATCAAGAGATGGTTTTTATGCAACAATCTATTTAGGGAAAACGCCATTCTAATCTCCAAGTGTAAGCTAGCTTACCGCAATACGCCCTCTTACCAAGGCATTAAATGAAACCCAAGGTTAAATCTTGCCCACATTATTTTGGCATGAATAGAGTGACAATCAAGACACCGACAACACAGACACCTAGCCCGATTTGTCGTAGCACAGTGTCAGGCAATTCTTGCATTTCGCGCATAGCCTTTTTCATGCCTTGAGGGAACAATGCGTACATTGCTCCCTCTATTAACATGCCACCGCCTAAGGCGATGACCAATACACTTATCCAAGTTGGCATAGTGCCTATTTGCCTCTTTGGTTATCCAAATAACGCAGGAAATCACTATTAGGCGAAAGCACATAGGTTGTATTCTTGCCAAGGCCACGTTGATACGCTTCCATAGAACGGTAGAACGCAAAGAACTCAGGGTCGAGATTATAAGCGGCCGCATATGTTGCATTCCGCTCTCCATCGCCTTCACCTTTGGTACGCTCGGCTGTCTCACGCGCATTGGCGAGGATAACCCGCGCTTCACGTCTCGCATCATTGATAATACGCTGACCTTCTTCTTTACCTGTTTCACGAAGAAGGGCCGCCTCTTTACTACGGTCAGCCTTCATACGATTTGAAACCGATTGTGCGATTTGATCTGGGTAATCCGCTTTTTTAATGCGGACATCAAGAACTTCAATACCATAACCTTTATCCAAAGCCGTCTTGTTTGCAATCGCTTGGATATCACTCATTAGTTCTGAACGTTTGCCAGATACGATTGTGATTGTATCAACTTTACCAAGAACGTCACGAAGACTGGATTCGATAACAGGTTTAAAGTTACGACGTAGAATTTGTCTTGTACGCGCACTTTTATAATATTGAACCGCATCTGTAATCCGGTAACGCACAAATGCATCTACGAATAACGGATTTTGGTTTTTATCCAAAATTTCAACAGGGTCAAAATCAAGTTCCAGATTGCGACGGTCAAGAACAATGACCTTTTCAAGTGGAGATTTAAATTTCAGACCCGCATCAGAGACGTCTTTGTCCCATGCATTGACCACACGTTTATACTCACCAAATTGCAAGATTAACGCCTGATCCCACTGCTTAACAGTATAAGTGCATGTGAAAGTAAAAGCCAAAGCGACAAGTGCGATAACGACTAATATAATACTACGCATTACTTGCCTCCCTTTTTAATTAACTGATCGAGCGGCAAATACGGCACAACACCAGAGCCAGCCCCCTCATCCATAACAATTTTATCAGCATTTTCGTAAACAGCTTCCATCGTTTCCAAATACATGCGCTGACGCGTCACACGTGGTGCCGCTTTATACTCTTTGTAAATAGCGCGAAAACGGTCTGCGTCACCACGGGATTCCGCAATCACAGCCTCTTTATAACCATTTGCTTCTTGAATAAGCTTATCTGCATCTGCATTCGCACGTGGAATGAGAACATTTCGAGCTTCTTGCGCGGCAAGAATAGTTTGTTCCGCGTCCTGTTTCGCACTCACAACATCCAAGAAGGACTGGAGAACGTCACGAGGCGCTTCGGCTGTTGTCAACTCAACTTTGTCAATCGCAACACCAGATTGATATTCATCAAGCATTCCCTGCATCAAAGTCTGCACCTGTGAACCCGCCGTATCACGACCAGAGGTAATRAAKGTTTCAAGTTCTGTCTTACCAACAATTTCACGCATGGCACTTTCGGCYACATCGGAAACCGCACCRGGAACATCATCAACRTTAAACACATAAGCRGCSGCGTCTTTGACAACCCAGATAACTGCGTAATCAACACGYGCKATATTTTCGTCACCTGTCAGCATTARGTTTTGCTGACCACGGTCACCACCAAAGGTAATCGTACGTTTCGTATCCATATCTACTTTGCGAATAGTCTCGATAGGTGTCGGAAGTTTAAAATGCAAACCCGGCAGTGTCGTTTCCTGATAACGCCCAAACCGTAAAACAACGGCCTGTTCGTGCTGATCTACTGTGTAGAAACATGACATAGCAAGCATGGCAAGACCAACACCAGCAACGATAAGCGGCATTGCAAGACCAGGTTTACCACCACCACCACCACGTTGCGCGGGGCCATTACCGCCGCCCCCAAATGATGATTTGAAATTACGAATGACATTATCAAGATCAGCCTGCTGTGGTTTTCTGCCACCGCGATTGGCTGGTTTCTTGCCGCCATTTCCCCAAGGGCTTTTGCCCCCTTTATTTGGGCCACCAGATGAGCCTCCAGATGATCCCCATGGGCCATTATTATCAGACATAGTCTCTCCGTATTTAGAATTACCCTATATGTGGCGATAAATGTGATTCTTTCAAGTGTTTAAGCACATAAAAACACGTATAACTGTGCTCTAGACCCTAAATTGGTGATTATGAACGGCGCTCATAGACTTTTACCACGAATGGGTAATCGTCCTTTGACGTCTGTTCGAACGATGTTTGTGAAACAATATCCCAATCAGATGCCATAATAGCGGGAAAATGCGCGTCCCCCTCAATCATCGCGTCAACCTCTGTAATATACATACGCGTGACATAAGGCAGTGTGGCTGCATAAAGCTTTGCACCGCCAATAATCATCACCTCATCATGGCCAGTAGCCCCTGCAAGTTCATAGCCGCGACCAATCATTTCGTGCATGTCATGAACGATTTCCGCGCCTTTGGCTTTGAAGCTTTTATCACGGGTCAGTACAACATTTGGCCGCCCCGGGAGGGCGCGTCCAAGGCTGTCCATCAAACTATCCCACGTCACCCGTCCCATAAGCACAGGTTTACCCAATGTTGTGCGTTTAAAAAACTGCAAGTCTGATGACAAATGCCACGGCATTTTCCCGTTTTTCCCAATTACGCCATTGCGAGATTTTGCCACAATTAAACTAAGATGAGGATGTGTAGACATGTGCGCGACCTTCAATTACTTTACAAACTCATTAGCCAGTATCGTTTCAAAAGGCGAGAGAGAAATTATGAGCACGTATGAAAAACCCGAAAACGGCACAATTGACGACGAGGCACATTCCCACAAAACAAGCCTGAAATACGTAAAATACACCCTACTCTATGTTTTCCTGATCCCCTTCATCAACTGGTCATTTACATGGGCGCCAATGTGGGAGCTGCTGCCCAATTGGGCGTTTAACCCTGTCACGATTGTCACGGGGCTTGTCCTTGTTGTACGTGATTTCGCACAAAGAGAAATTGGGCATGAAGTGCTTATCGCTATGGCAGTCGCCCTCATTTTGACGGCGTTCGCCGCAGGGCCAGAACTTGCCCTTGCCAGTGGCGGTGCCTTTGCAGTTTCAGAGCTAATAGATTGGGCCTTATTCACATTCTCCAAATACAAGCTCTCAACCCGCGTGTTCCTCTCGAGCGCACTCGCCGCACCTGTCGATACGACCCTATTCCTTTACGGCGCAAGCATGATACGCGAAAACCAACTGACACTGCCAAATATAACAATGTCTATTGCAGGCAAAATGCTTGGCGCACTTGTGATATACTGGTTTTTAATACGTAGAGAACGCGCAAAATCTAAACCGCAACCGCAGCTTTGATATGCGGGTCTGGTTTATAGCCAGTGATTTTTACATCAGCAAAGGTGAAGTCATACAATGACGTAATCTCGGGGTTTAATGTTAATGTCGGTAAAGTCCTCGGTTCTCGCGCCAATTGTTTTTTCACTTGTTCAAAATGGTTTGAATAAATGTGCACATCACCAAAACTATGCACAAAATCACCAACTTCAAGATCACAAACCTGCGCCATCATATACGTAAGCAGCGCATAAGAAGCGATGTTAAAAGGCACACCAAGGAACACATCTGCGCTACGTTGATATAATTGGCATGACAGTTTTCCACGTCCATTCGGGTTTGGCGTCACATGGAATTGGAACAAACAGTGACAAGGCGGCAATGCCATTTCGTCAACGTCCCCAGGATTCCATGCTGTGACAATATGACGGCGCGAATATGGATTGGTTTTAATAGATTCCACAACATTCGTAAGCTGATCAATTACACGTCCATCGGACGTTTCCCAACTGCGCCATTGCTTGCCATAAACAGGGCCAAGCTCGCCGTTCTCATCGGCCCAATCATCCCAAATTCGCACGCCATTATCTTTTAAATAAGCAATATTCGTATAGCCCGACATGAACCAAATCAGTTCATGTACAATGGACTTCAAATGTAGTTTTTTCGTCGTCAACATTGGGAAACCTTTGGAAAGGTCAAAACGCATTTGTGAGCCAAATACCCCCCGCGTCCCCGTTCCCGTACGGTCAGAACGGTCAATGCCTTCACTCATAATGTGCGATAATAGATCAAGATATTGTTTCATGGCTTCACACTAAGTGATTCTTAGCTTAAGTCCTAGCCCTACAGTTTAAAACACAACAATAATAATACGAGATACACATGAACCGTTTTTTTTACCGTGAAGAAATTTTCGCGCTCGCGCAATCCCTTGACAAAAGAGAGCAAGACATTTTTTTCAACGAATTGGAAAGGAAAGAACGTAATCCTGTGGCGATGTTTGGCCTCAATATTTTTCTCGGTGGACTTGGTATCGACCGTTTTGTTATCGGCGATATAGGTTTGGGGATTTTAAAATTGATTACAATGGGCGGCTTTGGCGTTTGGATACTTGTCGATTGTTTCTTAATCGGCAACCGCACGCGCCTCCGCAACATAGAAAAAGCCCACCAGATATATACAGATATCTGCGGGCATCCTCCACAAGATTTATGACCAGCCTAAAGTTTAGCTAAAATTTCAAGCATTGGTTCCAAAATATCAGCGCCAAGCTTTGCACTCCGCGCCGCTGACCAGCCTACGCGCGCATCGGGTAAATCAGCATTGTCTTTAAACGGCATTTCAAGCGTCATCGCCAAACAATCATATGTATTCGCGACATAATTCGTATTCATGACAGTTCGCCCCGTACCAGGTGCGGCAGCTTCATAACCAATTTTAGTCTGAAACTCTGGCGTAGCTTTTTTATACGCCTGCTTAAAACTCTCAAGCCTGTCCGCATGTACATCATTAAAGGCATGTACCCCTTCTGCACCCGCAATGAAATTATACGGCAAAGCTTCGTCGCCGTGAACATCAATGCAGAAATCAACACCCGTTTTCGCCATTTCGTTCATGACATACAAAACTTCGGGGCTACGTTCCATTGTCGCAACGTCCCATTCTCGGTTAAGATTCGCACCACAGGCATTTGTCCGTAAATGACCACGCCGACTACCATCAGGGTTCATATTCGGTACGATATAGAATATACATTTCTCACGCAGTTCAACGGCAACAGGGTCATTATCATCAAGCAATCGGTCGAGGAAACCCTCTATCCACCAAGAGGCCATAATCTCGCCTGGATGTTGGCGTGCTGTGACCCACATGATTTTTTTGCCTTCTGCCTGTGTACCAGCCTGTGTACCAGCCAATGCACCAACAGTAATGAAATCTAAATCCTGCCCATCAAGGGTTTGCCCGAGCACAGACGTATTTACATCTGGATGTTGCGCGACTTTCGCAACATAACCCGCCAATCGTTTCATGTTATAAGGTGTGAAATATGCATAATATACCCGATTTTGCGTAGGCGTATGGCTGATGATCAATTGACCATTCTCATAACGTGTCGGCACACGAAACCAATCTTGGTTATCATAAGATGCACAAGCATTATAATCTTCCCAGCCACCTTCGAATGCAGCGCCTTGAGCATTTTCTATGGTCAGCACACAATCCTGCCCTTTCCGCCCCTCTAAGCGAAAATAAAACCATTGATAAAATTCTGATTGATGATCAGCTCTAATTTCAAGGCGAATATTGTTTGCAGCCTCATTTGCGAGGCAAATGATATTACCCCCATCAAAGTCACATGAAATTTCAGATATGCCGTTCGCATTAACAGCGCTAGCGCTGTTTTTTACATTTACATCGTTCATTATAAACCCAAGCTCTTCTTAATTTTATGCTTCGAAATCAACATTAGTATCAGAAGCTGCAGTGATCGCATTTGCTATTTCAGAGGTTTTCAAACCTTTCCAAAACACCCTCCATGCCCCACTGACTTGCATACCATCACACATTTTCATATACCAGTGATTAAAGGGGTTTGTTCTTTTTGACCGCCAATAAAATTTGCCGATGTCTTTTTCTATTTCTTGCCAAATATCGCGAGCAATACCCTCACCTTGGGCTTCTTGGGTTACCCAGAACTTACTTAAATAGTAAGTTCCATTTATTTCCATTACGATTGCACCACCACGGTAGTGTTCTTCGACAAATACATGTGTAACAGGCCTGTCAAAGAAACCTTTCACAAGCGGTTGACCAAATGTGCTCTCAATAGATTTGGATAAACGCGTTTTGCTTACTTTCTTGTAATTATGATATTTATTTATCTTCGCGCCACGCCGTAGCATTGTCCCTGCGCCACGGACTGTAAACAACTCACTCAACAAATTTAATGGCGAAGCAATAACATATGTACAATGATGCTGCACATCATCTGCCAGTTCTTTCACGACCTCAATGAACCGGTTTTGCCCATCGCTAAGAGCATCTACCGCTATATAGTCATCGATTTGATCGATATTGACAACAGGAATGCGCTGGCCGTTTACACGAAACCCACCAGACGGTTGCAAGAATATGACCTTATTTGGACGTAATGACCGCACGAGGCTTTGTAAATTTATGTCTGCCCCGCTCCCACTGCGCTCCATTTCTATCATTTCCAAAATCGCAACACGCCCTGAATGCGCTATCTTACGCACAGCATTCATGAATTCATAAGACGCGCAATTCAATTTACTATTACTAATATGCGCGGTCTCTAACGCTTTAGATAGGCGCTGGGCTTGATACCGCACACTCATCTGATCATTGTCCAATGCGCCAACAAGTAGAACAGGCGTCAAATCCAAATCCGAAAGGATTTTTAAATCCGAAACCAAGGATTCTAGTAAAGGATTTTTTAAACACCGAGGATCCACCACAATTAACGCAAAGCGTTCGGGGTCTTGTTGCTGAAAAATTTTCGTGTAAAAGCTTGCTTCTTGCGAAGAACCAATGGCTCTTAGGCTTTTCATCACTGTATCACGTACAGCCATATTTCTTTCCCTTTGTGCATTTCACAAGATAGAAACCAATCCATACGCCCCGACTCGATACTTATATGCAATTGTGGCAATTTTAAAGCAAGGAAGTGTTAAACCCACATTTTTCGTTAATATTTTGCCAGTTGGCACAGTTTCACTGTATTTAACCCCCTAAAGTAGTAAATACTCCTTGCGGCTCCCCCTCACATCGGTAACTATTTTATAGTTAACAAAACCTACTGGGAGAAACATTATGGCTAAAGCAGCTGACTATATGGAAAATGTAAACAAGTATGACGCAAGCGCAAGCGAAGCCGTTATTCAAAAAATCTGTAACTATTTGGGCATCGCCCTTACAAACCGTGACAGTTCACTTGTTTCTTGTTCCGACGAAACAGAAATTGATCGCGTTGTAAACGGCTATTGCGCCAAAAAACTTGACCAAAACGCAGGCGACGCAAAAACAGCATGTGAAGCCGTTTGTGCAACAATGAAAGAAGACCGCATGAAGTCACGCGTAACTTTCTACTACCTTCTTGCAAAAAATGCTGGCAAGCTTGGTCAGTTCGGCGGTTAATCCGTTTATAAAATTCCATAGAAGTCCCTGCACTGCAATGCGGGGATTTTTTTTTGCCTAAATATTAATTATCACCCATATTTTCAACAAAGCATCTATCTTTTTTAACATATCCATACTATATATAGGATGCTGGTTTTCCAGCTATGACGATAAACGCGCATATAATAAGCAGGCTGGACCTGGGGGCGGTACCCAGCGGCTCCACCATAATCTGCCACAATTCAACCACGTGGCAGATTATGATGGGGCCGAAATAGAATCGACAGATGTGTAAAAATGTTAGCTTTCGGCCGGATTGGTACCGATAAATGCCTATTTACAGTAATTGCAAATGACAATTCTACTGAAGAGTTTGCTCTCGCCGCGTAAGCAGCGCGAACATCTCGCACTTTAACTCCTAGCCCTTCAGACGGCTAGGCGGGCTTCGGGGGTAGCTGGCAACAGAAACCCCCACTTTATCATTCCATTCCCACAAACGATTACGCTTTTAAACACAGCGAAAAATACCGTTTGCCATTTCTTTATACATTCCTATCCATCGACATTTTCGCGCGTCGATTCTTGGCGTCGAGTGTCCACGCCTCCTTCATGAAATATTTGTTAGGGATTCACTTACAATCTTTATTGATATTTCATGTGGTTGGGCTAGATTAGCTGTATAATAAAGAGATTCAGGAGCCCCCCTTGTCACAAGATTTAATGAATTATGATAAAATGACGCAACTCGCTCTTCGTGGTGTCGTGCGTGACGCTATTCGACGTGTGATCCGCGAAGATGGATTGCCCGGGGCGCATCATTTCTACATTACCTTTTTAACCCGTTTTCCGGGCGTTGATATTGACGAAACATTGGCTTCTAAATATGACGAAGAAATCACCATCGTTTTAGAACATCAATATTGGGATTTACTGGCCCATGATGATAGTTTCGAAGTCACGTTAAAATTTGGCGGCGTACCAAAATATCTTTCCGTACCTTACACAGCCATAACCCGTTTTCACGATCCAAGTGTTGGTTTTGCTATGCAGTTTGATCCACCAGAAGAAATGACAGAGACACCGCCTACCATTGCGCGCCTCACACCCGACCCCAAAAACAAACCTGCAATTGTTGAAGTTGAAACAACGCCGAAACCGTCAAAAAAGAATACCACGACAAAAAAGACAAAACCAAAGAAGAAACCTTCCCCTGTGAAGGCCGTACCCGATGATACCGACCCTGATGCCCCTAAGCCTGATGATGGTGGCGGCAATACGGTTGTCAGCCTCGACGCATTTCGTAAAAAATAACCTACACATTCACAATTAGGACATTCTCATGAGCAAAACACCCACCAAAAATTTCAGAGTGGAATCAGATAGCTTTGGGAAATTGAAAGTCCCTGCTGATAAATATTACGGTGCGCAAACCGCACGCTCTCTTATCAATTTCCCGATTGGCATTGAAATCATGCCGACAAGCGTTGTACGCGCCCTCGGTGTCATTAAACGCTCTGCCGCCCTTGCCAATAAATCCCTCAAAAACCTGGATGCCAAAAGCACCAAGGCGATTGTGAAAGCTGCGTCCGAAGTTGCCGAAGGTAAATTAGACGATAATTTCCCGCTGTCCATTTGGCAAACAGGTTCAGGTACACAATCAAATATGAATGCCAATGAAGTCATCGCCAACCGCGCCATTGAAATTCTCGGCGGCGAAATCGGCTCAAAAAACCCTGTGCATCCGAACGACCATGTGAACAGAAGCCAATCTTCGAACGATGTTTTTCCAACCGCTATGCATATTGCCGCCGCCGAAGAAATTCACCACCGCCTTTTGCCAGCCTTGCAAACACTGCGTAACGCGCTCAATGACAAATCCCAAGAATACAAAAGCATTATCAAAATTGGCCGTACCCATACCCAAGACGCAACCCCTGTTACCCTTGGACAAGAGTTTTCTGGCTATGTGGCACAACTCGACAACGGTATTAAACGTGTAAAGCTTGGCCTCAAAGAACTTATGCCCCTCGCCCAAGGCGGTACGGCTGTCGGAACAGGCCTGAACGCCAAACCGGGTTTTGCCAAAGCATTTGCACAAGAAGTCGCGAGCTATACCAAACTTCCGTTCAAAACCGCACCCAATAAATTCGAAGCCCTTGCCGCCCATGACGCATTTGTATCTGCCCACGGCGCACTAAACACAGTGGCCGTGAGCCTCTATAAAATTGCTAATGATATCCGTTTTCTCGCCTCTGGCCCCCGTTCGGGTCTTGGTGAACTCAGCCTGCCTGCGAATGAACCTGGTTCATCCATCATGCCGGGCAAAGTAAACCCAACCCAGTGCGAAGCCCTGACAATGGTCTGCACCCAAGTCATCGGCAATAACACAACCATGAGCATGGCAGGATCACAAGGTCATTTCGAGCTAAATGTCTACAAACCCGTCATGGTTTACAACATGATCCAGTCCATTCGCTTGCTCTCAGATGCCAGCAAAAGCTTCTCTGAACGTTGCGTCATTGGCATTACCGCCAACACAAACAAAATCGACGAGCTTCTCAACCGTTCGCTTATGCTTGTCACGGCTCTCGCACCGACAATCGGTTATGACGCCGCGACCAAAGTTGCAAAGACAGCCCATAAAAATGGCACAACACTACGCGAAGAAGCGGTACGCCTTGGCTATGTCACAGCGAAAGAGTTCGACAAAGTCGTCCGCCCTGAGCTGATGATTAAACCGAGGTAGTTCTCTTCATGTCTGAAAATGTCATCCACTTTAAATCGGCGAAAAAGAAAGCTGGCTACGCGAAGAAAGACGCCCAGTCAGCCGAAAATCGTCGTAAATTTGGGCGCACAAAGGTTGAGAAGACCCTCGACAATTTCGAGAGTAAGAACGCAGTGACCAAACTTGACGATCACAAACTAGACACATGAGCACAAACGGCTCAAAAACAGGGCGTCAAAAACGCTCTCTCTCCATTCACGGGCACAAAACCTCTCTCTCGCTAGAGCCTGAGTTTTGGGCAATAATCGACACGGCCGCACAGACTGCCAACGCATCCCTCGCCAGTTTCATCACGCAACTCGACGACACCCGCACTGACCAAGACAGCACATACGGCCTCGCCGCCTATCTCCGCCTCTGGGTATTACGGCATGTACAAGGCCAAAATAAATAGTACACTGCCGATATGAAACATCCTTTTGTATTCGTTATACCATTATTATTTAGCGCCCTTTTATGGCTCAGTTTTCGTCCTTTCCCTGTAAATAAAATACAAATTAATGCAGATTTTATCACATTTTACAAAACAGCATTTCACCCTCCATCTTCTCATAGTAAAACCTACCAACACATCACAACGGCAACTGGGAAAACCAAGTGGGTTCTCGTCCCCCCTCCCGTGCATTTGAAGTCTGTAGGAGAAGAAAAATTACGTGCCTCTCTGAATACGCTTGAAATTTTCCCGTCAAATGCCCTCACCGCATGCAATGCCATCCATAAACGATTGCTCCAATCCACAGTGAGTAATAAAATCACCCGCATAAATACATCTACACGCCTCAACGAGGCAGAAACTAAAAGTGAGAGACGAAAACAGAAATACATTCAAAGAATACAAACCTATTTAAGCATAGATAAAACACCAGAAGAACTTATTCAATATGGCTATTCAGAGCTAGAAGCTGCACGCTTAAAATTATCAATTTTAGAAAACCAAATAATATCGTCTGGACAAGCTCTTTCTCTAGAAGACTTCAACAAAACCCAAACCCATATTTTTAACGATGATACTGCAATTCATGACGCATATACTCAACGCCGTACAATAATTGCAGCGCATTACCCCCAATTATTCATCCCTTATGACATTTCCAAAACATCTATTATTGGAAACCATAAAACTAACCGCTGGCACGCGTTAGGAACATATCAAAACTCAACTTTCACCTATTATTGGAATGGAAAAACATATTCAGGCAAAGAGCTTGATTTCCTTATGCTTCACGAACTCATACCCGGGCATCATTTACAATATCAAGTCTCCAAAAAATACCCTCTATGTGCGCCCATAGTTAAAGCAAGTAGATCAGGCGCATCACCTTTCAGCGAAGGATGGGCGACATATGTTGAAAGCCTTGGCCAAGAACTTGGGTTATTTCAATCATTTGAACAACAATTAGGCCATCTTGACTATAATCTAGTCCGCGCCATTCGCATTATTCTTGACGTTCACATAAATTATAACGGCTGGAACAAACAAAGAATGGCATTATTCTGGCAAGAACACATGCCTGAGAGACTTCAAGAGCAATCCATAATTGACCGTGAATTCGCACGTATCAACAAAATGCCTATGCAAGCCATGACCTATAATATTGGCGCTGATTTCATTCATGGTTTGCGTAAATCAGAAGAACAGCGGTTAGGTGATCAGTTTGATATTAAAGAATTCCATGACACACTTTTGCGCCTCGGCCCTGTTCCACTCAACACCTTAGACGAAATATTCGTTCACGCCAGACAAGTGAAATAGCCACAAAAACCTATTGGCAAACTCTGTATGTTTGCCTTATGTTCTCTAAATGTCTGATCCTGATTCGCCCACTCTTTCCATATCTGAACGCGCCCAACAACAAATGATGGCGGCGCGTATGGCCCATACTTTGCCTGCATCATATTTGGAAGGATTAAACCCTGAACAAAGAGAAGCGGTTGAACATTTAGACGGCCCCATCCTTGTCCTCGCAGGTGCAGGTACAGGTAAAACCCGTGTGCTGACATGTCGCCTCGCCCATATATTGTCCCAAGGGCGCGCCTATCCTTCGCAAATACTCTCGGTTACCTTCACCAACAAAGCTGCGCGCGAAATGCGCGAACGGGTTGGCAGTTTAATCGGCGCAGAGGTTGAAGGCCTACCGTGGCTCGGCACATTCCATTCCATAGCCGCGAAAATACTCCGTATCCACGCAGAACTTGTCGGCCTAAAATCTGGCTTCACAATCCTTGATACTGATGACCAATTACGCCTGATCAAACAAATCCTCAAAGCCGAGATGATTGACGAGAAACGCTGGACACCACGCCTCCTCGCACACATGATTGATGATTGGAAGAATAAGGGCAAAACACCCGATAAATTAGGCGCGAGCGAAGGCTATAGTTTTGCAGGCGGCAAGGGTAAAAAACTCTACACAATTTACCAACAACGCCTCAAAGACCTGAACGCTTGTGACTTTGGAGATTTGCTTTTACACAATCTTACTCTCTTTCAATCTTATCCAGAAGTCCTTGAAAAATATCATAAAAAATTCAAATATTTACTTGTGGACGAGTACCAAGATACCAATGTTTGCCAATATCTCTGGCTACGTTTACTTGCCCAAGGCTCCAAAAACCTCTGTGTGGTTGGCGATGATGACCAGTCAATTTATGGCTGGCGCGGCGCAGAGGTTGACAACATCCTCCGTTTTGAAAAGGACTTTCCCGGCGCCAAAGTCGTGCGCCTTGAACGTAATTATCGCTCCACCGAACACATATTAGGCGCGGCCTCAGGCCTGATCGCCGCCAATCAAGACAGGCTTGGCAAGACATTGTGGACAGACGAAGACGGCGGCGAAAAAGTCTGCGTCACGGGCGTCTGGGACGGTGCGGCCGAAGCGCGCGTGATATGTTCCGAAATTGAGAACTGGAAAAGCAATGGGCGTGCCTATGATGACACTGCTGTACTCGTACGTGCCTCTCGGCAAATGCGTAGCTTCGAAGAACGCTTCATTATGCTTGGCCTACCCTACCGTGTTATTGGCGGCCCTCGTTTTTTCGAACGCGCAGAAATTCGTGATGCCCATGCCTATCTCCGCCTTGTCCGCTCCGAATTTGATGATCTCGCATTCGAGCGCATCGTCAACACCCCCAAGCGCGGCATTGGTGCAACGTCTATCCAAAAGCTGCAACTCGCCGCCCGTTCAATGGGGACAAGCCTCGAAAATGCCACACGGCAACTGGTGAAAACCGATGAAATACGCGGTAAAGCCCGCACATCTCTACGCGCATTTTTGCTCGACATAGATCGTTGGCGCAATGATATGCGCGATATTTCCCACGTAGAACTCGTCGAAAAAATCCTTGATGAGAGCGGCTACACCCAAATGTGGAAGGACGACAAAGACCCCAAAGCCGAAGGTCGTCTGGAGAATTTAAAAGAGCTTGTCCAAGCCATGGCAGAGTTCGAAACCCTCAGCGCCTATATGGAACATGTCAGCCTCGTCCTCGATATCGACACCAATGAAACCGATGATAAAATCAGCTTGATGACGCTTCACGCAGCCAAAGGTCTCGAATTTCCACTCGTATTCCTCCCTGGTTGGGAGGACGGCACATTTCCGTCACAAAAATCGCTCGATGAAAGCGGCCTCGCAGGCCTCGAAGAAGAACGCCGCCTTGCCTATGTCGGCATTACCCGCGCCCGTGAACGCTGTGAAATTTACTTCGCCGCCAACCGTATGATTTATGGCCAATGGCAAACCTCACTACCATCACGTTTCGTCGATGAATTGCCCTCTAATCACATAGATGTGAAATCTGATACAGGCTATTACGCCAACAATACATCTGGCTATTCAGGCATGTCCCAGCAAAAAAGCTCCGAGAGTTTTGTAGAAAGCTTTGATGATGGGTTTCAATCAAGGCGGTCCAAACCAAATTACGCTGGCGGTAATCGGTACCAAAAATACAAAAACCAAACCATCGAAGGCAGTGCCACACGCAAACCCGTAAAGAACAAAGGCGAGAACTTCTCTGTCGGCACACGCGTCTTTCACCAAAAGTTTGGCTATGGCCGCATCACCAGCGCCGACGGCAACAAACTCGACGTCAATTTTGAAAAAGCAGGTAAAAAGAAAGTCTTAGACGGGTTTATTGAGAGAGCTTAAACCACAAAAAGATAGGCAAATTACGCTAAAGCTAAGCCTTATGGTGCACACACATTGTCGATAACAACTCTACGCGAAACATCATAATTACGCCGTTTTTTTGTATCGCAGAAATATTCCCCGTATTTTTCATTTTGCAAAGCACCTTTACAATTATATGCCGCGAGCCCTTTATCACAACGCACTTCGGCGCTACACCCCGTCATGCCACATGAGCCAATCGCAAGTGATACGCCACATGTGGCAATACGTTGGTTCACTTTTGTAGAGCACGCCAAATATTTAGGATCAGTCCTATTTTGAGGTACAATAGGTGTATTTTCAGACTTTTGCGATAAAATCAAAGCGGCACCAATCAACTCCCCTATATCTTCAGCCGTTACTTTTTGTTGTTTCAACATCCTCGTTTCAAGTTTTGTAAGTTGTGTCTTCGCTAAAGAATTTCCCTGAGCAGCCGCTATTTTATACCAATAAATTGCCTTTTGTGTGTTCTGAGGTATGCCCATGCCTTCTTCATAACATTGCCCCATAACAACTTGAGCTGTAACATTCCCCTGTAATGCAGATTTTTGATACCAATACGTGCTTTGGACGTCATCGCGTTTGATTGCAGAATTTCCATAAAAATATAAAAACCCCAACTTGTTTTGAGCAAGATCATATCCAGATTTTGCGGCCATTACCGTCCACTTCACTGCAAGCGCAGGATCTTTCACAGCATATTTTCCATTACTATAAATTTTCCCAAGTTCATATTGTGCTTCGACATAGTTTTGTTGCGCCGCTTTATTTACCCATGAAATCCCGTTCTGGCGGTTAGTTTGCGTTGCCTCTTGATACAAAAGTATGTTCATACCCTTTTCAAATTGCGCCTCAGCCTCCCCCTTTTTCAACCGTGCATTCAAATCAAGAACATACTCAACAGTGGTCTTTTCAAATGGAATTTGTGCGTACCCATTTTGACACCACAAAACTTGACACCACAAAACGACAAAAATAATAAATCCGCTTATATACCGCATATAACACCCCGTTATAAATTTCATTTATATACCCCAACGCTAAATGAGGGTTCTGCATCTGACAATAGAAAAGTCATGATTGCACTTACCCTGCATTACGTTATGTATACCCAATGACAAACACAGCCCCACCATTCGCCCTTTTTGTTCGCGGCCCAAGCGATATTATTTTCGCGCTTTCAGATACGCTCGGTTTCGAAATGGAGATGCAGGCTTTGGCCGTATCCGTATTCGAAGACGGGCCAGAGACCATGCATGTGCAAGCTTTGTTTGCTACAGAATCTGAAGCAAATACTTGCCGCGACGCTCTCAACCTAGGCACACTCGAGCACTTCATCACCCAACTTCCCGATGAAGACTGGACAGCAAAATCGCAAGCTGGCCTACCACCTGTAAAAGCAGGGCGTTTTTTCGTTTACGGCAGCCATGACGCAAATAAAATTCCAACAGACACGCCTTTTCCTATCCAAATAGACGCAGGTATCGCCTTCGGTACAGGTCATCACGGTACGACCAAAGGCTGTTTACTCGCGTTTGACGAACTTATTCAAAACACGACCCCAAAAACCGTTTTGGATTTAGGCTGCGGTGCAGGCGTTCTCGCAATCGGCGCGGCCAAAGCGCTCAAAACCCCTATCTCGGCGTCTGATATTGATGATGACGCGGTCTATGTAACCAAGGAAAATGCGAAACTGAACCAAGTCGCCGCCCTCATCACAGCCTTTCAAGCCGAAGGCATTGAAGAAAAAGGCGCATTTGATCTCATATTTGCCAATATTCTGGCAGGCCCATTAATCGTTCTCGCGCCCACGATTGCCGCGTCTTTGGCTTCCAAAGGTTCGGTGATTTTATCGGGGCTATTGGACGAACAGGCTGAAACCCTTATAACTGCCTATTTAGCGCAAAACCTACAGCTTTCACGCCGCGCCTCCCTCGCAGGATGGACCACCCTCACCATGCAAAAACCGTAGCTTTTGCATAAAATAGTTTTTGCATAAAAAAAGTCCCCATCACTGATGTGAAAGGGACTTAATTTATTCAAACATTATAACTTCGATGAAGTTAATATGCCTTAGATTGCACGACGCGCGCGACGTTGGTCACGTGCAACACGGCGAATAAGGAATTCCATATTCGCTGTTGTTTTTGCAGCAGGTGCAATTGTTGACATATTTGTTTTGTTGCTCACGAGAGCTGCTGGGTTGAAATGTTTAGCCATTACGCTTCTCCTTATTTGTCTAGACTTCCCATTGAAGCCCGACTGAATTTCGATAACCACTATATGTCATTTTCCAGACCCAAAGAGAATGCATAATACATCAATTTAGATATGCATATACGCATAGCTGAATTTATCATTTGATTCACGATTGAAACAGCTAAAGCCGTTGCCCTGTCTTGCCCAGAAGCGTAGACTACGGACAAATCAATATTTAAGGACCAATAATGATACAAAACTTTGATGTACAGGGCGGCCCGGAATTCGGCAAAAGAAACCTCCCAAAACTCCGCGCGAGTTTACATGCGGCTGGCCTAGACGGTTTTCTCATCCCCCACGAAGACGAGTATAATAACGAATACCTTCCTGACTATAATGAACGCCTTATGTGGGCGACAGGGTTTACAGGCTCTGCGGGTGCCGCAGTTGTCTTGACCAAAACCGCCGCAGTTTTCATCGATGGCCGCTATATTTTACAAGTCCGCGATCAAGTCGACGAAAACCTCTATAGCTATAACCGCCTCGAAAACTCAGGTGTCGCAACATGGCTCGCGGCCAACGCCCCAAAAGGTGCAAAAATCGGCTATGACCCAAAACTTCATAGTCCCGACGCCCTAATTTCCATCCACGAGGCTGTAACAAGCGCAGGCGCGAGCTTGCAACCTGTCACCATAAACCCAATCGACCAAGCATGGACAGACCGCCCTGCCGCCCCCAAAGCGGAACTTACGATACAGCCACTCGAACTTGCGGGCGTTGACCACGCAGAAAAACGCGCACAGATAGCGCAAGCCATAACAGCCAAAGGTGCAGACGCCGCCCTTATCACCGCGCCTTCATCAATTGCGTGGCTGCTCAACATTCGTGGCGGTGACGTTATGTGCTCACCGCTTCCCCTCGCAAGTCTGATTATCAATGCAGATGCCAGTGTCGAATTATTCATTGATCCCGACAAAGTCACACGCGAAGTCCGCGCCCATTTCGGCAATCAAGTCTCTATCTCCGAGGAAAACAAACTCGAAAGCCGCCTTAAAGATTTAAACGGCAAAACCGTTATGGTTGATCCCTCCACAAGCGCCGCCTTCATGTTCGACACCCTGACCATAGCAGGTGCAAACATTGTCCGCGCTATGGACCCAATCGCCTTGCCCAAAGCGCGCAAGAACAAGGCCGAAATTGACGGCAGTGCCGCCGCACATGTCCGTGACGGCGCGGCCATCACCAATTTTCTACACTGGCTCGCGACCAAAGCTCAAGACGGTACAGTCGACGAAATTATCGCCGCACAAAAACTTGAAAGCTTTCGTGCTGACACAGGTCTTTTGAAAGACTTAAGTTTCGAGACCATTTCTGGTGCAGGTTCTAACGGTGCAATCGTTCATTACCGCGTGTCCAAAGCCACGACAAAAATGCTTGAAGCAGGTAATCTTTATCTCGTCGATAGTGGCGGCCAATATGTAGACGGTACAACCGACATCACCCGTACCGTGCCCATCGGCACACCTACGGATGAAATGCGGAAATGTTTCACACTTGTCCTAAAAGGTCATATCGCATTATCCATGGTACGCTTCCCAGCAGGAACAACGGGACATGCCCTCGACGCGCTTGCACGCATGGCATTATGGGCGCAAGGACTTGATTATGATCACGGCACAGGCCATGGCGTCGGCGCCTATCTTGGCGTTCACGAAGGCCCGCAACGCATCGCCAAATCCCCAAGTTCCATACCGCTCGACCCCGGCATGATTGTGTCCAACGAACCTGGTTATTATAAAACCGACGGATTTGGCATCCGCATAGAGAATTTACAATATGTAACCGAGGCCACAGAAATTGCAGGTGGCGAGCGTCTTATGCACGGTTTCCATACCCTCACCCTCGCGCCAATTGAAAAAACACTGGTCGTGAAAGAACGCCTCACACCTGATGAAATCAACTGGCTAGATGGCTATCACGCCCGCGTCCTTAATGAAATCGCGCCACTCGTCGAAGGCGAAGTCCGCGCTTGGCTCACCCAAGCCTGTACGCCTCTCTAATCTGTACGCCACCTAACCATGGGTAAAATCATACTCAGCGGCCATATCATTGTCCCCGTGACAGATGTGGCCGCCGTTAAAGCTGCCCTTATTGAGCACACACGCCTAACCCTTGCCAAGACAGGCTGTTTGGTATTTCGTGTTAAACAAGACGCCTCCAATCCTCAGATCTTCTCCGTCTACGAAAAATTCACCACCCAAACCGATTTTGATAATCACCAAAAACGGGTGCATAATTCAGAGTGGGGAAAAGTGGCTAAAAATGTTGAGCGACATTATACAGTGACAAGCACATAATATCTCACACTGCATACCCCTTTAACTCCTGTTTCAAAAAATCGATAAGTACTCTGAGTTTTAAAGGAATATATCCTCGACTTGGATATACGAGCCATGCGCCTGTATCGAATTCAGAACCTGCACACTCATATTCTGAAAAAATATCTATCAAATCGCCCTTTTCGATTTCAGCATTACACAGCCAATCGGGTATTAAGGCGATTCCGATACCAGCCACCGCACATGCCGTGATTGTCATCCCGTGGGTAATCGAAAAATGGCCAGAAACAGGGACAGAGAATGCACTTATATCATTCTTGCGAAACTTCCACATATTGTCATACCCTGAAAACAATACGCAATCATGGGTTTTCAAATCTTCTGGCATTTCGGGCCTACCATGCTTTTCGAGATAGGCAGGGCTGGCGCACACACGAAATTGACGAGGCGAAAGAAGACAGGAAATAAAATTACCTGTAGGGCGACTTCCAAACCGAATTGCCAAATCTACTTTTTCTTCAATAATATCAACTTGATGATCCGCCAGTAATAATTCAATTTTTAAGTCGGGATATCGTTCTTTTAATTTCGAGAGATGCGGCACAAGCACTCTTTGTCCAAAGGACGTACAGGCGGACACCCTTAATTTTCCCCTCGGTTGTTCAAGAATATCTTGGGCTTGTTCCGCCGCCGATTCAAATTGATCAATCAACCCCTCCACCTGACTAAAGAATAAACTCCCTGCCTCAGTCGCGACGAGTTTACGTGTTGTCCTCTGGAACAAACGAAAGCCTAATTCAGATTCTAGCGAAGAGATAACCCGTGAAACTTTTGAAGGATCGATTTCGCGCTGTCGTGCGACAATCGCGTAACTCCCATATTTATAAACTTCAACGAACAGTCGTATTGACGATATATCCATATTTCATGCAATCTTTACATTATACTCATTCAGATTAAGGCGTTTACTACACTAGACTATCCCCCTAGAGTCAAGATCGCACATCAATTCAGGGAGTTTGTTATGGCACTAGAATATTACCCACAATATTTCAAAAACCTAGAAGACGTTTTAGATGACGTAAAGACCAACAAAACATGGCCAACAACATTTGTATCAGGGCCGTCAGACGGGCTACACACTCACTGGCATTCTGACGATATTCACGTCTATATTCTCGAAGGCGAAACCGATATTTTAGAAGAAAGCACGGGCAAACGCACTCCTGTACGCGCAGGTGACAAAATAATTGTACCCGCAAAAACCCTGCATGCAGAAGGTAGTGTCAAAGACAGAGTCGTATATATATTAGCCCTGCCCAAACCCGTATTGCCCGAAGATTTCTTAGCAATGCATGATCCGAACACGCTTTAGGGCATATTTGCCTAGCCAATTAACGCCAACCACTCGGCCTCAGTCACGACTTTCACGCCTAGACCCTCAGCCTTTTTAAGTTTGGAGCCTGCGCCGGGGCCTGCAACGAGATAATCAGTATTTTTAGATACGGATCCAGAAACTTTAGCCCCCAAACTCTGGGCTTTCGCCTTGGCTTCATCGCGACTGAATAATTCTAATTTCCCAGTGAATACCACAGTTTTCCCTGCGACAACGCTATCTGCACTTGGCGCTTCGGCGTCGATGACAGTGACATGTTCCAGAAGATTACGAACGATTTTCACATTTTGGGGCATGTTTAGAAAATCAACAAGAGAACCTGTAGCCGCCTCGCCCATACCGTCAATGGAAAGGAGTTCAAACCAGTCTTCCCCAATTTTCGGCGCGGCGCCTTTAATGGCACGAATGAATTTATCAAATGAGAGATAATGTTTGGCGAGCAGATTAGCATTGCCATGCCCGACATGGCGAATACCAAGGGCATAAAGGAAACGTTGGAAACTAATTTCACGGCGCTCAGTAATCGCAGCAAATAAGTTTGTCGCGCTCAATGCCCCCCAACCTTCCCATTTTTCAAGTTGAATTTCGTCATTGCGCGCTTCGAGCGTAAAGATGTCAGCAGGTTCACGCACTAGCTCTCTCTCGTAAAAACCCTCAATCTGTTTCACCCCCATACCGTCAATGTCATAGGCACGGCGAGATACAAAATGCTTTAAACTTTCAATCGCTTGCGCGGGGCAAGCGATTCCATTTGTACAACGTCGTATCACGTCCTCTTTGCCTTTTTCGTCCATTCCACGTACAGCGTCCGCATGACAAACTGGACATTTTTTCGGCAAAATAAACGGTGCAGAGCGGCCCTCACGGTCAGCGTCCAGAACACGCAATACTTGCGGAATAACGTCACCAGCCCGTTGAATTTCAACACGGTCACCAATACGAATATCTTTGCGCCTTATCTCGTCTTCATTGTGCAAAGTAGCGTTCGAGACGACCACCCCACCAACAGTAACAGGAGCAAGACGCGCAACAGGCGTAAGCGCCCCCGTGCGACCAACCTGAATATCAATATCCTCGATAGTGGTACTGGCTTTTTCCGCCGCAAATTTATGTGCGATGGCCCAGCGCGGTGCGCGCGATACAAAACCAAGGCGCTCTTGCAATGCCAAATCATTTACTTTGTAAACCACACCGTCAATATCATAACCAAGCTCACTACGCGCAGTATCGATACCCTCATAATGAGAAATCAGCTCACCCGAACTTTTACAAATCTTAGTGAGTGAGTTTACACTAAACCCCCACGCCCCTAAATTTTGAACGGCTTCATACTGCGTATCCGCGAGCGGCGCACTCACCTCTCCCCACGCATAGGCATAAAATTTCAGTGGGCGTTTGGCCGTAATACTGGGATCAATTTGGCGCAGAGAACCTGCAGCTGCATTACGAGGATTTTTATAAGCGTCTTTACCTTCTGCCTCGACCTGCTTATTCATGGCTTCGAAATCCGCATGGGAAATATAGACCTCACCGCGTACCTCTAATATATCTGGCCACCCCGTTCCCGTCAGCACATGAGGAACATTATTGAGCGTACGGATATTAGCCGTAATATCTTCACCAATACGTCCATCCCCACGGGTTGCCGCGTGGATCAACTTGCCATTTTCATAACGAATACTTGCCGACAGCCCATCAATTTTGGGTTCAGCAGTGAAATCCACACTCTTATTGGGATCAATATTGAGGAATTTACGCACCCGCCCTACGAAATCACGCACGTCCTCGCCATTAAAAGCATTATCGAGTGAAAGCATGGGTACGGAATGGGTTATTTTACCAAATTTTCCAGATGGTTTCGCTCCCACTTTTTGCGTAGGACTATTTTTAGCAATCAGTTTTGGGAATGCCGTTTCAAGCGCAATAAGCCGTTGACGCAAAGCGTCATACTCTGCGTCACTCACTTTTGGCGCGTCGTCTTTATAATAAAGCTCATCAAGCGCACGAATTTCCATGCTTAGCATGTTAATTTTCATTTTTGCTTGGGCTTGTGTCAGGCTTTCAACACTCATAACGCTTGCATAAGCTGACGTGCCGCTGCACGCGCCGCGTCTGTGATACTTTCGCCTGCTAACATACGCGCGATTTCCTCTTCGCGAGCCGTCGTATCAAGCGCTTCAATATTCGTAATTGTTTTACCCGCCCGTGACGTTTTATGAATGAGCAATTGATGGTCTGCACTGGCGGCCACTTGTGGGGAATGGGTCACAACAAGAACTTGGCCAGTTTCTGCCAACGCTGACAATCGCCGCCCAACTGCGTCGGCAACGGCGCCGCCAACACCTTGGTCAATCTCATCAAAAACCATCACCATTTGATTTTTTCCTGCAAGCGCGACTTTAATCGCCAAAGCAAAGCGAGAGAGCTCGCCGCCCGATGCAATTTTATTAAGTGGCCCAGACGGTGTTCCCGGATTTGTAGATACTTCAAAAATAACGGCATCCCGACCATTCGCACTTTCAGGCGTCATGCTTATTTGTGTTGTAAATTGTGCATTTTGCATACGCAATGCTGGTAGTTCATGCAAAACTTTCGCGTCTAATATTTTCGCTGATTTCCGCCGTGCTTGCGTCAATTTATTTGCAATCACATCATAAGCAGCACGTGTCGTTCCTAAAGCCTTTTGGGCCGCCAACATATCTTCATCCGAACGTTCCAATGACAGTAACTCATCCCCGAACTTTTGACGTAAATCAGCAAGCCCGTTGACATCAACGTCATATTTACGCGCAACAGCACGCAAAGAAAACAAACGTTCCTCAACTTCATTCAACCGTCCTGGTTCAAAATCAAACATTTGCGCCGCAGCATTTACCGCGCCGCGTGCCTCTTCAAGTTCAATCAGTGCCTTTTCGAGCGCGCCAGATGCAGTTTCAAGAGCAAGGCCAGCAGCTGAGCCATTCTCCTCATTATCACCTGTTTCACTCGGCTCACTTGTTGGCTCGCCGATCTTATTCCGCACACGTTCAAGCCCTGCCAAAGCTTGACCAATACGTGCTTCATAAGCACCGTCTTCACCCAAAGCCTGCTGTGCCGAGGCAAGCTCGGAAAGCGCACCCTCGCCGTGTTGTAATAAACGACGCTCGGAAGCCAGTTTTTCGTCTTCGCCAGCTCGCGGTGCGAGACGATCAAGCTCGGAAATAGCATGGTCATAAAAGGCACGGTCATCATCTGACTTGGCCTGTTTATCTTCTAAATACGTGACCCGTTCCTGTGCCTGTTTCATTTGCCCATATGCCTGTGAGCATTTTGTCAGCATATCCGCAAAACCACCAAATCGGTCCAAGAGCCCTCTGTGTGTACCGCTATCAAGTAAACCGCGCCCATCATGTTGCCCATGCACTTCAAGCACATGCGAACCAATTTTTGCCAAGAGCTTTTGCCCAGCAGGCTCATCATTAATATATGCACGAGAACGCCCTTCGGCAGTCAAAACACGACGAAGAACAAGATCTTGAGAGCTATCGGCCTCAAGACCTGCGTCTTCAAGTAAAGACCAGACAATATGATCACTGGGCAGTACAAACCTTGCGCTACAACTGGCCTTGTCCGCACCACGGCGCACAAGGCCTTTGTCCGACCGCGCCCCTGTCGCCATGCCCAGTGCATCTAGGATAATAGATTTACCTGCGCCTGTTTCCCCTGTCATAGCCGTAAGCCCAGCCCTCAATTCAAGATCAAGAGCTTCGATAAGAACCACATTGCGAATGGATATTTCGCTCAACATTGCGGACACAAATCCTTATGGTTAGAGTTTAGAAGAGGCGTTCTTTGAGACGTCTCCAATAACCACGCTTACGTTCAACTTTAAGCTCGGTTTGCAAATCAACGCCGTATTTTGACAATAATGTATATGTATCTTGATACCAATCGCCACTTGGGTAGTTATAGCCGAGAACCGACCCCACCTGTTTTGCTTCGCCAATAAGGCCAAGGGAAACATAAGCTTCAACCAAACGGTGCATTGCCTCTTCAACTTGTGAAGTGGTATCGTATTTTTTTACGACATTTTTAAAACGCCCAATAGCTGCAAGCTGTTGATGTTCACGTAAATACCAACGTCCTACATCCATCTCTTTGCCTGCCAGATGATCATGGGTAAGTTCAAGTTTAAGACGTGCATCACGCGCATAATCTGAATCTGGATAGCGGCGAACAACTTGTTGCAACGCGCGTTCTGCAAGGACTGTCGTACCCTGATCACGACCTACATCAAAAATTTGTTCATAATGACAAATCGCAATAAGGTAATATGCATATGGCGTGGAATCACTACCTGGATGCAAACTAATAAAACGCTGCGCCGCAGACACAGCTTCATCATAATCACCAGAGCTATAATGCGCGAATGAAGACATTAACATTGCGCGACGCGCCCAACGTGAAAACGGATGTTGGCGTTCAACTTCGTCAAAATATAAGATAGCCCGATCAAAGCGTCGGTTATCCATATCCTTTAACGCGTTATCATATAGAGTTTCCGCTGGACGTTCTTGATAAGCGAGCTCAGCTTTTTTCTTCCCACCAAATGTGGAACACCCCGCCAAGATTAGACTTGTGGCACAGATCGCAATGATTGGTCGCCAAGATTGGCGCATATTAATAAAAAACGTCATAAATAGGCTTTCATAATTCTATATTAGTGAAAACCAGATTCTGGGCTCTACGTCAAATAGATAAGGCGTTTAAATCATTAAAACTTTGAAAGCCTACCCTATAGCGCCATTGCCGTTTCTTCAAGTCTTGATACAGGCGTGCTCGTGACGGCTTGTGCACACATTTCAGCGTCCATATGGGTAAAACACCATGCATTTTTATCCGCAAACAATGCCAATAACAATTGATGATTAAGCGCATGCCCCGCACAAACACTTGTGACCTTCCCAAGCAAAGGCCCTGCAACATACATATCCCCGAGTAAATCAAGAGCTTTATGACGTACAAATTCGTCAGAATACCGTAATCCTCCCGGATTCAAGACTTTATTGCCATCAACAACGATCGCATTATCATAAGAACCACCTTTGGAAAATCCAGCCTCACGCAGTGCCACGACTTCATGCGCACGTGCAAATGTGCGTGCAGACGCTAGTCTTTCTCGGAAAGACCGTACATCAGGCTCAATTTCAATGCGCTGACGACCAATAATTTGCTCCGCAAAGTCAATTGTCACATCAAGACGAAGTCTTTCATAAGGCTCGATACGTCCATAGGCATCACCGACACTCACCTCAATTGGTTTTAAAACTTTAATATAGCGACGAGGTGCATTTTGGGACTGAACGCCTGCATGCTCAATAAGCTTAAGAAAAGGCTCAGAGCTACCGTCAAGCGCTGGTAATTCCGCGCCATTAATTTCAACAATAAGATTATCGACTCCGATAGCCGACAAAGCCGCCATAAGATGTTCAATCGTTGCCACTTGCACACCAGCCGCATTCCCGATTGTTGTACATTGGCGTACTTTAGTGACTGTATCAGGCCTCACGACAATATGATTATCGCGATCCATTATATCGGTGCGGACAAAAACAATACCTGTATTAATTGGCGCAGGCTTTAAAACCAATTGCACAATATTACCGCCATGAAGCGCGACGCCGCTTGTAATCGCAGCGTTCCTCATTGTTGCCTGTTTTTGAATATAGCGAATTGCCATGTGCAAATTATTCCTAATCGACATAAGCCCCACTAGCGAATGTCTTCATCCATGACTTCTAGCGCGTTATTGTACAATGTAAAATTAAAGGTCTGTTACAATATGTTTCAACACATTACAAACTCGTAACTATTTAATAGTTTCAATTACTTACAGGCGAATTTACCCATAAAAAAACCCCGTTTAAAAACGAGGTTTTCTTGACAAAAATAAACGATATTTATTTATTCAAACGACGCAAGAAAGACGGAATTTCCAACTCGTCATCCATGTTCGCTCCAAATAACTCGCCATTACGGCTAGGCGTTAATTCTGCTTGAACACGTGGCGCAACAGGTACCGTCTTCTTACGGCCAAAAAATCCGAATGGGCGCTTCACAACGACTTGCATCTCCACTTTTGGCAAAACACGTTCTACCGCAGGAACAGGCGGTGCAATCGGGGCGTGTTGAACTGGCGCAGGCGTTACTGGCGAAGCAATAGGAGCTTCTTGCACAGGAGCATATGTCTGTGTCGGTTCAGGCTGTCTATATTGATAAGCAGGCGCTTGCGGAGCAGGTCTTTGCAACGCAGGTTCTTGAGAAACAGGCACTTCAGCAACATTCTCATGAACGATTTCGTCTTCAACAACTTCCGCTACGTCTATAGCTTCTTCAACCTGACGCGGCCGATATTGAGTTTGAGCCGTTAATTCATCGCTATCAACACCTGTTGCCACAACAGAAACACGCACAATACCATCAAGTGCTGTATCTTCCGCAGATCCCACAATGATATTTGCATCAGGGTCTACTTGGGCTCGAATAAGGTTTGCAGCCTCGTCCACTTCATAAAGTGTCAGATCAGAGCCACCTGTAATATTAATCAAGACGCCCTTTGCCCCTTTTAAAGAAACATCATCAAGAAGTGGATTAGAAATCGCGGCCTCCGCGGCTTCAATTGCACGACGCTCACCAGTTGCTTCACCAGTGCCCATCATAGCCTTACCCATTTCGCCCATAACAGTGCGAACATCGGCAAAATCGAGATTAATCTTACCTGGCACAACCATCAAATCAGAAATACTACGCACACCAGAGTTCAAGACTTCATCAGCAAGCGCAAAGGCATCTGCCATTGTAGTGTTCTCGGTAGCGATACGGAATAAATTTTGATTGGGAATCACAAGTAGCGTATCTACGCTTGAATATAAATCTTCAATACCCGCCTCTGCGAGTTTCATACGGCGAGACCCTTCAAACTGAAACGGCTTCGTCACAATCGCAACTGTTAAAATGCCACGTTCACGTGCAGCCTGCGCGATAATTGGCGCTGCCCCAGTACCTGTACCGCCGCCCATGCCAGCAGCAACAAACAACATATGCGCGCCATCAAGATGCCCCATAATATCTTCAAGAGAGCTTTGTGCCGCGTCCGCGCCAACATCAGGTCGCATACCTGCGCCCAAGCCTTGCGTGATAGAACTTCCCATTTGAATGCGGCGCTCTGCTTTTGAAAGCGCTAACGCCTGTGCATCTGTATTGGCCACAATAAATTCTACACCCTCAAGGCCAGAATCAATCATATTGTTTACGGCATTGCCGCCAGCGCCACCGACACCAATAACAATAATACGAGGTTTGAGTTCAGTAGCTTTTGGTAAGGAAAAATTTATACTCATGGAAAGAACCTGAAGTTATATAGTTTGCAAGATATTAACACCACCATCGGACATAAATGTTTAACATCCGTTAATGAGAGTGCTTTTCTATGTTTATTTTTTTAAAAAACCAGCTCTATGCGTTTCAAAGTATATAAAACTAATAATCTGAGTTGAAGCCCCCTGAACATAGTGAGTGTGCAATATACGGAACCATAAATATATTTGATACACCCAAACAACATTCACAACGACGGCGCGCCAACCCATTGCCTAAAAATTTTCTCTAAACCATTTCAAAGATTTACTAAAATTTCCGCCCGCATACCGCCGCGTACGCGCACGTTTACCAGATAAATCTGGCGGGCCAGATATAACTTCATGTTTCTTTTCAAAGACATGCTTGATAATACCAGATGCAACAGAAAAATCAGGGCCACTCATTGTATCTGGCAAACCGAGCAAGCCATGAGGCAACCCCACTCTTACCCGTTTTTTAAACGTATATTCAGCCAATTGCGCGACACCCGATAGCTGCGCGGCCCCTCCGGTCAGCACGATTCGTCGCCCGGAAAACGATTCAATACCCGCCGATTCAAATCTCCCTTTCAATATCTCAAAGGTTTCCTCAATACGCGAACGTACAACACTGGTAAGCAAGGTCAGAGGCTCATGATGCAACTCATCTTGCGCGCCCATTGGCGGGCACGGCACCATTTGCCCATCATCATCAGGACTCTCCAGAGCGGAGCCATAAATCGCCTTTATACGCTCGGCCGCCTCGAACGGCGTGGTGAGACCACGTGCAATATCACTCGTCACATTACGCCCACCAACAGCAACCGCATCAACAAATGCAAGCGTGCGGTCACGAAATACAGCCGCAGTTGTAATCCCGGCGCCCATATCAATAAGTGTCACCCCAAGATCAAACTCATCCTCGACCAACACTCCGACACCTGCCGCGTAAGAAGATGCAATCATGCCAGCAACACGTAAATGGCAGCGCTCTACACAATGCACAAGATTTCGCAATACGCCGACACCTGCAGTTACAAAATGCATATCAACGCCCAATTGCTTGCCAAACATACCCCGAGGGTCGCGAATACCCCGCTCATCATCAACAGTCCAATTCATCGGAATCGCATGAAGAATAGCATGATCAGGTTCGCTAAATTCACTCAGGGCAGTATCAATGACACGACTTAGATCCCGATCCGCGACCTCCGCATTAGAAAACTCCGTATTCACATGAATATGCCGCGAGCGCAAAGAACGGGTTGAGACATTCACGTAAACTGCTGAAATTGCGAGACCTGCTTCCCGCTCAGCTTTTTCAACCGCGTGACGAATAGAGTTTTCGGCCGCTTCCATATCGACGACAACACCCGCACGCAATCCTTCGCTGGCATGGAAACCTGCGCCAAGAATACGTATGCCGCCCTCAACCTCTTGACGACCAATGAAACAGACAATTTTAGATGAACCCACATCGAGAATAGCAACAATATCTGGATTAGCCGAACGCGAACGACCCGAGAAAAAAGACACGATTAAGCCCTTTTACCAACGCGCCGTATGCTCACAGCTTTTACACGGCTCTCGACCGCAGGACGCAAGGCTAACCGCCCCTTAATCCGCAAGTCTATGCTCTCAAGATCAAGCCTTAACATACCATGCTTTGCATTATATTTGACAAGCAATGCCAATGCTCTCTCTGGGTTATCAGCAGGCAAAAGAATACGTAAACCATCATTTTTTAACACAATATCCCAACGACGTTTACTGATGTAAACACACGATTCAGTCTGAGCGTAAATTTCAGGATAGCGCGCCAGAATTTTCAAAAATGCCTCAGCCTGCTGCGAAGCGCCCGCCCCGACAACAAAAGGAAGATTTGCAAATTCGTTCACATTTGCATCTTGAATAACAACACCCGAATTATCAATAATCTGAATACGCCCATTTTCTTGCCACAGCGCATATGGACGACGTTCATTAACATGAACAACAATGCGGTTCGGCCAAAGCCTACGTATAACGGCTGTATCCACCCAGCTTAGGTTTTGCACACGGGTTTGTGCATTATCAATATCCATATCAAAGAGATAATCCCCGGAATACACACCTAAAACAGCACGCACTTGCGTCTCGGAAATACGGCCTTCACCGACAACATCAACGTGTTTTACAACAAAGCCCATACTCATCAGGCGTTCTTTCGCAAACCGATCTCCAGAAGCCTTTATTGCTGGAAAAAACCCACCCAACCACAAGGCCATCCACAAAATAGCCATAAGCAAGAATACTGCAGAAATAATTAAGCGCGTCATCCGCTTGCGAGAATAGGCCGCGCCACGCACTTGTGCTGTCGCCCAATTTCGCGCACCGCTTAATCCAGGTTTGAGCGGGCTAATACGGCGAGGCGCAGGTTTTTTTGCAGGTTTTCTTTTTGCCATCTTGCTTTCGCGATCATTACTTCCCGCCAAACAATATCCCTACCGAGAGACCGAGGCGTCTTCCACTATCCATCGACATAATTGCCGAAAACTCATCCCCATATGCTCTGCTTGCTCTGGCGCAAGAGAAGTCGGAGTCATTCCAGGCTGAGTATTAAGCTCAAGCATTACGATTTTGTTTACTATATCCGTTTTTTTCGGGTTTTTTGACATTTTCGCATCATCAAACCTGAAATCAGAACGCGTTAGCCCACGACACCCCAAACAATTATGTGCAATTTCCGCCCATTCCATGCAAATATCAGCCACAGACTTGGGAATTTTCGCTGGTACAATATGGCTAGAGCCACCATCAGAGTATTTTGCCTCATAATCATAAAACGCCGTATGCGCGACGATTTCTGTCACACATAATGCTTTACCATTCAAAACGGTAACAGTCAGCTCACGCCCTGGCGCGAAAGCTTCAACAAGAACCTCATCACCCATTTTTTCATTCATAGCAATATCAAGCGGTGGACGGTTTGCACCTTCCATAATGACATATACACCAACACTCGAACCTTGTGAATTTGGCTTCACCACATACGGCAATGGCAACATATGGGATTTCGCAGCATCGACACGCGGCACGAGCATGCCCTCTGGCACATTAATCCCAGCCGCTTTACACACAATTTTTGCGCGGTGTTTATCCATAGCCAGTGCCGACGCCATGACTCCAGAATGGGTATATGGGCGACCATATAAATCCAAAACACCTTGCACGCGCCCATCTTCACCCCATTCACCATGGAGTGCATTAAAAACCACATCAGGAGAGGCTTTTGCAAGTTTCGCCGCCAAATCACGGCCTGCGTCAATTTTAACAACTTTATAGCCTTCAGCGGTCAGAGCCTTAATAACGGCCTCCCCCGAAACCAGTGAGACTTCACGTTCAGGAGACATGCCCCCTAATAAAACTACAATTTTTTCACTCATGACACGACCTTTACGCCAATGCGTTTAATTTCCCACTGCAAATCTACACCTTGTGTGTCTTTGACCATAGCACGAATAGTATTGCCAAGAGTTTCTATATCATGAGCCGTCGCATTCCCCGTATTGATCATAAAATTACAATGCTTCTCGGACATTTGTGCACCGCCAACTTTAAAGCCACGCCCACCTGCCGCGTCAATCACTTGCCATGCCCCACGGCCACCAGATTGCTTGGGGTCAGGGTTTTTAAATGTAGACCCACCTGTTTTTTCTTTAATCGGCTGAGACTGTTCACGGTTACGTGTAATTTCCGCCATGCGTGCCATGACAATATCCGTATCCTCCAGAGTGCATTGATAGACAGCTTCAACAAAAATCAAATCACTGGCTGCGATGCTATGACGATAGCTATAGCCCATGTCCGCAAGGCGCATCACTTGGCGGCGACCACGGCGATCCAGTGCAACAACTTCAACCAAAACATCTTTAGTTTCCGCGCCGTAGCACCCTGCATTCATACGTAATGCACCGCCAATTGTGCCAGGAATACCTGCATAAAACTCTAACCCACCGAGCCCAGCCTTAGCCGCTTTTTTCGCAAGCACACCGTCAAGACAGGCCGCGCCAACCCTAACCCGTCCATCCTCCAAAACTTCACATTTTGCAAATGCAGGGCCAAGGCGAATGACAACCCCTTCAATACCACCGTCACGCACCAATGTATTAGAGGCAACACCCAGTATTTGCACAGGAATATCTTGTGGAAGCTGAGCCAGAAACAAAGCCAAATCGGCTTCGTCTTTCGGCATAAAAAATATTTGCGCCTCGCCGCCAACCCGAAACCATGTATAGGGCGCAAGTGCGACATTCTCGCGCAAGCTACCGCGAACTTCGGGTAATTGATCAAGTATTGACGGGAAACTCAAGGTTAAATCTCTGCAAGTTTATCGGCCAGTTCATTTGCCCACACAGTGATATCCCCTGCACCAAGAAAGACGACCATATCACCGGGTTCCAAATTTGGATATAACGTTTGCGCAGATGTCTCGCGCGAGATTTGCTGTGCATTACGGTGGCCATGACGTGCAAGCCCCTCGATAAGAGCTTTGGCATCAACCCCGTCTATAGGCGCTTCACCAGCCGCAAATATATCTGTCACATAGACATAGTTCGCGTCATTAAAACACGTGCAAAACTCGTCAAACAAATCTTGCAGACGTGAAAATCTGTGCGGCTGTACAACAGCATGGATTTTACCAGAACAAACTTGTGTCGCAGCCTTTAACACCGCCGATATCTCGACAGGATGATGGCCATAATCGTCAATAATCGTGACGCCGTTCCATTTCCCCGCATCGGAGAAGCGGCGTTTCACCCCACCAAAACCACTCAGACCAGAACGTACTTGTTCTTCTGAAATATCAAGTGCACGTGCAACGGCAATCGCCGCCAACGCATTTTGCGTATTATGATCCCCCGCCATTGGCAAAAATAGCGCAGGCCAAGTCACATCTTCGCCCTCGCCGCGATCTCTGAACACGACATCAAACATTGTGCCACCGTTTTGATAACGCAGGTTTTCAGCTCTCACATCCGCTTGCGCGTTAAATCCATATGTTATCACACGACGGTCTGTGACCCGACTGACCAAAGCTTGCACTTCAGGGTGATCGATACACAAGACCGCAAAACCGTAAAAAGGTAAGTTTTCAACAAAAGTATCAAACGCCGCCCGCAGCGTATCAAAATCACCATAATGCTCCATATGTTCTGGATCAATATTGGTAACAATAGCAATGGTCGGAAAGAGTTTTAGGAAAGAACCATCGGACTCGTCCGCCTCAACCACCATCCATTTACCGCCGCCTAGCTTAGCATTCGCCCCATAAGCATTGATAATGCCGCCATTGATAACAGTCGGATCAAGATTGCCGCCCTCCATCAGCGCCGCAACCATAGATGTTGTCGTTGTTTTACCATGTGTACCACCAACAGCGACAGCCCATTTCAGACGCATCAACTCGGCCAACATTTCGGCGCGGCGGACAACAGGTATTGCGAGGGATCGCGCCTCAACCAGTTCCACATTATCTTGTGCAATCGCAGACGAGACCACAATTGCCCCTGCGCCGTGAACTTGCTCGGCCTTATGGCCAACTGAAATATTTGCGCCCAGTTTTATCAGACGCTCAACATTAGCGTTTGCGCGCACATCCGAACCTTGAACTAGATAGCCAAGATTGAGCATAACTTCGGCAATGCCGCTCATGCCTATGCCGCCAATACCGACAAAGTGAACGGGGCCTGTTTCAAATGGCATTTGCGTTTTCATCTTAATTACCTTGTTATCATTATACTGTGGCGACAACCAATTCGGCCAAGGCACGCGCTGCATCTGGTTTTCCTGCGCTAATCGCAGACTGGGACGCGTTTTTAAGCCATGTCGAATCATTAAGTCTCTCCATCAAGATAGTTTTTACACGCTCAGAGGTAAACTCAAATTCAGGCAAAATATCGGCAGCGCCAAGGTTTTTTAATGGCAATGCATTGACATTTTGATGATCATCCATAGCAATCGCGAGAGGCACTAATAATGACGGTAGTCCCATCACCATGATTTCAGACACACTTGACGCCCCTGCCCGTGCCACAATGTAATGCGCGGAGGCCAGATGGGTTTCAATATCATCAAAGAAAGGCGCACATTCGGCCTTAACCCCTGCGTCTGCATAGGTTTTAACAGCAAAGGCGAGGCTCTCTTTACGCGTTTGCTGAACCACATTCAAACGCTCACGAAGTTCCTGCGGCAAAAGTGCAATCGCTTGCGGCATAACTTCACTCAGTAAACGCGCGCCCAAACTACCGCCAACAATCAAAATATTGATATTTTTACGCGGCACTTTATATGCACGCGCACTCGCCGCCAATACATCTGCTCGCAATGGATTGCCAATCACTGTCCAATTTGCCCCTTCGGGCAGTTTTTGCAAGACCTCAAATCCAGACACAACATGATGTGCTTTTTTCGCGAACACACGGTTCACACGGCCAAGCACTGCATTCTGCTCGTGCAAGATTGTCGGCACACCCAATGACTGCGCGGCACGCAGAGCAGGAAATGCAGGATAGCCACCAAAACCGACAACAATATCAGGCTTCCATTTTTTAATAAATGTCTTGGCACTCCGTACACCTTTGGTAAGTTTCAAAACACCGCTCATCGCTTTGATCGGGTGACGCGGAGATATGGTCGCAGCCTCAACTTCAATTTTCTCAGAGGCAGGAATACGGCCTGCATGTTTTAAACCACGTACATCCGTCATCAGGGCAATTTCCCACCCTTGGGATTTCAAACGCTCTGCGAGCGCTTGAGCAGGAAACATATGCCCACCTGTACCACCCGCCGCCAATAAAATACGTTTACTCATGTGACACCAAATCCATAAGCCCCCGGGCGTTTACGCGTAAACGCAAGAATCAGCCCTGCGGAAAAACACAAGGCAAGGAGCGACGAACCGCCCGATGAAATAAATGGTAAAGTCATCCCCTTGGACGGGGCCATATTCAAATTCACAGCGATATTTATCATGGCCTGCAAACCAATCATTGTCGCAAGACCTGCGACAGCCAGTTGAGAAAAATAATCATTGAGATGCAAAGCATTTCTAAAACTTCGCGCCACAAAGCTCGCGATTAACAACACAAGCCCCATCGACAGCAAAAAACCGAATTCTTCGACCATAACGGCGAAAATATAATCGGTGTGGGCATCGGGGAGTTTGTATTTAATAACGCCTTCCCCCGGCCCACGGCCAAATATACCGCCATTGGCAATCGCTTCGATCGCTTTATCAACTTGATACGTATCCGCACCTTCTGGGTTTAAAAACCGATCAAGCCGAGAACGCACATGGGGCAAGAAACTATACGCACCGATAGAGCCAATCACGGTTAAAGCCGAGAAAAATGCCATCCACCCAAGCGAAAGCCCTGCATAGAAAAACACTGCGCCAAAACACATTGTGAGTAAAAATGATTGGCCAAAATCTGGTTGTTGGATAAGACAAAATATAAGTACGAGATACAAAAGAAAAGCAATTGCAACGCCCGGGAAATCAGGGCTATGCTTGCGTACAGAAAACATCCAAGCCGCAAAAACAATAAAACCTGGCTTGGCAAATTCAGACGGCTGCAAGCCGAAACCGCCAAACCGTATCCAACGAACGGCGCCTTTCACCTCATACCCGACAAAGGGTAATGTCAGCAGGACAATGAGCGCACATATTACAGCCAACACCCCAATGCGGCGCGCATTTTCAACATTGAACATGGAGACAATAAACGCCCCCGTCAGCCCGACCACGGCAAAAACAATATGTCGTTTAAGAAAGTAAAACGGATTATCTATACCAAGACGGCTTGCCGCAGCAGGACTCGCCGCCATAGACAAAATCAGGCCAGATACAATTAACGCAAAAAGAATACCAAGTGTGACACGGTCAATACTGCGCCACCATTCCATAAGGGGGGATCGGTCGGTGCGCGAACGGCCAATCATAAAGCCCATCCCATTACGCGGCCCCGGAATTTATATGTGCATTTGTTTTTTCACGGTCATATATTTCAACAATGCCCTGCACAATGTTTCGAAACATATCACCACGTATTTCAAAATCTTTAAACTGGTCAAAGCTTGCACACGCTGGCGAAAGCAAAATAACAGGGTTTTTAGCCTTAGACGCCAACGCATCTCGCGTCGCACACATAATGGCCATTTTCAATTCTTTGGAATTTTTAGCAGGGACTTTATGCTTTTTTAAAACATCAACAAACTCATCAGCAGACTCGCCGATAAGATATGCGCGTGTAATACTTTTAAACTGAGGACTCAGGCTTTCAATCCCCCCCTCTTTGGCAACACCTCCTGCAATCCAATAGACATTATCATAAGATTTCAGCGCTTGCGCCGCCGCGTCAGCATTGGTCGCTTTGCTGTCATTAACATATCGCACACGACCAACCGATCCAACATTTTCCATACGGTGCACCAAGCCCGGAAAGCTAAGAATAGCGCGTCCAATCGCTTTTGCGTCGAGACCAAGCGCCCGCACAGCCGCAAAGGCAGACGCCGCATTTTGCCAATTATGTTCGCCGTCAAGCCCAATAGCCTGTTTCAAATCCACGACCATTTCACACCGTTTATCCATAACATTATAAAGCTTGCCTTTAATCACACACACACCACGAGCAAGAGAACGTCGGCCAGAAATTGGCAAAACACGTTGATTATATTTGGCAAGCAAACGTGTACAAGCTGATTTCCCCTGTGGGCCATCAACACCAATAATCGCCGCATCACCCCTGTCTTGATTGGCAAACACACGCATTTTTACCGCCTCATAGCCTTGCATATCACCATGACGATCAAGATGATCAGGGCTTAAATTTAGAAAAATTGCCGCATTTGCTTTCAGGCTATATGTACGTTCTAGCTGGTATGAAGATAACTCGATTACGTAATAAGCGTTACTGTGCATATCATCCAGATCAAGAACACCGCGTCCGATATTGCCGCCGATTTGAGCATCACGTCCACACTCATTTAGAATATGGCCAATCAATGTCGTCGTCGTAGATTTACCATTTGTCCCCGTAATCGCGATGACTTTTGGACGATGTTCGGGCGCACGCGCCATAACTTCCCGCGCAAAAATTTCAATATCACAAATAATCGGCACACCAGCAACACGGGCAAGCTCTGCACTCCAATGAGCATGCGGTAAAATATGAGGGACACCAGGAGACAAAACAAGGTGGTCAATTTTCGCCCAATCTGCTGATTTCAAATCAGTAAGCTTCACACCCTCTGCCGCAGCACGGTCGCGTGTTTGTGCATTATCATCCCAAGACAAAACCTTAGCGCCACCTTCTTGTAAGGAAAGCGCAGCCGTAATCCCGCTTCGGCCAAGGCCAAAAACAGCCAGCGTTTCTCCTTTGAATGCGTGCGCTTCAATCATGTTTATCTCAGCTTAAGGGTTGAAAGACCGATCATCGCCAAAATCACGGCAATAATCCAAAAACGAATAACAATGGTAGGTTCTTCCCACCCTTTTTTCTCAAAATGATGATGAATGGGCGCCATACGAAAGACGCGTTTCCCCGTCAGTTTAAAAGAGGCGACCTGCACAATGACCGACACCATTTCCAACACGAACAAGCCGCCAATAATGGCCAGAACAATTTCATGTTTAGTCGCAACGGCTGCACTCCCCAGTGCACCGCCAAGCGCAAGCGACCCCGTATCACCCATAAACACCATTGCAGGCGGAGCATTATACCAAAGAAAGCCTAGACCTGCGCCAATGATAGAACCAAGTACAATCGTAATTTCACCAGATCCTGGCACATAAGCAACACCAAGGTACGGCGCATAGACCGCATTACCGACAAGATAAGCAATCGCAGAAAAACTCGCTGCTGCAATCATGACAGGCACAATCGCCAGCCCATCAAGGCCATCTGTCATATTCACGGCATTTGAGGACCCGACAATCACAATACAGCCAAAAGGAATAAAGAAAAACCCAAGGTTAATCAGCGTGTTTTTAAAGAAGGGTAAGGCAAGCCCCGTGCTAAAGTTTTCAGTATCTGTTGGTGAAATTTTCATCAGCACATAGACAGCAATCGCCGCCACAGAAAATTCTAAAACCAGTTTAATCTTACCGTTTAATCCCTTGGGATTTTGCCGCGCCACTTTCATATAATCATCAATAAACCCGATTGCGCCATAACTTACAGTAACAAGAAGTACGACCCACAAATACAGATTATGCAAATCGCCCCAGAGTAAAGTCGAAATCACCATAGACACAAGAATGAGCAAGCCCCCCATTGTTGGCGTACCTGCTTTTTTAATAATATGTCCCTCGGGGCCATCTTCACGAATAGGCTGACCTTTACCCTGTTTCATACGCAAAACACTGATCAGTTTTGGCCCAAAGATAAAGGCAATCAGCATGGAGGTCATAATCGCCCCACCCGTGCGGAAAGAAATATAATTGAACAAATTAAACACTTGATAGTCATCTGCAAAACCGGTCAGCCATTCATAAAGCATGTTATTTATCCTTATCCTCTTGCGCGATTAACGACGCGACCAATACACTCATTCGCGATGCATTAGAGCCTTTGACCATAATAGTGTCTTGATCACGCAAAATTTTCTTTAATTCAATGAGACACGTTTCCACACCCTCAAACCACCCTGCGGCCATAGTTTTAGACAGTTTTTTATCTAAGGCTTTCATACGTGATCCGCAACATAGAACTTGGTGAATATCTGCTTTTTGCAAGTCTGTGTATAAATCTTCATGCAGTTTTTTTTCATCCGCACCAAGTTCCAACATATCACCCAATACAGCAATAGTACGCCCCTGGAAAAGCCCAAGCGCCGCAATGGCTGAACCCATAGATTCAGGATTGGCATTATAGCTTTCATCTATCAATGTGATCGACTTCCCGTCAACATTCAGAGTATGAATTTCACCACGTCCTTTTATCGCACCCATTTTTTTGAGTGCGTTGGCGCATTTCACGACGCCAATGCCTGCCGCCTTGGCGCTTAACAAAACACAGGCCGCATTTTCAACCCAATGCTCCCCAACCATAGGAAGTTCGAGTGTTATTTTTTGACCGCACACCACAAGTGTCGAGAGGCTCCCTCTTGCATTATGCTGAATATCAACAATGCGCGCATCCGCGTCTTCGTGCCAACCGAAACTCAATATTTTTTTAGCCCGCTTTTTAAAATAAGTGTAAAACTCGCTATCTCGCGGCAAAACCGCGACACCATCAGCGCTTAAGCCCTCCAATATTTCAGCTTTCGCGGACGCAATCGCAGACAAATCTTCAAAATGCGCCAAATGTGCAGGTGCAACTTTGGTAATAATCGCAATATTTGGCCGCACAATAGCGGTTAAATCGAGCAATTCTCCTTTATGATTCATCCCCATTTCAAAAACACCAAATTGTGTTTCCTCTGGCATGGTCGCAAGGGTCAAAGGCACGCCCCAATGATTATTAAACGATTTTTGCGACGCATGGGTAAGGCCACAACGTCGAAAGACATGTGCAAGCATTTCTTTAACGCTTGTCTTCCCCACACTTCCCGTCACAGCAATTCGCTTGGCTTGAGAACGCAGACGCGCCGCAACCGCAAGATCACATAATGCGCCAAGCGTATCTTTTACGATCAAAGCTGGCGCGTCATGAATAGCGTATTCTGAGAGCACAGCCCCTGCACCCTTTTCATACGCCACAGGAATAAAATCATGACCATCGCGAATATCTTTGAGCGGCACGAACAAATCACCGGGTTGCAAGCTCCGTGTATCTATCGAAATCCCATTAATTTCCCACACACCGACACATGTACCAGATGTGGCCAGAGCCGCCATGCCTGATGTCCAAAGCGCGCTCATTTTTGCCTCGCTTTGGCTAATATTTCTCGCGCAACACTCACATCACGAAAGGGAATAATTTCATCACCGACGATTTGACCACTTTCATGCCCCTTACCAGCAATCACAAGACAATCACCTCTTTTTAGCAACAAAATACCATGTGCAATGGCCTCTGCCCGATCACCAATTTCATCAGCCTCAGGACACCCAACCATGACAGCCTTACGAATAATTGCAGGTACTTCACTACGTGGGTTATCATCCGTAACAATGGCGTGTTCTGCAAACTTAGCCGCAATCGCACCCATTTTCGCACGTTTATCAGGATCACGATCACCACCGCACCCAAACACAACAATAACCCGTCCCATCGTATGGGGACGTAGCCCACGCAATAATTTCTCCAAACCGTCAGGGGTATGTGCAAAGTCTATAAAGACAGGGGCGCCGGTAGCCGTCACCCCAGCCTTCTCCATTCGCCCTGCAACACCCGTGAGATGTGTAACAGCCTCCAGAGCGACTTCACGTGAAACACCTGTTTTCACAGCAAGCCCAAGTGCCGAAACGGCGTTCAAAACTTGGAACTCTCCCGCCAATGGAAGCTCAATATTTATACGTTCCCCGTCCCAGACAAGGGTAAGGCTCTGACTCGCACTGCGCGGTGTAATTTCACAAATACGTAAATCGTCGCCAGACCAACCAACACGCATCACCTCAAGGCCAGACGCTTGCGCGAGCTCTGCCATGCGCTGACCATATTCACCATCAACATTAATGACAGCAGGAATTGATTTCGGCGCGAGCTCTGTAAACAAACGTGCTTTCGCCGTGAAATAATCTTCCATGTCTGGGTGATAATCAAAATGATCTTGGGTCAAATTGGTAAAACCAACAGCGCTTAATTTCACACCATCAAGGCGGTATTGTTTAAGCCCATGCGATGATGCCTCCATGCCTGCATGGGTAATGCCGTCACGCGCAAGGTTTTGTAATGTTTGATGCAAAGAAAGCACGTCAGGTGTCGTATGTGATAACGGCGTAACGCCCGTATTCGTCGTAATACCCAATGTGCCAAAACACGCCGCATTCAGCCCTGCATAGGCCCAAATTTGACGCAGGAACTCCACAGTAGAACTTTTACCATTCGTCCCCGTCATGGCCACCAACATCTCGGGCTGACCTGCATAAAATTTTGACACCATATGCGCAAAATCAAGGCGTGGATTATCACTCTGAATATAAGGTACAGTCAAATCGGCATATTCACCCAATGACAAAATTGCCGAAGCACCTTTGGCAAGTGCACTTTCGATATAGTCACGTCCATCTACGAGTTCACCGGGCAATGCCGCGAACAAACTGCCTTCACGCACGAGCCGACTATCTAGACATAGAGAGCTAATCTCTGGGTCATAACCATTGAGCAATTTACGCGGTGCGATTAACGTTGAGAGCTTCACTGCATATCCCCCACATTGGCAGCCGATTGGTGCGTTAAATGACTTGCTCGTTTCACGCCGAGTAATGGCGCAATGCGTTCAACCACAGCCCCTGCCGTACGCGCCGCGTTCCAGCCTGCTGTCGCGAATCCATGTGTATCATAGGCCGCTTTCGGTTCGTCATAGACAATAAATAAGAGATAAGTCGGATCACGGTGCGGGAAAGCTGCTACGAATGAGGTAACAAGACGCTTTTTCGCATATTCCCCATTCACAAGCTTCTCTGCCGTCCCCGTCTTGCCCATGAGTTCATAGCCAGATACCGCCGCGTTCCGCCCTGTACCATCGGTCACAACATAACGCATCATATCTTGGATAAATTTAGAGGTTTCACGCGATACAGCGCGGCGACCAATGGCTTCGCTATTGATACCGCCCTCACGTTTAAGGATTGTAGGCTGTACATAAAGCCCCCCATTGAGGAGCGTTCCCAAAGCCGATGCAAGTGCCAATGGCGTTACAGAAATACCGTGCCCATAGGACACCGTCGCCGTTGTAATGTCTTGCCATTCACGCGGCAAAAGCGGCGCAGCACTTTCTTTCAACTCTATTGGTGGACGTGAAAACAAGCCGAGTTTACGCAATAAATCCTGCTGAGCATCTGCTCCTGCACGAAGCGCAATCATCGCAGAACCACGGTTTGATGATTTTGCGAGCACATCCCAAATCGTCAATGCATCCTTGCTCGGATGGTCATCTTTGATAGATTTTGCTTGAATGACTAATTTGTTTTGCACCTTTAGTTTCTCGCCTTCCGCAACGACACCTGTTTCTTTGGCAAGCGCCATCGTTATGGGTTTAAATGTAGACCCAAGTTCGTACACAGAAGATGAGGCGCGGTTAAGACGGGATTGCGGCGAAGCTGTGGCAGGTAGGTTCGGGTCAAAATCCGGCAATGAAATCATCGCAAGCACTTCGCCGTTTTTAATATTAAGAACAATACCACTTGCCGCATGTGCTTGAAATTTTTCCATGCCCTTACGTAGTTCTTCGTCTAATGCAAATTGCACCCGCATATCGAGCGACAGTTTTTTAGCGCCCGCCCCTTTTTTGGAAAGCACTTCATCAAATGCACGCTCGACCCCTGCGGTCCCGTTCATATCAATATCGGTAAACCCCAAAACATGCGCCGCTAATTTACCACGGGGGTAAACACGACGTGGTTCGATTTGAAAGCTAAGCTCAGGCAAACCAAGTGCAAATACGGCTTGGCGCTCTGTTGGTGTCAAATTACGACTAATCCATACGAATGATTTTCCAGATGTCAAACGCTCTTCAACCACCGCGGCGTCAAGTTTTGGCAAGGCATAAATAATGGCTTCGGTTGACGCAACAGGGTCCCAAACTTTTCGCGGATCGGCGTAAAGTGAAAATGTTTCCAAAGTCGTCGCAAGCAAAGCCCCATTTCTATCGACTATATCGGCTCTATGTTTAATAGAACTCGCCACAATCGGTGAATATGTTGTTTTTTCATGAAACATGGACACTTCGGCGAGACGGACGATAAGAAGAAAGAGCACAAGGCTAAAAATCGCAACTCCCATTAATATCCGTGCGCGTGCCTGACGTATTGAGGAAAACTCATCATCCGCAACATCCAAACTTGGCGCAGTCGCAAGGAATTCTGCCTGAGCACTCAATTCAGGTAAAGCGATAGGGCTTAAATCTTTCACTTGCCCCCCTTTGGTTGATGAGGCTCAACCGTTTCATCAGACTTGGGAGGTTTAGCGGGAATAAGCTTTACAGCCTCTGCAAGAGACAGTGTGCGCTCCGCACTCACAGGTTCGAGACCTAAATGTTCTGACGCCAGTTTTCTGAGACGTTCAGGGCTTTCGAGATGGGCAATTTCCGCATTAATGATACGAATTTCCGCCTGTGTGTGTGCGAGTGTACGCTCTAGCTTCCTCAACTCAGATTTCGCCTCCAACGCATTTGTTTTAACAAAGAATAAAATAACCACGAGACCAATACCAACAAGCATTAACCCTAGCCACCCCAAACGGCCAATTCTACCCTGCTTATCTTGATGCATAACATTCATGACACAGCCCTCCGCGCAAGGGAATCAAGGCTGGAGACATCACGCAACAAGGCATTACCCTCGTCGCTTTGAACCCAAGGCAATGCCTGTGTACGTATACCGTAACGCAAACGCGCAGAGCGCGAACGTGGGTTTTCGGCCTGTTCTGCCTTGCTTGCACCGACTCCTGAACGCTTCCGCAAGGTAAATGAAGCAGGCGTTGTGTTAAGTTCTTGAGGCGGCAAATAACGCGAACCGCCTGAAACCTCGCCCCCCCGCGCCCGAAAGAATGTTTTCACAATACGGTCTTCAAGCGAATGGAATGTGACGACGACCAAGCGCCCCCCGGGAGCTAAAATATTTTCAGCAGCAACAAGCGCGCGCTGTAATTCTCCAAGCTCGTCATTTATATAAATACGAAGCGCCTGAAACACACGGGTCGCAGCATGTTTCTTACCACCAGAACCAAGAGCTTTGGTCATGATCGCCGAAAGCTGGCCTGTGGTCACAATTGGCTCAACATCACGCGCACGCACAATAAAGTCCGCACATCGGCGCGCACGACGTTCTTCGCCATAGACACGAAAGATTTCAATCAACGCCCCGTGTTCCAAATAATTCACTGCGTCAGCAGCGCTCGCCCCCTCGCCCGACATACGCATATCTAGAGGCCCGTCACGCATGAATGAAAACCCGCGTTCGCCTTCATCAAGCTGCATGGACGACACGCCAATATCCAACACGACACCGTTCAGTTTTTGCCCCTCAACAGCAGATTCCATATTTGAAAACTCGGTTTGTACAAATGAAAATCTTTCTGGAAAAAATTTCCGCATTTCAGCAACATACGGCAATACATTCGGGTCACGGTCTAGGCCAATCACTTTGCATTTTGCAACACCGAGAATTGAGCGCGTATACCCGCCCGCGCCGAATGTGCCATCAATATATGTCTCACCCTCAATCGGCTTGAGCGCAAACAAGACTTCATTCATCAATACAGGAATATGGCTCACGACGCACCCCCGTCACGGGGCGCATTCACACGCGAGGCAAGACGCAAACGATGGCGATTTTCACGTGCCATTCGGCGCGCATTTGCAGACTGGGCTTCGTATTTCGTCGGATTCCAAATTTCAAAACGACGACCAAGGCCGATAAATGTCACTTGCCCATTTAACTCAGCATATTCCGCAAGCTCTTTCGGCAAAGATACACGCCCATTGGCATCAAATGACAAACGGCGGCTTTCAGCAAATATGGCACGCTCAAACGCAATGCGCGCATCGTCATAAGGATCCATATTTTCCAGCAAAGCCTGATAGTCACGCAAAAGCGCCATGCCACCACCCTCAAGATACGCGCCGTCAAAACTAGGCCACACGACGATACCGTCAAAATCAGAAACGCCACTCGCAAGATCAGCACCCACAACGGCACGAAAATCTGCAGGCACAGAAACACGTCCCTTAGCATCGAGCGTGTTTGTATTTCGCGATAAAAACATTCGGCCGCAACTCCCCGCAGCAATTCATTATGCCCCCAAGTTGCATAAGGGATAGCATGGGAATTCATGGGATACAATGCCAATTTATCATTTTATTAAGCATAAAGCAGCGTTATTTCACGATTATACACGACATCACGAAGATTTACGTGAACACATCAAGAACATAAAAAGAAAAACATACGAATGCAAATAATGACAAACCAACCAGAATTGATCTATAACAATTACGTAGATTCGCTATAGAATAAAACACACTTATGACAACTCAATTAACACACCAAACCAGCATGAATGCGAAATACAATGTCTTTGTACTCGCCCTCGCCCAAGCGGTTAACGGGGCTATAGGCCCTATCCTTATTTCGCTCGGCGCATTGTGTGGCGCCTATCTTTCGCCAGATCACCTCGCCCTCGCCACTCTCCCCATTGCAATACGTGGTATCGGCATGGCCATATTTTCAATGCCAGCCGCTTTGCTCTGCAAACGGATTGGGCGTAAATTTGGCTTTGCCACAGGCGCAGTCATTGGCATTCTCGGCGCAGTCCTCGCAAGTTACTCACTTATACATACCCAGTTTTGGCTTTTCTGCGTCAGTTATTTCCTTCTCGGATTTGCAGGCACATTTTTGCAACAATATAGATTTGCCGCCGCAGACCAAGGCGATGATAAATTTAAATCTCTCGCAATTTCATGGGTGATGACAGGCGGTGTCTTGGCCGCTTTGATCGGCACGAAAGTCAATCTTCTCACCAAAGACACCCTTCTCCCAACGCCTTACGCAGGGGCTTTTTTAGGCGCAGCAGGGCTTTTATGTCTTGGCTTCGTCATCCTGCTCTGTCTCAAGCCCTTACCAAAATCGCATATTGTACACGCACAAAGCACAGCCAATGCACGCCCACTTTCACACATCATACGCCAACCCGTTTTCCTCGTCGCCCTCCTATGTGCAGTAAGCTCATTTGCGCTCATGACATTCGTAATGTCTGGAGCGCCACTCGCAATGCATCATCATGGTCATAGCGAAGCCCATGCCATAAACGGTATTAAATGGCATATTCTCGCCATGTTCGCCCCGAGCTTTATAACAGGAAATCTAATCGTGAAATTTGGCAAAATGGCAATCATAGGCTTTGGCCTATCCCTCCTCATATTTTGTAGCATCGTCGCGCTTTCTGGTCTGGAATTATGGAATTTTTGGGTTTCACTTATTCTCCTTGGCATAGGTTGGAATTTCGCATTTATAGGCGCAACAGCTTTGCTTGGAGAAAGCTATACTGAGGCTGAAAAAAATACGACCCAAGGATTTCACGACACGATTCTTTTTGGTATCGTTGCCTTCGCCGCACTGTCATCGGGCGCTGTATTAAATGCTTATGGCTGGCATACTGTTGTCGCCCTCCCCATTCCCGTCGCAAGCATCAGCCTCGTCGCGCTCTTTTGGCTCGCAATGTCGCGTAAGAAAAAACATGTTGACATAAAACCATAAGGTTTCCTATAAAGAGGAAACTAAAAGGTTTCCTATATGCCTACACATACCTCAGAACAAGCTGTATTTCGCGCTCTATCCGATCCGACACGACGCTCCATTATTGGCATGTTAGAAACACAGCCAATGACAGTTCATCAAATTACAGCTCACTTTGAGATGAGCCGCCCTGCTATTGCTAAACATTTAGGCATTTTGCAAGACAGCGAAATTATAACAGTACGCGCCTCTGGGCGCGAGCGCATCAATACACTTCAACCTCTCGCCTTAAAATCTGCAACCCAATGGCTTAATCAATACAGCCATTTTTGGGACGAGAAATTACTTGCTTTAAAATCCACAATCGAAAACGCGAACAAAACATAACCATAAAGGGAAATATAATGACCGATACTGTATTAGAAAAAACCATTTTCATCGATTCCTCTCCAGAAAATGTTTGGCTATATATCACCGACAAAGACAGACTCGGTGAGTGGTTTCACCCTGCCAATACCCACCTCACCCAAGGCACATCCTACCAACTGTTGAAAGAAGATGGCGACAAAATGTGCTGGGGCCGCGTGATAGAAGCAACAGCGCCAACCCGTCTCGTCTATAGTTTCACACATGACTTTATGAATGACGGCGATACTATCGTTACATGGGAACTCTCAGCGGTACACGGCGGCACAATGCTAAAGCTAACACATACGGGCTTTGAAACAGCAAATGGAAATACGCTTAACCTCCTCATCAGTCACGACAAAGGATGGGATGACCATTTTTCCCGTTTGCGTGAAAAAGCGGCACAATAGAAGCGGTGCAATAAAAAAGTGTCAGAGGGCCTATAAGCCGGGTTTTGTACCCTTACGGGCGACGACCATTCCTCTAGAGCAGTGATTACTCACTACCTCAAGCAACCTACCCGGACAACAGCGTCAAAGCACGCCATATGCCGTCCCTATTTGGTCTTGCTCCGGATGGGGTTTACCATGCCCGCATTGTTACCAATTACGGCGGTGCGCTCTTACCGCACCTTTTCACCCTTACCTTATATATAAGGCGGTTTATTTTCTGTGGCACTTTCCCTAAGTCCACCAAAACGGTGAACCCGCCGGGCGTTACCCGGCATCCTGCTTCAATGGAGCCCGGACTTTCCTCGAAATAAATCTCGCGGCCGTCCAACCCTCTGACACAGCCGCTTAAAGCCCAAAAAATGAATTCAGTCAACCCAAGGCCAATTGAATACGCACGCGACTCATCGCGTTCAATCAAGATTTAATCAAAATACTAATTTCATGATAATTAAAAACTCAAAAATAAAAAATTTTACATGATTTTGAAAAAAAATTTCATAAAAAAACAACAGCATATCAAAGACATAAAACAACAAGCTATAAAAAACCAACATTCACTGTAATTTTCTATAGACAATACCCGTAAAGGCTGTAAAGAACCCTTCCATTTCGCGTATCAAGAGATTTTTTATGTCTTTTCCCACGCGACACTCTAATCTCTTTAGCCTTTATTACCTCACGTAGTTGGCTAAAGTTGAAGAGGGCATGGTTTATCGGGAAGTCCCACATCTCTCTGTATCAGCCATGTCCTCGCTTTTGTTTGTTTTGGATCAAATGGGTCAAAATTTCCATGGTCTGAACATCTATAATCCCACCAATATTTTGCGGCCGATAACGGCGCTGGAAAGCAGTGATAGTTTTCATAGTTTTGCCATCAATCACGCCCGTTATTTCTACGTCATACCCTAAATAGGCAAGGCCAGACTGCATGATAGCAACACCACGGTCACGCGCACCACTCGCAAATAAACAACGCGTATCACCATCAGCTTCAAGATCGGGCCAATACCCGACCCCCTCTTTTGCAAGCGTCTGCCAAGGAAATTTTTCACCCGGATCTTCTTTACGGTCAGCGGCGATATCACTATGAGCAACAACGCCAATATCTGGAATATTATGGCGTTTCATGACTGCTGAACACAGGCCTATGACTGCATCAATTTGTGTTCTTGGAAAATCTGGCAGACCATAATCATGGCCACCATTTACAATTTCAATACCGATTGACGCAGAATTAATGTTGGTCTCGCCGCCCCAAGAACTGACACCAGCATGCCAAGCCCGATCTTTTTCAGCAACCATTTGTGAAATTTCACCTGTTTCAGACACCATATAATGCGCGCTAACCTTAGCGTCTGGATCGCACATCCGCTCAAGCGCAGCGCCACCTGTTTCCATACCTGTATAATGTAAAACAAGCAGGCTAATCGGTAGCGTGCGTTCATTGAAATTCGGTGATGGTGTTTGTATTATTTTCATAGGGGATAACGTTTCGCATCCTGCAAATTCACTTCTGACCACATCATGAAGCCTCGACAACTATTTTACTACGCCTAGCGATAACATATACACTCACTAACATCAAAGCGGCTCCAAAAACAAACTGCTTACCAAACGGCTCCTCACGCACAAGAACACCTAATGCCACTCCCCAAAAAGGGGTCATGAGCGTTAACGGCACAATCAAAGTCACATCATATGACTTCAACAATCTGAAATATTGCCCATGTGCAAATATTGAGGCAAGTAATCCTGTAAATAACACTCCGACTGCCAGTTTCCAGCCAGCGTCTTTAGCAAGATTTATTTGATCTGTTTCGAACAAAGCACTCGCAAGCCCGAGCAATGGCACAGCAATAACCCCCATCCATGCAAGATACTGCCACAGGCTGACATCACCAACCCCCTTAATCAATATTGACCCAATCGCCAAACCCAAAAATGCCAAAATGATAGCTATCAACCCCACATCAAAACCTAGGCTATCTGGATTATAAATAAGAACAATCACCCCCAATAACGCTCCCATTATCCCTATGCCACGCCTTACCCCTATCCGCTCTTTAAGAAAAATAACCGAGAGGATCGTGGCAAAAGGAATAAGCATTTGCGCGACGATAGAGCTAGATGAGGCAGGAGCCGTTTTTAGTCCCATATATAGAAATGCCAAATGCAAAGCCCCAACACAAAAAGCCGCCAAGCACAAAAGGCCAAATTTCTTAGGCAATGGAAACAAAAACGGAGACATTAACAATGCCACCAAAGAAAACCGCATTGCAGCAAAGAAAAATGGTGGTAAAGCCAGATCAGTGAGCATCCACTTTGACAGGACAAAATTAGCCCCCCAAATCAAGCAACACAAACATAACGCTATAAAATCAAAAAACCGCATACAGTCCTGTAGCGACTCTTAAAGAGTGAGACCAGACAAATATAAGGAAAAGAAAGCTTACCCGCTATTCAGTATCGACGCTCCACCCGTCAGGTGTTTCGTGCATATCAATGACAGGGCTAGGTTTAGTAGATTTTCTGTCAACTTCAGCGTTCGGAGAGTTCGCCTCAAACGTTTCGCCAAACGACTGGAACCCGTACATTTTAGGGGTCGGAATAAGTGGCTTTCCCAATATTTTAGCGCGTAACCAAAAAACAGCAAACACAACAATACCCAAAATTAATAGCCCCGCCGCAATAAAGAGCGCGAACGCTGCCGATGCGGCAAATATTAAAAAACCAGCAATGGCCGCAATTAATACAAAGAGCGCGCGTATTGCAGATTGTAACGGGTTTACCCGTCCTGAAAGTGTAGATCCTCTTGTCATACCCTATATGTCAGCATTAACAGGCCATTCGTCAAGTGCAAGCACATGACATTTTGGTTATAAATGCAAAGAAACGGCTTTATTCTTCGAGTTTTAGGAATACAGGGTTAAGTTTGCGGTAAGCAACGATTTCTGCATAAGCCTTATTGATAATTGCCATTTTATGAGTTGCCAGTTTTTGTAGCTCTTGTGGCAAGCCCCGCGCAACAAGGCGGTCAGGATGATTTGCCGCAGCCATACGACGATAAGCGCGTTTTAGCTCCTTATCAGAGATTTCCTCACACACTCCTAAAATCAAATAGGGATCATCCGACGCACGCCCCATATGGGCAATGCGAATACGCTGGAAAGTACGGTCGGCAAATTTGAATATCACACCTACTGTTTCAAGGAATTGCATTTCTGCCCCCGTAACGATCCCGTCTGCGAGCGCAATATGAAAAAGCCCATCCAAAACATCTTCTAATATGTCTGGGCGTTTCTTATACTTCTTATAGACGATCTTGGCATATGCCTCATAACCAAGCGTTGTTTGCCGCGCGAGATCAAAGAAACGGGCAATCCCGTCCTGCGCGTCTTCGCTGGCTTGAAACACATTTTTAAATGCCGCAATTTCTTCACGCGAAACAACACCGTCAGCTTTCGCTAATTTCGCGCCCAGAGCAATCAGTGCAGCCGCAACCCCTGCGTCGCCAACATTGCGGTCAAACGGAGACGTCTCCTCCTCCGCCTCACTATAGCGAGAAGGTGGGCCGAACAAACGCGCCGCAGCGCCCAATATGCGAAGTCCAAAATTCATACTCTATTATCTGCCCTATTTTTCAATCACGCTCAACTCTATAACAAATTTCCACTCGCTTTTTCATCAAATATCTCTTAGTAATTTAAAGAAAAAGGGAGAAGAGTGTGGAAAGATTTATTGGGGTTATCGGTATAATCGTACTTATGGGTATTGGCTATATATTTTCCACAAGCCGCAAAGACATAAACCCACGCATTATCGGTTCAGCCCTCGCCCTCCAATTCGTCATTGCCCTGTTCGTATTTAAAACGGGTGTCGGCCAAAACGTCCTCCATGCAGCCACGAAGGGCATTGAACATGTCCTGAATTATTCCAATGCAGGGATCAGCTTTATCTTTGGAGACTGGGCCACGCAAAACATCCCCCTTAATTTTGCTGTTCGCGTACTCCCTATCATTATTTTCGTTGGCGCACTCATGTCTGTATTGTTTCATCTCGGTATTATGCAAATCATTATGCGAGGCCTCGGTTTTGTCCTTAAACGAATTATTGGCATAAGCGCGATTGAATCGCTCGCCGCATCTATGAATATTTTTGTTGGCCAAGACTCAGCCCCATTCGCAGTTCGCCCCTATTTAAAAACCATGCCCTCTTCGACCCTTTTCCTTATCATGGTGACAGGAATGGCAACGATTGCGGGTTCAATCCTAGCTGGGCTTATTGGCATGGGTGTCGGCGCACAAAACCTAATTGTGGCCAGTTTCATGGGCGCACCAGGCGGCATATTAATGGCAAAACTCCTTGTACCTAGCGACAAAAACGATACGGACATTACCCCCGAAACCATCAAAATCGAAGAAACAAAACACGCTAACATCATCGAAGCCGCCGCTGTGGGTGCAGCCGAAGGCGTTCAACTCGCCATTATCATCGGCGCGACTCTCATTGCATTTGTCTCTCTCATCGCCCTCCTTAACGGCATTGTTGGCGGCGTAGGCGGGTGGTTTGGCCACGACGAGCTAACATTACAACTCATCGTCGGCACAATATTTAGCCCTATCATGTTCTTGATCGGCATTCCGTGGCAAGACGCTGTGACCGCAGGTAGTTTGTTCGGCGAAAAAGTGATCGTCAATGAATTCGTCGCCTATTCCAGCCTTGTCCAAATGGGCGCAGGCGCCATGAGTGAACGCGCGACAGCAATTATTACAATTGCACTCTGTGGCTTTGCCAATTTTTCTTCTATCGCCATTGTACTTGGCGGTGTCGGCACCCTCGCCCCAGAACGACGTTCAGAACTGGCCGCTTTCGGGTTTCGCGCAGTCCTCGCCGCCTCTCTCGCCAACCTCATCAGTGCCGCGATTGTCGGAATAATGCTTTAGAAATTTACGGACTTTATTTGTGTGTTCCAGTATTCTCGGACTTCCAGTGTTTACGGCAGACGGAAGAATATACATCATCACCGCCGATGACGACTTGAGCGCCTGATTTAATGGCATTGCCTTGTGCATCAAGGCGTAACACCATGCTTGCCTTACTGCCGCACCAGCAAATGGTTTTGATCTCGCGCAGGCTATCAGCAATAGCCAATAACTCGCCAGAACCTGGGAATAATTCACCGCGAAAATCAGTGCGTAACCCATAACAAAGTACAGGAATACCAAGCCCGTCTGCCACATCCGATAATTGCCGCACTTGTGCTTTACTGAGGAACTGAGCTTCGTCGACAAGAACGCAATGTATAGATTTATCGTTGTGACGGTCTTTTATCATTTTAAAAACATCATCACCGTCGGTAAATACATCCGCCTCACTATCCAAGCCAATACGCGAAGCAATAACCCGTTTGCCAGCACGGTCATCCAGAGCAGCGGTCAACAACATAGTATTCATGCCACGTTCGATATAGTTATAGCTCCCTTGCAAAAGCAAAGTAGATTTACCAGCGTTCATCGCAGAATAATTAAAATAGAGTTTGGCCACCAAAATCCCCGAATCTGTTTTTCTTACTCATAACATAATCGAACGGGCAAGACATAGAGGGAGATGGTCGTTTTCCTATTTAAATGACATCACGCCATCATCAATTTTCCCCCAACGAATCCGTTTATAGTCTTTCAAATAATTCTCAGGGTTACGCCAAGGAAGCTGATCTCCCTGTTTTGGAATTTCATCGCTTTTTCGCAGCAAATACCCAGACTGCAACCCAACAATCAACTCCGTTTTCATGTCATGTTTTCCGAGCTTCGGCACGGCAGTTTTATAATCATGCTTTCGCATATGATTAAGCAAACGCGCGACATAATTACTGGTAAGATCAGCCTTCAACGTCCATGATGCATTTGTATATCCAAACACAGCCGCAAGGTTTGGCACATTGGCAAACATCATACCTTTATAATTTATCAACTCACCCGAATTGACTTTCTCGCCGTCTATACACGTATCAATGCCGCCAAAAAATTGTACATCAAGCCCCGTCGCAGGGATGATAATATCAGCGTCGATACTCTCGCCTGATTTCAAGCGAACGCCCGTCTCGGTAAATGTCTCGATATGATCGGTGACAATCGAAGCACGACCGTCTTTGAGGACACTAAATAAATCTGCATCTGGAATGAGGCAAAGGCGCTGATCCCATGGGTCATAGCTTGGTTTGAAATGCACATCAACATCAACACTATCTCCCAACTCATCAACAGCCATATCACGTAAAAACTTTCGCACTTTGTCGGGGTTTTTACGGGCATGTTTAAACATATAAATTGTAATCAGCACATTTTTAAAACGCGCTAATTTATAGGCTAATTTCTTAGGCAAAATACGTTTAAAAAATGTCGCAATTTTATCCTCTCCTGGACGGGTAAAGACATAAGTCGGCGAGCGTTGCAGCATGGTCACATGCGCTGCTTTATCCGCCATTGACGGTACAAGTGTAATCGCCGTTGCCCCACTCCCAATCACGAGTATTTTTTTATCTGTATAATCCAAATCCTCAGGCCAAAATTGTGGGTGTACAAGCGTGCCTTTATAACTGTCATAACCTTCGAATTTTGGCAGATAGCCATGCTCGTAATTATAATAGCCCATGCAACTCAGCACGAAATTACAACTCATTTGGAAGGCCGCGCGCGCGTCAGTCGCTAAGATATCAATAATCCATTTGCTCTGGGCACTATCCCAGTTCAACCCACCGACTTTATGAGAATACCGAATTTTTTTATCAACGCCATATGCCTGAGCGGTTTCATTCAGATAGTTTAGAATAGACTCGCCACTGGCAATATCGCGTCCTTCAGTCCAAGGATGAAAAGAATACCCAAATGTATACATATCGGAATCAGAGCGCACCCCCGGGTATTTAAATAAATCCCAAGTCCCTCCAAAGCTTTCACGCGCTTCAAGAATAGCAAAGTTTTGATCTGGGCTCGTCATTGTCAGATGACAACCAGAACCTATACCCGAAAGCCCCGCACCAATAATAATAACATCTAAATGCTCCACATTCTCTCCCTCATCCGCCTGCCTATTTTAGGTCTCGGCAATTCTAACTACACGAAAGCTTCCTTGGCAAGCCTCAGGGGGCCATCAATATTGTTTACCAAGACTACAGTTTTGTTTTCCCCGTTCCATTGTCGCGCCAATTATTCTAGGCTTTGTCAAAATAAAGAGTTCAAAAATGAACATTTCGGGGAACAACATGAAGATACAAAACCATACACAAAGTTTGAAGCACGGCTTCCTCACTTACCTCGCGAGCACGAGTTTAATCGCCCTGTCTGGCTGCCAAACCCTTACGCCCCCAAGCATAACGCCCCCCAAAAGCACCTCGGCAAAGCAGGCATCAATATACCACACACACGCCCTACGCGCTCAACGTATAGAAGCCGCATTACAAAATCTCGTCGACAAAGGCATCGTTCCTGGAATTTCAATGATTATGTATGAAGACGGGAAAGAAGTTTTCTACGCCGAAAAAGGGTATAGCGACCTCGCTGAAAAAACCCCGCAAAGCCGTGAAGATGTAGCGCGTTATTTTTCCATGACCAAACCGATTGTCGGTGCGGCTCTCATGACCCTTTACGAAGATGGCAGGTTCAAACTCGACGACCCTATTGCTAAATACATGCCTGAATACGCCGACACACAAGTCTATGTCAGCGTCAATGCAGACGGAAGCCTTAAGACAGCTCCCGTGAAACGTCCAATTACTATACGTGACATTATGCGCCATACAGCAGGCATGACGTATGGGGTTTTCACAGACACCCCCGTCGACAAGGCCTATAGAAAGGCCAATATTTTTTCTAATGCCCGTACACTCGCAGAATTTTCAAAAACAATGGGGGCATTGCCACTTCTCAACCACCCAGGCGAAATCTGGACGTATTCCCTAGCCGTAGATGTGCAGGGACGCCTTATCGAGGTGCTAAGTGGCCAAACCCTAGGGGAATATTTAACGCAGACAATATTCAACCCCTTAAACATGACGCATACAGGTTTCACGGTAAAAGCCGCCGATGCAAAACGTCTCGCATCTGCCTATTTGCTTATCATGGATAATGACAAGCCAGAGCTAAAACTGCTCACTGATGAAAACACACAACAAATGACAGTAGGCTCAATGCACGCAATCAATGACGAATATCTAACCCCCAAAACTCTGCAACGCGGCGGTAGCGGTCTTGTTTCCACAATTGATGATTACGCCAACTTCTTAAAGATGATTTCAAGCGGTGGCAAAGCCAATGGCAAACGTATTTTAAAGCCTGAAACCATCGCGCTCATGAGCAAAGACCATCTCGGCACTATTGATAATGGCACACTTGAGGATGATATGGGCTTTGGGCTGAATTACAGTATTAAGCTTAGAAATTCCGACGGCCCCAAATCCATCCCAGTGCCTATAGGTACGTATTCTTGGGGCGGACTCGCCTCGACATTGTTTTGGGTCGATCCTAAAAATGACATTTTCGTCGTCGTACAAACACAAGTGATTAATATGGTCAATGCAGACATACGAAAATCAATTGCCAAATCAGTCTATATTAAAGATATAAAATAGCCCACAATACCTTAGTTGGAAGATGTGTGATCTGAAACAATCACCCATTTTCCGTCTATGTTTTGCAAGAGCAAAGTAAACAATCCACCCGGAATATCAATCTTGCGTTCAAGCTTCCACCGCCCGAAGACTTGGGCATACTCATTTGATAAGACTCGTATTTCTAAATCCGTAAAAGACAATTTCCCCATTGCATCTTTATTCGGATAGCGTGATTTGTAATTATCAAGTGTTGTCTGCCAACCTTTATTTACATTCCCCCCAGATGCAAAACGAAGTGCATCTGTTTTGAGGTAATATTCCATAAACCCGTCAATATCACCGGCGTTCCACGCCGCGTCTTGTACCGCCAACATTGCGGTAATATCAGCTGTGATAGCCGCAGTGTCTATGATTTCATTTTCGTGCGTGTGCGCGCCACTACACGCGCTCAGAAATAGAACCGATGTAATACAAACCGTTTTATTAAGTAAATGTCTCATATGGCAACCCTTTTTTCAAAGATTACCATACGACCCCCACAAGGACAAACCCTTGTTACCTATCAAATTTCATGAATTTCAGTTTGCGAGGCAAGTCTGCATCTGGGCCAAGGCGGCGTTTTTTATCTTCTATATAATCGGAGAAACCACCTTCGAACCATTCCACATGGCTATCACCTTCAAATGCCAAGATATGCGTACAAATCCGGTCGAGGAAAAATCTATCATGGGAAATAATCACCGCACAGCCTGCGAAATGCTCAAGAGCAACTTCAAGCGCAGATAATGTTTCCATATCCAAATCATTGGTAGGCTCATCGAGAAGGAGTAAGTTAGACGCATGCGTCAACATTTTCGCAAGATGAACGCGGTTACGTTCACCACCAGAAAGCTTGCCAACATTCTTTTGTTGATCCGTACCCTTAAAGTTAAACGCGCCGACATAAGCCCGTGAATTCATTTCACGTTTGCCAAGGTTCAGCACATCAACACCGCCCGTAATTTCTTGCCAAACATTGTTTTTTGGATCAAGCGCGTCACGGCTTTGGTCGACATAACCAAGTTTCACCGTTTCACCGACACGGAAATTACCTTTATCAGGGCTTTCACTGCCCGTAATCATTTTGAACAATGTCGTTTTACCTGCACCATTGGGGCCAATAACCCCAACAATACCGCCCGGAGGCAGGCGAAAAGATAAGTCCTTAATCAACAATTTTTCGCCAAAACCTTTTTCAATATGTTCCGCTTCAACAACTAAATTACCAAGTCTTGGCCCAAGTGGAATACGGATTTCCGCGACGCCAACGACTTCATTTTCAGCCGCGTCCCGCATGGATTCATAAGATTTAATACGAGCTTTAGATTTCGCCTGACGGGCTTTCGGGTTTGAACGGATCCATTCAAGCTCGCGAGCAAGTGCGCGTTCTTTCGCGTCCCCTTCACGGCCCTCTTGTTGCATACGTTCATGTTTCGCCCCTGCCCAAGAGGAATAATTCCCTTCATGAGGAAGCCCACGACCACGATCAAGCTCTAAAGTCCAGCTTGTAATATTGTCGAGGAAATATCTATCATGGGTAATCAAAATAACTGCGCCCGAATATTTCACCAAATAGTTTTCAAGCCAAGCAACAGTTTCCGCGTCCAAATGGTTGGTCGGTTCATCCATCAAGAGCAGATCAGGTTTTGACAGCAAAAGTTGACAAATCGCGACACGCCGCGCTTCACCACCCGAAAGCGTGTCAACAGCCGAATCTTTGGGAGGACACCGCAAAGCCTGCATTGCCATTTCAATCTTACTATCAATATCCCAAGCATCACGGGCATCAAGCAGTTCTTGAAGTTCCGTCATTTCTTCCATCAACTCATCAGTATATTCTTCCGCCATTTTCATAGCGATCGCATTATAATCGTCAAAGATTTTTTTATCTTCACAACCGACAATTACATTGCCCCAAACATCCTTGCTTTCGTCGAGACGTGGTTCTTGTGGCAAATAGCCAATTTTAGCCCCCTCAGCCGCCCAATGTTCGCCACTAATATCTTGGTCAATCCCCGCCATAATTTTCATCAATGTCGATTTACCCGAACCATTTACGCCGACAAGGCCAATTTTAGCGTCAGGGTAGAAAGAAAGATGGATATTATCGAGAATGGTTTTATTACCAAATTTCTTGGTCAAACCTTCCATATGATAGATAAATTGACGTGCCATAGGACGCTCCTGATGTAAAGAATGCTTTGGCGTCTATATGAGCTACGCACCCCTATCTTGCAAGCCCGATATTTCGTGAATTGTGATTCACAACAATACGAAACGATTGCGTCTTTATTATACGCATTTTACAAGAAGAATAAACGAGCGTAGTTTCAAAATGTCGCTGTCTCACCTCGTTTTCACGCGCCCTTCTTTTACAAGGCGAGACAACGTTCATTTCTCATACGGCTAAGTATGAATGACGACTGTTTGCAGTCCATCATCATCCATACTATCATTACCCCACAGGTATTATATGAACCATAGTTCATGTAAAGTAAATGGCACAACAACAACTTTAAGAGCGTGTCACATAACCTGCCTCTCATCACCAACCATCAAAAGCAAAACAAACTCAAGTAAACGTGCAAAAAATCCCCATCTGTGTTACACTGCATTAAAATGTGGGCGTGTTGTTTTTCCTTTATAAAACCAACACTTATTATGAACTATTGAGACAATTATAACTATAGTTCATAGATGAAAATCAAATGTTTTCGGAAGGTGCGCGCATGACAGCATCCGACCTTGATTTGATACGAGAAAGCTTTGCACGTATATTACGTATGGAGCGCAACAAGCTTAATCTTTCACAAGAAGAGCTAGGCCACCGCGCTGGAATTACGACTCGTTTTGTTTCACTACTGGAATGCAATAAACAACAACCAACGATTTCGACCCTTGCCTCCCTCAGCCAAGCATTAGAATTACCACTTTCGGAAATTTTCAAAAAAATTGAAGACGGTGTGTAATAATAAACGCGCGACTAAGTTTTCATTTCTTCATTTTATTTAGCAAAAGCAATCTTCATTGCGAGGTTTCCCAATCACTATAATGTTCTGCGATAGCACGAAATAAATCCATATTTGTCTTATGAGATCCATCTCCATATTCGCCAGCTTCCATGAATTCACGGTGTGCAGCATTTTTAGCAATCACAATACCCGCTTTCGGGTTGATGTAAATAAATTGGCCATAGATGCCAACAGCAAAAAACTCTCCATCGGAATTTGAAGGGAGCCACCATTGATAACCATACATTTCACCCTTAGCGTGGTCCTCTGCATTTCCCCCAGCAGGCGGAGGCGCGGATTGCGCGGTAGATTGGGCTACCCAATCCGCTGGGATGATTTGTACATCGCCGCGTTTACCACCATTACGGAACAACTCACCAAACAAAGCGTAATCACGTGTACGCACCATGAGGCCTCCAAGCGCAAAGGCATTCCCTTTTTTATCTTCAAGATAATAGGCATTGGCACTCGCGCCAATTTTCGACCAAAGGTTCTCGACAAAATAGTCTTGCAAGGTCTCACCCGTTGCCGCACGTAAAACCATAGAGATCACATGAGTATCTATAGAAACATATTGCCATGCTTCACCTGATGCTCGGTTGGTTTCTACAATCGAGGCAGAAAATTTATCAAGAGAACCACCAAGAGCAAGCACCCGCCCCATTTTATTAATGTCAGAATTAAAGTCCAAATAATCTTCATTGAATTTCACGCCACTGGCCATATTCATAACATCGACAAGAGGCACATCATTATACCCAGACTTGGCAAGCATTGGCACATATTTAGTTACAGGGTCGTTGATATCTGCAATATCACCATTGGCGATGGCCAAGCCCGTCAACGCAGACACAAAGGATTTACTCATTGACCACGAAATGCGTAAATCGTCCGCCTGCGTCCCTTTATAGTAATCTTCAAAAATAATCGTCCCGTCTTTGACCACGACCAGAGCTGTCGTTTGTAGGTTTTCCAAGGCGGCTGCAACATTTTTAGTATCCCCATGCGTAACATAGGTTTCAGGAAGCGGCTGTATATCAACAGGCCAGATATGCGGCGTACCGCTTGCCACAAGTTCAGTGGACTGCATAAGCTCGTGTAAATGAGAGAAATTATAAACAATTTCATCCGCGTCAAACATTGCATTCACACGCACAAGCCGCTGCAGGCTTTTAAAGTTCAATGCCCCAACAACCAATATTGCCAACAATAGCCCTAAACCTAGTTTTTTCAGTAACCGTCCCATAATCATCCCTTTTTTATTTTTTTATTTATTTTTTTGTTTATTTTTTATTTTGTGCGTCAACACGTATCGCAAGCTCTAATGCATCCAGACCAACCTGCCCCGGTATCGCGACAGGTGCGCCGTCTAAAATTGATTCTGTAAATGCATTCACCGCAGAGCCAAGACTATCTTTCGCAAAAACCTCTTCGGAAAAATTGGGGTTAAAACCATAACCAGTCGTATCTTCAAACGTCTTATTGACGAAATCGATGCGAAGTTCTCCGTCAGGATAAACAATATGCATAATCCGCTCTCGTGCCTGCTCAGCACGACTGGCCTCAAGCGTGACCGTACGGCCACCTTCATACGTCATCTCGACACGAGCTGCATCAGCATGGTCAGAATATACAATCATAGTCTCACTTCGCAGACTTATCGGTTTCCCACCAATAAGCCACGCCGCCATATCAAAATCATGGATCATTAAATCAAGCGTAACAGACACATCCGTCCCCCGATCCGACATAGGCCCAAAACGAGTGGCCGTGATGTGCATGGGGCGCTCTGGCGCTTTGTCCAAACCAATGGCACGACCAACAAAGCGTTCTTGATGACCAACCTGTAAAACCAGTTTTTCTTTCTCGGCTAAATCGACCATGGCTTGTGCAGTCACAATCGTATTTGCAATCGGTTTCTCTACCAGAACATGCCGACCTGCCCGTAATGCAGCCAGCGCAATTGGCCCATGATGTTCCGCAGGACACGCAACAATCACCGCGTCGACACCAGACAGCAATGCATTACAATTATCAAAAGCGCGGGTTTTATGCCTTTTGGCCGCTTCTCGAACACGCTCATGGTTTGGGTCAAATATGCCAATAAAATCATGCCTAGGATGGGCAGCACATTTCCCAGCATGAAAATTACCAAACACACCTGCACCAATAACGCCAATTTTCAAACTATCAGACATATGACCTCACATTTTCCACTTTTGCCTCACGCGCTTATACATGCACGTTATTTATACTTAGTCGAGACACGCCTCTATTCGTATAGACTATTCAAGTGTTGTTTAATACTATATGCAAAAAATTGAATAACAACAACAAGGATTCGATCATGACTATAACATCCCGCAATATGTGTCTCAAACAATATCCAAAAGGTACACCGACTTCTGATGATTTTTTAATGACAACAACAGAAATCAAGCCCGCAGGCAAAGGTGAAATTACCGTTCAAAATCATTGGATGAGTGTTGACCCTTATATGCGCGGTCGTATGACAGGCATCAAAACCTATATCGCCCCGTTTGAACTCGGCCAACCTATGGAAGGCGGCGCTGTTGGTCAAATCACCCATTCGGGTCATCCTGACTATAAAGTCGGTGACTGGATTATGACGATGCTGGGCTGGCGCGAAACTTTTACCGCGCCTGTTGACACATTAAAAAAATCAATGCTTCAAAAGCTTGATGTCAATATGATCCCTGCACAGGCTTTTCTTGGCGTTGCAGGCATGCCGGGCCTCACCGCATATGCAGGGCTTTATAAAGTCGGAGAGTACAAGAGTGGTGAAACAGTGCTTGTATCAGGTGCAGCGGGCGCAGTTGGGTCGACAGTTTGTCAACTCGCAAAGGCCGACGGCGCGACTGTAATTGGCCTCGCAGGGTCAGATGAAAAGTGTAAATGGCTCGAATCACATGGCGTTGATCATGCAATTAACTACAAAACGGCAGGAAACCTTACAAAAGCCATCAAAAAAGCCGCCCCGCAAGGCATTGACGTATATTTTGAAAATGTTGGCGGTGACATGCTCGAAGCCGCTCTCAATAATATGAACATGTTTGGACGGATCGCTGCTTGCGGGATGATTTCACAATACAATAATGAAGCCCCAACCCCCGGCCCAAATAACCTCGTAATGATCATCGGAAAATCTCTTAAATTACAAGGGTTTATCGTTTCAAATCACCAAGATTGCGCCCCAGAATACTTTTCAAAACTCGGCCCACTCATGGCGTCAGGAAAACTTGTACAGCAAGAAACAATACTCGAAGGCATTGAAAATGCTGGCGAAGCCTTCATGCGCTTGTTTGACGGTAACAAACAAGGCAAAATGTTGGTAAAGCTCACATAAAACTACGGTATTACGCGCAGTTTTGCGCGAATTAACCTTGCGTTAAGGTTTAAAGGCTTTCAATGTGTCTGCAATGATTCTGCCTGTTCTGGGCGGAATACGAACAATTTAGGGAGAAACCCATGAATAAGAAAGAACTTATCGGGGCACTTGCAGAAGCTTGCGGAACCACACACGCACAAGCAGGTGAATTTGTAGAAGCATTTACAGGTACAATCGTTAGCCAACTTAAAGCTGGTAATGAAATCAACATGCCTGGTTTTGGTAAATTTATCGCAAAACATCGCCCATCACGTGAGATGCGCAATCCTGCAACAGGTAAAATGATGATGAGTAAAGAAAAAACATCTACTCAGTTCAAGCCATCTGCTGCACTTAAAGACCTTTTAGGTTAAAAGTAATAAGCTAAAAAGCCGCTTCTGTATTCCAGAAGCGGCTTTTTTTATGTCAAAATTTCTTGTTTAAACAGGAAACACCGCAGGTTTTTCAATACAGGTTTCCGTAATTCTTCTACAATCAAGAATGCAAATTCCAATGCCTGTTCTGCATATAAGCGTGGATCACAACCCACATAAGAAATGCCCCCCCCCCCCGTATTACTTGATGTAATCAAACGGTAAGATATTCTTGACTATATTTTTTAAAGTGATTTTAAATACTTCTCCCTATACGTGCACTGTCATAATCGGGGAATGTAGGATGAAACTATTTAACAAATTTACAAAAGACATACAGGGCGGACTTGCCATGGTATTTGCGATTGGGTCGATGTCGCTTGTGGTTACCGTTGGTGCCGCAATTGACATCAACCGGGCCTACCGCGCAGAACTTTACTTACAGGATTTAACCGATAGTGCCGCGCTCGCGGCCGCTAGAGACCATACATTAAAGCCCAAGCAAAAAAGAAAAATTGCCAAAGAGTTTATTGAAACAACTTTTGATGCGAATTTCGACCTCAATGTACTTAGGGTCAAACTACGTGAAACCAAAAATGGCACCGTCAGAGTAAAAACCAATGCGGAAATCAACACGATAATAATGGGCATAGTAGGCAAAAATACGCTAAAGATTAAGGCTGTCTCGGAAGTAAGGAAAACAGTGAGCGGTGGCCCAGTCGAAATTGCATTCATACTCGATACAACAAATTCCATGGCGACATTTGGGTCAAGTTGGAGCGACGTAGTCAATGCACTTGAAGACTTGATGATTAAGCTAGAAAAAGATGCGGGTGACCCGAGTGCATTCAAGGCTTCATTAGTGCCATTTGGTGATCGCGTCAATTTGGGAGCTAAGGCTTACAACTGGATTGACAACAGCTATCTTGCCAGCCCTGCCGCATCCTCAAACTACAAAGGCTGTGTCGAACCCAGAGGGGAAACCATTGGTAGCAGCGCCAATAGATTAACGAAAAAAACACCTAAAAAGCTCCCCTTTATACCATCGACTGTAGGTACATATGGCTATGTAAAAGGCTGCCCGACCGTATCAATCGTCTACCCGACAACGAATATCACGAAGCTAAAAAGAGCGATTAATGAAATTCGCCCTGCAGGTACTGGGCGTTTTGACGTTGGTTTGGCATGGGGCCATCGCATGTTATCTAACAACTGGAGAAATAGCATTGCACGAGGCGCATGGCCTAAGAAAAAGAACGTGACCAAGATTGCCGTATTTTTAACCGATGGGTATTCCACCGCTTATGAGGGTGAAGTTCTACCAGTTGCAGCTCGGAAACCATGGGGTTGGAACCTTGGTACACCCGAAGGCTTTGAGAATCTGGCCTTTGTCTGCGACGCGATGAAAGCTGACGGTATTCAAATGCATATCATTGGTGTAAACGTACAACCACACGCACTCGCAACCATGAAAGCTTGTGCAACGGATGCCGACCATTATTACACGGTCACAAACGCCAGTGATATTATCAAGGCTGTAAAAGAGATCGGCGTAAAAGCAACAGATCTTCGTATTTCACATTAATGTAAAAAATAAGGTTTAAAGATGAGCACTTGTCGTGATGGCAACATCACTCAAGCGCCTCTTATTCGCGAATTTATCGTGGCTATGCTTAAAAGCATAGCCACGATATTTTACGGTGCAGTCACTTTACTTCAAACGACGGCATTTTTTTATTAAACAGCGATCGCCGCAGGTTCTTCAATGCGGTTTGCCCGTAATTCTTCGGCAATCAAAAATGCGAGTTCCAATGCCTGATCTGCATTTAAACGTGGATCACAATGGGTATGATAGCGAGATGACAAATCTTCTTCACGTACCGCTTTGGCACCGCCAATACACTCCGTTACATTTTGACCCGTCATTTCGAAATGCACACCACCCGGCCAGCAATTTTCGGAATGCAAAACTTGCATAAACGATTTCACTTCGGATAAAATCCAGTCAAATGGGCGTGTTTTATATCCAGAATCTGTTTTGCGCGTATTCCCGTGCATTGGATCACAAGACCATACAACATGACGACCTTCTTTCTTTACAGCTCTCGCAAGTGTAGGCAATTCAGCACCAACCTTGTCATGACCATAACGGGCAATAAGCGTCAAACGACCTGGTACATTCTCTGGATTAAGCACGTCAATAAGGCGCATCAACTCATCAGGCTGTAATTCAGGGCCAATCTTAACAGCCAAAGGATTTTCAACACCCTTCAAAAACTCGATATGCGCCCCGTCAAGATCACGTGTACGATTACCGATCCACAACATATGTGCAGATGTATCATACCAACGCCCTGTTGTACTATCGATGCGGGTCATTGCCTGCTCATAGCCGAGCAATAGCCCCTCATGACTTGTATAATACTCCGTAGAGGCCATTTGCGGCGTGCTTTGCGGCGTAACACCACACGCTTCCATAAAGTCCATAGCATCGGTAATTTTATCGCAAAGATCTTGATAGCGCTTTGTCTGTTCGGAGTTTCCAACAAACCCCAAAGTCCATTTATGGATATTACGCAAATTGGCATACCCACCCGTCGAAAACGCCCGTAACAGATTCAGCGTAGATGCCGCCTGCCCATAGGCCTTCATCAAACGTTCGGGATCTGGAATACGTGCCTCTGGCGTAAACTCCATACCATTGATATTATCACCACGATAGCTCGGCAAAGTCACCCCATCGCGAACTTCTACGGGAGAGCTACGCGGCTTGGCAAATTGCCCTGCAATACGGCCAACTTTAATAACGGGCTTGCCACCGCCATATGTCAACACAACAGCCATTTGCATCATCACACGAAACATGTCGCGTAAATTATCAGGATGGAACTCACGGAAGCTTTCCGCGCAATCGCCGCCCTGCATCAAAAAGGCTTTCCCCATAGCCACATCACCAAGACGCTCTTTCAAACTTCGGCATTCCCCTGCAAATACCAAAGGTGGATAACCACTCAACGTCTTCTCAACATCTGCCAGATGTTGAGGATTTGGATAATCTTCCGGGATGTGTTTTGCAGGTTTTGAACGCCAGCTCGACGGGGACCATTTTTGAGACAAATTGCTCATATGCTTATTCCTATTCTTCTACCCTATGAAGTTGGATATTGGGGTAGACAAGAAAGCATAAAAGCGCTCATACTGTCCAAAGTTCAAGCAAAAAAAGAAAATTTTGCCTGAAAATGTGGTTCAATTGGTAAAAAATACGAGGCAAACATGCAATTTCACTCAATCTGGTTATATGCGGCACTTTTTGGTGCCATTATTTTTCCGCTTATGCGGTTACGTGGCTATTATGCCATTCGGCCTTTTATCAAAACAATCATGGCCGTAATGCTCGCAGCCTACTGTTTTATCACCCCAAATACACCTCTCTACATTATGGCGCTAGGCTTTATACTTTCTGCACTCGGGGATTTTTTCATCGACATACCTGATGACAAAGGCTTCACCCCTGGCCTGTTTGCATTCTTTGCAGCCCATGTCGCTTTCATTGTCCATCTCTGGCCAATAATGATATCCTTGGCAGATTTCACATCTACAAATTATATCATCTGCGCGGCTGTTATCATCTCTAGCCTCGCCTACTATCTTTGGACACGCCCTTCCCTCGACAAAGACCTCGTTATCCCAACAGCTCTTTACACGATCGTAATCGGCATGATGGGAGTTACGGCTTTCAACACGACAGCCATCTCCCCCCTCGTCCCTCTCGGTGCATTTCTGTTTATGGCCTCAGACGTGGTTCTCTCTATCGAGAAGTTTAAACACAAATTCTGGGCCGCCAAAGAAATCAACTGGGTGCTTTACGCGGGTGGGCAGTTTTTACTTGCGATTGGTACAGTGGCGTCTGTTGGTGGAATTTCAACCTAATTCAAAAATTAGTTTTTGTCCCAGAATTTGGCCTCAAGCCATATCTGGGACAAATTATAGCAATAACAAAAAAACCAACCAAGGACAAAAACTTCAACCCATCCAGATAAATTTGTCCTTCAAAATTGACAGCCCTTGTTAAGTACAAAATTATGATAAAAACTAACAAAACGACATAACTAGGTGCTGACACATACTTTGTAGATATAAAATAAACGGGATAAGACAAAACCATAAGTGCCGGAAAACTCACACGCGCAAACGCACCCGTCGCAGTTATAACATCCACATATTCCTGTGAGGATTGCGGACCTATTAATCCGAGAGCAAGTGGTGTTCCCAACCTAAACACAACAAGTGCTGTGGCTAACCCTAAAAAGAAATAAAATATATAAATTAAAAAATTAACCAATGAAAAATTCATTCTACAGCGTCACCAATTCCTCAGCTAATGTCGGGTGAACCGCACAAGTAGCATCAAATTGTGCTTTCGTAATCCCTGCTTTGACGGCAATACCAACAGCTTGGATGATTTCGCCTGCATAATCGCCGACAATATGAACACCAATAACTTTTTCACGTTTACCTGTGGTAATTAGCTTCATAAAGCAACGATGTTCCGAACCTGAAAGAATATTTTTCATCGGACGGAAACCCGTTTTATAGACTTTAATGCTCTTATATTCTGCGTTCGCTTGTTCCTCGCTTAAGCCAACAACGCCCACTGGTGGCATTGTAAATACGGCGCTGGCAATATCGGAATGATCATAAGCGGTCGGATTATCTTTATAAACAGTCTCGACAAACGCCGCACCTTCACGAATAGCAACAGGGGTAAGGTTCACACGGTTTGTCACATCACCAACCGCGTAAATATGTTTCACATTTGATTTTGAATAAGCATCAACAATAACCGCACCATTTTTGTCCAATTTCACGCCTGCTTTTTCGAGGCCAAGGCCTTGCGTATTTGGCATACGCCCTGTCGCCATCATAATAAGGTCAGTGCCGACTTGTGAACCATCATCAAATGTCACTTTATAGCCATTGCCAATTTTTTTAATAGACACTGGAGATTGTCCAAATTTCAGATCAATACCATTACGGACTTGGCCTTCACCAACCGCCTCACGAACTTCTTCATCAAAACCGCGTAGCAATTTATCACCACGATAAACCTGCATGGTTTTTGCGCCAAGACCTGCAAAAATGCCTGCAAATTCACTGGCAATATACCCGCCGCCAATCACCATTACGCGCTCTGGCAATGTATCAAGCAAGAAAGCATCATCAGAGGTAATCGCAAATTCTTTACCCGTCATTTCGGGCACGAACGGCGTACCACCCGTCGCGATAAGAATATGCTTGGCCGTGATTTCACGTCCCGACTTTGAAAGCTTCAAAGTATGGGGGCCAATCAGTTCCGCACGCTCTGCAAAATATTCCGCGCCGTTACGCTCAAGCACACCTTCGTAGATTGCCGATAAACGGCTTAACTCGTTTTGAATTTGATCACGAAGCGTGCCCCAATCAAAACGCGCGCCCTTAACTGTCCAGCCATAACCAGAAGATTCTTTAATCGCTTTGCCAAATTCTGCGCCGTAAACAAGGTATTTTTTGGGTACACAGCCGCGAATAACGCATGTGCCACCTGCGCGAAATTCTTCGGCGACAGCAACTTTTTTACCAAGGCTCGCGGCCAAACGCGCTGAACGCACGCCGCCAGAACCAGCACCTATAACGAATAAGTCATAATCATAATTACTCACGTACAATCTCCATAACCTTAGCAATATCGTCTTCACCAATAATAATGGTGTCGGCGAGGTCAATAAACAAGCCATGTGACATTACACCTGGGACAGACGCAAGTAAACTTGCCGTAAGTGGCGGGTTGGGAATTGACGTGCAATCACAATCAAGGATGAAATTACCGCCATCCGTCACAAGAGGCCCTTTGCCTTTTTTCTTTTGACGCACTGTCGTCGACGCCGTTTTACAACCCGCCTGCATCAAAGCCGTATACACACGCTCGGCCGTCAATCCCATAGCGAACGGGTCAACTTCGACCGGCAGAGAAAATGCCCCCAATTCTTTGACCATTTTAGTCCCATCAACGATGACGGCCATATGTTCAGAAGAATCTGCGATAATTTTCTCACGCAAAAGGCATGCGCCGCCGCCTTTAATCATTTGGAAGTTTTCATCGACCTCGTCTGCACCATCAATCGTCAAATGAATACGGTCAACTTTATCAGGGTCAATCAACGGCACACCATGTTTTATAGCGCAATCTGCCGTTTGTTGCGATGTCGGTACACCTTGCACTTTGAAATCATCACTGAGTTTTTCGCCCAAAAGTTCAATGAAAATTTCAGCAGTAGAGCCTGACCCCAAGCCCAAGACCATACCGTCTTCAACCATATCTAATGCAGCAATCGCAGCATTACGTTTTGCGGCATTAGAGGCTTTCTGCACATCTTTTTTCTGTGGTTTTTGCGGATTTGTTTTTTTCTTAGCGGCCATTGCCTTATCCTTTATTCTTGTTGGACGTTTTATCTTCACGTTTTGCTTTAAGTTTTTCCTGAGCTTCACGGTAACGTTTTGCCCAACCTTCTTTATGTGTTTGCGGTGCACGCCCGAGCGCCAATGCGTCCGCGGGCACGTCTTTCGTAATCACCCCACCTGTCGCGAGATAAGCCCCCGCGCCAATTGTAACAGGCGCAATCAACGACGTATGTGTCCCAATAAATGCACCCTCTCCAATTGTCGTTTTATGCTTGCGATAACCATCATAATTACACGTAATTGTTCCGGCCCCGACATTCACACCACTCGCGATTTCCGCGTCACCAATATAAGACAGATGATTGATTTTACTGCCTTTTCCAATATTAGCCTTTTTAATTTCTACAAAATTTCCAGCCTTAGCACCCTCAGCTAAATTCGCACCTAGTCGCAACCGTGCGAACGGACCAATTTGTGTATTGGGCCCAACATGCGCGCCTTCAATATGACAAAACGGATGGATGACCGCACCAGTTTCAACACGTACGCCCACACCAAAAACCACATTTGCACCAATATCCGCGTCCGCTTCAATCTGCGTATCCCAAGAGAAAAATGTTGTTTGAGGATCCCGTAATGTCACCCCGTTTTCGAGCATGTCCTGACGCATTTTTTCTTGAAATGCACGTTCGGCAATTGCTAAGTCCACACGCGAATTAATACCCAGAACCTCGTCTGCCGATGCTTCTATTGATACGACATTTTTGCCTGATTTACTGGTGATTTCAATTAAATCTGTAAGGTAATATTCCCCTTTAACATTGTCACAGCCAACGTCAGCCAGTGCTGCAAATAAATGCGTAGTATTGGCAGCTAACATACCAGAATTACAAAGAGGTATCGCGAGTTCTTCTTCGCTGGCCTCTTTAGCTTCAACAATTTTCAACAATTGACCATTTTTGACAACCAAGCGCCCATAACTACCAGCGTCCTCTGGTACAAACCCAACAGCAACAACATCTGCGCCATTTTCAAGGGCGTTAAATGTCGCTTCGACCGTATCTTTGCGAATAAGTGGCGCATCAGCACAAAGGACGATAACATTACCATCAAAGTCTTTAAGAGCATTTTTTGCAGCACCAACCGCGTCAGCAGTACCACGTTGTGGTTCTTGAATAGCAATTTCCAAACCGAGTTCCGTCGCCTTGCGTTGAACATCTTCATTGTCACCACCCACAACACAGATAATTTTCTCGACACCGACACTGCGCGCTAAAGCCGTAACCCATTCAAGCAAACTACGACCGCCGACTGAGTGCAGAACCTTTGAGTGGGCCGACTTCATGCGCGTACTTTTCCCTGCAGCAAGTATAATCGCGGCGCGTTGTGTGGAATAAGGCATTCAAACTCCATTATAATTTGATTTAGTCACTATTATAGAAATAAGACTATACTTGATTCGAACTCTTCTTACTGTGTTGTTTATCGCAATAAATACGTAATTGCACGTCACGATTCATTCTGAGAGCCGAATACAGCATATGAGGATATAATGAATAGCGCACTGAATACACTTTCCATAAGTTTTGATCTAGACGGTACGCTTGTAGATACCGCACCAGATTTGATTCGCGTTCTAAATCTCGTCATAAAAGATGATAATTTACCAGAAGTCCCCGTCGAAAGCGCAAGACAGTTAATCGGCTATGGCGCAATGGCGCTTATAAAAAAAGCTTATGAAACTGCTAATATTTTATTAGATGATGACAAGGCAGAAATACTACAAAAGAAATTTTTTCAACTCTATACAGACGATATATCAAGCCTCTCAACGCCCTATTTCGGTGTTGAAGAAGTACTCGCCCAACTCAAAAGAAAAGGTGCAAAGCTCTCCGTCTGTACAAACAAACCAGGCGATATGGCCAGAAGCCTACTTGAACAATTGGATTTAGCTAAATTTTTTGACCGTATTATCGGATTCGATGATACCAAATCACCCAAACCTGCTGCACAACATATTTTCGATGCTATTGGTCATCGTGCCGCGACACCTACGATTATGATTGGTGACGGAGCCCCTGATGTTTATGCCGCCAAAGCAGCAAAAATCCCCATTATATTGATGAGTTACGGCTATAGCCCCGTATCAGTGCATACATTTGGGGCGGACAGAGTTTTACGATCATTTCGTGAACTCCCTTCCGCCCTCAATGAAATTATGGAAAACCGCTTTTAAGCAAAATTTTCTGTATTTGCTGTCGGTACACCATTGACCATATTTGAACGTACATCCGTACGTGCAGACCGCATCGATGCCAAAAAAGCACCTTGCACTAGGTTAATGGTAACCGGGCGACCGCGATCGGCCCAATACTCTTCAATTTTCTTTTTGATGCGCTCTGCGCCTTCACGTGTACAATAATCTCCGCTCATAACAACCTCAAATTAACTGCCTTCGTCCCGGAAGCCAATCAGTAATATATCCCCTCGGACAGATTTCATATAGTTAAGCTACATGCAAATTTCAAGAAAAATATTAGATATAATTATATAAATTTTTGTAATGTTAAATTGCAGCATTTATTCAGCTTACGTTCAGCTTATACTTTTCATCTCTTTTTATCGCATTTACCCAAGTTTATCCTATCTTATTGCTAAGAAATTGCTTATAAATTGCATATATCCAAATTTTAAAAATATTTGTTTATCCTATATTCATCGAACTAAGGAGGATTATGTGGAATCTGTAGGTGAAAGAATAAAAAAGACTCGCTTATCTCAAGGCTTGTCACAAGTAGAACTCGCGGCATTAGCGGATGTCAGCCAACCAACAGTCGCGAATTGGGAAAATGATTCCCACGCACCTAGACAACGCGCCCTAAACCGTCTTGCTGGCATTCTTAAAATCTCACCCCACTGGCTTCTCAGTGGTGATGAAGGGCATGGCAATCATAATTTGACAACACGCAAATACTTGGACACACCAATACGCCATGTTCCAATTATAGCATGGCCTTCATACGAACATATTTATGATAAAGGCGTAAAATCTGGCCCTGCTCATGACTACATCGCCATTTCAACTCAAGCCAAACAACCTTTTTCCCTTCTCGCAAATGACCCGACAATGGCAGCGCACTTTCCTATTGGTTCCGCCATAATATTTGACGCAGATCCTGGCGAGCTTGACGAAGGAAATTGTTACCTCTTTATCTTGAATGAAAAAATCGTACTCCGTCGCTGGCAAAGCATGCCAGACAGGCTCGAAGCCCTCCCCAATCATTCCGCAGTAGACGCTGAATTTGTGGAACAGCGCCCAACCCCGCTTGCAAAAGCACTTTTATCATTACGTAGGCATTAAACCAAACTTCATCCACTTCGGGGCAATATAAGGGCAATCACATAACCGTGGACAAGGCGCGCAAAAGTAGGGGCAACACGCCCCTCACTGGCGGTGCTTATATAGGATCGATTCCCCTTTCCCTGATGGGGCGACCAACGCGTTAATCACTCATCGCTTCAAGATTTGCACCTGCTTGCTTAACAGCCGCCTCAAAACGGTCTTCAGCAGAGGCTAGGTTTTTCTTTGGGTCTTGGTAATAAGCCGTCATTTTCATGAGTTTCATCATCAGCTTGTTCAAAAACCGCCCACTAAATTTCATCGGGCGATCAAAATCAAACAAGAGAATAACACGCTCTTCATCCGTGTCATTCCAGACCTCGTGTTCATACGTATCATCAAAAGTGAATACCTTGCCCGCTTGCCACGGCATGATTTGATCATCCACACGAATACGGCATTTTTCATAATCTTTGGGGATAATCAGGCCCAAATGTGAACGCACTATTCCCTTCGTCACCCCCTTATGGGCAGGAATATGATAACCGGGCGCAAGAATGGAGAACCACGCCGTTTGCAAATTTGGAATAGTTTCAAGCAAACGCGCAGACACAGGCGTCAAAGCCGTATTCTTCTCTAACCGCGTACCAAAACCATAGAGCACAAATGTCTTCCACTTATTGTCCTTCGCAATACGGTATTGGTCTGGTGAAATATCTTCAAAACCCGGAATTTCATCACGGAACTTCAAAATCTCACGCGCTTCTTTCTCAATCTCTTGCCAATGCTCTTCAAACTGAGGCAAAAAGTCAAAATACTTATTGTCAATAAACGGCGTTGTTGGCACGAGCGATTTTTTCGTCTGAATTTCAGAGACTTTCAAAAGCGCCTTTTTACCAATTTTCTTGATAAATCGCCGACGCCCACCCGAGATAGATTTTGGGCGTTCAGGGCTCGGAATATCTGCATTTGCCATCGTATTATCACCTTTTATGTGCTGTACTATACGTTATGCAGTTACATCATATAGTCACTTTGGCACACTAACATATTTTTCATGAGGAACGCCCCCATATCCATGAACGCTGTGTTTGATATCAAACAATTCTGCTAGCTATGTAGACTATGCACCTACTCCCTTCAAGCGCTAGCTCAGTAGAATACGAATTCAAATCTGTTTCATTTCCAGTTCATAAAAGGTATGAAATAATTGTAGAGTAACTTCATACCCTTTAATCCCACATTTGTACTTCAAAGCCATATTCTTCAGTACATTTAGCCAAACGCGGGCTAGGATGCACTGCAATGCCAACATCAGCCCAGCACATAATATCAAGGTCAGATCGGCTATCGGAATACATGGTAATGTGCACGCTATCGCGGCAATAATCAGGATCTTGCGCCAAATAAGCCTTTATCATATTTAACTTCCCGCATCCATAACAGTTCATACTGCCAAGTTTTTTACGCAACCGTCCTTCAGCGCAATACGCCATTTGCGTGCATACAACTTCGTCAATATTAAGTCTTCTCGCAATCGGGTCGACAATCAAATCAACGGCGGCACTCGCAATAATAATACGGTCACCTGCGGCGCGGTGTTGTTCTATGATTGACCTCGCAAGGGGACGTAGGCCAACACCGACTTCCAACTCTGCAAATGTCTCTGCCATCGCCTCCAACTCTTCGCATGAACGGCCAGACAAGGTCCAGCGCATCATAGATTCTTTCACATGCTCGCGTGGCCCAAGACGCAGCATATATTTCACCTGTGAAAAAACAGTATCCAAAAAAAATGGAAGCCATTTCAATGGTTTATTGCGAATAGCCCGCACGACAAAACGGCCCCACGTCCCTTTTTGGGTTAAGGTCTCATCTAAATCAAAAATAACAATACGTTGCTTAACGACCATGGGTTTGCAATGTCCTTTTTGCCAAATACGCAGCGAGTATAACCGCCACAATGTTACCCCCGATTGCAGCCCACCCTGGCCCCATTTCACCTAGGCACACACTTAGCACAAAAATGAGTGCAATGTAACATGCAAGACCAGCTCCTCGTGCGAAAATAGCATATCCAGGCTTTCCTGCCGCGTAAAACACAGGGTATAACGGCGCAGCCGCCCCCATTAATGCGGCCGCAAGTACTAAAAGAATAGAGAGCATCACGGCGTCATCATACCCTTGTCCAAAGACACGCGGTATCACCCAAGGCCCAAAAATAGCGACGACCGCGGAAAGAGCCAGCCCACCCGCTAATAAAATCACAGCCGCTTTTACAACGATCCTACCAATACCAGCCCCCTGTCCTCGACTCATCATTCGGGCATATTCAGGGTAAATTACACGGTCTAGCAAAAGCACGCCCTCAGACAGCAGTTTTGCAATTTCATCCGCGATTTTATAAACGCTAACAAATGCAGGCCCAAAAATTGGCATCACAAGCAAAACAGGAAGATGGGTCGTGCCCGTTCCTAGCGAAGCATCAATATTGGCCTTCCATACAAATGGCCAAACACCTGCGCGTTTAATCTTCAAAAATGGTATTTCACTGAAAACTGTTCGTAAAAGGTTCCGTTTTTTCAATTCACGCAGTGCCATTAAAGGCAGAGCCAGATACCGCATAAACGACCCCAAAAACCACGCTGCTAAAAACCCAACAACACCAAGGTCAAAATAAAGCGCAATAAACACGCCAACAAGGCGGAACACAGGCATAACTAACGCTTGAACAGCAAGCGGTTTGAACTTGTCAAAGAGACGAAAAATACCCGTAGACGCCCCCTCTTGATGGATAAGAATAAGCAAGCAATACGGCATGCCATAAGATACAATTTTACCCACATTTTCAAGCGCCGCAGGATCATGAAATACTGATAATAACGGCAGCATTTTACCAAATAAGAGCAAGCCAACAATCGAAAGAACAAAGGCAACCACAGCACCGGTAAAATCCAGTGCGATACAAAACCGCAAAAGCCGTCCTAATGACGCCGTATCTTTTTTCTCAACATCATGCGTTCCAAACCGAATAACAGCTTGCCATGACTGGAATGTCGCCACTTCCGCAAAAAAGAGCATATAGGCGTGCAAGAAAAGAATAATACCAAAATCAGCAACATCCAAAGCTCGCGCAGCCAAAAAGAGCGAAACCAACCCAATAACAGCTGAAAGTGCCTTAGCACCAACCATCAACCCTGTGTTCGTGGCAACCCTTTTCCCAACAGTGCCTTTTTCTTTAATGGTCAGGTTTTCATTCATTTTTAATGACCAAGAATTTCAGTTACGAGTGCAAGATCAGATGGTTTGTCCACGTCAATCGCAGCCTCTGCAAATGGTAAGAGAATAGGTTTTGCTGTGATATTCAATATCTTAGAGGCGTGAGCGAATGCGCCGTCCAAAGTCAAGCGACCTGATGCATATTTAAGAAGCATGCCAATACCGAGCCTACGTGCGAGCCTCATCGGATGCTTACGATCATTTTGTGCGGCTTGCCAAAAACGCACAGCTTCGAGACCTTTCTCGTTAGCAACATAAAACAGATTGCATCCAGAAACACTCTCACCTTTGAAGTTCAAATAGGTGCGTTTCACATGTGGATAGGCAGGTTGGATAATGGCTTTACTTGCCAGCCCAAGGGTAAAATCAACCCCGCTCGCACGGGATTGTTTCACAAAATATTCGACCATATCGGGCGTGAGAAGTGGGTGATCACACGTGGTCACTAAAAACGGATACGGCAAATCAGCCTCCGCCGCGTATACAACACTCGACGCAGGCCCATCCGCAGACGGGCTTTGGTTTAAATCCGCACGGATAAGATTTTTATCCAGACCGCTAATCCAAAATGGCTGTGCAATTGACGGGCTATTTTCAAGCGCTTCAAGCACATATTCTGTCATGGGTTTACCGTGGATTGGCAAAAGTGCCTTCCAGACAATCCCCGCCGCCTGACACAGTGCGTCGGGCAAAGGTTCGCCATTTTTGCTCCGCTGCCCCGCGAGGATAAGTGCATTCACCTTACTCATGATTATATTTTCTTCTCGTACATGCGGTAGGTTTTGTATGCCACACCTTGTGCCTGCTCAATAATACGGATCATGCTTTTGTTATCCTCAAGAATCCACGACATTTCCGTATGGGTATAACCACGTTCTCGTGCAATTTCGAATGTTTTTTCGCTCAAAGCACCCGCCATAGCTGTGCCAGACCGTTTACCCTGAAATTCTTTGCGTACCCCCATCAACAAAATGCGCGACGTTTTCATTTTCCCAAACTTCAAACGCGCAATAAATTTCGCCCAACCGAATGGCAAGAGTTTGCCGTCCATACCCTCTGTCGCTTCATTTACATTCGGGAGCATCAGAATGAATGCAGAGGCTTTGCCCTTATACTCAACAAACCAGAATAAATCGGGTATAAGTATCGGCATCATCTCGCTCGACATATGGTCGGCGAGTTCAGTACTCATCGGTAAAAACCCCCAATTATTTGACCATGCATCATTGAAAATATCGACCGCGAGGCGCATTTCTGCCTTCAACTTACCCTTTTTCATTGGCCGTAAATTATAGTGTTTATTGGTATCGATCATTTTCACGACCATTTCCACAATCGGCTCTCGCGGGTAGCCAGCATGCATATCTGTCCAAAAAGCCAGTAAATCCTTGGCTTTCGTAAAACCCAGCCCCTCGATTGTCGTTTGAGTATCAGGGCGACCATAAGGCATGGCCACAGCAGGGGGTGTGTCAAAACCATCAATAAGCAAGCCTAAATCCTCATTTACACAAAGGTTGAAAGGCCCAACCATGCGTGACAATCCACGTTCTTTCAGCCACGCCTCTACAGCCGCAAACAAAGCCTTGAGAATTTCGGGGTCTTTTTGGGCGTCAAGAAAGCCGAAATGCCCCGTATTATCATCATGCTGTGCGAGATGATCGCCATTCACAATGCCAGACAACCGCCCGACAACCATGTCATTTTTAAAGGCAAGAAAATGCTGTATCTCTAAATTTTTAAGATTGGGGTTTTTCTTGGGATTGATTTGCGCCGCACGGTCAAACCGCAGTGGCGCACGCCAATGCGGTTCGCCACGATATAAATCATAAGGAAATTTTAAAAACTGTGAAAGGTGCGCCTTGGTCGTCACAGGCACAATAGATAAACTATTCGCGCGTGTAGAGAGTGTATTTTGCATAGCCATTCCTAATGAACGGCTTATTTATTTTTGCGCGCCGCCTTACGTTCTCTCTTTTGCTTTTTTAAATCAATAAGTTCAATAGTTATATTTGTACCACCATGTACAAGTTCAAACGCACTTTCCGAAAACTTAGGGAAATGGAGYTCYTTTACATATGGRTTATTGGACAAAGCAAARGGYTCYCKTGGCGCYTTATTCCATTTTTTCTTCAATTTWCGGTTCCCGTCAACATCATGATAACCYGCAACGGCGTAACTGCCCGTAATRTTTTGRGTRAAACACACAGTTTGTGCGCCAAYAACGCTCGGCACACGCACACGACGTGTACGSCCTTTTTTGGAAAGAAAATGATCRGGATCATTATAAAGCTCAAGCGTCAACATACCGCCGCCTTCACTCCCTTTTACGGTAACACGSACTTGYGTTTTAGCAAAGTCACATACGTCCGCAGCCTCCCCCTCATAAATTTCTAGAGTCGGGTGAATRCGCTTTAAAACRGGRCTATCCTCGGCCATAGCSACGCCAGACCAGCCTGAAAGGCCTGTAAACAGCATAACTGTAAGGAATGTGTTGCGAAGTCTTGTTTTCATAGTATAAATTACGTATCCGATTAAGCTAAATTAAAGTATTGCTTTCCCACACATATTGGATATGGGATTGCACACCGCCATTGTAAAGGTTTAAATACAGTTTTGGGTCAGCTAAACAGATATCTCTTCAAGCGTGCATACACCTCCATTGGTGGTCTTATTGTGTTTGCTTTGTGTGTTCTTTTACTTGAACGCCTGCTCCGAATTTTTGAAATTGTCTCTTCATCTACCCATCCTGCTGGTGACGCCACACAAATGGTCGTCAATCTTTTGCCTCACTATCTCGGCATTGCCATACCAATGGCGCTAATGTTAGGCACAATTATGACCATTGATAGAGTTTCTCGCTCGAGTGAGTTAAGCGCTGCATTTGGCGCAGGTGTATCTCTGTTTCATATGACCAAGCCATTCATACTTATTTCCATCATTATGGTTGGCTTTACCCTATTTATCGAAGGTTATATGCAACCAATCGGTCGTTATGGATACCGCGAAGTCGTACATTCTGTTCAACAACAGTCTTTTGCCGCCGTATTACGCGAAGGCCAATTCACCAAAGTCGGCAACCGCACATTTTTTGCCAGCAGTAAACCAAACACCGAAGGCATTGGCCCTATTTTCATCTATGAAATTCTCAATGATGGTGGCCTCAATATTACGACCGCCCTAAAAGGTGACCTTGTTGTCCTCGAAGAAACAGGAAATCCCGTTCTCCAACTCTCTGAAGGCAATGGTTTTCGCGTCACACCAGAAAAAACAGTGCGGGGCAAATTAGGGTTTTCATCCAGCGCGGTTACTGGCACAGTCGAGAATGCCCGTTTTCGCGCACGCGGCAATGACGAGCGTGAGCTTACCTCTACAGAGCTTTTCAAAAACCGTACAGGCAAAGTTTATCCTGACATTTCCGAAAATGCAAACAACGCGGCACTACACTTGCGTATTGCGCGCGCCTATATGCTGTTATTACTTCCATTCATTGCCGTACCATTTGGTATTAATTATGGAAGAAACCCCTCCTCTGCTGGTATTTTTGTCGGGGTCGTTACATTGCTTATGCTTCAAAAAGCACTTGAATTTGGCCAAAGTCTTGGGGCGAAAGGAACGATTCCGCCTTGGGCTGGTATTTGGCCCCTCATGGCATGTGTAACCGTCGGCGTTTTCTTTATCTACCGCAATAGTGCCTATAAAATGGGGCAACCACCGCTCGCGGTCATTGCAATATTCATTGCTGATATAGTGAAAGACATTCGAAAAGCTATGGTGGCGATTAATCCATTTGCCAAGACGGTCAGCGTAAAAGCAAAGACACATTCATGATACGCCTCGCCCTATATCTTTCCAAAACATTCGTCCTCAGTTGGCTAACGGTTACCTTTGGCTTTCTTATGTTGATCGGTCTCTTAGACTCGCTTGCCAATGGCGGAGAGATTCTCTCGGACGGTCGCGGATTTACAGCCACCTTTGAATATATGGCTTACCGCGCCCCTGTTATTTTTGACCGTGTATTGCTGTTTACAGTTATGGTCGCCATGCTTCTCACCTATGTGAAACTTATCCGCCAGCACGAACTTGTTGCCCTGCTTGGTTTCGGCCTGTCCGTCCCCAGACAAATCGCCATGCTCACCCCTGCCGTTGTCGGCGTGACGGCTCTTGCCGTTTTATTTATCAATACAGCCATGCCCCCATCTGTACGCGCTCTCCAAGCATGGGGTATTGGCGAATATAAACGCACGTCCATCACAGAGAGCAAACCGCTTTGGCTACAAGACGGCAACCGCTTTATCCGCGCCGCAGGTAGACCCGATATGAATACGCTCACGAACATCCAGTTTTTTGACCATACGCAGACAGGTGAAATCTCCATCGTCAGCTGGGTGGAGCAAGCCAAGTTCAACGGTGAAAATTGGGATCTCTCTGGTGTTGAACGCCTTTCGACCCAAGACCGATTTACCCCTGCGCCTCTCATCGTATGGGTTACAGAACAAACCCCTACCAGTATCGCTAAACTGGCCGCTGACCCTCGAGACCTTGCGCTCAAAGACATGCGCCATTTCCGCCAAGAAGGCAATTCAGGTTCCAAGCCTGCTTTCGCCTATGGGTTTTGGCATTTACACCGTATTACACGTCCACTCGCCGCCTTTATCCTCTTATTGTGTGCTGTGCCAATCATGCAGCAAACAAGCCGTGAGGCGACTGGTGACAAGTCCTTGATCCTTGGCATCGCCGCAGGGTTTGTTTATCTTATTATTGACGGCGCATTGTCCACATTCGCTATATCAGGCGGTGTTTCTATTGGTTGGGCTATCGCTTTCCCACTTGCTATTTTTGGTATTGCGGGCTGTTTTCTTAGCCTAAAATCCGAATCTCTAGGATAATAGTTTCAACATATGACCAAGGCCGTCTTCTTGATAAACCCTCTTAGCCATACTGTGCTAAAAAAAGGTTCCGTGTTGGAAGCAGCCGCCAAAACATCGAATACACCTGTCTTCAACCTTGACCCTTTCGACAATTTAGACACAATTGTGTCACAAGCTTTCGATAACAAAACGGAATTGGTATTCATTGAAGGTGGTGACGGGACTGTGCAGGGCATATTATCCGCCTTCCTTGCCCACAAAACCAAAGCGCCTTTGCCCAAATTTGTTCTCCTCCCTGGTGGTATGACCAACCTTGTGGCAAAGCATGTGGGCGTAAAAAAACCAAATGTCAGCAAAGTCCTTTCCCTATTAAACGCAGATTCCAACAAAACAACGACACTTCTTCCCCTCCTCAACATTGCTTATGAGAAACATATGTTTAGTGGGTTTTTATTTTCGACAGGCGCGCTCCCTATCGCCACAAAATACTGTCATGAAAAAATATTCTCACTCGGTATTAACGGCGTAAGTGCTGTACGTGCGACCCTTTTACGCGTTCTTTTCGGGCGCGGTGAAGCCCGCGAGATTATCCTAAGCCCAACCCCAATGATTTTGGAAATAGACGGCATCAAAGTTGAAGACGGCCATATTTTGACCCTTTCCACAACGCTTTCCAGTCTCATGATCGGCCTTAATCCATTTTGGGGCACAGGTGATGGCGCGGTAAAAATTAGCCATTTACGCGGTGGTGGCAAACGCTTTATCCGCAATGTTTTTCGTTTCTTAAAAAGCAAGCAATCCGAAACGAGCAAAAATAAATTAGCCCGTGACGGTTTTCGGTCTTGGTCAGTAGATACAGCCACAATGCACTATTCTGGCCCCCTTGTTCTGGACGGAGAGTTTTTGCCACAAACAAAAAAACCAATTCGCCTCTCGGCAAGCGTCCCACTTTCGTTTATCAAATAACCATGTCCACAATACAAACCGCCATATTAGATATTCTTGAGTCTGAGCAGATAGCGCCTTCCCCCTCGGCGGCAGCAATGTGCGAAAAAATCATGAGCGTTCACGAAGGCCGCGTACAGGCCATGCTTTATTACGGCTCGTCCTTACGCGCCATGAATGACCCAGAGAAAATGCTCGACTTTTATGTGCTTGTGGACAGCTATTTAAAAACCCATCGCAACCCTATGCGCGCCCTTCTAAATTACCTTATTCCACCAGCAGTCTATTACCTCGAAAGAGAGAACGAAGACGGGACAATATCCAATTGCAAATATTCCCTACTTTCTCTACGCGCCTTTGAAGCAAAATGTACGAAAAAAGCAATTCTGTCCCAAATTTGGGGACGGTTTTCACAACCCTGTGTCCTGTTATACCCAAAAACAGAAGAGATTAGATTGCGTGTGCAACGCGCGCGCGCAGACGCCATTCGCCATATGGCCAGTGTAACCATGCCCCTGACAGCAGAACGCGTAACCTCCATACAGTTTTGGGCAACGGGGTTTACACAAAGCTATAAAACAGAACTACGCCCGGAAAAGTCCGACAGTAGATCAGAAGAAATCGTAACCCGTTACCATGAACGCTATACAGGCCTTATGCGCGCCCTCTACGGCCACGCCAATACTGGAGGCCTATATCTGTTACCTACCTCTACCAAATGGCGTAAATTTACCTGTAAGACCATGTGGGCGCTAAGACGTATCCTTGGCAAACCAACTGCCGCCATACGTATTCTCAATAGTGCTGCCACATTCAGTGGCGGTATTGATTATGTGCTCCATAAATTAAAGTCGCATTCAGGCGTCACCATAGATATTAGCCCGTCCCAGAGGAAGCATCCAATATTATGGTCACCAATACTCGCATGGAAATTATATCGCCGAGGTGCGTTTAAATAAATTTAGAAACCAAACTTTTGAAAAACTAGCTTTAAAAAAACAAATGAGCACGCCTTTATTGCGCCGCAAGAACCTCTTGCACACGCGCCATCAAAGCTTCGCCATTCTCGCTTAACTGTTTGAAAGCATTCAAAATCAGCTCGATATCGTCAGAGCTATGCGCGGCAGACAAGCTAATCCGCAAAAGAGAGCTGGATTGCGGTGTACCAGGCGGCACAGCAAAATTAACATAGATATTATTCTCAAGCAGCCAATTCCATTCCACAGCCGCGACAATTTCATTTGGACGACGGACTGCAATAATAGGGCTTACATCTGCACACAGATCATACCCAAGTGCTTTCAGTCCTGAATGCAATTGCGCCGCCCGCGCATGTAGGTTTTCACGAAGCTCTGGTTTTTGTGCAATTTTATCAAGAGCCGCCCGCGCCGCCGCAATATTTGACGGTGTTGGTGAGGCCGTAAACATATAGGCACGCATGGCTTTGCGTGTAATTTCAAAACCCTTATGACGCGACAAACAAAACCCACCAATAGAGGCAAGGCTTTTTGAAAATGTACCGCTGATGAAATCAACGCGGTCAAGCACGCCTTCTTCTTCGGCAAGACCGCACCCTGTTGGGCCAAAAATACCAAATGAATGGGCTTCATCAATATAAAGATACGCGCCGTGTTTTTCGCAAACCTCGACAAATTCTTTGATCGGAGCACGATCGCCAAACATGGAATACATGCCTTCAATAACAACAAGCGCGATACCGCCCTCAATCTCACCTTGGCGCGTAAGACGTTTATCCAAATCTTGAGGTGAGTTATGTCTAAACCGAATAGTCGGCGCAGGACTTAAACGGCACCCGTCAATAATACAAGCATGGCTATCCGCATCGATAAATATCACATCTTTTGGCCCGGCAAGCGTCGAAATCGCAGCTAGGTTCGTCTGGTAACCTGTTGAGAATACAACAGCACTTTCCATGCCTGTGTGTTTTGCAAGTGCCTGCTCTAAATCTATATGTTCTTCATACGAACCATTGGCAATACGACTACCCGTCGTACCCGTCCCATGTTTTTTAATGGCGTTGATAGATGCATCCATACAATCAGGATCAAAGGTCAAACCAAGGTAATTATTCGTCCCCGCAAGAACGATTTCACGGTTGCCAATCATACCGCGTGTCGCGTTTAAGATCGTATCGAATTTGACACCGAATGGGTCGACGCCCAATTGTAAAACCAAATCACTACGAGATTTTAACGTCGAAAACTTATCAAAAATATCCATGTCGTAAACTACGCCTCAGCCGCAAGCTGTTTTACAGCATTCACAAGTTCACCAACAGTTTTAATATCGGAAACCATCTCCATAGGAATGGAAATATCATAATGATCTTCAAGGCCCATAATTAAATCAAACACAGCCGTCGAGTCGACCTCTAAATCAGTCATAATACCGCTTTGAATCGATATCGCTTTGTTTTTAGGATTATAAGGAATGAGAAGTTCACAAATTTTATCAAAAATTGCGTCATGAGTTGGTAGGGACATGTGCACTGGCCTTCGTATTTTGGTCTTATCTTAATACTGAACGATTACGCGTCCAAGATTGTTTTTCGTAACACTGATTGTAAATCGGTACCTGTACTTAAATCAATGTCAATACTCCAATCCTCATAAAGAAATTCACGCAGTTTGCCTAGGGTTAAATGCCCTATGCCAAACACACGTTTTGTTACAGTATTTATCGCCGCGATTGGATAGAGTACAAATAGCGGTAATCTGAGCGTTTTTACAGGGCGTCCCACCGCCAGCGAGCATTCTTCAGCAAACTCCTGCCATGTAAGACTTGGCCGCGTCGCGATACTCACAGTCCGTCCATCACAAGACCCATCAAGACACGCCCCCGTGAGATATTCCGCCAAATCATCAACATAAAGAAGGCTAATTTTTCGCGTTTTAAAGGCACGACCACCCGGCACAGGTAATCGTCCTTTACGGATAAACCCATAAAACGGCGCAGTAACCACATCCCCCAAGCCAAAAACAGCAGGCGCGCGCATAACAACACCTTTCATACGCCCAAGTTTACGCGAGAGCGCCCCCTCTCCCGCACGTTTAGAACCCGCATAATCAGAAAGCTGGGGCTGTTGCGCTGTAATGCTAGAAAGATAGACAAATCGTTTCACGCCAGCCTTGTTGGCCGCTTTAGCAAGGCTTCCGACTGCATCCGCGTTAATACGGTAATATTCTGCTTTGGTGCGCGTTGTCACAAGACCAGCCATATGGATGACCATGTCAACGCCTTTACACAATGCGGTTTCACTTTTCAGATCACCTAATGTGCCTTCCACCCATTGAATACGGTCGTCCTGTACAGTTTTTCCATGCGAACCGGGGCGTACAAGCGCTTGAATATGATAACCTTTTTTGAGAAGTTCACGAACAACGATTTTACCTACAAATCCCGTCGCCCCCGTCAAAGCAATAATTTTGGGGTTAGGCACGTGTATTCTTATCTACGATTTGAAGAGCAACTTCGTTTTGAAGGTCAATAATATTTCCCTCAAGGAACTTCTCGCGCACACGTGCACGGCTCAACTTACCCGACGACGTAATAATCATTGTACTCCGTGGCACAAGAATAAGCTTTACGGGCGCACCAATTTCAAGCCGAATAGCGGAACTCACAACCGTATGAATTTCTTCAAGTAATTTTTCATCACGCGTACGGCATTCCAGCAAAAGAATGATATCTTTCTCGTCGCCACTACCAATTGCGAAAGAACACGCACGTCCACAACGGCTAGTCGCCGCCGCTTGTGCCGCCCATTCAATATCTTGTGGCCAAATATTGCGCCCATGCCAAAGAATAAGGTCTTTAAACCGCCCTGTCACAACAAGTTGGTCACCAAGCCAATACCCAAGATCGCCTGTATCAAGCCAACCATCTTCGGTAAAGGCCGCTTGTGTCGCGAGGACATTATGGAAATACCCGGGCGTAATACTCGGCCCCTTCAAACAAATACGACCAACACGGCGTTGGCCCATCACTTCATCTTCAAAATTTCTAATTTCAAGCTGATGCTTAGGCAGTATGCGACCACATGCCACAAATGTACGTTTATGCTCTTCAAGCGTCATTTCCGAAGCAGGAACCGCTTCGCCCGTACGTTCATAACGGTCCATATCAATTGTATCGCACAAAAGCCCTTGGCCTTCGGGTGTGAATGTCGCCGCTAAAGTTATTTCCGCAAGACCATAACTTGGTGTGAATGCAGTTTCTTCAAACCCATATTCCGAGAACGTCTCGGCAAAGGCTTTCAATTGCTCGGCTTGCACCATGTCTGCACCAATACCTGCACCACGCCATGAGGAAAGATCGAGTTCACGATCTTTGCGCCAACGACGAACACATAATTCATATCCAAATGTCGGGCTATACGACAATGTGCCTTTGTTATCATGGATAAGCTGTAGCCATGTAATAGGCCTTCGTGTGAAGTCAGACGGGTCAAGAAAATCAACAGAAAGCTGCGACATCAATGGCGCAAGCATACAGCCGATCAACCCCATATCATGATATAATGGCAACCAAGATACGCATCTATCATTTTCACGAATATGCAGCCCACCTTCGCCGCAAATTCCGAGACAATTAGCAGTAACTGTGCCCTGTGTACCGATGATACCTTTTGGCGAGCTAGAACTGCCAGAAGAATACTGAATATAACAAAGATCATCTGGCCCATGTGGACGCAGTTCGCCCCCAATCGGCAATTTATCAACATCATCAAAAGCCATGACGGGAATATCATGGTCATTCAAAGCCGAACTCATGATATTTTCCATGCTTGCAGGGGTCAAAAGCGCTGTAAAATCACCTGTATCCGCCATGCGTTGCAATTGGCGTTCATAACTCCCACGCCCACCTAATGTTACAGGCAGAGGAAGCGGCGCAGGGACAAGTCCCGCATATTGGCAAGCAAAAAAGAAAATCGCAAATTCAGGACTCGTCACAGCAGCAATACCGATACGATCACCAACTTCAGTAATACCCACAAGTTTTTTGGCTGCAAGAATCGCTTTTTCACGCAAGTCTTTATAGGGCAAGCTATATTTCAGCTCTCCCTTGCTTGTGTAATAATTAAAACCAGTATCACAGGTTGCGGCGTATTCTAGTCCAGAAACCAGAGTGTCAAATCGCCCTGGATTCAAAGGTTTACCGCTTTTTGTACCCGTAGGTAAAATCATACATATCCCCAAAGCAACCCACAATGTCACAATATTTGTCTTAATAACAATTTCGTGCCAAAAGTAAAGGCAGTCGCTTCAATCAATCAATTCTCTAAGTTGGGCATTAATTATCGCAAATTTAGCTAATGTCCAGCCCCCCGAAGCACTTACCTTCGTGAAACTACCTTCGTACACCCCAACATTATGGCCAATTTTGGCTATATAGGCTTCAATTATGGTCTTAGTCGAGGCTTTCGCCGTTCCACCATTCTCAATATGAAGCCGCGCCGCCGCAAGCGCCAAACTGGCTTGAGCCGCATAAAAATCTTCATCAATCCTCCGTTGGGCTAACCCCTCCCAATGGGTTTTAGGCGTGGATTTCATCGACATTGACCGCAAACGGTCAATTTTAAAACGTCCACCGATATCGTAGAACAATTTAGCAGACTTGCGAATTGGCCAACCCGTTTTCTCTGTAAGCGCGACAACATCAAACCCCGAAGCTGATGAGCGCAACAAAGCAACATCACGGGCAAGATCTTCAGGGATTCCCAAACGCACAAAGCGACCAATCCGCGCACTTACACGACGACTATCATAATTTGAAAGCACATCTATCCACGTCTCGTCCACATTTTTCAAACCATCAACACGGCGCGCGATACGCGCAGAAATGCTTTCCGTTTCGCCGCGTCGTACAAGCCAGCCAATAACACGCTGCAATACAATTGAAATTTCTTCGTGCAAGCTTAACTGCGCCTGTGCACTTATTTTATTATCAAGTGAATTAATAGCCTTGCGGATTTCACCGATTTGCAAAACCTCATAGGCAACACTGAAAGCTTTCCCAATATCGTCCGCTGTCCCGTTCGTTTGTTCTTCGAGACGCGCCATAAATACAGGCCCCCCTACATCAACGATTTGGTTACACAGACGTGAAATGATAATCTCGCGGCGCAAACGATGAGACTTAAGCGCCTTTTCAAAGCCATGAACGGCTTTGGGAAAATAATTCAGAAGTGTATCTTCATAGAACAAATCGTCCGCGACATCTGTATCAATCAAATCATCAAACAATTTTATCTTGGCATAGGCGTTCAATACAGAAATCTCTGGACGACTAAGCGCACCACCTGTGGAAGCAAGAATTTGCATCTCCGCAACACTTGGCAAACCTTCCACGTCACGATCGAGACGCCCCTCGGCCTCTAGCCCCTCCATAAAACGCACATAAGCATGATGATCATCCACCGCGTTCATCTCTGCCAGCGAGATCGCACCCGTTTGATCATAATTATGAGCAAGCACAAGCGCAGAAACATCATCTGTCATTGACTCGAGTAATTTCACACGCCCTTTTTCTTTAAGCTCGCCGCTTTCAATCGCACCACTGAGCAAAATCTTGATATTCACTTCATTATCGGAACAATCAACACCCGCAGAATTATCAATCGCGTCCGTATTAATACGGCCACCAGAGCGCGCAAATTCAATCCGTCCCGCTTGTGTCATACCAAGGTTAGCGCCCTCGCCAACGACTTTCGCTTTCAAATCAGCACCGTTTATACGAATAGCGTCATTGGCTTTATCACGAACTTCCGCATTATTTTCACCTGCAGACTTCACATAAGACCCAATACCGCCAAACCAAAGCAACTCACAATTACTTTTCAACACAGCATGAATTAGTTCGTTCGGTGTAACTTCATCGACACTCAACCCAGTCATTTTTTGAATTTCAGGTGTGAGTTTAATAGACTTTGCACTACGAGAAAAAACACCCCCGCCTTTTGAAATCAATTTTTTGTTAAAGTCCTGCCATGTCGTGCGCGGCGTATTAAACAAACGCTGACGCTCCTTAAATGTCTTCGCAGGATTTGGCGCAGGGTCAATAAATATATCTCTATGATCAAATGCGGCCAACAAACATATCTGTTTTGAAAGCAACATGCCGTTGCCAAACACATCCCCGGACATATCGCCAACACCAATCACATTGAAAGTCTCGGACTGAATATCTTTGCCGATTTCACGGAAATGACGTTTGACAGCCTCCCACCCCCCTTTGGCCGTAATGCCCATCACTTTGTGATCATAACCAACGGAGCCACCAGACGCGAACGCATCCCCAAGCCAGAAACCATATTTTTGTGCGATACCATTTGCAATATCTGAAAATGTCGCAGTACCCTTATCCGCAGCCACCACAAGATATGGATCAGGACCATCCCAACACACCACTTCTTTCGGTGGTATCGTCCCTTTGCCTTCATATGTATCGGTAATATCAAGCATGCCGCTAATGAATTGGGTATAGGCCGCAATACCTTCTGTGATAAATGCATCGCGCCCACCTGTCGTTGGAAGCTGTTTTGGGTAAAAGCATCCTTTTGAACCCACAGGTACAATCACAGCATTTTTCACTTGCTGCGCTTTTACAAGGCCAAGGACCTCGGTACGGAAATCATCGCGTCTATCAGACCAACGTAACCCACCACGCGCAACAGGGCCAAAGCGCAAATGCACGCCCTCAACACGCGGCGACCACACGAATATTTCGCGGTACGGCTTGGGCGCAGGCAGGCTTTCAATCATTTGTGAATTGATTTTCAGCGAAATGAACGACTGCAAATCACCATTTTCATCACAGACAAAGAAATTCGTTCGCAATGCCGCCACCAATGTACGCGCCATACGACGCAGGGCGCGGTCATGATCCAGTGATTTCACTTTCTCCAAATCTGCAAAAATCTTGGTCTCAAAAACAGAAACTTTATCACGGCGTGTATCCATTGACATTTTCAAATCTGGATTAAATTTAACCTCGAATATTTCAAGTAATTGCTGCGTAATCTCAGGATATGTGGCAAGTGCTTCAATTTGAACACTCTCGGAAGGGTCAAGACCAGATTGCTTGCGGTAACGCGCCAACAAACGCAAAAGCGCAATACGGCGCCACGTCACGGCTTGCGGGAGTATGAGCGCATTAAACCCGTCATCTTCATTACGCCCGTGCCATACTGACAAGAAAGCCTCTTGGAATATTTTCGAAAGCGCGTCCCTATCTTGCGGTACAAAACCAAGTTTCATCTCATAATCATGTACCCAGACTTGCTCACTTGATATTGGCGAAACCTTATATCCAGTTTCTTGCGCCACATGAATATCCATATTCGAGAAAATCGGCATCACATTAGAAAGCTCTAAACGATGTTTCCAACTATAAAATTTAGCGCGAAAAACGGTTTCCCCGTCCCCAATTTGTCTATAAACACGCACATCTGTTGGTTTTTTCTCGCAAAGAGGTTCAATAGCAATGACATCATCCAACGCCTCCGCCCCATTAAAGCGCGCACGGTAAGCCTCGGTAAATCCTCGCCGATAATCCGAAATCGTATCAGCAAGTTCGCTATCACCACTCGATTCAGCTGCAGCTTTCAAACTCGCGCCCCATGGCTGGGCAATGCTGGCAATCTCAGCTTCTAAAATATCCACATCAGGATCTAGATAATCATCAGGGTTAATACCGACAATAAAATGGACCCGTGCCAGAGGTGAGTCTGAATATTGCGGATAAAACGCCGACACACGCCCGTTAAATGCTTTGCGTAAACAATCACCAATATTTTGCCGTGTCACTGTGTTATAATTCTCACGCGGCACGTAAACCAGTACAGACGCATATCGCTTAAACGTATCAAACCGCACAAAAAGTCGAGTCCGTGGACGGTCATAGGCCTGCGCGACACCACTTGCGATACGATAGAGGTCGTCCTCAGAACTTTGAAACAACTCATCGCGTGGATAAGATTCCAAAACAAAGTCCAAACGCTTGGCATTATGTGAACCTGGCTCCGCACCATAACGATGGATTACCTGATTGATTTTACGACGTATAAGCGGCACATATTTCGGCGAGCGCGCATAGGCATCAACAGTAAACAATCCCACAAAGCGCGTTTCCCCCATTACAGCGCCTTTGGCATTATAATGTTTAACCGAGATGTAATCCATACGTACACGGCGATGAATACGCGAAACCAAATTCGACTTCGCGACAGTTACAGGGTCTTTGTCTTGCAAGAAAGCTTCAAGATTAGAGGAAATATTTGCAGGCTCGCTACTTTGTCGCAACACCATACGTGACATATCTCGCAAAACACCATAACAGGTGTCTTTATCCATTTTTGGGCTGGCAAAATCATAAGAATTCCCTTTTCCGCCCTGTGCTTTGCTTTTCCCTTTTTCGAAAATATAATTACGAACCCCAAGCAAAACAAAATTACCATCACGAATCCATTCAAGGAATTCACAGGCCTCTTCCAACACGTCCTTAGCAACATCGCTATGATTTTCGAGCAATCTGGAAATATTGGATTCAAGCTCCGCCAGCATCGGTTTAAAATCATTAATGACAGCGTTCAAATCTTTTAGCGTCGCCTTCACTTCTTTCGCTAAGGTTTTACGTCCCGTCACCGTTTGGCGTTTGATCAGGACTTGTATCATTGACTCGCTTGCAGGCTCACCATGTGTGTTCCAACTGCCATCTTGATCACGGAAGCCAGAAACAACGGGATGAAAAAGCGCGACGACATCAATACTATGAGCAGAAATAGCGCCAATAACCGAATCAACCAAAAACCGTCTATCATCAGTAATAATCTCGACAACATCATAACGTGCCGCCAAAGAGTCAATGTTTTCGACAGGGCGAACACTGATCGTTGACTTTCCAATTTTGCGGACTTGTCCCAACATCCAAAAATTACGCGCAAGTGATAAAAGCTCAACCTTACCCAATACTAGCGCATCATTTTGCTCTGCATCATCATAATAAGCCTTAAGAAAATGCTCTGCCCCGGGTTCAAACGCCCCATCATGATGCCAAGCAATATCACCAATTGCAGCTTTTACGAATGCGGTTTTAGTAAAATTCAATCTCGCCATAAGGTGTTCACCCATGCTCTAGAACATTAAAAGATATTTTCAGATTATATATTTCTTACAGTAAACGAAACATTAGTTTTTTTCAAAATGTGGATGAGTTATTCCCAAATTTAGACATTAAGAGAATTTTGTGCTATACGCGCGTGATGAAGGAGAAAAACATGAGCGTATCGAACCTATTACAGTCCAAAGGAAATGCCGTTTATCAAGTAAACGAAAACGCTACACTGAGAGAGGCAATTCTCATGCTTAACTCTAGAAACATTGGTGTCGTATTGGTCACAGATGACGCGGGAAGCCTTACAGGAATATTGTCCGAACGCGATATTATTCGCAAATCCTTAACTCAGGAAACAGGATTCAGAGACGAACCTGTCTCAAAAACCATGACAAAAAAAGTCCTCAGCGTAACCCCGAACACGAGTATTGAAGAGGTCATGAATATTATGAGTAATTCTCGCATACGCCATGTCCCCGTCCTAGAAAACGGAGAGATTAAAGGCCTTGTCTCAATCGGAGATGTTGTAAAACGTAAAATTGCCGATGCGGAAAATGAAGCGGCGAGCTTACGAGATTATATTTCTGCAGGATAAGAAGAGGAAAACAATCGCAAAATTATCAAATCGCAAAGCCTACCCTAGAGCCGCTTCGGCGACCTCTCCATCAATATCATTTGCGCTCGTGAACTGGCTTCGAAAACGTGTCGGGCTAATACCTGTAAGCCTTTTGAAATGATGCCGAAACGTTTCAGGCGTTTTCAAGCCCGTAACATTTGCAATTTGTTGCACATGCAAGCTTGTTGTTTCCAGTAAATCCTTTGCAAATTCAATACGCTCAATCGTAAGCCACATATGCGGACTATGACCTGTTGCATCCTTAAATCTACGTTGCAAAGTACGTGCAGAAGAACGTGATTCTTGCGCCATGCGTTCAATTCCCCAATCTTCACTAATGCTTTCACGAATTTTATCCAAGAGAGGTGCAAGATTACCCTGATAAGCCCGTGGTAATGAGCGCGAAATAAATTTCGACTGCCCTTGACCTTTTCCGTCATGCATAACCATGCGTCGCGCAACAACATTTGCAACAGTTGCCCCGAAATCAGCCCTAACAATATGTATACACATATCAAGGCCAGAAATGCCGCCTGCAGAAGATAAAATATTTTGATCCTCAACAAACAATACGTCCGTATCAACCGTCACATTGGGGTAACGCATTTGAAACTCGTCTAAATACCGCCAATGAGTCGTCACTCGTTTTCCATCCAAAAGTCCACAAGCTGCAAGTAAAAACACCCCGGTTCCCATCACAGCAATGCGCGCACCTCTCGCATTCGCCGCACACAAAGCGTCTTTCAGACCGCTAGGTACACTTTGCATAACGTCTTTCCAGCCAGGAATTACGATAATGTCGATAGTCGATAAAACCGAATAATCAGGGCTACGCCCCCCATTCGGGCTTAAGTTCGAATGGGCACTCTCGGAAATATCAAGTACACAAAACCCGTATCCACCATTTATATGTGAATCTGAATTCCGTACCGAAAAGACACTATTTGCAATACCATATTCTAGTGGACACAGCCCATCATGTGATAACACACACACTTGTATTGGTTTTCCAGATTTATGATTTTGCCCAGATTTTACACGACTCACGCCTGCGAATGCAGGCATACCCAATGATGCAGTCATTGAAATTCCCCAATTTGTCACTTTAAACTCTAAAAAAAGCCCACACATTTTTCCACAGTTCTCTGATACCCCTACCAAAGCCCCTTCAGTGTAGTTTCTTTGCACAAGGATTAAAAGTGCTAATTACAGGTACAATAGAAAATTCGGCCATTTTTCATTACAAACCTAGGTATTACCCGATTGAATGTGTTGAAAATAATTGTTAGCTTTAACCATGAGTAACAACTTACACGATCCATTTGGACGAAAAATCACTTATCTACGCTTATCCTTGACGGATAGATGTGATTTACGGTGTTTTTATTGCATGTCAGAAAACATGGTTTTCCTGCCAAAAAAAGAGTTATTAACCCTCGAAGAACTCGCCACACTCACAGATGCATTTATTGACAGAGGTGTTCGCAAAATACGCCTAACGGGCGGTGAACCACTTGTCCGCAAAGGCTTCATGACTCTTGTCCATCATCTCTCTACCCATTTAGAAGCTGGACGCATTGACGAGATAACCCTGACAACCAATGCGACACAACTCAGCAAATATGCACATCAGCTAAAAAGCGCAGGAGTTGCACGGATCAATGTTTCTCTCGACACCCTTAACCCCCTCAAATTCACTCATATTACAAGAGGCGGCAATTTGGCGCAGGTTTTAAGCGGCATAGACGCAGCGCAATCCGCAGGCTTGAAGGTGAAAATCAATGCTGTCGCCTTAAAGCAAGACAATGCCGACGATATTCCAAAGATGATTGCATGGGCGCACGCACGCGACATTGACATCACCCTCATCGAAGTCATGCCTATGGGCGACGAAATAAACCGTTTTGATCAATACATCCCCCTAACCGCGATTCGTGACGCATTAGAGAAAAACTGGACCCTCTCCGAGAGTGGGCACAATACTGGCGGCCCTGCGCGTTACGTAAATATCAAGGAAACAGGTGGGCGTCTCGGCTTTATCAGCCCCCTTTCACACAATTTTTGCGCCAGCTGCAACCGCGTGCGCGTCACCTGCACAGGAAAATTATTCATGTGTCTTGGTCAAAACGATCAGGCCGATTTAAGAGATGCTATACGGAGCGGCTCTCCACGCGCCCTTGACCATATCCTGGATGACGCCATTAGCCGCAAACCTGAAAAACATAATTTTGACATCAAAGAGAGCAAAACCAGCGGCCAAATGCCACGGCACATGTCTGTAACTGGCGGTTAACCTCGATGAAACTCGCCCTCGCCTTTTTCGTCACAGCCGTTTTATATGCAAGCGTAGGCTTTGGCGGTGGCTCGACATATACAGCCTTGCTCGTGCTTTCTGGCGCACCACTCACAATCATCCCCATTATCTCACTTGCCTGTAATATCACTGTGGTCAGCGGCAATAGCGTACAATACCTGCGTGCCAAGCTTATTTCTCTCTCGCACATTTGGCCATTTTTAGTATTTTCAGTGCCAATGGCGTGGATTGGTGGGCGGCTAGAAATTTCTGAAACTCTGTTTATCGGCCTACTCGCAATTTCTCTCTTTTTCGCAGGTATTACCCTATTGATGAAACGTACCGTCGAGATAAAAAGTAAAACATCAAAATCTCGACTCTTTAACGCAATCATTGGCGCTGGCTTAGGCCTCCTCTCTGGCATGGTCGGTATTGGAGGCGGGATTTTCCTCGCCCCCATTCTCCATCACACACAATGGGGCAATGCCAAGCGGATAGCCGCGGTATGCAGCCTGTTCATTCTCGTAAACTCTATATCGGGCCTTTCGGGCCAGTTGATGAAAATGGAAACAGTTGAGCAGATTAACATCTTGCAACCTTACTGGCTTTTACTGCCAATGGTTTTAGTCGGTGGCTCTATTGGCAATCGTCTAAGCCTAAAAATATTATCTCAAACCACCATTCGAAAACTAACAGCTATCCTCATATTGTTTGTCGCCCTAAGATTACTCTGGAAATTTTATACTTTATCACTATCGTAAACCCACACTCAACCCACACCCAATCCACACCCAATCCACAAAAGGGTGCAAAGGAAACCTAATGTTAAAAATTCTGTATTTTGGAAAACTCGGCGAGCTGACGCAATTACGTGAAGAGCGCGTGGACGTACCTAATGATATAAATACAATTGAAGCCCTAAAATCATGGTTGAACACCCGACATGATTTAGACTGCGCATTATCACACCCGTCCATAAAAACCATGATAGATCAAAAGCTTGTCCATACAAACGAATCTATTGAAGGCGCACAAGAAATTGGCTTCCTCCCTCCCGTTGGTGGTGGATAATGATTATCGTTTCAAATACGCCCTTTGACGCAGGAGAACGCCTCAACGCCTTTATGGAGGCCAGTCAAAACGCAGGTGCAATCGCCAGTTTTATTGGCCGCGTGCGTGGCGAAGGCGGCGACACAAAGTCCCTTTATCTCGAAAGCTATGCAGACGTAACCGAACAAGGCATAGAAGACGCAACGAAACGCGCCTACGCACGTTGGCCCCTGACCGACATCCTGATCATCCACCGCATCGGCACACTACATGCAGGCGAAGAAATTGTCCTCGTCGCCACCGCGTCAGAGCACAGACGCGCCGCCTTTGAGGCGTGTGATTTTTTAATGGACTATTTGAAAACTGAAGCCATATTCTGGAAAAAAGAAATTACCAAATCAGGAAGCACGTGGGTAGAGCCACGTACACAAGATTATACAGACAATAAGAGATGGAGTTAAACATGCATGGTATCAATAAAAGCCTCAGCTTTACCCCCGTAAACATCGCCGTCCTCATCGTCAGTGACACGCGTACAATGGCAACCGACACATCGGGGAATTTACTCTCAACCCGTATCACTATGGCAGGTCATACCCTCGCGGACCGCAAGATCATCAAGGACAGTGTCGAAGACATTCAGACTATCGTCAAAGCATGGAGCGACGACCCTAATATCGACGCGATTATCACAAGCGGCGGCACAGGTCTTACAGGGCGTGACGTTACCCCCGAAGCCCTCACCCCGTTATTTGACAAAACCATTGAAGGCTTCTCCCATGTATTTCATATGGTCAGCTATCAAAGCGTGGGCGTCTCGACCATGCAATCCCGCGCAATCGCAGGCATTTGCAACGGCACATTCATTTTCGCCCTGCCGGGGTCCAATGGCGCAGTTAAAGATGGTTGGGACAAAGTCATTTCCCTACAACTCGACAGCCGTCACCGCCCATGTAACCTTGTCGAACTTATGCCCCGTCTGATGGAAAAATAGCATGGCTTCAAACCTCACCCATTTCGACAAAGACGGCCGCGTCAATATGGTCGACGTATCCGATAAAGACAGCACTGACCGCGTTGCCATCGCACACGGCCATGTCAGCATGACACACGAAACGCTTGCCCTCGTCAAATCAGGCGAAGCCCGCAAAGGCGACGTGATGACCATCGCGGAAATCGCAGGTATTATGGGTGCTAAACAGACCTCGACCCTCATCCCTCTGTGTCACCCTTTGCCTATGAGTGGCGCAAAAGTGGAGATCAGCATTGACGAAACCCTTCCCGGTTTACGGGTAAATGCGCGTGTAAAGACAACAGGGCAAACAGGTGTAGAGATGGAAGCCCTGACAGCCGTTTCCGTCGCCTGCCTCACCATATATGACATGCTAAAAGCCTCTGACAAAGCTATGGTGATTGGGCAGATCGAACTGCTCGAAAAACAAGGCGGAAAATCAGGGCATTATAGGAAACAAAATGGCTAAGCTTATTTCTGTCGAGACAGCGCTTGAAACAATTTTCGCAGCTATCAGCAAACAACCAATACTTACACTACCTCTCACAGAGGCTAATGGGCATGTGCTCGCCCAAACACAATATGCTAAACTCACCTTACCACCGCTAGACGCGTCCGCTATGGACGGTTACGCACTAAAATTAGAACCCCACCACACACAAGGTTCAATGCTAAAACTTATCGGCGAAGCCCCTGCTGGCGCGCCATATGACGGGCAAGTCGGCACAGATGAATGTGTACGTATATTCACAGGCGGCGCAGTACCAAAAGGTGCGAACCATGTAATCATGCAAGAAAATATCAGCGCAGACGGCACAAATATCACCCTCACAGAGCCAATCAGCCCGTCCAGCCATATCCGCAAAGCAGGCATAGACTTCAACACCAATGACCAACTTGTAACAGCAGGCACACGGCTTGACGCCTACGCCCTCGCCCTTCTCGCCGCCGCCAACCACAAAGATGTCCCCGTTTATAAACGCCCCCGTGTCGCATTGATTGCCAATGGCGACGAGTTAAGAGAACCCGGCAGTGACATGCAAACGGGGCAAATCATCAGCTCTAATCCATATGGCCTCGCCCCCCTCATCACAGAATGGGGCGGCGAGCCTATCTTTACAGGCATTTCAAAAGACGACCCCGACGCCATTCGCGCCCATATTAAAAATTACGCAAATGTGGATATTCTCGTCCCCATTGGCGGCGCGTCCGTAGGTGATCGCGATTATATGAAACCCGTATTTGAAAGCCTCGGCTATACGCCGCATTTCTCCAAAGTCGCAGTAAAACCTGGGAAACCAACATGGTTTGGCATGTTAAATGACCAAAGCGTTCTCGGCCTGCCAGGAAACCCAGCTTCAGCCATCGTCTGCGCCCATATATTCCTAAAACCACTCATCATGGCGCTAACAGGGAATAAGCAACAGGCGAATACAGTCGTAAAAGCAGCCTCCACACAAGATTTACCCGCCAATACATGGCGAACAGGATATACCAGAGCCCATGCAAAAATCGATAAAAATGGTCAAATATCGGTTACACCTTATCCGCGTCAAGACAGCTCGCTTCTGACGCCGTTCCTCAGCGCAAATTGTTTTCTGGTGCGTCCCATAGATGCACCAGAAATAAAAGCTGGAGACTGCATTGATATCGTAATGATAAAACCGCTTATCTAGCGAACGTGTGAACCACCATTCATATCAAATGTAGACGATGTCGCAGATGGGCAAAGGTCTGAAAGATAGAAGGCAACAATCGCGCCGACTTCGCTTGGCTCTGCAAATTTTCCTAATGGAATTTCCGCAATCGCAGGATCAAGAATAGCAGGGTCTGTCGGAGCCATTTCCGTATTAATCCAACCCGGCGCGAGTGAATACACCAATACGCCGTCTTTCGCCGCACCACGCGCCAACGTTTTTGAAAGCGCAAGCAAACCACCTTTAGACGCGGCATAAGCAGGATGATCGATTGAATCGCCACGATGTGAAGCACGGCTACATAAATTGACGATACGCCCCTCACCCATTTTTCGGTAATCACGCAAAGCCATACGGCATAAATCAGCAGGTGCTTGCAAATTCACGGCAAGAATTTTATTCCAACCATCCGCCCATTGCTCTTCTGGGCCATATGGGTCTGTCTGCATATCAATACCTGCATTATTCACAAGTGCATTGATCGGGCCAACTTCTGCGACCGCTTTTTCCCACAGGCGCGTACCACCGCCGGGTTGTGATAAATCTTCTTGAATACAGGCAATAGCATTGTCGCCAATCTCCGCAGAGATTGCCTCGGCAGATGCTTTATTGCCGTTATAATGAATAACAACTTTAGCGCCATAACTTGCACACATTTTTGCAATCGCCGCACCAGCGCCCCGTGAAGCACCAGTCACCAATACAGTAATATGATCGAGATTCATTATCTTATCCTTTTGTCGCTAAAATTAGCTTTAAGTTATGCAGTCCATAGCCAAATTCAAACGATTATCCAAGCATAATTCGCCGCAAAATCTACATTTTAACCAATAAAATTGCGCCAAACTTAAGTTTTCGCATTTCACACCCTTCTATATTACATAGAGGCTATGTATTCTTGCGTATATATCCCCGTATTGAATTCTGTTATTCTCATGACATCAATATTTTGGAGGATATGAAATGGAATACGTAACATCAAACACATCAATCGCCCTACTCGGCTATATCGGGATTTTTCTCGTAAGCCTGCTCATGCTCGCAACACTCCGTGTCACCCTTTCTCTCAAGGGAAAAAAACGCGCGAATGATTTCTCACCAACGGGTGAAGATGTAAGCGAATTTTCACGAAGATTAGTGCGTACCCATGCCAACATGTATGAATTCTTCCCAGTTTTTGGCGGTCTTCTTCTCTATGCACTCGCAACAGGACAAACGGCCGTCACAAATGGCCTCGCACTGGCATTTCTTGGCGCGCGTATACTGCAGGCTCTTATTCACCTTTTCTCAACAAGCATTATGGCCGTTCAAATCAGGTTTGCCTTCTTCCTCGCTCAATTTGTTATCGCCATTATTTGGATACTAAAATTCTTTGGTATTTTAGCCTAAGCATTTACTAAAACATTCGCCGACGAGCTAAACCTTTACTCTCCCCTGAGTAAAGGTTAGGCACAGATTATGTTTAAAAAAATCACCAAGAAAAAAGTTCTCGACGCCCTTGCAACTGTAACACACCCCAAAACGGGTGATGACATCGTAATGTCAGGCGTAATTTCAGACATTACGATAGATAAAGGCACCGTCTTTATCACCATGAAAATCGACCCAAAAACGGCGAACATCATGGAAGGTGTCCGTAAGAAATGCGACGAAGCCGTTGAAAAGATTCAAGGTGTTAAATCTGTTCGCACCGTAATGACAGCACATGCAGATACTGCCCAACAACCCCAAACACCTAAACAGGGACACCCCAAGCAAGGTCAGGGATTTGGCCATGGTCGCCGTTCACCGCCTGCCCCTGTCGCCATTCCCGGTGTGAAGCGTATTTTGGCGATTGCCAGTGGCAAAGGCGGCGTTGGCAAATCAACAACCTCTATCAATCTCGCGGCCGCATTCTCGCGCCTTGGTTGGTCTGTTGGCATTTTTGATTGTGATATATACGGCCCCTCGGTCAAGCACATGCTTGGGGATGGTGAAAAACCTATCTATCATAAAAACAAAGTCATCTCCCCCGTCACACGTCACGGAATGAAGGCCATGTCTATGGGCTATCTGATCGAAGAAGGGCAAGCGACGGTTTGGCGCGGCCCTATGGTCATCGGTGCAGTGCAACAATTACTAAACGGTGTAAGCTGGTCAGAAGACGGTGATTTGGACGTCCTCATCGTTGATTTGCCTCCTGGCACAGGTGATGCACAACTGACCCTCGTGCAAACAGTCCCCCTWACAGGYACTRTTATCGTCTCGACCCCACAAGACATCGCCCTTATYGATGCGCGYAAAGCCCACAACATGTTCCAAAAAACMAAAACACCYGTKTTAGGTATGATTGAGAATATGAGTACATTTATTTGCCCMAAATGCGGAGAGCAGTCTGATATATTCGGGCACGGCGGCGCAAAAGAAGCRGCCAARGCCATCGGCATCCCTTTCCTCGGCGAGATACCACTACATATCGACATTCGYGCCCACGCAGATGGCGGCATGCCCATTACACTKGCRAAACCAGACGGCGCCCACGCAAAAATTTATATGRAAATTGCAAAAACRATCAAAGRAAAAATYACRTAATGCRAATRGYTTAACGCCCAATACGYTTCTGAGCCATTTCATTCGCAATCAAATGCGTAGAGCGGTTTGAAGCTGTCGCTTGGTCAAGTATATCCACTAATGTCCCCATTAAACCTTGCAACTTATCCTCAACCCACGCCTTACTATAATTGCCTTCGATTTCGCCTGCCACATTGATGATACCACCACCATTGACCACATAGTCAGGGCAATACAGCACCCCTTCATCATGCAAAATCTGCCCCATCTCAGGAATAGACAATTGGTTATTCGCCGCCCCTGCAATGACACTGACCTTTAACTGCTCAATCGTATTCGGGTTAATCGTCGCCCCCAAAGCACACGGCGCATACACATCGGCTTCGACCTCATATATATCATCAGGTGCAACAATTTTTGCACCGAATTCATCTTCGGCACGCTTCAAAATATCAGTATTAATATCTGTCACAATGAGTTTAGCCCCCACATTATGCAAACGTCGGCACAAATCATACCCGACATGCCCTAGCCCTTGAACACTTACGCGTAAGCCCTTCAAAGGACTCGCGAGCTTCTTACCCACAGCCAATTCAATAGAGCGAAACACACCATCCGCCGTAACTGGTGATGGGTCACCAGACGCAAATTCACCGTCATCAAGACCTGCAACAAATTTCGTATGCTCACGAACCACACGCATATCATCTGGCGAAACACCTACGTCTTCTGCGGTGTAATATTTACCTCCAACATTTTGTACGGCACGACCAAAACTTGCGAAGAGTTTCACACGATCAAATTCTCCCTCGGGACGCATAATCACAGCTTTGCCACCGCCGAGATTTAACCCCGCCATCGCGTTTTTATAACTCATGCCACGGGACAAGCGCAAAGCATCCGTAATCGCTAATTCAGAATTGTCATATGTCCACAAACGACACCCACCTGCTGCCGGGCCAAGCTTGGTAGAATGCACCGCAATAATAGCTTTCAGACCAGAGTGTGGATCGGTAAAAACATGAACACTTTCGTGATTATCAAAATTCACATTTTCCAAAATAGACATGGCAGTACTCTCTAGAGATTTGTTCTTAAACTTGGGAAAAACCGACTCTTTTCAAAGTCGACATCCTTTGCCATGGCAAACTAATCAATGTTTTGAGAAATAAAATTTCGTAAATAAACTATTTTTAGCACAAAGCAAGCGCACCAGCTCCAAAACAAGCAATATTAATTCGCGCTAATCTGAAAGTTCCCGACTGCCCGCTGCTGCAGATTTTAAAATTCCAATTGCAAGCGCCGCCCCACTGCCATCGCCAATACCGAGGCCGAGGTCAAGCAAAGGCTTCTTACCAATACGGTCAAGCAATGCGCCATGTGCAGGCTCGCTCGTAATATGCGCCGCGTAACAATGATCAAGTGCATTCGGGTTTAACCCATGCAAAATAGCCGCCGCCGCACACACAGCAAACCCGTCAAGAACAACAGGAATACGTTGGTGACGCGCCGCAAGGATCGCCCCTACCATGCCCGCAATATCCCGCCCGCCGAAGCAGCGTAAAATCTCAAGCGGATTGGTCAAAATACTTTTGTGAAAATGGGTGGCAATCCCAACGGCTTCGATACGTTTCTCCGCTACGTCACCAAGCCCGCCTGCCCAATATTGCGCTGCACCGCCATAGAGACCACGCGCAATACCTGCTGCCGCCGTTGCTGTACCAACTCCGGCATTCCCGATAGCAATAAGGTCAGCACCTTCGGATACGACCTCCATCCCAAATGCGATGGCCTGCGCGCACGCACGTTCAGACAAAGACGCTTCTGTACGCATATCCGCACTCGGATACTCTAGTCCCATCTCATAAATTTTAAAGGCAGCACCTTGCGCCGCCGCAATATTACGCACCGCCGTTTTCCCGTTCGACACGGCCTCTACCCGCAATTTTGCTTCTACAACAGGGTCAGTGCCCGTCACGGCTTTGGCCACACTATGCGTACCCACAAATACGGCCACAAGAGGTGTTTTAATCTCGGGTTCTTCTTTGCCTTGCCAGCCAGCGAGCCAAGCAACACTCTCGTCGAGACGACCAAGCGGCCTCAGCCCCGAAGCCGCAGTCTCAAGCCTGGCTTTCACTGCCGCTGACGCTGTTTCTTGCGGTTTGGGCAAACTCGCAACAAGGTCTCGAATATCATCAAAAGGATTCGTATTTTCTTTGGTCATAATGGACACTAACACCACAGCCGCATATGGCAATCAACCGATAGTTTGCAAAACTTCATTTTAATCCATATCTTTAAACTTGATTAACCATGAAGGTCTATCCAGATTACTATGAGCAACACCCTAGTAAGAGATGCAGTTTTGACATGCCTGATTTTCTCGGGTGGGTTTTATGCATATATGAACCGTGATAGCATTTATGAGCGTGCAGGTTTTGCGCCACAAGACATTGCCGCCGTGCGCGCACATGCAAAGGCCCAAAGACAAACCTCAACAACAGAAATTAAAAATGCAGAAGCTGTCACAAGATATGCAACCCCACGATCAGCTATTATTGCAAAATCTGATGACGGGCAATTCTGGGCACAGGGGCGGATCAATAATTCTAGTGTAAAGTTTCTTGTAGATACCGGGGCCAGTGTCGTTGTTCTTACACCATCAGACGCACGCAAATCGGGCATTCATCCCGATAGCCTAGAATACACCACACCTGTTAATACAGCCGCTGGCCAAATTAAGGCTGCAAAAACCATCATAACCAGCATTTCTATCGGTAAAGTCACCGTCTATAATGTTCAAGCCGTCGTCATACCTAAAGGGCTTACACACTCTCTATTGGGCATGAGCTTTCTTGGTGAATTACGTAAGTTAGAAGTAACGCCCGAAGAACTTGTTTTACACCAATAACGTCTTGCGGATCATATTGACCGCGACAATCAATAAACCAATACCAAAAATCAAACGCAGTTTTTTTTGATCCATATTATGCGCTGTTTTCACACCCCACGGAATCGTAAAAAAACTAACACTTGCCACCAAAACAAAACCCAATAAATTGACATACCCAAGGGAATATTCAGGGCGCCCTTCGACGCCCCAACCACTGATCACAAACCCGATTGTCGCAGGAAGGCTAATAAAGAACCCAATGGCCGACGCCGTGCCGATAGCTCTATGAATACGCTTGCCACACAACACCATCAGCGTCACGCAAAATGCGCCACCGCCAATGCCCATAAGTGCAGACAAACTACCAATAGACATACCAACAATAGGAATGCTTGCGCCACCTGTTGGTACAGATTTCGCCAATTTCCAATCAGGGCGCCCAAAGATAAGCTGCAAAGAAATTACACTCGCCATACAGCCAAAAATTAATGTCAAACTACTAGAGGATAGATATTTAGCAATAATGACAGCCGCCAACAACGCCCCGACTCCAATCCATACGCCCCATGATTTGAGTGGGTTAGACGGCCAGATCAAGTTCCAATCAACAGCGCCTCTCTTATTATGTCCAGACGCAGACCGTATTGACGTGACGATAATAACGGCCGCCGATGTCGCAACCGCACAATGCATAATCACATCAGGTGAATACCCCATGAGCGTAAAAACATAATAGAGTGCAGGCACAATAATTGCGCCGCCGCCTATGCCAAATAGCCCAGCACTAAACCCTGCGAATGCCCCGACGGCCATCAAAGAAACGGCAAGTATGATGAGTTGAACTTCCATCAGTCTTTCTCCTGCCTCAATTGTATAAGCGTTGTATGCGCCTGTGCGATACGTTTGGATACAGGCAAGTCTTTATCAGACTCACTCAAGGCCCTACGCCAAATACGTGCACCCGCTTCGCCGTGAAACAATCCCATAATATGACGAACAAGCGCTTTCGTCGAACGGTCATTTTCCTGAACCAATTCAGCATATTTTATGAGATCAACAACCACATCATCACGGTTCAGATCATTGGCAGGCTGTGCGAACACGCGTGCGTCAACTTGGCTTAAAATCCACGGCGTATGATAGGCTGCACGCCCAAACATAACGCCATCCAAATGGCGAGCTTCGGATTCAATTTGGGATAAGTTTTCAAGCCCACCATTCAGCACGATTTCCAAATGGGGAAATTCTACCTTCATCCTACGCACCAAATCATAATCAAGTGGTGGAATCGTGCGGTTATCTTTAGGGCTCAAGCCTTCAAGCCACGCCTTTCGCGCATGAATAATAAAATGCTTCGCCCCTGCCGCACTCACCGTTTCCAAAAATGCTGGTAGCGTTTCTTCAACATTTTGTTTATCGATACCAATACGGCATTTAATAGTGACGGGAATATCCGCGCTCTCTTGCATGGCCGTAAAGCACTCCGCCACAAGTGCCGCCTCTGCCATCAAACACGCCCCGAACCGCCCAGACTGTACACGGTCAGACGGACACCCAACATTCAGATTAACCTCGTCATACCCATAACTCGCCCCGATTTCGGTCGCCTTAGCCAGTTTCACAGGGTCAGAGCCCCCAATTTGCAAAGCAATCGGATGTTCACGCTCATGAAACTCAAGCAAAAACTCACGCTTCCCATGAATAACCGCGTCCGCAACGACCATTTCCGTATACAATAATGCCCGCTGGCTCAACATACGATGAAACACCCGACAATGCCTATCCGTCCAATCCATCATGGGTGCAACGCTGAATGTAAACCCTTGATTTAACTTCATTTTTTGTTATAATTCAAAGACTTAAAACCGCCGTGTGCACTCGCAAAATCACTGCAAATCTCGCAAATTCTCGGGTTTTCACGCTGGCACTGCACAGGAATTGCACACGAAATGGCAACAATTTTGAAATTAAAATCCGGGAGCTTTCGCGTTCAAATAAGACGGCGTGGACAGTATGCTTCAAAGACCTTTCTTCGACGAGCTGATGCCCAGTCTTGGGCATTGGAAACAGAACGTCGGGCTGATCGTGGTGAGTCCATTAACGCACCCAAAAATAGCAAGACACTCTACTTTCGTAATTTAATAGATTTACATATTGCGGATATGAAGGAAGTACGCAAGCCCCTTCGTCGGTCTAAAGAATACTCTTTAAACCTCCTCCGCAAAGAGCTTGGACACCTTACTCTCAAAAAACTCAATCGAGAGCGGATAATTGAGTTCGGGCGCAAGCGCGCCAAACAAGGTGCAGGCCCCGCAACTCTTTGCATTGATATTTGCTATATCCATACCATCATCACCCATGCCGCCGCTGTGCATGGCATAGATGTTTCGAAAGAAGATGTTGATCTCGCAAGAGTCGCCTTACGCAGGCTTGGTCTTATCGGGCGAAGTATTGAGCGCGACCGCCGCCCCACACAAACAGAAATAGATTCTCTAATCGCGTATTTTGATAACAACAAATACCAGAAAATTCCTGTCGGGCGTCTTGTCGAATTTGCACTCGCAACGGCCATGAGACAAAGTGAAATTTGTAGAATTAAGTGGAGTGACGTCGATGAGCGCACCAGATGTGTTACCGTTTGTGACCGCAAAGACCCACGTAAGAAAATAGGCAATAACCAGCGTGTCCCAATGATTGACTTAACTGGATATGACGCTTGGGAAATTCTCAAAAAACAAAAACGGGTATCTCACAATCAAGGCCGTGTATTTCCCTATAATGGGCGATCAGCAGGCACGGCTTTTCGCAAAGCATGTGTAGCACTCAAAATAAAGGACTTGCGATTCCACGACCTGCGCCATGAAGCAACAAGCCGATTATTCGAAGCGGGATTATCAATTGAACGCGTCGCACTTGTCACCGGGCACAAAGATTGGAAGATGTTACAACGATACACCCACCTTGACCCCGCAATTGTTTTCGCAAGACCTAACGCCTAAGAATACGCCAAAATTACCATCCAACAAAATGACCATATACAATAGTCATTATTTATGATATAGGAGTTTAACATGTTTAATATATGGAGAAATTGTACAATGGGTCAGATTTCCAAAACAGAATTCAAAGCGCATGCACTTAAAGTGTTTCGTGAAATTGAAAAAACAGGCGTCTCGCAGGTAATAACAGATCACGGCAAGCCAGTTCTTGAAATCAAAAAACTACGTCAAAGAAAGGCCGCGCCGTTAGATTTACTCAAAAACTCTGTTATTAGTTTTGTTGGAGCAACGGACCCAGTTAGTGAAGACGACTGGGAAAACGCCTAATGATCGTTATTGATACCCATGCCCTAATTTGGTGGGTCAACGGTTCGAACTCCCTTTCTAGGAAGGCGCACTCTGCCATCAAAGAACACTTGTCCAAAAGTGAGGTGATTATCTCTTCAATATCGGCATGGGAAATTTCGATGTTAATTGAGAAAGGCAGGCTCGCTCTCAATATGGATATTGAAAATTGGCTAAATGAGGTATCAGCGATTGAAGGCGTTCGGTTCATGCCCGTAGATAATGAAATTGGAATAAAGTCCACAACATTACCTGGCATTTTTCATAAAGACCCCGCCGATCGAATGATCGTCGCGACAGCTCGAAAACTGGCAGTACCTTTAGTAACTGCTGACGACAAAATTATTGCCTATGAACACGTAACAACGATTTGGTAACTTACTTGATACAACACTTAGTACATTTCTCCATAAAGTGAGAAATGTACTAATATGATTTCACAGTTATATATTTGAATTACTGTCATGTTGACCAGACCATTTCGCTAAATCTTTGATGTGATAAAACACTCGCCCGCCATGTTTACGGTATATCGGCCCCTCACCTCGCCAACGCATGTTATTTAAAGTCCGGGGCATAAGCCGCAAATACTGCGCGGCTTCCTCTGTATTTTGATATGGGCTTTCAATTACGTTTGTCATCATTCACTCCATTGTTCCTAATTTTTACTTGTATGGATTAGTTCGATTTTCGCTCATGTTTCTGGCGTGACCAAACAAGATCGGCATTACCGTCATGTTCAAACAAAGCTGCATTGACGGGAGTCGCAAAGCTTGGATCATCCAACAACACTTTGATATATTTGCGGGGCGTATCCCCTTCTGATTCCGCGTGCCATGCAACACCAAGATCACATTGGCCCGTCTTAATAAAGTAGTCTGGCGAGCTGTCGCCTTTCTTATTGTCGTTAGCAACAAATCGCACTTTC
>NVXK01000037.1 GCA_002733905.1 Robiginitomaculum sp. | reverse complement strand
ACCAAATCCCTCACTATTTCTTCACGATGAACTATTTCCTTTCGCAGATTCCGCTGTTATAGAAACCGAGTCATTTTTAGACTTACCGGATAATTACAAACGCGAGCTGGACAGCGTCGTATTATCTTTAGAAACAGAATATGAGCGCTACCGAGCATTGCGTAGCTGGGTGTATAGACATTTCGAAGATTATGAATTTGATACCACCGAAACATATTCCTTAAGTGAGCTCAATACCAATCGTAAGATCAACTGCCTGTCGTTCTCAGCTATATTTGTTGCGGCGGCGCGCTACACGGATATTCCAGCCGATTTCCAACTGGTGTTCGCGCCCCCTTACTGGGATCAAGAGAATGGCACCTGGATCAACAACCAGCATATCGATGTAACCGGCTTGATTGAGCGCAGCGAATCCAGTTCCATTCAAGAAAGAAACGGATTCTTCACTGCCTCCGGGCGGGTTAGCTGGGAATATAATGGCGTCTCCGCTTTAAGAAGTTTGCCAGGCTCGAATAACTACCGTTATGTGGTTGATATTAATCCCGCTATTGTCAGCATGCCGCTTAAACGACAAAAAATCAGCGACCAGCAAGTTCTGTCTCTTTACTACAGCAATAAGAGCATGGAGTTCTTGCTGAATCAGGATATGGGGCAGGCCTACGCTTATACTCGGGAAGCATTGATTACTGATCCTACCTCTACTGCCGCCTGGAATAATCTAGGAGTTTTGTATTCAAGAATCGGCCAACTGGATCACGCCAGCAAGGTGTTTCTAATGGCCATTGAGGTGGATGAGAATGCCTACTCCGCAAGAAGCAACCTGGCCAGTGTGTATCAGCGTCAGGGAAAGGCCGATCTCGCCGCGGCAATGGCGGCAAGCGTTGAACAATTTCGTCAGGAAAATCCTTACTACCACCAGTCATTGGCACAGGAGAAGTTAAACGCTGGTGATTACCAACAAGCCATTGTTCATCTTGAAGACGCGGTCGCCCGTAAACATAATGAACTACATTTCTATCATGAGCTTGCCATTGCCCACCAACAATTGGGACATGATGATGAGGTCATCGAAAACCTTAGCAGTGCAAGAYKCTACGTCTAGCTTTTCAACAATGATAATGTCGTCTTTTGCGACTTTATATTGTWTGCCGCCTGTCTTGATGACTGCGAACATAATCTTATCCTTCTTAGCGCGACGTCGTAAGTTCGGAATCTTGTGTCTCCGAGTGCTTTCGCGCCGCATTTAAATCTGAAATTCTTTAAAACCTCAAAGCCTATCAAATGATAAACCCATTGGGAGCGCGAAATATACGAAAAAAGTTCTCAGAGTCAACGGAGGATTTGCATCCAAACGCATATTATTTTAAGGGGCTTCCCCCTAAGTCCGAGAGCGTGTCGTGTAAATCACGGCTTGTAATGAAAAACCCCGCGTAAAACACGCGGGGTTTTTTAACTTAAACGTCTGTAACGCGCCTAGTGGCCAGTTGCACGACCGATGATTTTACCAGCAAGATCGATGATGTTGCCATTGGCATCAACACGGCCAATCACTTGACCATTGCTACCAATCACTTCGCCGTTTGCACGTACTGTGTAACCACTTGTTGAGAGGCCTGATGTCGTTCCGCTACTGAATGAACCAGAAGAGAATGAAGAACCGCTCATGATGATCTTACCAGATGCGTCAACGATGTTACCATTTGCGTCCATACGACCGATGATAACGCCGCTAGCGTTTCTCACTGAACCGTCTGCACCAACTGTATAGCTTGACGCTGCGCCAGTTGTTGTGGTTGTCGTTGAAGACATACGACCAATGATATTGCCGTTGAGATCAACGATTGTACCATTTGAAGTAAGGCGTCCGATAACTGCACCGTTAGCACCAAGAACCTGACCGTTTGCACCGATTGTATATGTACCGGTTGAAGTCGTGATTGTCATGCCTTGTGTATAGCCACCGAATGAACTTGTTGTCGTACCTGTTGTGTAACCGCTGACATAGCTGCCGCCGCTTACCATTGTACGCCAGTTCACACCGAGAGCATCAACTGTACGGAGTGTCAAACCACCCGTGGACATGCCACGGCGGATTTGGAACTGTTCTACAGCTGTGTAGGTTGCTTGACCAAGTACACCGTCGATTTGACCTTTGTAGAAGCCTTCAGTTCTAAGCGCAGTTTGGATCGCTGAGATCACCGTGCGGTTAGCATTGGCTTCACAAAGAACCTGACGCCACTCTGCTTTCTCTGCTGAGATTTGTGTACGTTTTTCAATCGTACCGTATTCAGCTGGGATCGCAATCCGTTCAATATTGCCTGAAGAGACTTGTTTTTGAACAGATACAGTGTCGTAACGTGCTGCGATTTCGCGACGTTGGGTACGTGCCGGCGTATCAACTACACGACGTGTTATCTGGCGAGTAACCGCTGGGATAACGCGTTGTTGCGTTGTTGCTGGTGTTTGTACCACACGACGTGAAACTTGCTTCGTCACTGCAGGGATTACACGTTCTTGTGTAGCTGCAGGTGTCTTAATGACGCGACGTGTTTCAAGCCTAGTCACAGCAGGGATGAGACGTTCTTGCGTATGCGCCGGTGTTCTGACGATACGACGTGAAACGAGCTTCGTGATTGCAGGAATTACACGTTCTTGTGTAGCTGCTGCTGATTTCACGACGCGGCGTGTCACTTGTTTCGTCACTGCAGGAACAACACGTTCGATTGTGTGTGCTGCATTTTTGATGATGCGACGTGTTTCAAGCTTAGTGATTGCAGGGATTGCACGTTCTTGTGTGTAAGCTGCATTTTTCACGACTTGACGAGTGACTTGCTTCGTTACCGCAGGGATCACGCGCTCTTGTGTGCTTGCTGGTGTGCGAAGTACACGGCGGCTTTCCACCTTAGTGATTGCAGGGATTACACGTTCTTGTGTGTAAGCTGCATTTTTAACGATGCGACGTGTCACTTGTTTCGTCACTGCAGGAACAACACGTTCGACTGTGTGTGCTGCATTTTTGATGATGCGACGTGTTTCAAGCTTCGTCACTGCAGGGATTACACGTTCTTGTGTGTAAGCTGCATTTTTCACGACTTGGCGAGTAACTTGTTTCGTCACTGCAGGGATAACACGTTCGATTGAACTTGCAGATGTCTTAACAACACGGCGTGTCTGAACTTTAGTTACCGCAGGGATAACACGTTCTTGTGTGCTCGCAGGAACACTCACGACGCGGCGGGTCACTTGTTTCATCACTGCAGGAACAACACGTTCGATTGTGTGTGCTGCATTTTTGATAACACGACGTGTCTCAAGCTTAGTCACCGCAGGGATAACACGCTCTTGAGCACCAGCCGCAGTTTTAACGATGCGACGTGTTACTTGTTTTGTTATCGCAGGAACAGCACGTTCGATTGTGTGTGCTGCATTTTTGATAACGCGACGTGTTTCAAGTTTAGTGATTGCAGGGATTGCACGTTCTTGTGTGTAAGCTGCATTTTTCACGATACGACGAGAAACTTGTTTTGTTATCGCAGGAACAACACGTTCGATTGTGTGTGCTGCATTTTTGATAACGCGACGTGTTTCAAGCTTAGTGATTGCAGGGATTGCACGTTCTTGTGTGTAAGCTGCATTCTTAACGATACGACGTGAAACTTGCTTCGTGATCGCAGGAACAACACGTTCGATTGTGTGTGCTGCATTTTTGATAATGCGGCGTGTTTCAAGCTTAGTAATCGCAGGGATCACACGTTCTTGAGTACTTGCTGCATTTCTTACAACGCGACGTGTCACTTGTTTTGTTACCGCAGGGATTACACGCTCTTGTGTGCTCGCTGGTGTTCTTACAACGCGACGTGTTTGAACTTTCGTCACTGCAGGGATGACACGTTCTTGTGTCGCTGCTGCTGTTCTAACAATACGACGAGAAACAGTTTTCGTGATTGCAGGAACAACGCGCTCTACTGTGCGTGCTGCTGTTGCGATACGGCGACGTGTTTCCATCTTAGTGATTGCAGGGATGACGCGTTCTTGAGCGCCAGCCGGTGTTTTCACGATACGACGTGTCACTTGTTTCGTCACTGCAGGGATGACACGTTCTTGTGTCGCTGCTGCTGTTCTGACAACGCGGCGTGTTTGAACTTTCGTTACGGCAGGGATTACACGTTCGACTGTGTGTGCTGCTGTATCGATAACACGRCGAGAAACWGTTTTCGTGATTGCAGGAACAACGCGCTCTACTGTGCGTGCTGSTGTTGCGATACGACGACGTGTTTCCATTTTAGTGACTGCAGGRATGATACGTTCTTGCGTAGAYGCAGGACGATCAACAACACGGCGTGTCACTGTTGAWGTTTTYGCAGGGATCGCACGYTCGATTGTGTGAGCCGCTGTGTCAACAACACGACGYGTAACTRYTTTCGTTACAGCAGGGATTACGCGTTCGATAACTTTTGCGTCTTCTGCAAGAACGCGTTTYGTTAMTGAACCCATTTGCTGTGAGTGAATACCGTTACCAAATGCACGTGAACCATYGCCTCTACGATCAGCAGCWRTTGCTGCAGAGCGTGAAAGACCGTCACGGTCATCAGCGCCGTCACCATTATTGTCCATAAAGCCTTTGATTGTGCCGTTTTTATTRTAACCGGCAGCAGCYAATAGACCAGCTTCTCTCGCTTGTGTCCAAGTCATAAAGCGTGATGGYGCGCGCTGWATGCGACGTGTCATTGTGCTTGTTTGCGCTGGAAGAACGATTTCTTGKGTYGTAGCAGATGTTTCAACAAYGCGGCGAGTGATTTGTTTTGTCACTGCTGGAATTGAACGTTCAACTGTACGYGCTGGCGTTTTGATAACACGTTTTGTAATCGTTTTGTATGTTGCAGGAATAAGAACACGACAAAGGATTTCACCAGTTTGGTTCACAATCGTTTGTGTAGACTGAACAATTTGCTCAGACGTACCGTTAAAGATTGTAAATTGACGAGGTGTGTTTGTGTTGATTTGACCTGTACGGCGAATTGTACCGTAGTTAATCGCTTGCGAACCTGGCTTCCACTCTTCACGAGCAGGAGAGATAAGAACGCGTTCTGAACGTGTTTCGTATGTTGCAGGAATAACGTCAACTTCTGTACGTGCAGGCTGTACCACGATTGTTTCTGTAACAGTGCGGTATTTAGCAGGGATTGCACGAAGCTGAGTTGAAGCTTCTTGCGTCACGATTGTTTCATTTACTGTGTCATATACAGCAGGGATGACAACCATGCGTTCCTGTGCGTCCTGAGCTACATAGTTCTCAGTAACAGTGCGGAATTTCGCAGCAACAGAAACATATTCTGTGCTTGCGGGTTGAACCACGATTGTTTCTGAAACCGTGCGGTATGTCGCAGGTACAGTCACAAGCTCTACTGATGCTTCTTGAACAACAATCGTTTCAGTTACTGAACGATATGTCGCCGGAATGACAACAAGTTCAGTCGTTGCTTCTTGGATAACAACTGCTTCTTGGTATGTTTCATACTGAGCTGCAATTGTTTCATAAGACGCTGTTGCTGCTTGCACGACAACCGTTTCAGAAACAGTTCTGAATGTTGCAGGCACAGTCACAAGTTCTGTTGTTGCTTCACGTGCAATTACTGTTTCAGAAACAGTTTCGTATGTTGCAGGAATTGTAAGAAGCTCTGTAGACGCTTCTTGAACAACAACAGTTTCACTTACTGTTTCGTATGTTGCAGGAATTGCAATCATTTCAGTCGTTGCTTCTTGGATAACAACTGCTTCTTGGTATGTTTCATACTGAGCTGGAATTGTTTCATACGAAGTTGTTGCAGGTTGAACAATGATTGTTTCAGATACTGTTTCATATGTAGCAGGAATAGTCACAAGCTCTGTTGTGGCTTCACGTGCGATGACTGTTTCAGAAACAGTTTCATATGTTGCAGGGATTTGAACAAGCTCTGTAGATGCTTCTTGAACAACTACTGTTTGCGTCACTGTTTCAAATGTCGCTGGGATTGTTACAAGCTGTGTAGATGCTTCTTGAACAACAACAGTTTCAGATACTGTTTCGTATGTTGCAGGAACCGTTACATAATCAACACTTTGTGCCTGAACGATAACAGTTTCAGTTACTGTTTCATATGTTGCAGGGATTGTGATGACTTCTGTAGATGCTTCTTGAACCACGATTGTTTCAGATACTGTTTCGTATGTTGCAGGAACCGTTACATAATCAACGCTTTGCGCTTGAACAACAACAGTTTCACTTACTGTTTCAAACGTAGCAGGGATCGTTACGAGCTGTGTAGACGCTTCTTGCACTACGATTGTTTCAGAAACAGTCTCATATGTTGCAGGAACAGTTACATAGTCAACGCTTTGCGCTTGCACTACGATTGTTTCA
>NVXK01000007.1 GCA_002733905.1 Robiginitomaculum sp. | reverse complement strand
AGCGCTTAGTGATTTGGGACTGGACGAATTTTCTGGCCCAAAAATGGTACGCGAGCGTTATACGCAATTGGTGAAACAACTTCATCCCGATGCGAATGGTGGGGACCGTACAACGGAAGCGTCTTTCCAGCGTGTTGTGAAGGCCTATAAGGTTTTGAAAACAACAAATTTAACTTAAAAGTTTAACATGATGAGTATAGGGCAGGGCGATCTGTTTGAGGGTGAGACTATGAGCGACATATTTCCAATTTTAAAGCCAGATATCACAATATCTGCTCGTGAAATGTTCGGTGTTGATTTTGATATGGATGTACCGGCCTTCTCTATGCGCTCGGAACATGTGCCAGAAATTGACGCGGCGTATCGTTTTGACGATGAAACTACCCATGCCATATTGGCAGGTTTTGCCTTTAACCGTCGCGTTATGGTGCAAGGCTATCATGGTACGGGGAAATCAACGCATATTGAACAAGTTGCCGCACGGCTAAACTGGCCAACGGTACGTATTAATTTGGACAGTCATGTCTCACGGATTGATTTGGTGGGTAAAGACGCAATCGTCCTTAAGGACGGTAAACAAATTACAGAGTTCCGCGAAGGTCTATTACCGTGGGCTTTGCAAAACCCTGTTGCACTTGTGTTTGATGAATATGACGCTGGGCGACCAGATGTAATGTTTGTTATTCAGCGTGTTCTCGAGGCGCAGGGTCGCTTAACATTGCTCGACCAAAACCGTGTCATTACGCCAAATGCCTCTTTCCGTTTGTTCTCGACAACCAACACTGTTGGTTTGGGTGATACAACGGGCCTTTATCATGGCACGCAACAAATCAACCAAGGCCAGATGGACAGATGGTCGATTGTGACAACACTTAACTATCTTGGTCATGACGAAGAAGCGGCCATTGTGCTTGCGAAATCGCCGACATATGACAATGAAGAAGGCCGCGATATACTTGCGAAAATGGTACGTGTCGCAGACATGACCCGTAATGCATTTATGGCAGGAGATATTTCGACATTGATGAGCCCACGTACAGTGATGAACTGGGCCGAGAACGCGGATATTTTTGACCGTAATATTGGTACGGCTTTCCGTATGACATTCCTCAATAAATGCGACGAGCTAGAACGCCCGATGATTGCCGAGTTTTACCAACGTGCCTTTGGTGTTGATCTCCGAGAAAGCGCAACAACGGTGATGGTGGCGTAAGCGTGTGAGTAATTCTTCTCCCTTAGAAATTTATAAGCGCTCTCTTGTTGGGGCGACCAAGGCGCTTGCGGGCGTGCGGGAAATGGAAGTTAGTTTCGGCGGTGAGGTTGCAGGTCTTGTGAGAGACCAGATTGTTTTGCCGACACCGCCAGCGCACCCTACGCCTCAAGCCATTGCGAGGTCACGCGGCGAAGCGGATGGGTTGGCGCTTAGGCTTGCTTTACATGACCCTGAAATATTTAGTCAATTACAGCCAAAGCCGGGGCCTGCGAGGGCGATTTATGAGGCTTTGGAACAGGCGCGAATTGAGGCGCATGGGGCGAAAGTTTTAGATGGTGTCGCAGATAATTTATATGCGGCACTTGATCACCGTTGTAAGCGGCGTGGGTTTGATCAAGAGAGTTTGACGCAACAAGACGCGCCAATGGCCGAAGCGATTGGCGTTATAGCACGTGAAGTGTTTACGGGACGATCTGCGCCTGAAGGGGCAAGTGGTTTGATGTCGGCGTGGCGTTCATATATTGAAGATGTTGCTGGCGCAGATTTGGATATACTCGCGCTTAATGTTGGTGATCAAAAAAAGTTTGCAGACGCGGCGCAAAATTTATTGCGGGCCTTTGATCTTGGCGATGAACTTGCTGATCAAGAGCAGAGCGAAGAGGACGAAGACGAGGAAGCGCGTGAGGGCGAAGAAGATAACCCTCAAAATGCACAAGATGTTCAAGACGAAACTGATCCTGGGACGACGCAAGTTACTGAGGCGGATAGTCTGGATGATAGTGACGCGGACGCCCAAGATACGATTGATGCAGACGATATAGACGGGGATGGTTCCGAAGGTGACGAAGTTGCCGATCCGTCACAGCAACAACAAGATTATAGTAATACCCCGCCGCCCTATAAAGTCTTCACCAAAGCACATGACGAAATTATTAAAGCCGAAGATCTTTGCGAGGCAGAAGAGCTAGAGCGGCTTCGTGGCTATTTGGACGGTCATATGGCGGGGCTTGCGTCTGTGATTGCGCGGCTTGCCAATCGCTTGCAGCGGCGTTTGATGGCGCAACAACAACGCTCTTGGAATTTTGATTTGGAAGAAGGCATGTTGGACGCGGCGCGACTTACACGCGTGGTGACTGACCCGATGCAAGCTTTGTCGTTTAAAGAAGAAAAAGCGACAGAATTTCGGGATACGATTGTCACGATCTTAATTGATAATTCTGGCTCTATGCGTGGTCGCCCGATTATGATGGCGGCGGTATGTGCGGATATTTTAGCGCGCACGCTCGAACGTTGTGCGGTGAAGGCCGAAATTTTGGGCTTTACGACACGGGCGTGGAAAGGTGGGGCTTCGTTTCAAGACTGGCTTGAAAAAGATAAGCCGTCTAGCCCTGGACGCCTCAATGATTTGCGACATATTATTTATAAATCTGCAGACATGCCGTGGCGTCGGGCCAAAAATAATCTTGGCCTGATGATGCGCGAAGGTTTGTTGAAAGAAAATATTGACGGGGAAGCGCTCGAATGGGCCTATGCACGCCTTATGGCTCGGCCTGAACAGCGTCGTATTTTGATGGTAATCTCGGATGGTGCTCCTGTTGATGACGCGACACAATCTCGCAATAAATCTGGCATGTTAGAGCATCATCTTCACGAGGTGATCGATAAAATCGAAAATCGTTCAGGGGTAGAATTGATCGCGATTGGTATAAACCATGATGTCACGCGCTGGTATTCTCGCGCGGTGACGATTACCGATGTGGCGGAACTCGGTGGTGTCATGACAGAAAAACTCGCAGAGTTATTTGCCGAAAAACCTAAAAAGCGTGGACGTGGTCGCCGTAGTTAAAATATATACGCTATCCGTTTTGGTGGTTTACGGTGTCTGTTAAGGGGAGGGTTTATGCCGCATATTATTGTTGAATATTCCAAAAACTTAGACGCGATCATGCCAGAGCTACTCATTGCATTACGGGACGCGCTCGGTGAGTTAGACGGCATTGAACCTGAGCGCCTTAAATTGCGCGCTATTGGTTATACGCATTGTGTTGTTGGGAATAAGGGCGCAGGTGCTGAAATGTTACACATCTGTTTGCAATTGCTTTCGGGACGAGATGTCCCGACACGCACTCTCTATGGCCAAACATTGCACAAGGTTTTGAAAGCCTATGCACCGCAAGGATGTTCAGTAACCCTCGAAGTGCGTGATATGGACCGAGAGACTTATTGTCTTTGAGGTTATGGTATTTAGCTTATGCTACCGTGACAGCGTTTGAATTTTTGCCCTGAACCACATGGGCAATTTGCATTGCGAGAAATTCGCCCATTTGCGGCTTCGAATGCAGCAATGTCAAAGCTCGGTCGTGATGCGCCGTCCATAGGCATGCTCAGGGCAGGCTGGCTTGAATCGGCTTCAAATGCGGCTGGATTAAAGTCTGCGTATTCGGCTGGGTTAAATGCGGGTTCTGGCGCAGGTGCTGGACGTTCTTGAACTTGTAAATTCATTAGGAGTTTTGTCACGCCTTCGCGCAAATTAGTCAAAAGCTCATCAAACATGGTGAAGGCTTCGCTTTTGTATTCATTGAGCGGGTCGCGCTGACCATAGCTCCGCCACGTAATTACATTTTTCAAATGATCGAGTTGCTGGATGTGATCTTGCCAGTTTTTATCAATCGTTTGTAGGAGCACCTGTTTTTCTACGCTTTGTACAACGGAGGTTTCGAGCTGGCCAAATGTGCCTTTAAAGGCATTGTCAGACGTGTTTTGAAAACGTTCGCGCATTTCTTCGTCCGCAATACCTTCTTCGTCTGCCCATGCTTGGAAGTCAGGGGTGTAGCCCATGATTTCTTGAGAGCGTTTTGTCAGGCCTTCAATATCCCATTGCTCGGCATAAGCTTTTTTAGGGATATGAGTGTTGATCAGGTCTTCGCATACTTGGTGACGCATATCTTCGATAACATCGGATACATCTGTGTCTGTCATAAATTCAAGGCGTTGTTCAAAAATGGTTTTGCGTTGATCATTCATCACATCATCATATTTGAGAAGGTTTTTACGGATGTCAAAGTTGCGGGCTTCGACACGCATTTGTGCGCGCTCAACCGCTTTGGACATAAATTTATTGGTCAGGCTTTCGCCTTCTTCCCAGCCTAGTTTGTCCATCATATTTTTCAGGCGGTCACCGCCGAAGATACGCATAAGGTCGTCTTCGGTCGAGATGTAGAATTTAGAACGTCCCGGATCGCCTTGGCGACCTGTACGGCCACGAAGCTGGTTATCGATACGGCGACTTTCGTGACGCTCTGTACCGAGAACATAAAGACCACCTGCATCGAGGGCTTGTTGTTTAAGGACGGCAACTTCGTCTGTAAGTTTGTCAATGCGGCGTTCACGTTGTGCATCAGTTTCACCTTCGACAGCTTCTTGTTCGATACGCATATCGAGATTGCCGCCGAGTTGGATATCTGTACCACGGCCTGCCATATTGGTGGCAATCGTCACTGTGCCAGGGACGCCAGCTTGTGCGATAATGGCGGCCTCTTGATCATGATAGCGTGCATTGAGAACTTGATGACGTATATCGCGTTCTGTCAAAAATGCAGAAAGAGATTCTGATTTTTCAATCGTCACTGTCCCGACCAACATCGGCTGGCCTTTTCCAGCGCACTCTCTGATTTCATCTACGATCGCGCTAAACTTTTCACGCTCTGTGCGGTAAATAACGTCTTCTTCGTCAATACGTTTGATTTCACGGTTGGTTGGGATTTCGAGCACTTCAAGTTTGTAGGTGTCGTGAAATTCTGTGGCTTCAGTGACAGCCGTACCCGTCATACCCGAAAGCTTGTCGAAGAGACGAAAATAGTTTTGATAGGTCACAGAGGCAAGCGTGACATTTTCAGGCATGATTTCTACGCCTTCTTTGGCTTCAATCGCTTGATGTAGGCCGTCGGAAAGGCGAGACCCTTCTTTCATACGACCCGTGAATTCGTCGATTAAAATGACGCGGTCGTCTTTGACAATATAGTTTTTATTGACGGTTTGGATTTTATGGGCGCGGAGGGCTTGGTTGATATGATGAACAATGGTGATGTTCTCGATATCGTAAAGACTTTCTCCTTCGAGGAGGTCGCGTTCGCGTAGGATTTTCTCAATTTGTTCATTGCCGTCTTCATTGAAAACGGCGGTGCTGGCTTTTTCGTCTATATCGTAACCGTCCTCGGTGATGAGGGGAATAAATGTGTCGATAAGTTGATAGAAATCTGAGCGGTCTTCCGTTGGGCCAGAGATAATTAACGGGGTACGGGCTTCGTCAATGAGGATGGAATCGATCTCGTCAATCACTGCAAAATGATGGCCGCGTTGGCTCATGGTCTCGACCGAAAATTTCATATTGTCACGAAGATAGTCAAAGCCAAATTCATTATTCGTGCCGTAAGTTACATCGCAATTATAGGCATTTTTACGCTGTATGTCATCAAGGCCATGTACGACACAGCCCGTTGTCAAACCAAGGAAATTATAAACCTGTGCCATCCAGTCCGCGTCACGTTGTGCAAGGTAGTCATTTACCGTAACAACATGCACGCCGCGCTCGGTTAGGGCATTAAGATATACGGCTAAGGTCGCGACGAGGGTTTTACCTTCACCTGTTCGCATTTCTGCGATGTCACCACGGTGTAGGGCAATGCCGCCGATTAATTGTACATCATAGTGACGTTGGCCAAGCGTACGTTTACCTGCTTCGCGTACATTCGCAAACGCTTCTGGGAGTAGGTCGTCTAGGGTTTCACCGTTTTGGAAACGGGTTTTAAATTCGTTGGTTTTTTCACGTAATGCGTCGTCCGTCATTTTCTCAAATTCAGGTTCTAGTGCATTGATTTTGGCTACAAGAGGCGCCATTTTTTTGAGTTTACGGTCGTTTTCCGTGCCAAATAATTTTTTTGCGATACCTAACATGTGGATCCCTAGTCTATTATCGGCGATAACCCTATTTTGTGTTTGTTGACTTAGTCGTTCTAAGTTTGCAAGACAGGGCTTTTCGCGTTAAAGAATGCTTTGTGGTGACTTAAGTATGCTCACCCCTTAAGTCAATGAGAGCGACGTAGATTTAGCACTAAAATGGGTGAAACGAAGGAAATAAATACATGTATATGTTAAAAGGTGCAAAATTACCTAAAATTGCTGATTTTCCCTGTATTTTCACCCCTATTCTTACCCCTACTTTTGCCCTTGTTTTCATTCTGGGTTTTTCGGGGTGTCAAGATGGTGCGCTTGCACCCGATACATCACCTTTTAACAGTAATATTGTACGTCTTGGGGATACAATTGTGGCAGAGGTGGACAATACGCGTATTTACCTTTCAGACATTGAACATGCCGCGTTGGCAAAGGGGTTGATGCAAGCCGGGACGTCACTTACCCCGTCGGACCCGTTGTTTCAAAGCGTATTAGATGAGTTGATTGATCAAAGGTTATTGGCATTCGAAGCCTATCGTCGTTCGTTGGATAAAAACTCAGAAACACAAAAACGGTTATCGGCTGCACAGGAACGTATTCTCTCCAATGTGGTGGTTGAAAGCATTTTGGCCGAGAAAGTGACAGAAGAGGCGATACGTCGCATCTATGATGAGCAATCTGCTTTGCACGAAGGCGGGGAGCAAGTTTGGGCACGCCTGATTGTTGTGGCGGATGAAAAAAAGGCGATAGAATTAGCAAATTTGTTAGACAAAGGCGGTGATTTTGCGCGCTTGGCGAAAGAATATTCCATAGATAATTCGACACGTGATCTTGGGGGGAACCTGAGTTGGTTTGCGAAAAATAGCATGCCTGAACATATCGCAACACAGGCTTTTTCGACAAAAATAAAAGAGGTCAGTGCGCCTTTTAAAAGCGATATGGGATGGAATCTTTTAAAGGTCGAGGGGCGGCGGTCCACACCAAAACCAAAATTTGAAGACATTAAAGCCGAGATTAAAAGCTTTATGACGTATGACGAAATTGAAAAACTATTACGTTCGTTACGGGCCAATAGTAATATCGCGCTCAAACTGACAAATGCAAATACCGAGGCTGTGCCCAAGGATGTGCCTAAGGACGTGCCTAAGGACGTGCCTAAGGACGGGGACATAGCGCCAACACCTGAACACGATTAACACTGTTCAACACAAAATATCAGGATAATGAAAATGAACCTTAAACGCTCTCCGCTTGCGCCCGATACATTCCCAGTTTTACCAATTCTCACTGGACTTGATATGTGGGTGGCTGAAACAGGTATGAAATATAAAAACAGGCCAGATGTTTTATTGATGCGGTTTGCAAAAACCAGTGCGATTGCGAGTGTGTTCACCACTTCCTCTACGCCTGGTGCGCCCGTTGATTGGTCGAAAAAATGTTTAGATAAACACAAGGAAGGATCTGGTCATACGACTGGTTTACTTGTCAATGCGGGTAATGCGAATGTTTTCACAGGCCAACAAGGTCATGAAGACGTGCGTGAAATGGCACGTTTGGGGGCTGTGACGATTGGCGCAGACATTGATGATATGTTTGTTTGTTCGACAGGGGTGATTGGTGAGCCTTTGGACTTGGGGCCGTTCCGTCAAACTTTAAGTGAAAACAGTTTGCTAAATACACAAGCCAGTTGGGCGCAAGCGGCAAAGGCAATTTGCACGACGGATACTTATATAAAAGGGGCGAGCCAAACAGCGGATATTGATGGTGTTGGCATTTCTATTTGCGGTATTGTTAAAGGCTCTGGCATGATTGCGCCTGACATGGCGACCATGCTTGGTTTTATGTTTACGGACGCAAATATTTCACAAGCCGTTTTGCAAGAATTACTGAGTGAATATACGCGTACAAGCTTTAACGCGATCAGTGTCGATAGCGATACTTCGACGAGTGATACGGTGATGCTTATTGCGCTGGGCACGGCTGGGCATGATCTTGTTACAAATGTAGATGACCCTAAATTAGATGAGTTTAAAACGGCCTTGCAAAGGGTGATGCTCAACCTTGCACATCAAGTGATCAAGGACGGCGAGGGCGCACAAAAATTTATCGAAGTATGCGTGACTGGTGCGGCGTCAGACAAGGCTGCCAAAACGATTGGCATGAGTATTATCAATTCGCCTTTGGTGAAAACCGCGATTGCAGGTGAAGATGCCAATTGGGGACGGGTTGTGATGGCCGTGGGAAAATCGGGTGAGCAGGCTGATCGTGACAAGCTTCGGATTGCATTCGGGCCTCATTTAGTGGCACTAGAAGGGGCACGTGCGCCACGTTATGATGAAGAGATCGTCAGCGCCTATATGAAAACGCAGGACCTAGTTTTGCATGTTGATATTGGTGTTGGAGAGGGTGCGTTTACGGTCTGGGGCTGTGATCTTACCCATGGGTATATTGATATTAATGCGGATTACCGCAGTTAGTTCGTGGGCTTTTGTTAACTAAAAATTAAGCATATATGATGAAACGGCGAGTTTTGGCGTATTGTTAACTGTTTTGAGAGGAAGAAATTGTAATGGTGTTATTGGTCGTAGCGTGTGCGTTACTAGATGCAGATGGACGTATATTAATGAGCCAGCGACCAGCAAAAAGTCGCCATGCGGGACTGTGGGAGTTCCCTGGCGGCAAGTTGGAAAAGGGCGAGAGGCCCGAGCAGGCGTTAAAACGCGAACTGTGGGAAGAATTGGGCGTCGAGCCTTGTGAAGAATGCTTTCAAGCATTCTCATTCGTTTCCCACCAGTACGAGGATTTTCATCTGCTCATGCCTCTCTATCTTTGCCGGCAATGGGATGGGATACCCCGTCCTAAAGAGGGACAAGTGATTAAATGGGTTTTCCCGGATCGCTTGTTAGAGTTGGAATTAGTGCCTGCGGATATTCCGTTAGCACACGAAATACGGGATCGAATCCCAAGAGGACAACGTTTTGCTAAATAAAATCGAAAAATGTGGGCGCATTTTAACAGCTTACGGACGAGATAAAAGTGGTGCTACCGCGATAGAATATGGGCTTATTGCTGCTTTGATCGCGGTGGCCCTTATTGGTGCAATGACCCAATGGGCCAAGGTACAGAACGAACAATATGAAAAGCTTTCGACTGCGTTGGAAAAATAATTAAACAACACATTTAAAATTTGCTTTCGGGTACACCAAGTACGTCTGAAAGGCGTGTTGTCGCACTGCCAGGTTTTAAGGGTTTGGGCTGATCTTTATGATGCGCCCAGCCTGTAAGCCATAATATGTCAAATTTTACAATTAATTTTCCGGCATTATTTGCATGGTCGCGCGTATAGATATGTGTGAGCATTTCAAAAAATCGCTTGGAGACGGGCATGTTTGTCCTGCCTAAAAGGGCATTCGTTTCTCCCATGCGGCGTAAATCGTAAAAAAGTGAACGCATGTTCGTATAGTGCGTTTGCACAAGGTCCCTGTCGCTAACGGGCATCGTAAATCCGCTAGATTGCAAAAGCTTGGCCGCTTGTTGCAGGCTTATCATTGGGGAGACGCGTGGCGTAACGCGGCTATAAAGTGTGTCCTCGGTTTCATAGAGGGCGTGGCGAAGTGCGCCGAGGGTTTCGCCGCCAAAAAGCGCACCAATAAATATGCCGTCAGGTTTTAAAAGATTTTTCATCTCCATGAGCGCGTGTTGCACATTGTTGACAGTGTGCAAGCTAAGGCAATTTATGACCAAATCAAAACTGTGGGGCGCAAAGGGTAAGGCCGTTTCCCTGCAAACCAGATCAAGACCATTGGTATGGTTTGTGTGATCCACGCAGATAATATGCCCAAGCTTATATTCTGTACGGGTTTTGATCAGTTTCGAAATTTCTATATTTGCAAAGATGAGTGTGCGTGAAAACGCGCGGTTAATATCTAAAATACGTTCGACCGCGTCTTCCGCGCAACGGATGAGTAAATACGGGTCATCATCTGGGCCCGCAAGTTTTTGGCCTTTGCCGCGACGTGCGCGTATACATGCCGTGTCAAAAATGTCTTTGGGTTTATTCGCCTTGGCTTTATTCATGGCTCTGATATGGTCTGAAAATGGGGATAAAGAAAGACACTTCTTTAGATTTTTCAAACTTAGCCATCATAGGTGGGGCTAAGATTGTGCAGAGCTATCACACGGTCTTAAATAGCGCTTTACCCGTACATTCTCTGATTACTGGTTTGCCTCTTGGGGGTGATGATGCGGAGCTTTGGCAAAAATTACAATTTCTTGATACGCCGTGTTGTGCGCTATGTGGGTATCCTTTTGAATATGATCCAAATATGGGCGAGGGTGGTGACAGCTATTGTGCGCCTTGTCATGCGCGTCCACCAAAATATGACCGTGGTCGGTCGGCGATATTATACTGCGACGCGAGCCGTAAAATTATTCTCGACTTTAAACACGGAGGCCGTACAGACGGGTTGGCGTTTTTTGGCGCGCAGCTCTTGCGTGTTGGGCGTGAGTTTTTGAAAGACGCAGATGTCATATTGCCTGTACCTTTACATAAGGCAAGATTGCGGAGTCGCAAATTTAATCAATCGGCTTTGCTCGCAGGTAAATTATCGCAGCTCAGCCACATACCCTATGATACGAATGCACTTTTGCGTATTAAAAACACACCGAGTCAAAGTGGGCAAACCTTTGTCGGGCGCAAGCGAAATGTGGTGGGCGCTTTTCATGTGCCAGCCTCACAGGTAAAACATATTACAGGGGCGCGTATTATTCTTATTGACGATGTTTTGACATCGGGAGCTACTTTGGAAGGGTGTGCGCGGGTGTTAAAACGGGCAGGGGCGGCACAAGTTGATGTTTTGACATTAATGCGGGTTGTCAGCCCCCTATCTGTTCCTACATAAAGGGCGTAAGGCTGTTGCAAGGCTGAATATGAAAAAGAATAAGGACTATCATGAAAACCGTCACTCTTTATACACGGGCTCTTTGCCCATATTGCATGCGCGCAGTCGCGTTTTTGGAAGAGAAGAATATTCCTTTCGATCAGATTGATGCTGGTATGGACGCAGAAATGCGCCGTGAAATGTTACAACGCGCCAATGGGGGGACGACCTATCCACAAATTTTTGTGGGTGATTACCATATTGGCGGTTGTGATGATTTGCTGGCTTTGGAGTATGCGGGTAAATTTGATGTTCTTGTCGAGGATTAGTTGATGTTAACAGCCTGCATACAATTGTGTTCGGGAACGAGTATTGATACCAATATTCAGGCTGTAGACGCGCTTGTGCGCACAGCCTATAAAGACGGTGCGCGGTTTATATCTACGCCAGAGAATACGCATTTCATGGGCGGCGGTACGAAGGCTTTATTTGCGTCGATCTCGGCTGAAGAGGACTGTCACGCCGTCGCGCATTTTCGGGCTTTGGCGAAAGAGCTTGCCATTGACCTCTTGATTGGTTCGCTTGCGATTAAATTGTCCGAGAGCAAGGCGGCGAACCGTTCTTTTTTATTCGGCACTGACGGCGCCATTAAAGCGCGTTATGATAAAATCCATCTGTTTGATGTGGATATAAATGAGCGCGAAGTTTGGCGCGAATCTCATAATTACCGCGCAGGGGATAGGCCTGTTCTGGCCAATGTTGACGGCTTGGATTTAGGTTTAAGTATTTGCTATGATGTTAGGTTTGCTGCTCTTTATAAGTATTACGCCAAACATGGCGCACATATTATGAGCGTGCCTGCGGCTTTCACTGCGGTTACAGGTGAGGCCCATTGGGAGGTTTTATTGCGTGCACGCGCGATTGAGAACAGTGCATATGTGATTGCGCCTGCACAGGGCGGGGTACATGAAGATGGGCGCATGACATGGGGGCGTAGTATGATTATTGATCCGTGGGGCGTTGTGATTGCGCAGCTTAATCATGACAGACCTGGCTATTGTCTTGCGGATATTGATATTGCACTTGTAAATAATATTCGCGCTAAAATTCCTGCATGGCGGCAAAATACGGTTCTGGGTGCATGATAAAATATATGTTGAAATGTTGCCAAGACCATGAGTTCGAAGCTTGGTTCGGTCATAGTTCTGATTTCGATGATCAAGCATGTCGGGGGTTGATTGCCTGTCCGCATTGTGGGGATGTTCACATTGAAAAAGCACCTATGGCACCTCATATACGTACATCGAAAAGTAACACTAGAAAGTTTGATGAAATAGCAGAAGAAATGCGCCGTGATATTGAAAAGAATTGTGAAAATGTTGGTGATGATTTTGCGGACACAGCGCGGGCAATCCATTATGGGGACGCGCCAGAGCGTGGCATATATGGTCAGGCGACGATACGGCAAGCGCAAGAATTGGCGGAAGAGGGTATTGAAACACTGGCTTTGCCTGACGCCATCACGCCGCGCAATAAAACAAAACTGAATTAAGAGGGCTGCGGTAGAGAGATGAGCGTGCAGTACCAAATTATTGGCGGTGGGCTTATCGGGCTTGCAACTGCCTATGCTTTGCTTGAAAGTGGGGCGGAGAGTGTACGTATTATTGAAGCTCGTGAAGGGGTGGCACTTGAAACCAGTTTTGCCAATGCAGGCATGTTGCATGTCTCACTCGCAGAGCCTTGGAACAGGCCTGGGATTGGCGGTGAATTATTGGGATCGCTTTTTCATAAAAACACATCATTGAAATTGCGCGCGACAGGTTTGGTCGGGCTTATGGGATGGGGGCGTCAATTTTTAAAACATTCTACGCCTGATGCTTATTGGCAGGCAACGCAGTTGAATACACAACTTGCTATATACGCATTACAAAAAAACATGCAGTGGCGTGAAAATCTATCGATTGATGATGGATATGAAGGCGATGGATTGTTAAAAATTTACCGTAGTGATGAAAGCTTTGCACGGGCGCAAGAGAGTGTGTCGCGCTTGCGTGAGTTTGGGGCGAATATAGAAATTTGTAATGCTAAAGAAACTGTTCTTAAGGAAGCTGCGCTGAAACCAATCTCTGAGAGTATTGCGGGTGCTTTGTATTATCCTGATGATTATAAAGCCGATGCTTATGTTTTTTGCAAGGCTCTTGAAGCCGAAATTCTTAGTCAAAAAAATGAAATTCTTTATAATAGACGTGTCGAAAATTTTGTTTTTAGCGGCGATAGGGTGTGCGGTGTTGAAACGCATGCAGGCATATTACGCGCAGATACAACGATTATTGCGGCTGGTGCGTATAGTTATAAATTATTAGCGAAGCTGGGTTTGCCTTTACCGATACGACCAGTGAAAGGGTATTCCCTTAGTTTTTCTACAGATGAGCTTGCACGCAAGCATACCGCGGTGGTTCCACATATTCCTGTGGTTGATGACAGTTTACATGCCGCGATTACGCCTTTGCCAAATTGTATACGTGTCGCAGGCATAGCAGAGTTAGCAGGATTTAACCCGAAGATGGGGCCGACGCGCTTGGCACCGTTGCTGGGGATGTTAGATAATGTATATCCTGACCTTGCAAAAAAATTGACTTCTGCGCCGATGAAAGCTTGGCATGGATTTCGTCCAGTTAGCGCCGATGGCCGACCGTTTATCGGAGAGAGTAAGATACAAGGACTCGCGATTAATACGGGGCACGCGCATATGGGCTGGACGTTTAGTGCGGGCGCGGGGGCTTTACTTGCAGATGTTTTGTTAGGAAAGAAACCTATGATTGACCAGGTTGGTTTTGCAGCTTCAAGGGTGTGGTGATTTTTTACCGATTCTTGGTGTAACATGTTGAATTTACACAATATCCCGCCAAAATGTTGTTATTTGTTTTCTGGAAACTGTTTATTTACCTTCTTGGTTAATAAAAGTTCATATGCACTTCATGTCTCGTGGGAAACGGGGGTGATTTACGTATAGAAACTGGGAAGTCATAATTGGGTATTACTAAAATAACATAAAGCATTGAGTTTATGGCTAGGTGGGCCATGTTTTTTGTTCGCGCAGGTTCTGATGGGGGAATTTGTGCATGTTAGTTCATATATCTGATTGCACAATAAACCGATGGAATTTTAAAATTCATCACAAGCATAAGCGGAGTCCACATACCATGGCCATGTTTAGTAAATTAAAAATATCGCACAAATTACCGGCTTTAGTCGTTTTGTTGGCGCTTTGCACCGCCGCAGTTATTTCTTGGACAAGTTATAACAAATCGAAAACAATCCTTATACATGAAATTGAGACGCGATTATTATCGATGGTCCAAAATACAGCAAGTGGACTAGAAACTTGGGGGCATGAAATTCGTACAGATTTGGATGAAGTGAGTTCCCACCCAACCACACGCTTGGCACTACAAGAATTTACATCGGGCTGGGAAGCACTTCCTGGGGATAAGACATTTTATCTTAAATCGGAATATATCACAAAAAACCCTAATCCAGTTGGCAGTAAAGAGCATTTTGATTATGCCTTTGATGGATCAAAATATAGTGAAGCGCATAAAACCCATCATACGCATTTCCGCAAACATCTTCAGGCACATGATTATTATGATATTTTCCTGTTCGATACAAAAGGTAATCTGGTATATTCCGTTTTTAAGGAACAAGATTATGCAACAAATTTTAATACAGGTGAATGGTCACAATCAGATTTAGGCCGTGCGTTTAGGGATGCGAGATCAAAGTCGGCAACTGTAGAACAACAGTTTTATGATTTTAATAATTATGGACCCAGTAATAATGCACCCGCTAGCTTTATTTCTATGGCCGTAAATGATGAGGCAGGCCGTTTTATCGGTGTACTTGCATACCAAATACCTGTTGGTCGTCTTGATGAGATCATGCAACGACATGCTGGTCTTGGCGAAACAGGGGAATCATTTCTTGTGGGTGTAGACAAAATGATGAGAAGCGATTCACGTTTTTCAGAAATATCGACTATTCTTAAAAGAAAAATAGATACGGTGACGGTTGCAAAAGTGTTCGCGGGTGAAACTGGCGTAATGGTTGAATCAAATTTTGAGGGGAAAGAAGTTATTTCTGCCTATACGCCTATCGAAATGTTGAGCGTAAAATGGGGTGTTTTTGTTGAGCAAGAAATGACTGAGCTTGAAGCGCCACTCATTGCTTTGAAAAAACAAATTTATATTCAACTTGGTCTGGCATTTTTGGTGTTAGCGGCGATTGGTTTTGCTTTCGCACGTAGTATTTCCAAGCCGATAGCGGCTTTGGTGGGTTCAATTGATACATTGGCTTCTGGCGATCTTACGCATGAAATTCCGTACAAAGATAAACAGAATGAACTTGGTCTCATTTCTAATTCTATGGGTGTTTTGCAAGATAATTTAGCTAAGGGAGATGTAACAAACCGTATATCTTTATATAAAGGCTCGGCATTTGATGGTTCTTCTCTTGCGATGATGATGATTGATCGTGATTTGATTGTGACATTCGTAAATAAATCTACGATGGAAATGTTTGGCGAATTCAGTACAGAATTTGAAACGGCATTCCCTAGTTTTAAAGCATCGGAAATCATTGGTACTTGTATTGATGTCTTTCATAAACGACCTGAACATCAACGGGCAATCCTTGCGGATCCGTCACGCATGCCTTTTAAAGCCGATATTTCTGTTGGTGATTTAAAATTTGCATTGAACGTGAATATTATCAAAGATGAGGAGGGTAAGCATATTGGCAATACGCTTGAATGGGATCATGTAACGATTGAACGCACGAACTCTGGTATTATGTCCGCTTTAAATCGTGAATCTGCTTTGATTGAATTTAATATGGATGGCACGATTATTACAGCAAATGAGAACTTTCTTTCAACTGTTGGATATTCACTCGAAGAAATCAAAGGCAAGCATCACAGAATGTTTGTGGGTGAAGCCTATCGTTCATCTACAGAGTATGCAAATTTCTGGACAAGATTAAATACGGGTGAAGTTATTTCAGATAAGTTCGAACGTTTTGGGAAAAACGGAAACACAATTTGGCTACAAGCAGCCTATAATGCAGTCGTCGATATTACGGGTAAGCCGTTTAAAGTGGTCAAGATTGCTTCTGACATCACGAAAATCGAAAACGATCGCGTGAAAAATGAGGCGGACATCGCACGTCATGCAAAAGAGCAAGAACAGGTTGTGTCAACTTTGGCGCGAAGCTTGAAGATGTTATCTGAAGGAGATCTTACTCATAAGATTGAAGAAGAGTTTACAGGTGATTACACACAATTACGTAGTGACTTTAACAGCGCGATTGAAACGCTAAATGGTACGATGAAAAATATTGTTGGCAATGCGGTTGGTATTCAAAACGGTGCGCGTGAAATTAGTCAAGCTTCTGATGATATGGCGAAACGTACTGAAAATCAGGCCGCGGCTCTTGAAGAGACAGCGGCGGCGCTTGACGAAATTACTGCAACTGTACAAGGGAGCGCGAAATCTGCAGATCAGGCGAATACTGTTGTAACTGATACGCGTAATGAAGCAGAAAAAAGCGGCGAAGTGGTTCGTAAAGCCGTTGAAGCTATGGACGCCATCAAAGACAGTTCAGGTGAAATCGAGAAGATTATCGGTGTGATTGATGAAATCGCGTTCCAGACTAATCTCTTGGCGTTGAACGCGGGTGTTGAAGCTGCGCGTGCTGGTGAAGCTGGTCGCGGGTTTGCGGTTGTGGCTTCTGAGGTTCGTGCTTTGGCGCAACGTTCGTCTGATGCGGCGAAAGATATCAAGACACTTATTTCTGCTTCTGGTAAACATGTGGAAACAGGTGTTGATCTTGTTGGTCAGACAGGTATTGCCCTTGAGAAAATCGTGACGAGTGTTGCGGAAGTGAGCACGCTTGTTGAAAGTATTGCAGGATCTGCTCAGGAGCAATCTGTCGCACTTGGCGAGGTGAATAGCGCTGTCAATGATATGGACCGTGTCACGCAGCAAAATGCAGCAATGGTTGAAGAATCAACTGCGGCAGCACATGCACTGACCAATGAAGCGCAAGAGCTGACACGTCTTGTACGTCAATTTGATATTGGGGATGGTGTTGCTGAAACTGCTCATATGCCTTCTGCACGGCAATCTGCGCCCGTTGTTCAACAACAGCAACAACGTGCTCAAGCGTATTTTAAGACACAGGGCTCTGCGGCTGTTGCGGTAAATGAAGATGATTGGCAAGATTTTTAAATCTATTTTGAAATAACAGAGTGTTTTTCTGTGAAGAAAACCTACCTCATTAATACCGTAAGAGTAGATGGGGTAGGTTTTATTTTTTTGTAGGGCGATGTTGATTTTCGCCTAATTACTTTTTACTCATGGGGATGAAAATATGGAACGAGTGCGGGTTCTTATTGTTGACGATTCACCTACGATGCGCGCAGTGGTGAAGGCGGTACTTAGATCAGATCCATTGATTGAGGTCGTTGGGGAAGCTGAAGACCCTTATGTTGCACGTGAAGAAATAAAACGATTAAACCCGGATGTTCTTACACTTGATATCGAGATGCCGCGTATGAGTGGTTTAGAGTTTTTGGCAAAAATTATGAAATTACGGCCTATGCCTGTTGTGATGTGTTCCACATTGACGCAAGCGGGCGCGAAAGATTCTATTGAAGCCTTAAGCATGGGGGCGTTTGAATGTGTGGGTAAACCCACGAGTGGTGATTTCGTAAAAGCATTAGCGCATCTGCCAGCTATTGTAAAAGCGGCGGCGAAATACAAACCACAAGGCATGGGTAGTTATACACAGGCACACTCTGGCCCAAAATTTGAACAATTTAGCCCAAACCGTAATGTTCTTTGTATTGGTTCGTCTACTGGTGGTGTTGAAGCATTAGGGAAAATGCTCGCAGATTTCCCTAAAAATTGTCCGCCAACACTTATCACTCAACATATGCCAGAGGCTTTTTTGAAAAGCTTTGCCCAACGCCTTGACGGGATTGTGGCACCGAATGTCAAGGTTGCAAATGACGGGGAAGCTATTCGTCCGGGGAATGTCTATTTTGCGCCAGGTGGTTTGTACCATATGGAAGTCAAAGGACGGGTCACGCCTATATGTCAAATGCTTGAAGGGGATATTGTTTCGGGGCATCGACCATCCGTTGATGTTATGATGCACTCTGTTGCACAGATTTATGGTAAGCGTACTGTTGGCGTTATGCTTACGGGCATGGGACGTGACGGCGCGGAGGGATTGCTCGCTATTCGACAATCAGGTGGCCATACGATTGGACAAGATGAAAATAGCTCCACGGTCTACGGAATGGCGCGGGTCGCTAAAAGTTTAGGCGCGGTGAAAACTGAATTGCCACTTTCTAAAATAGCAGCAGAAATTATGCGTGTGTGTGACGCGAATATAAGTGTGGAAAAATTAGGGTAAACTTATGAGGGAACCAATTCTGCAAATGAAAACAATTACTGTTATTCAAGGCGATTTCGCTGTATCGAAGGATGAGAATACGAAGATGGCTACTCTTTTGGGGTCATGTGTTGCGACGTGTTTATACGATCCACTGGCAAGAATCGGTGGCATGAATCATTTTTTATTACCTGGATTTTGTGACAGTTCATCCGGAACGATGAGTTGCGGCTTGAACATGATGGAATTACTTATCAATGGCCTTTTGCGCCAAGGTGCCGACCGCAGGCGTTTGCAAGCAAAGATGTTTGGTGGTGCACAATTAAATGGTAATCTAACAAATATCGGCGAGCAAAACATAGAATTCACGCGTGACTTTTTGAAGTATGAAGGTATTTCATTGCTTGGAGAAAGTGTTGGGGGTAATGTTGGACGACGTATTCAGTTTTGCCCAACCAGCGGCAAAGCGCGACAAAGGTTTGTAAGTAATGCGGATATTCATGCGGCTGAAAAAATTGTAAAGGCTCCAACAGCTGTGGTATCAGCGGACTTGGAATTATTTTAAACATATGGGGAAAGCTTTCCCGTATTTATAGGTAAAGCTGTGTAAGGAAAAATCAGTAAGAAATTTAATTCGTGTGGGCGATAAATATGACTTATAAAAAGAGGGCCATTCAAGGGGCGTTCAGGCAAGTGCCATTCAGGCAAGTGGTCGTTCAGGGCGAGTATATTATTTCGTCTGACGAAAACTGTGTATTCACGACTGTATTGGGTTCGTGTATTGCCTGTTGTCTCTATGATCCCGTGAACCGTATTGGCGGCATGAACCATTTTTTACTGCCAGGGGAAGGAGAAAACATTTCTCGTTCGCATGGGCAAAGCTTAATGGTTGGGCTTATTTCAGATTTAATAAAACAGGGCGCGGCGCGGAAATATTTGCAAGCAAAGTTATTTGGCGGCGCGTATATACAAGAGGGTCTTCCTGAAATTGGTGAAGCGAATATAATATTCGCTAAGAAATTCCTGCGCGGTGCAAATATTAAATGTGTTGAGATAAGTCTTGGTGGTCAGCTTACACGTCGTTTAAAATTTTCCCCAACGACGGGTAAAATCAACTGTAAGTTTATTTCGAATGATTACGTGGATTATATTCTCCCAAAAAAAGCGTTGTTTAGCGGTATTGCTTTAAAATAACGCTATTAATGACGCAATTCATATGTTTTTTTGTGTATTAAGTAAAAAAAGGCGGTTTAGAAACCTTTTCTTTACTTTCTTGTATATAAATAGGTAACAACTATGAAGGGTAATGTTGATTGTAGTGCTCGTTATAATCTTATACTACTGATTCATTATGATTAGATTGCGTATCACAGGCAAACGGGAAAGATGGAGTTGCCTGATTTCGTAAAATACACGGGATAAGGAGTTAAAAATCAAGTAAAAGTCATGTATCACAACATATGAATGATGAAGATTCGTATGAATTTTGATGCAGTATGGGAAATTTCAAAATGGGGTTATTTTAGACAATAGCGAGCCAGTAGGTTGGTTGTTGTGGAGTCTCATTGATGAACGTGTTCACTACAGTAAAAATTTCTCATAAATTACCTGATGCCATAACTTTACTGGCAACTTTTATTGCTTCTTTGATGCCGCGTTTAAAGTGCTCAAAAGCAAAAAATATATTCATCGCCAAATCAAAAAAACGATTAACGCCGCAGTTTACTTGCAGAACTGTATTATATGGTTCCAAGCCATATGGGCCACATCATGATACCCTTGCCAGTTTTGGGGCTTTTGTCAGTTTCTGGGTATGTGCAATAATAGCTACGAATTGTGAAAGAATAGGCGTGTGGGCTCATCACGCGTCTGTGGATAGGCTTATCATGATCATGAAAGACGGTATTGGTTTAGGCGAAACGCGCCGTCTTTATTATGGAAGATGAAGAAATTTTATAACATGGAAAAGAGCCGTTGTAGATGGAAAGGTTTTAATCGTGAGTTAGACGAATTCTTTTAGGCGCTATGTGACGCTTAAGAGATGTGTGCGGTGTCGATATGTGATCGAGGCTCCGCACTTTGTGGACGAAAAATGATCTATATTGGTCATTTTTCAAATGTTGATAAACGCTATGTGGGGCGTTTTGATGCACTGTTAAACAACAGCAAGTGGGCTGTTGGTAAGCGTAATAAGTTGAGCAGTGTGGTGAAGTACCTGTTGAACTTAACTAGTATGTGGACGGTAAAAAAATTGCCCTTTGGCTATTTTATTTACCAAAGTCTGAACGATGTTCTTATGAGGGTCGTACAGAATATATGGGAGTGAAAGACGATATTTTTCATTGTTCATATGGCGTCAGCGCTAAATGTGGAGAGGGCTGATGTTTGCGGAATGACTGAAAAGTTAGGCCGCGTAAATGAGATGGCAGTTTGTGGGCTGCTATTTCGTTTTAAGTCATTTTGCAAGGTGAAGATTGCTTTTTGACTTATCCAGTATGCGGATGACCAATGGCACGTGGAAACACATGTCATTGGTCAACCCGCTGGTTATTCTCTTACCATGGATTGGAAATGCCAAGTTCGAGCCGTTAAACGGCATATGGCGCAATAAGTGTTTTCTCTCAAGCGTCAGCTTATCTACAGGATATGTTTGCATTATTATAAACAAAATAAATGCTAGAATAAGTCGAGGTCTCCGTCCATATCATTACTGTTTTGTACGGATTGAATTTTCCCCTCAAGGCGTGAGGCTAGACTGGCTAAGGTTACGCATTGTGCGGCTTGTATATCTGGATATACCCAATGGGACGGTGTCTCTTGCGAAAGGTTTGTCATGAATTTAGCGAGGCAATCCAGAGATTGGGTTAAATGATCCAAAGCCTGTAAATCACGGATTTGACTATCTGTTGCATTGGCACCACCGCTGATAATTTGACCAATTATAATTTGTAAATGATCTGAGTTATGCGCAAGCATTTGCAATTCGGCGGCCGTGTTTTTTAGCAAGTCTGTCGCTTTTTTGGCATTTGGTTCTGGGTGTATGCTGGTCATACGTCTTCCTAATATGGCGGTTCAGTTTAGCCTGTCTAGAGGCACCCTGTTAGAGACGCCCGACAACGCGCTCAATACATTTTTGTAATTGTTCTTTAGTAAAAGGTTTTTTGATGAAATTATTCATACCTAATTTAATACCTTTTTGCACAAGGCTTGGATCATCGCTGCCTGTTAACAGGATAAAGCCCGTTCGTGCGGTTGACGGAGTCGCACGCATGGATTTTAGCAAGTCCAAACCAGACATGCCGGGCATGTTCATGTCGGAAATGACTAAATGCACAGGTGAGCCTGCGAGTTCTTTAAAAGCATCATCTCCTGAGTTTTCATAAGTGATGTTTTTAATGCCAATTTCATTGAGGCCGTTGATAACAAGGCCGCGACTGGTTGCCATATCATCGACAACCATGATTTTAATGTGATCTTTTAGGGACACGGTAGTTTCCTCTGTGATTTAAAATGTGGTGCCTAATATATGCTCGTGCGTTAGTGTGTTTTGAGGCGGTACGTTGTTGTGCCTACACTTTCAAATTTATCTACGCTCTGACCAGAAAGACGTTCAGAATGACCAATGTATAAATACCCTGGCCCACACAGCATATCGCGAAAATTATTCCAGAGTGTCTTTTGGGTTTCTGCATTGAAATAGATCACCACATTACGACAAAATATAATTTGAAACTTCCCACGCATCGGCCAACTTACAGCGTTGAGATTGAGTTCTCTAAAGCTCACGAGCTTTTTGAGCCGCTCACTGGCAGCATATTGAATACCATTTTCTGTTGTGACTTTTTGGAAGTGCTTATTCCGTAAATTATCAGGCATTTTTTCTGCAATTTCTTCGCTATACATGCCTATACGACCATGGGCGACCATGTTGCAGTCAATATCCGATGCCAAGATTTTTATATCATAGTTATTGGCTTCTGGCAGAAGCGATAAAATTATGGCCGCGATAGAATAAGGCTCCTGTCCATTAGAGCACCCTGCTGACCAAATACGAATACGTTCCCCAAGTTTGGCCTTGGCAATAAGTGGCGGTAATGCCTCTTTCAACAGGTGTTCGAAATGATGCGCTTCACGAAAAAAACGTGTTAAATTTGTTGTGAGCGCCATCAGCATTTCACGGCGCAACTCTTTGCCTGCGGGCGCTTCTACAAGATCGCAATATTCTTTGAAACTTGAAAGATTTAAAGTACGGAGAATTTTGATGAGACGTGAATGTACGAGCGAGTTTTTCTCCATACTGACAAAAATGCCAGCATCTTGATCCAAAATCCGTGCGATACGTTGTAAGTCTGCATCGTGTAGCGGAATCGCATCTTTCATTAAACGTGTCGGTAGATTTAATGAGTGGGAAGGTTGACGTGCTAGATTTGCGCTCATGCAGCCTCGCTCTGGAAGTTGGGTAGAATATGATCCAACGAGAGCAGGCTAATCATACGGCCACCCTCTAAGGCTAATACGCCTGCTACAAATGATTGCGCGATTTCTGATGCTACATCTGGTGTTTGTTGAATAACGTCATTCGGGACAGTAAGAATGTCAGAAACAGCGTCAACGAGTAAGCCAACGACTTGGTCACGAATTTGTGAAATGATAATGACATGGCGCTCAGATGGGTCTGTGGCCGGCATGTCAAGGCGGCGGGCAAGGTCAACAATTGGTAATACCGAACCGCGTAGATTGATAACGCCCTGCACGTATTCTGGCGAGTCTGGTAGTGCTGTTGCAGGAGTCCAGCCGCGAATTTCGCGGACTTTCATAATGTCGACACAGTATTCTTGGTTGCCAACGACAAAAGCGACGAGTTCGGATTCTGTACTATTATTTGTAAGATGTGTATCGGTCATGATTTACTCCGCAGCTATTTGTGAAGGGTCGAAAGTGTTTGTTTTGGCGCTCGTGCTTGTAATGAGATTGTCAACGTCGAGAATAAGCGCAATACGCCCATCTCCTAAAATGGTCGCGGCGGCAATACTTGGTACATGGCCATAATTGTCTTCGAGACTTTTGATGACGACTTGACGTTGGTCTTGAATGGAATCAACTAAAATAGCACATTGTGTACCGTCATCTGTTTCAACAGAAAGGATAACACTACGTTCACCATGTAACGGTTTTTCTCTGAAGCCTAATTCATAGCCAATATCTATCATGGGGACAAAGGTTCCACGAATATTCAGAACACTTGAATTATTGCCCATAGAATGAATATCTTCGGCTTTGGGGATCAGTGTTTCGACAATCGCAGTGAGGGGGATAACAAGGGTTTGCCCTGCTGTTTTGACTAACATGCCATCCAAAATCGCGAGGGTGAGTGGTAGGCTAATACTAAATACGGAACCTTTACCTTGCTCGGATGAAATAGTTACACGCCCTCCAATGCTTTGAATGGCACGTTTTACAACATCCATGCCAACACCACGCCCTGAAAGTGTGGAAATTGTTTCGACAGTCGAAAACCCTGGCATAAAGAGGAGGTTGTCAATTTCATTGTCGGTGAGCTGCGCGTCTTCCGGGATCAATTCTTTATCAATTGCGATTTGTTTGACCCGTTCGCGGTTAATGCCCGCGCCATTGTCTGAAACTTCGATAACAATTTTGCCAGAACGGTGTGCCGCAGAAAGTGTGACAATGCCTTCTTCTGGTTTGCCTGCTGCAATACGTTTGTCCGGTGTTTCAATGCCATGATCAACCGCATTTCTAATCATATGTGTCAGAGGGTCCGCCAGTTTTTCGATAATGGTTTTATCGACTTCGGTAAACTCGCCTTCAAGGACAAGTCGCACGTTTTTATCTGTGGCTTGGGCCGCTTTGCGCACGACACGGGACATGCGTTGGAAGAGGGATTGTACAGGTTGCGCACGAATGGCCATGACGCTTTCTTGAATTTCGCGGGTGAGCTGTCTGAAATCATCAAGACCCGCAGCAACAGCAGGGTCGTTGGACGCGCCTGCGTCCACGACGCATTCTGAAAGCATGGCTTGGTTGATCACAAGTTCGCCAACCAGATTGATCAGCCGATCAACACGTTCAAGGTTTATGCGGATGGTTGCGGCTTGGGCAGGGGCTGCAGATTTCTTTTCTGCTTTTTTCTCAGCTTGTTTTACTTCGTTTTTAGGCGTTTCCAGAGACATCGTTTCAGGGGTGATTTCTGTCTTCACCTCTGCTGCCGTTTCTGCTGCCTCAATATTTGGTAGGTCTATCTCAATCGCGACAGCCATATTTGCTAGGCCTGAGTTCTCATCTTTTTTTTTATCATCATCGCCTATTGCTTCTGATGGAGTATCCGTAATTGTGGTCTCACGTTGTGAGATGACTAATTTGCAGTCATCTTCGACAAATTCAAAAATTTCACGAATGTCGCTTTCGATACTGTCAGTTTCCAACGCGATTGCCCATGTGAGGTATGAACCTTCTGCATCAAGTGCGTCTAGGGCAGGAAGAAGAGACGTGTCACACACCGTTTTCACACTGCCAAGTTCAGACAGATTTTGTAACAAACGACCTGTTTCATTGCCGTGGGCGTACATTGTTGGCGTAGGTGTGAAGCTAATATCGAAAATGACTGTATCAGGGGTAATGTCGATGTCGTCGCCGAAATCAAAGTCGAGTGCGACAGGTTGGAAACCCATATCATCCATAGACATGGCAGGCATTTCGTCTACGTCGTTTTCAACGGGGGCGCTCGTGCCAATAAAAGCTGCCAAATCTTTTTTCAAAGCTTCAGCGCGGTCTACGTCACCAAATTCTACATCGTCACGTGCTGCTTCGAAAATATCTAATAGCATGTCTGATGATTGCAGGAGGGTTTTGAGAACGTCTTTGCTCGCGTCTAGTCTGTCAGAGCGGATTTCATCGAGAGTGTTTTCAAAAATATGGGCAAAGCCAACAAGAGTTGTCAGCTCAAAAGCACCAGCCCCGCCTTTGATAGAATGGACAGCTCTAAAAATACTATTGATTGTTTCGTCATCATCCTCACCATCATTGATAAGAATAAGGCCGCTTTCGAGGTCTTGTAGCAAATCTTCACATTCTTGGAAGAAGGTTTGCTTGATGCTTTCCATTGTATCCACGTGTGGACTCCTCTTTATAGGAAGTGGGTTTTAAGCGGCAACTTTATGAATAGCGTTGACCAATTTGACTTTATCAAATGGTTTAACTATCCAGCCGGTTGCCCCTGCTGCACGTGCGCGCTGTTTTAATTCTTGAGAACTTTCTGTTGTCAGAACGAGAATCGGTACTGCCCGTAGGGCGTCCATTTTGCGGACACCTTCGATCAGGCCAAAGCCGTCCATGACAGGCATATTAATATCAGTGATGATGACATCAGGTGTGTAGCCATCGAGCGCGTCCAGACCTTTTTGACCATCTTCAGCAAGTGTGACGTCAAACCCGGCGTCACTTAACGCAAATTTAAGCATGTCGCGCATGGTGCGCGAATCGTCGATTGCAAGTATACTTAGTGACATTATGCACTCTCCTGTTGGATGTGTGGGGCAAGTGTTTCTGTGTCAAAACCAAATGTATTCAAAGTGCCTTGAAAGGCTTCTGATGGATTTGATATTGAAAAGGATTTCTTGTCTGCCGCCCATGTCTGGGACGCGCTGAGAAGAACTTGCAGGCATTGTGCGCCTAATCTTTCCACATTTTCTGCATTGATACATATTTCTTGTTCCCGAACGGCCAGAAGCTCTTCTTTAAGAGGGTTGGCGGCGGTGAGGTCAAGAATTTGTGTTAATGTGATGATGTGCGCTTTTGTGGTGTCGCTCTGATCAGTCATTAAATTCCCAGTTCTTAGATAGCCGTGTGTGGTTCTTGGTAGCGAGGGAAGCCTAATATATTATTAACAGGCGTGCCGTGGTTGGCGTAATGTTAACGTGTGAGGATGTTGTCGTGTTCTTTGCGGTTTTTTTTAGGAAAAACACGTAAAAACCTAACTGTTTGTCGTCAAATTGTCATAATTGATTGCATGATAGAGGGAGCGCGTTATTAAAGAAATAACGGCTTAATGGCCTGCGAGCATAGTGTGGGCATGTGATGTGTGAATGGGTTTTGTCGCATAAAGTGGATAGAGAGAAAATGAGTCAAATGAATCAAGATGGGCAAGATTACGACACAAATACATTGGAAGATTTTTACCGTATCAAAAAATTACCACCTTATGTATTCCAAGAGGTCAATAAACTGAAGGCTGAGCTGCGTGCTGGCGGTGCCGATATTATTGATTTTGGTTTTGGTAATCCAGACTTGCCTACGCCAAAACATGTGATTGATAAGCTTATTGAAACAGTCCAAAAACCTAAAACGACAGGGTATTCAGTGTCCAAAGGGATATTGGGGCTTCGCCAAGCGTGTGCGCGTTATTATAAACGTCGTTTCGATGTGGATTTGGATGTAGACAGCGAGATCGTGGCAACGATCGGTTCCAAAGAGGGGTTTGCTAATTTAGCGCAGGCGATCACCGCGCCAGGCGATGTGATTTACGCGCCTGATCCGTCTTATCCATTACATGCTTATGGTTTTATCATTGCGGGTGCAAAAATTCAGGGCATTTCAGCGATTACTGCGGATGAATATCTGGCGGGGATTAAAAAAGCTTTGGCAGTAGCGGAGAAACCGCCGCTTGCCATCGTTGTGTGTTTCCCTTCTAACCCGACGGGACAGATTGCAGATATTTCATTCTATGAAGAAATCGTCGCAATTGCCAAGGCGCATGATATTATTATTCTTTCAGATTTGGCCTATTCCGAAATTTATTTTACCGAGATACCGCCTTCCATTTTTGAAGTCGAGGGGGCTAAGGATGTCGCCGTTGAAACCATTTCTCTGTCCAAGACATATTCTATGGCAGGATGGCGTATGGGCTTTGCCGTTGGTTCTAAACGGCTTATTCATGCTTTGGCGCGGGTGAAGTCGTATTTGGATTATGGGGCATTTACACCTATTCAAGTGGCGGCATGTGCCGCGCTTGACGGGCCGCAAGACTGTGTAGAAGAGGCGCGGGCCATTTATAAAGCACGCCGTGATGTATTGGTTGAGGCATTTGCCGAGGCTGGCTGGGATATACCTGTGCCGCCTGCTTCTATGTTCGCATGGGCACCTTTGCCGCCGCAATTTGCAGAATTAGGGTCTTTAGAGTTTGCCAAGCTCCTTATGCGTGAAGCGAGTGTAGCTGTTTCTCCGGGCGTTGGCTTTGGAGAGCACGGAGAAGGCTATGTGCGTATTGCTGTTGTTGAGAATGAACAACGTATTCGCCAAGCCGCGCGCAATATCAAGAAATTCCTTAATGCCTAATCTTGCCAAAGCTGTTTTTAGAATCGTTAGACGCAGGTATTGACGGATTTACGGGGTGAGGTGCTCGGCAGGCTTTTGCAATAAAATTCAAAAATGATTCTCTCGTGTTTCGCTTTGAAATACATCTTTAAAGTGATTTTTCGCCTTCTTTTTGTGCAAAAATAGGGTTTTTAAATATCTATATATGGGTGATTAGAATTACTCTAATTTTAATGCAAATTTTAGGGCCATTTTTGTGTTCTTTTGCATTTTTTTATTCACATTTTTTTTCGATGCCAAGTCCTTATAAAAACAGGGCTTTTTAAAATAGTTGGGAGTGGGTACCTCGTATTTTAACGGGTTATTAACAATAATCTCTGCATGAATGGCACACAAGGTATTGACGGAACAGAAGATTTGAACACTATATGTAGTGCGAAGACCATTCGGTACTCCAGTATTTGACAATTAAGGTAACGTGCGAAAGTGGGCGCTCGTATTGGGATGTTGTCGCTAAAAAAATGAACGCTCACCTAGGGAAAACAACAGTTTTCACCACTAATTCGGGGGAATTACATGTCAGAAGAAACGACCGTGGCTTTGGCTGCAGATTTAGAGAATATGCAAGCGGAAAAGATGGCATCGTCAGCTTTTAATCGTCCTGCCCCTCAGTCAGCGCCTGAAACTACACCAAATCATGCGGATATATCAGCTTTGAAAGTTGTGACGCGGGTTAAAATTGATCGTTCGCGTGATGATCTTTTGACTGATTTTGGTAAAACCACTCTGGTTGATCGTTATCTTTTGCCTGAAGAATCATATCAGGACATGTTTGCGCGGGTTTCAGAGGCTTATTGTGATGACGCAGAACATGCACAACGTCTGTATGATTATATGTCACAGCTTTGGTTCATGCCTGCGACACCCATTCTTTCCAATGGTGGCGCAAAACGCGGTCTTCCGATCTCGTGTTTTTTGAATGCTGTTGATGATAGTCTTGATAGCATTGTTCAGTGCTGGACTCAAAATGTATGGCTTGCCTCTAGTGGTGGCGGCATTGGTACGTATTGGGGTAATGTGCGCTCTATCGGCGAAAAAATTGGTCGTGCGGGTGAGACATCTGGTATTATCCCGTTTATTCGCGTGATGGACAGTCTTACACTTGCAATTTCTCAAGGGAGTTTGCGTCGGGGGTCTGCAGCTGTATATTTGGATGTTCATCATCCTGAAATTGAAGAGTTTCTTGAAATTCGTAAGCCTAGTGGTGATTTTAACCGTAAGAGCTTGAACCTTCATCATGGTTTGAACATCAGCGACGAATTTATGCATGCTGTACGTGACGGCAAAGAATTTGGTCTACGCTCTCCAAAGACTAATGAAGTTATTAAAACAATCGATGCCCGTAAATTATGGCAAAAAATTCTCGAAATGCGTTTGCAAACGGGCGAGCCATATATGGTTTTCTCAGATACTGTGAATAATGCGCTTGCAAAACATCAAAAAGACCAAGGTCTTCGTGTTCAGCAGTCAAACCTCTGTGCAGAAATCATGCTTGCCACAGGTAAAGATAAATATGGCAAACAGCGTACGGCTGTATGTTGTCTGTCTTCTGTTAATGCTGAAAAGTTTGATGAATGGAAAAATGATGAAAACTTCATCGAAGATATTATGCGTTTTCTCGATAATGTACTTCAAGATTATATTGATAATGCGCCAGATACAATGGCAGACGCAGTGTATTCGGCAAGTCGTGAACGCTCGGTTGGCCTAGGGCTTATGGGCTTCCATTCCATGTTGCAGTCTAAAAACATTCCGTTTGAAAGTGCAATGGCAAAAGCAATGAATAAACGTTTGTTCAAACATCTCCGCAAAGGTGCGGACGCGGCGAGTGTGAAACTTGCTCATGAGCGTGGCCCATGTCCAGACGCGGCTGATTCAGGTATGATGGCGCGTTTCTCTCATAAAATGGCGGTCGCACCGACTGCATCTATTTCGATTATCTGTGGCGGTACGTCTGCGGGTATCGAGCCTATTCCTGCGAATGTGTACACACATAAAACTTTGTCAGGTTCGTTTACAGTGCGGAATCCAAACCTTGTGGCACTTCTTGAAGAAAAAGGGTGTAATACTGAAGAGATTTGGGAAAGCATTCTAGAGTATGAAGGCAGTGTTTCGCATTTGGACGTGTTGAGCGAAGATGAAAAGTCAGTTTACCGAACTGCGTTTGAACTTGATCAGCGTTGGATTATCGAACTTGCGGCTGACCGGGCTCCATTGATTTGCCAAGCGCAATCTCTTAATATTTTCATTCCTGCGGATGTGAATAAATGGGATTTACATATGCTACATTGGTCGGCGTGGGAACAAGGTGTGAAATCGCTTTATTATTGTCGTTCGAAGTCTGTGCAGCGGGCTGCATTTGCAGGTAAAGACACTAAACCTGCTAATGATATGGAGGCTGCTATGCAAGCCGCCGCACCAACTGATTATGAGGAATGCCTTGCTTGTCAGTAAGAATTTCTTCCTCATATTGAGGTGAAATGATTTACACAAATCGATTTTGATTGAAAACCGCCTATATGGCGGTTTTTTATTGGGAGAAATTATGGTTGACAAAATGTTAACGCAGTTGTCGTAATCTTGCTTTGGTAAATAAAAGCTTTGGTTGAAAAATACCAAAATATTTAAATTACACCTTGTAATTGCTTTGCACTGTTGCGTTTAAGCACCATTAACACTCATTAATGTTAGGTTTAGGTGATTTGTGCTATATTTAGCTTAGGAATTCAGGCATAAATGAGAAATTATACACTGAATACGGGAATAAAATGAAGCCTTGGTTGCAAATCGCGAATAAAACACGAAGAATAAAGGCTTTGACAGCCTGCATGAATGTGTCTGTATGCGTGTTTGCTCTTTTATCGTCATCATTCGCATTTGCTCAAGTTGAATCTCAAACAACAAGTGGTTTGCTCGATGTTGATGCGCCTGTTGCCGCACGTAAAGATATGTCATTGATCGCCAATGAAACTTTACCAACGGATTTACTGCCTGAAGAATTGGCTATGCCAAAGCCGCAAAACCTTAATCCGACAAAAGGGCTTCGTAAACGCTCACAAGGGCGTAATGGCTGGGATTTGGACACCTTAACGCATTCTACTGGTTTTGGGGCCGTTGGATTAAGCGCGGCGAGTTCTCGTAACGCGTCGTCAGTTCAGCCTCCGCACACCGAAGTGACAAATGCCGTGGAAGGTACGCGCGCGGTCGATATGATTACGGCTGAACAATTGTTGAGTATGGGAGATTTTTCGAGTTTTACTGACTTAGGGCGCTTGTTACCTGCATCACGTGAAGACGGTGTCATAAATTTAAATACACCACTTCGTGGCGCGTTATTTAATTCGCCAACATATGATAATACAAATATATCTGCTTTTAATCTCGGCCTGGATGGACGTTTGTGCCTCGGGACGGCGGATGAGTGCCATGCGCGTGATGCGTATCAAATAGGTGTTGGTTATGCCAAAAATATTACCCATGGCAAACAAGACGGTTTTAATATTCAATTGTCGCCACGCGCGGGTCTACGTTTTGATGAAAATAGTAAAAGTGCGCTGATTGGGGCTCTTGTACGTATTGGTGATAATTTACGCGAAGGCTCGGAAATGAAGTCTAATGCTTGGTATTTGTTTGCAGGCGCTGAAGCGGAAACCGTTAGATTTGACCCAAATAGCACGTCACGTTATTTGACACGTGGTGATTTTCATTTGCAAAATCGTGTGTTCATTAATGATGCTCAGGCTGGTTTCGGGTATAGATTTGGTACCGCTGATTTAGCTTTGACCTATTTTAAACGTCAAGCGACCGCTGAAAATTATAAATTTGACGAGGACGCTGCCGCACTTTCTATTACTTGGAAACGCTAGTCACGGTCTTTGCTCTTTCTTTGTTAATGCTGTTTTTTGCGTGCACGCATCCATGTGATGAGTGCGCTGAATAATAGAAATATTGCGATGAGTGCAGCCAAAGCAAACATGGAAAACTTTAATGGTGTCAGGATGGTTTTCAATGAAAGCAAACCAGCGTGTCCAGATAGTGCCAAAACCTGTACTGCGTTTTCGCATAAATCCATAATCAATGCGATGAGTGCGGGCGCGAGCATGATTTTATGGAGGCTTTGAGGAAGGCGGTTGCGGTAATGTAAGGTAATGCCTGCCATAAAGCCAGAAAGTGTAAGTGGGTAAGCGATATCCAGCACTAATGTCGCCCAAATATGCTTGTTTTTTTGTGTTTGGCTCATTTCGTTTAGCCGCGTTAAAGCGCTCTCTCCATTCATAGAGAGATCAAGTAATGCACCGCCAACGACAGCTTCCGCGTAAGGGAAACAATAGCTAATGATAGTGGAAAGAATAAAAAACCCAATGAAGACTTTGGGGCGCGATATAATTTCGAAAAGCTTTGTCATGTTGGTGTTCTCGTTATGAATTCTATTCCTCGTGTATAAAGTTAGCAACAAAATGTGTGCTGAGCAAGTTTGGCTACAGAACACTTAACGGTTTTGTTTCGGGTGTGTATGCATGTTTCAGGTTTTGCACAGAAAAATTGTCTGGTACTTGCGTTTGTGACTTGCTCTGTTGGTGAATATACAAGATATTGTTATAACTGATTCACATAGGGCTAGATATAGTAAATATTCTGTGTTGAGAGCAAAATATCTCGATTAATATTTACCAATTATAGAGCGAAAACAAGGAAAGAGCGGAAAATGGCAAGTTCAATCATTACGGGAATAGAGAAACCGGGACTTTTGACACCTTCAATTGGGTATAAGCCATTTCGCTATCCTTGGGCGTTTGATTTTTGGCAAAAACAACAACAAGTGCATTGGATGCCAGAAGAAGTGCCTATGGGTGAAGACTGTAAAGATTGGGCGACTAAACTTACGGATTCTGAACGCAATCTTTTGACACAAATTTTCCGCTTTTTTACGCAAGGTGATATTGAGGTTAATGATAATTATATGGAGCATTATGCACATATTTTTAAGCCCACAGAACTTAAAATGATGATTGCTGCGTTTTCGAATATGGAAACTATTCATATTGCAGCCTATGCTTTGTTGATCGAAACCATTGGCATGCCTGAATCCGAATTTTCGGCGTTCATGGAATATGAGGAAATGGCGGCCAAGCATAATTATATGCAAGAATTTGGCACCGATACCAATGAAGACATTGCGCGCTCACTTGCCATGTTTGGCGGGTTCACGGAAGGGCTACAATTATTTGCCTCATTTGCCATGTTGATGAACTTCCCACGTCTGAATAAAATGAAGGGCATGGGGCAAATTATTACWTGGTCTATTCGTGATGAAAGCYTGCATTGTGAGGGCATGATTAARCTTTAYCAYACATTTGCMAAAGARACSGGSTGYGTSACGAAATCTGTYGARGATGATATTATYGATTGYGCRAAAACTGTGGTWGGMCATGARGATAAATTTATYGAYCTTGCSTTTGAAATGGGRCCTGTTGARGGYATGACGGCRCAAGATATTAAAACATATATYCGYTATATTGCAGATTGGCGTTTGGGRCAGCTTGGYCTACCAGCYGTTTATGGYGTCGMAAAACATCCATTGCCGTGGCTKACMGAAATYCTTAACGGTGTTGAGCATGCMAACTTTTTTGAAGCGCGTTCRACKGAATACTCTAAAGGCGCMAGTAAAGGYGATTGGCACGGTGATGATGGYGTGTGGGGCATGTTTGAAAAAATYAAAKCTGCYAARTCYGSAAAAGATACGGCMCCGGTTGAGAACTAGCSYSWTTTCAANGTTTTARTGTKTANAGGGTGCGTNNAAATGTATTCAATATTGCCATTTGATAATGTTYTGAATGTACGTCGTTTTGGGGCTRMRCATCTYGTYGAAAAYMGWYTTTACCGTGGYGCGCAGTTAAGTGCGATGTCKGATKYMGACCGRRCACAGTTTGCGGGWTTTGATATTTCATTGGTGATAGATTTTCGTTACCATTCAGAGCGACAGCGTCAACCAAGTGCATTGCAAACGCCATTCACGCCGAATGTTATTGAGATATTGCCAGAGTATGATCAAATTGGTGGGACGGAATTGGCCCCACATGAAGCCTTTATGCGTAATGAATTAGAGACCGCAGATGATGCGCGACGATATATGATGAATTCATATTTTGAGCGAGCTGAGCACGAGGCATTTATTTGTGTTGCCTCAAGGTCGCTTAAGCGCATGTCAGAAACTGGCGAAACTATTTATGTGCATTGCGCTGCGGGTAAAGACCGCACGGGTACATTTGTGGCACTTTTACTCATGTTGCTTGGGGTGTCGGACGAAGATGTTATGGCTGACTATTTACGTACACGTGACGCGTTAGAATTTGATGCCATTAAAGTTATGGCCGCGAAAACAATGGAAAAACGGTTTGGGCGTCCTTATGACCCCGACGCGCTTGAGCCTTTTTTCGGGGTTACGCCTGAATATTTAACAACGTCACTTGATGTTATTGGGGACCCGGAACTCTATGTGAAAAAAACCCTTGGCCTAAGCCAAGAGGATATTCAGAACCTCCGCAAACACTATCAAAAATAATCTATGAATACTAAAATTAGCAATTGGCTCTCGGGCCATTTGCACCGCCTGTGACAAGGTTACAACTAATAGACGCCGTTGAAAACGGGATTGTTGCGGACTTGCGCGGTTTTAACATAAAGGTTTCTGACAGGGTCGGTGATTTTACATAATACCCAAGCCCAGTTGGTGTTTCGTATTTATATTCAATACGGGTAATCACAAGCCCAGACGTGGCGTTCAATAATGCGTTGCTAATTGTTCCTGGTGGCACGTATTTTGTTGATAAACCTGACCCGAGTTTAGCATACCCTATTTCCGAGAGTGTGCCGCTAGTGTCTTTTTCGTAACTAATCACATCAATAGTAAGCCTACCTGCTTGCCTATCTGTCACGCTCATGACAGCGAGTGTTGCGTTAAAAATATCTTCAATATCATTTGGCCCCAAAGTTTCTATCTGTGTACTTAAATCCGCGGCGACGGATGTTGCATGAGACACATCTCGATCTGCAGATATGAGGAGCGAAACCTCGGCTAAACCAAAATATGTGGCAATCATAATTGGGGCAATGAAGATAAATTCAATGGCTGCTGAGCCTTGATTATTGTTTAAAAAATATTTGAATTTTGGAAATTTAAATTTAGAATTTAACATAATATTCCTCTGAAATCTGAAAATCGATTTATACGATATACCTATGGTGTGGTGGGGACCGGCGTGATGGAAAACGGTTCGTTTCTAAATGCCGTTGTATGCGTAATAATGTGAGTATTTCCACTTGCATTCGCCAGCCGTGTTATCGCTGTTGGAATGATCAGTGCATGTTTATATTGTACGCGGACGATCACGACATCTCCACCTGATGTTTGCGCATAGGAATCTGCGGGTAGTACGGGGGACTTACTTTCCCGTTCTTCTTTTTCGTCTTCTGTTTCATCCGGGTCTGGTGCTGGAGGGGAGACAGCGAGTACGAGGTCGGAAAACCTACCTGTATTCGATGTTACAACATCTACACGTAAATTACTGCAACTGCCCAGGCCTGCCATAGCGGTACAAATTTTGGTTTTGAATGCGGCTGCTGTACCGCCAGAATTTTGAAATTCACCAGTACGAATCTCGCGTGCGGCAGTTTCAAGGGCATGTTGTGTTGTTGAACTGATAAAGAAAATGAGCGCGAGTTCAATAATGCCAAATAAAAGGGCGAGGAAGGGGAGGCCAAGCATAGCAAATTCAATAGCCGTGGCGCCATCTTCTTCTTTGAGTATAGCCTTAAAGTGCCGTCTTTTTGTTTTTAGTTGTAAATGCATATTTCCCCCACAGATGTGTGTTTGGGGTAAAATAGCATTATGAGCCTAAAAAACAGCTAAAGTGTATGGTAAATAAACCTCTAACGTAGCAGTGCTAGGCATTTGCCATTCTTAAGGCCAGACTTTTAGTCTTCAAGGCCAGACTTTTAATCCTCAACGCCAGGCGCTGGGCGTGAATTTGGTGACGCGAAAATTGGTCTTGATGAGGGCGCACCAGAAAATTGTGCATTGGGTGGTGTCGAGGTGTAGGCTGGGTTTGTGGCAACATTCGCAGTTTGTGCCAATGAAGATGAACCTGTACCTGATGTGCTTCTAATCGGCTCTGCATGACTACTATACATTTCGATGAATTGGAGGTGATCCCCTAAAATCGGGGAAGGTAGGCAGTTTGGTGCGCAATGATAGGTTTCTTGACCTTGGCCAATATTTACAATCCGGACACTATTGGGGCTACGATCTGTTGTAACAATAATATTGGCGCTTAAAATAGTTTGGCCATTACTATCAAGTGCAAGAATATTTGTTTCGCCATATCCACGCCCAATAATAAAGAGAGTGTCTGAGGAGTGAATAGTGATATCTGCAATATCCGGATTGCCAATGACAATGGCTGCTGCGGGAGCGGGTAGGTGTAGTATTTGGGTTTTGTTCAGACTCACTTTATAGTTTTCAGCAGTCGCTGTTATGCTGAAAGGGGTAAGTAGAGCTAACCCAAGCATAGTCATTTTCACAAATGAACCGAATTTTCGTTTTGAGATGTGCTTTAACATAGTGACTTTCCTCCACAGTTTAAGCATTGGTAACGAAATGTGGTGAATGAAGGGTTTACAAAAACCGTCTAGTTAGAGATAAACTGCATATATTTGCATTATTTTATGTTTCTTTCAAAAAAAATGAAAAACTTCAAAAAAATTCCCGTATATATATATAAAGTAAAATCGCAATTTTTGGCTATATTTGTGTGTTTTTGGAATTTCCCGCGTGTTTACCAGATTTTTACCGTGTTCTTTCACGCCATCGTAATTCATGCTCCCTATGTTCACAAACATCGGAGAGGTTCTCTGGTAAGGGGAAAATCCTCAATATTAATAAGCATACGTGGGAGTTAGTTATGCAAAATTTTGTTACTCGTTATTTAAATGATGAATCTGGTGCAACGGCTATTGAATATGGTCTGATCGCTGCTTTGATTTCAGTTGGTATTATTACTGCGGCAACGTCACTTGGTGATAATATTAAAGCTAAGTTTGAACTTATCGCTTCTGAAGTTGGTGACGCTGGTACTACTCCGTAATTGGAGGATATTGTGTAATATACACAATATATTGAATATTACCGCTCTTTCCTTTGGGAAGGGCGGTTTTTTTATGGGGTATTCTCTAAATGAGACCAGCTGCATTTTAAAAATAAAATGTACTTCATATCCAGTCTTAAGGAGGCGTTAACTATGACTGTCTAATTTGCCCTCAATCGACTCAGATGGCAGTGTGGGATTGCCTCAGGAATAATAGATAAAAGTGGGGGCTTGTGCTCATCTCGACGCTTATAATTTTTATATTTGCAGGATGTATGTTAGCGGCATGCTGGAAAGACATGACCAGCATGACAATTCCGAATTGGATAAGTCTTGTTCTGATAGCCGGTTTCTTTGTTGTGACCCCTTTTGTTTGGCAAAGTTGGGCCGTATTTGGTGTGCATTTGTTGGTAGGATTAACGTGTTTTGCCTTTGGTATCGTGATGTTCGCTCTCGGGTGGATGGGCGGTGGTGATGCAAAATTACTAGCGGCGACCTCTCTTTGGTGGGTTTGGGCTGATCTATTTCCTTATCTGGTTTACACGACTTTTGCTGGTGGAGCCCTTGCAATTTTTTTACTCATTGGCCGCAAATATTTACCAGTAAAGTTTTTAACAACAGACTGGATGCATCGTTTGTTTAAGGACGAAAAGAAGATGCCATATGGTTTGGCACTAGCTTTTGGCGCTCTTGTTGTGTTGCCGCGAAGTGATATTTATCTAAATGCAATTGGGGTTTTATAGGTTTTAAGGACAAATTGAATGAGAATGTGGGAAAAATCAGAAAAATTTACACTTATTAACCATGCTTTATCATATGGCGCGTTAACCTTTATGCGAGTCACAGTATTTTTGAATTTTAAGTGAGGAATTAATGGACACGAAAAAAATAATTTTGGTCGGTGTGCTAGGTGTCGTTTCCGTACTTGGGTTTCTACAATTACAAAAATTGAGTGCGCCCACAACCGTGCAAAAAGTAGCGGCGCCAGTTGTGAAAGAAATCTCGACTGTTAAATATACGAAAATTCTGGTTGCAAAACAGGATATACCTTTAGGCACACGGTTAAGCCCCGAGTTGATTGGCTGGCAGAAATGGCCAACGGAAGCTTTAAACGACAGCTTGATTGATAGCGAGAGCGAAGCAGATGCGCTTGAGAGCTATCTCAAAGCTGTCACGAGAACTACAATTTATAGGGGCGAGCCGATTTTGAAGCGTAAAGTTGTTCATACGGGTACTCGCGGTCAGATGGCTGCATTACTAAGACCTGGTATGCGCGGTATTGCAACACGTATTAATGTAGAATCTGCAGCGGGTGGATTTATTCAGCCCGGTGATCGGGTTGATGTTGTCTTGACCGTAAGAACCGAGGGTAGCCAGAATGGATTTACGAATTATTCATCGGCGACGATTTTTGAAAATGTACATGTGCTTGCCGTCGGTAAAGTTCACAATAATACAGAAGCTGGTGTTGCCTATATTTCGGGTTCAACAGCATTGTTGGAATTATCTCAAATTGATTCTGAAGTTCTCATCGAGGCGCAATCGAAAGGTGATATTTCATTGGTCTTACGTGGTTTGAACCGTAGAGACGCGGCCTTTGTTGCGAGTTCTGCGACCAAAGGACGGCGCAAGAAAAAATCGATGTCGACGATTACTCTTTACCGAAATGGGCAATCCCAACACGTAGCGATAGAAGGACAATAATATGTTGGCCAAACACATATTGATGCTTACAGTGGCAACAAGCTTGACATTTACGGCGGTTGCCACCCCCGCTTTTGCTGGACCCCGTTCATATGCGGATGTGCAGTTACAACCTCAACAAACTGCGAGAGTTGTGCAATCGAGCAAAAGCGCAGTCTCCCAATCTATTGTGGTGCCGTTTGGTAAATCGACTACGGTTGATCTTCCTGGTGGTCTTATGGATGTGATTGTGTCTAACCCTAATGTTGTTGACGCAGTTGTGCATACAAGTAACCGTGTTCTGCTTATCGGGAAATCACCGGGACAAACGAATGCCTTTTTCTATGGGGCAAATGGTCAGGAACTCCTTAATCTCGAAATTCGTGTAGAACGCGATATGGCAGGCCTACGTGATCTTATTCGCAAACATGTGCCAGGTAATTCTGTAGAGGTACAGGCGTATAATAATAATATTTTACTTTCTGGTGTTGTTGCAAACGCAGGGACTGCGTCTCAGGTACTTTCATTGGCGAATTTGTGGTTGAGTGAAAATACAGGTAGTGACAAAGGCGAAATTACAAATTTGATGACTGTTAAGGGGAATGAACTTGTACAGTTAAAAGTCCGTATTGTGGAAATGCAGCGTTCAGTCACAAAACAAATGGGCATTAATTTTAATGCACTTGGCAAACTTGGAGATGCAAGTATTGGCTTGCTCAGCAGTGCGGCTGTTGGTGCGACGTCTGGCTTTTCCGGGACTGTTGATTGGACAAATACGGGCGGTGGTAATTTACGATCATTATCTGCTGGACTTGTTGCGTTAGAGCGTGTTGGTTTGGTGCGTACATTGGCAGAGCCGGTGTTGACAACGATTTCGGGTGAAACGGCCAACTTTCTCTCGGGCGGCGAATTCCCGTTACTGACAAATGTATTTGTTGACGATGACGGCAAAGTTCAACGTGAGTTTGAATACAAGCCTTTTGGTGTGTCTTTAGGCTTTACGCCAGTCGTTTTAAGCGAAGGCCGTATTCGATTGAATATCTCCACGGAGGTTTCCGAACCTACGACAGAAGGTGCATTTTCAACAGGTGATTCTGATATCCCTGGCATTCGTGTGCGGCGGGCGAATACCGTTATTGAACTTCCTGCGGGGGGAAGCATGGTTATTGCAGGGCTTATTCGGGAAGAAAGCCGACAATCGATAGCCGGGACACCAGGTCTTAAAAACATACCAGGAATTGGCGCTTTGTTTCGTAATCGTGATGATACAACAACAGAAACAGAACTTGTTATTATTGTGACACCTTATTTGGTCAACGCAACTCATCCAGATAAATTGCAAACGCCATTGGATGGTTTTGTAGCCGCGAATGATCGGCAATCGGTTATCTTGGGTCGTTTGAACAAAGTGTATGGTAAAAACGGTTTTGAACAGCCCAAAAACCGTCTTGATGGGCCATTTGGCCATGTGGTAGATTAGGAGAAAAAGAGAATGAATATACACACATTTACAACTCCGAAATCCAAAAACATGGTGAAGGCTTTAGCCGCGGCTACAGTGTTAAGCCTGATGCTCGGTGGTTGCACTGTTCACCAGCCTTCCTATGGGTCAACGCAATTTCGGAATAAAATAACGGTTGCTGAAACCGTTGAGCGTATGGAATTATACGTACAACCTACAGGTCTTAACCTTTCTAGCCGTGACCAAAGTGCGATGGCGAACTTTATTGCGCAATATGCACGATTTGGTGAAGGTCCCCTTTATATTAATGTGCCAGACTCTGCGTTAAACGGGCGTGGTATTGACCAAGCAAAAGAAATGATTGCACAATACCTTTCGGGTGTTGGGAGAAATTATAATGCCATGCAAACTGGACATTACCGTGCAAACCCATCTGCGCCTGCGCCAGTTGTTGTTTCTTATCGTCGTTTGACGACTGAGCCTATAGATTGTCACATGGGGGCGCCTTTGACCCATACAGCGAACAATCAACCACACTCAAATTTTGGATGTGCGCAAACTGCAAACCTTGCGGCCATGATTGACAATCCGCGCCAATTGTTAGCGCCATATGCGCTTGCAGATGCTCCATCTACACATGGTGTGAACGTTATTAGAAAAATGAATGAAGGTGAACTTACGTCTTCACCAACACCAACACAGCAAAAAATATCTGCGACTAGTGGCAGTAGCGGTGGCGGAGAATAGCGCCCTATAGGCGGTGAGAATAAAAGACGATAAAGAGTAAAAGACGAAATGATAGGGAGCGCTTTTTGCCATTAGGCATAAGTAAAACTGGAATAGAACTATGAAACAACCAACACAAACGCCTAGTGCACCTTCTGCATATCCGTCGCCTGTTCCAGCGTCTGGCTCTGGTCAGCCGCAACCATATCCCGCTGTACAGCCACAGGTTGGCCTGGCGCAAATTCCACCTCAATTGGTGGCACAGCCATTGGTACAGCCCGGACAAAATCCACAAGCGTCAATACAAATGCAGCCAGTACAAAATCAACCAGTGCAAATGCAGCCTGGGCAGGTGCCGCCAACACAGATGCCGCCAATGGGAGCGCCACAACCGATGGTGCCTCAACAAAATATGAGACCGCCTCAAGCCATGCCGCCACAACCTCATCCAGGTATACCAAGTGCAGGAATGTCTATGGGAGGGCAAATTCCTTATTCTCCTGCGCCGCAACACATTCCGGAACCTTTGTATCAACAATCTGAGAAAGAAGGCGGCGAGCGCATTTTGCCACGGATATCGATCCATGCTTTTTGTGAAAATTCACAAACAGCCGGTGCTGTGCAAGCCATGACGAATGATTGGCGTATGGCGCGCGCAAATTTAAAAGTGTATATGGGCGGGATTGCGGCGGCGACAGAATATTATGCCAATGAAACCACACCTAGTCTTGTTATGTTTGAATCGTCTTTGCGTGGGGAAGCGCTTTATGACAAGCTGGATGCACTCGCATCTGTCGTTGATTCAGGTACAAAAGTTGTGATGATTGGCGCATCGAATGATATTCGCCTTTATCGTGAATTGATGGAAAAAGGATTGAGCGATTATATTGTTCCGCCTTTTCATCCGCTTAGCTTTATTCGTGCAATCAGTGAATTATACAGCGATCCAGACAAACCATATATTGGTCGGGTCGTTGCGTTCTTTGGTGCAAAAGGTGGCGTAGGTTCATCTACGCTTGCGCACAATGTTGCCTGGGGACTCGCGAATAGCTTAGGCCAAGAAACGGCGCTTATTGACATGGATTCGAGTTGGGGAACAACTGGACTAGATTTTAATTATGATAATACGCAAGGCCTAGAAGAGGCGTTAGCGGATGCGGATCGTCTTGATGAAAATCTCCTTGATAATATCATGGTGCGGCATTCAGAGAAATTATCAATTTTGCCTGCTGCGGCATCATTGGGATCACCAACGCCTTCGTCGATAGAGGCGTATGAAATGGTTGTGAAGAGTGTCCGGTCTTTGTCACCGCTGACAATTTTAGATATGCCGCATGTATGGTCGGAATGGTCAAGCCAAACTTTGGTAAGTGCTGATGATGTTGTGATTACGGCAACGCCTGACCTTGCTAATCTTCGGAATACAAAAAATCTCGTTGATTTCTTGAAAGCTGCGCGCCCAAATGATGCGCCGCCTCTTTTGGTTTTAAATAAAACAGGTGTGCCGAAAACAGCTGAAATTCCTGTTAAGGATTTTGCGGCTGCGGTTGGTATCGATCCTGCTTTGGTATTGGCATATGAACCCGTCATGTATACGGAAGCGGCGAATGATGGTAAAATGTTAAGCGAATTAAAGGCGGCGGCGTCTGCATTCGAAGGTATTTTATATTTAGCACAACGTGTGCGTACAGGCCATTTTTCGGTTCAACAAAACAGCAAAACGGGTAAGAAAAGTAAATCTCGGAAACGTTCAAAAAAAACGGCTGATACAGATGGTAATGAATCAAGTTCAATATTTGCTAAATTTAAAAAACGGAAAAAATAATATATGTTTGGTAAACGATCAGAGGGTAGCGCTGCACCTAATCCGGTAGCAGACATGTCAGCAGAGGGCGATGTTGCGACTGCGCCTAAGCCAAAAGCTGTGAAAACAGTATCTGCGCCTGAAATCGAGAAGGTGTCTACCCGTGTCCATAACGACCCTTCGGATGCTTATTATGAAACCAAGGCAACGATCTTTAATGCTTTGTTTGAAACAATTGATGTTTCTGCATTAGCAGGGATGGAGCCAGACGCGGCACGTGAAGAAATTCGGATGATCGTTGACGAGATTATCGCAATTCGTAATGTGCGTTTATCTGTTGCTGAACAAAAACAGCTGATTGGTGAAATCTGTGATGATATTCTTGGATATGGTCCGCTAGAGCCACTTTTGATGCGTGATGATATTGCTGATATCATGGTCAATGGGTATAAACATGTGTTTATCGAGACAAATGGTAAGATGGAAAAAACCAATGTTCGTTTCCGTGATAACCAACAACTTATGAATATTTGTCAGCGTATCGTGAGCCAGGTTGGTCGACGTGTTGATGAAAGTTCGCCGATTTGTGATGCACGTTTACTTGATGGTTCACGGGTCAATGTGATCGCCCCACCATTGGCTATTGATGGCCCGACGCTTACGATTCGGAAATTTAAAAAAGATAAGCTGACACTGGAAAACCTAGTCGAGTTTGAATCTATTTCGGAAGCTGGTGCTCGTGTCTTACGTATTATTGGTGCTTGCCAATGTAATATCTTGATTTCGGGTGGTACGGGTTCTGGTAAAACGACTTTATTGAATTGCCTTACGGCATCTATACATCCTGACGAGCGAATTATCACTTGTGAAGATGCGGCGGAATTGCAATTGCAACAGCCTCATGTGGTGCGCCTTGAAACACGCCCTCCCAATCTTGAAGGCAAGGGTAAAATTGATATGTCAGACTTGGTGAAAAACTGTCTGCGTATGCGCCCAGAACGGATTATTGTAGGTGAGGTACGTGGCCCTGAAGCTTTCGATCTTTTGCAAGCGATGAATACAGGCCATGATGGTTCAATGGGTACGCTTCATGCCAACTCCCCGCGTGAGGGTTTAGCGCGTTTGGAAAGCATGATTACTATGGGTGGGTTTAGCCTCCCTACGCGGACTATTCGTGAAATGATTGTGGGCTCGATTGATATTGTCATTCAAGCGACTCGCCTTCGTGATGGTTCTAGAAAAATTACGCATATTACCGAAGTATTAGGCATGGAGGGTGATGTGATTGTAACGCAGGACCTTATTCTTTATGAAATGGATGGTGAAGATGCGAACGGTAAAATTATCGGTCAACATAAGTCTACGGGTATTGCCCGCCCTGCATTTTGGGAGCGTGCGCGCTATTTCAACCTGGAAAAAGATTTGGCACAAGCCTTAGATGAGGCGGGAGCAGATTAATGGAACCTAGTCTTTTATTATCTATAATGGGCGCGATTGCCGTTTGTATTATCGGTTATTTGATAATGGATTCAGGACAGTCTTCTGGTCAAAAACGTGCAAAAAACATCGGTGGTGCACGTAGAGCAACTGAAAAAACATCTATTTTTTCATTTATGAAGGTGGATGATTCAAGTTCACGTCGAAAATTAATTGAAAGTTCGTTGGAGGAATTGGAACAGAATCAAAAAGACCGTGTGAAGAAGAAAAAATCTTTAAAATCAAAATTGATTCAAGCGAATTTGAAAACGCAACCTCAAAGTTTTCTTATTCTGTCAGCGATCATCGGGGTCGTGTGTGCCTTACTTCCGATGTTGTTTGGTTTGGCCCCTCATATTGCTCTAGGCATTGGCTTTGTTATTGGCTTTGGATTGCCGCGTTGGGTGCTTAATGTCATGATCAATAGACGCCAAGCAAAATTTACGGCTGGTTTCGCTGATGCTATGGACATTATCGTGCGTGGTGTGCGTACGGGTTTGCCACTTGGTGATTGTTTACGTATTATTGCCCACGAAAGTCCAGAGCCTGTCAGAACTGAATTTTTCCATCTGGTTGAAGCTGAAAGTGTTGGTGTGCCAATTGATGTGTGTATCGAACGCATGTATGAACGCATGCCATTGGCGGAAGTTAATTTTTTTGGGACGGTTCTCAATATTCAACGTTCAACAGGTGGTAATCTTGGTGAAAGTTTAGCCAATTTGTCGACGGTTTTACGTGAGAGAAAACTGTTACGTGAAAAAATTAAGGCCATGTCTGCAGAAGCAAAAACATCGGCAATTATTATTGGTATATTACCTCCTGGTGTGATGGGGATGGTGTCTGCAACATCACCTGATTATATGTCCGATTTATATACAACGACGGTGGGGCAACGTAATTTGATGATTAGTGCTGGTATGATGATGTTTGGCATTTTCGTCATGCGTAAAATGATAAACTTTAAATTTTAGGATGAAGTGAAATGTCTCCAGAATCCTTACAATTGTTCAAAACTGCACTGAGTGCTATCGTTATTTTAGCGGGTGTTGGGACGATTTATACACTGTTTTCCCCTTTGTTCGAGGGGCAGAATTTCAAGAGGCGCATGGGGTCTGTTGCGAACGAACGTGAAAACCTTAAAAATCAGCATATGGATCGTTTGGAGAATAATAATACGTTGCGGGGCGAAAATAAGGGCGTTGTCAAAAACCTTGTTGATGGATTGTCGTTAGAGAGACTTCTGGCGGCAACGGATTTGAAAGAAAAACTAATGCAAGCGGGGTTGCGTGGTCAACGTCCGATTTATATGTTTTACTTTTTTCGCCTTGCCATGCCTATTCTACTTTTCATATTTGGTATTCTCTATTTTGTTTTATTAAACCCGTTAACATGGCCGACAAGCCGGTGTTGGCTTGCGACGATGGCTGTTACCCTTTTAGGTTATTACGCCCCTAGTATTTACTTGAAAAATATTAAAAATAAACGCATGGCTTCTATCCAGCCTGTTTTTCCTGATGCTCTGGATTTGCTACTTATTTGTGTGGAATCTGGCATGTCCATAGAATTGGCCTTTAGAAAGGTTTCAACTGAAATGGCGGAATCGTCTATTGAACTTGCCGAGGAATTTTCATTAACAACGGCCGAGCTTTCTTATTTGCAATCTCGTCGCCAAGCATATGAAAACTTTGGGCGTCGTAATGATCACCCGGGTATACGTGCGGTCGCGACGGCGCTTATTCAATCTGAGCGCTATGGTACGCCCCTTGGTGATGCTCTTCGGACGATGGCCAAGGAGAACCGTGACATGAGGATGATGTCTGCCGAGAAAAAAGCGGCTGCTTTGCCTGCTAAACTTACAGTTCCAATGATTGTCTTCTTTTTACCCGTTCTGTTTATCGTAGTCCTGACGCCAGCGGTGATAAAAGTGAAAGCAAATATGGCTCCTGAATAGGGTCTGTAATTATACAATTGTTCATAAAAAAATAGCGCCGTGATTGGCGCTATTTTTTTGCTTATATAATGTAATTTCTCTTTACCGCCTACGTGTTCTTGCTGGAGGTCTTTGGTAACCGTATTGTGGTTGCTGTAGTGGTTGTTGCTGTGGCATATATTGTATATTGTTTTGTGGTTGTTGCGTAGGTGGATAAGGTTGCGCGTATTGTTGGTTTGGCATGTGTTGGGGTATTCTTTGTTGTTGCCTGTTTTGTAAATACTCGTATTGCTCGGCGGCGATGTCACGTTTAGAGCGATTGTTTCCCGCAATTTTATTTAAAATATTCTGAGGTTGTGTCTCCGTACCGTGTGTATGTGTAGCAGTATGTGTAACGGCGGGCGTTGTACGATAAGGTGATTGTACGGACCTAGTGGTCTGTTTTGCATAGGGGTTGTTACGTGGTTGTGAAGCAGGATGAGCCCTCGCCGGTGCCTGTGTACTCATGGGGTTATACGCTTGTGATGCTGATGCTTTTTTTTGCATCATCATATGTCTGGCCATTTCACTTGCCGTTTGCGGGCCACCGGAAAGTTTAGATGGATCGTCTGCCATAGTTAAGCGGGTGCCATGTTGTGGCAAAGCTCTGTGTTGTATTGCCATCGGAACGGGTTTGGTCTGGCGTGGTTGTGATGTGTTTGGCGCTCTTGTATTTTGTGTTCTTGTATTTGATGCCCATGTATTTTCATCATCCTTTTTTCCAAGAATATCGAGAACAAGGGCGAGGTTTTGGTGAACGCCTGCACTTGCGCCAGGTATGCTTGTGGCACGACGTAACCAGATCTCGGCTGTATTGGGATCACCCTCCAAGGCGTAACTTAAACCTACATTGGCGAGAATACCGCTATCATTGGGAGCGAGTTGCAGGGCTTTTGTATAATGTTGCCGTGCTTGGTCAAAGCGACCTAATTGATCAAGGGCCGCGCCTTTGATTGACCATAGGCGTGCGAGTTGTGGACGATGATGTAAAGCCTTGTCGATCATCTCGATTGCTTTGGTGGGGTTATCGGCTGCGATATAAGAAGCGCCAAGTTCTGTGAGAAGCCCAGGGTCACGTGGATAAAGCGCGCGTGTTTGGGTCGCGACCTCAATGGATTTTGCAGGGTTGTTTAAGCGACGTAGGCTACTGGCTAGATTGATAGCCGCCTCAAGGTCGGCAGGGTTTAGATCATATTCGTGTGACCAAAATGCAGCTTGCGCAAACAAGTCCTGAGTAAGAATAGCTTCGCGCTCAAGAGCCGAGCGCGGGGTATAGTTCGAAGGCGCAAGATCGTTGAGTGTCTGTTTTTCAATGCTTGAATAGGACTTGGGTAGTGAGGCCAGAGAGCAAGCTGAAAGCGCTATAAGGCTCGCACTTAAAAACACGGGTTTGAGTAAGTTTATATTATGCATTTTCTTCCCTTCTTGGGCGTAGCCCCCACATGGGCGCACGAATCTTTCATGTGCGTTAAGTTTTGTTGCGTTGCGTCAAGATTTGGTTAACAAATGTAAACGAATACAGTAAAAAGTGTTAAACTTTGGAAAGCAGGCCTTAAATGAGTGCGTATTTTGTAAAAAAGATGGATTTGGCACAAGATGCCGTGATTTTACCTATTCATATTTGCCGTTCGGGCGAAGTGGAGGGGTTTTTAGACACACTTACATTACCGCAAAAAAAGTACCTCACTGCGCATAAATTTACCGCAGAAGCAGGGCAAGCAGTATTAGTGCCAGGTGTTGATGGTGAACTTGCTTTGGTTGCCTTTGGCGCAGGCAAAGATAATGGATTTGCAAATTCAAGTGTGCGAACAGGCACGTTGGCACAAAATCTTGCAGCAGGCATTTATAAAATTGTGCGTGTGCCTGCCGATTGGGACGCGACACTTATGGCGATATCTTGGGGAATGGGCGCATATACATTTTCCAAATATCTCAAGAAAAAGCCCATACCACCAACACTCGTTCTTGATGAGCAAATGTCGGCGGACGAGACGATTGCACTTGTACGCGCTGTACATAATGGTCGCGATTATATTAATACGCCTGCGGGTGATATGGGACCTGTGGCATTGCATAAGGTCGCGCAAAATCTAGCCGATAGATTCGATGCAAAACTCACCGCGATTGTCGGTGATGATTTGCTTGTTGAAAATTATCCAATGCTTCACGCGGTTGGTCGCGCCGCGCATGAGGCGCCACGTCTTGTGGAAATTATGTGGGGCGATGAAAGCCATCCCTGTCTTTCTATTGTGGGAAAAGGGATCACTTTTGATACAGGTGGCTTAAATATTAAAGGCGGTGGCGGCATGCGCATTATGAAAAAAGACATGGGGGGGGCGGCCCACGCTTTGGCTTTGGCTGAAATGATTATGGCCAATAACTTACCTGTGCGGTTGCATGTGCTTTTGGCAATTGCGGAAAATGCCATTTCTGCCAATGCCTTTAGGCCAGGGGATGTTTTGCCATCACGCAAAGGTTTAAATGTCGAGATAGACAATACGGATGCAGAGGGTCGACTTGTTTTGGGTGATGCTCTTACCAAGGCTTCGGAAACCAAACCAGATTTGTTGATTGACTTTGCGACATTGACGGGGGCGGCGCGTGTTGCCCTTGGCCCGACATTGGCACCATTTTTCTCTAATCGTTCTGCGCCAGTTCAAAGCTTGCTGAAAACGGGTGAAACGCAAGAAGATCCGTTTTGGCATATGCCGTTGTGGGCGCCTTATATGAATTTCCTAAGCTCGCCTATTGCCGATATGAAAAACTCGGGGGGAGGGTTTGCAGGCTGTATTACTGCAGCATTGTTCTTGGAAAAATTTATTGGTGAGGGTCAAAACTGGATGCATTTTGATGTGTATGGCTGGAACCCAACGACGACACCCGCGCATCCAAAAGGCGGTGAAATTATGGTGGTGCGTGCCGTGTATCATTGGATTAAAAACGGCGGCCTTAACGACTTAACTTAATCTGGAAAAGGCTTCGCCTGTAAAGCGGTTCTATGATCGATATTTTATTCATTCATGTAAATTTGGCAACGCTTAGCGATGAAAACAATGTGCCCTATGGTGCCATAGAAGATGGTGCATTGGCTGTTAAAGAGGGGTGTATTTTTTGGCTAGGTTCGATGAAAGATATGCCGCTCTCCATTCTTGAGGGGGAGAAAAAGCAAACAATTGATTGCGAGGGGCGGTGGATGACACCGGGCTTGGTTGATTGTCATACGCACCTTGTCTTTGCAGGGAACCGGGCCAAAGAATTTGAAATGCGATTGCATGGTGAAAGCTATGAAGCGATTGCGCGTGCGGGTGGGGGTATTGTCTCGACGGTAAAAGCCACGCGTGCAGCTAGCGAAGATGAATTATATGTGAGTGCGTCTGCGCGGTTAAACGCTATGAAAGCGCAAGGGGTAACATGTGTTGAGATTAAGTCTGGCTATGGTTTAGATTTAGCGACCGAGCGTAAAATGTTGAATGTGGCTGAACGGTTAAAGGGCGATGACATATGGGTGCGTAAAACTTTCTTGGGCGCACATGCCCTGCCGCCAGAATTTAAAGGCGATGCAGATGGTTATATCGACCTTATATGCAATGAAATCTTGCCTGCCCTTAAAGACGAAATTGATTGCGTAGACGGGTTTTGCGAAAATATTGGTTTTACGGTTGCGCAAATGCGGCGTGTTTTTGACGTCGCTAAAATGCATGGATTAGCTGTGAAATTACACGCGGAACAGTTGAGCGATCAAGGTGGCGCGGCTTTGGCGGCGCAGTATGCCGCACTTTCGGCAGACCATCTGGAATATGTAAGTGAGGAGGGACTGCGGGCAATGGCGGCGTCAGGAACAGTCGCTGTAATTTTACCCGGTGCGTTTTACTTTCTAAAAGAAACGAAAAAGCCTCCGATTGATTTAATGCGTGCAACAGGCGTAAGCATGGCGCTTGCTACGGATTGTAATCCGGGGAGTTCGCCCATAAGCTCGCCTTTATTGATTTTAAATATGGCCTGTACATTATTCGCTATGACGCCAGAAGAAGCCTTGCGCGGTATGACGATAAATGGGGCTAAAGCGCTTGGTCTGGACGCGGAAATAGGCAGTTTGGAGATTGGTAAAAAAGCTGATTTCGTGGTGTGGAATATTGACCACCCTGCGGAGCTTTCTTATTGGATTGGTGCGAACCCTTTGCACAGTCGTTATGTTAGTGGGCGAGATGTTACCGCATTGGCCCCAGTATGAGCACACCACTATATCAAGTGATCAAACAATATGTTCTTGCTCATGTAGAAGATGGGCGTTGGGCAATTGGTGATAAAATCCCTTCCGAACATGCTTTGGTAAAGCGTTTTAATGTTTCGCGTATGACAGCAAACCGTGCGTTGAAAGAATTGACCAGCGAAGGCGTATTGGTACGCGTTTCGGGTGCAGGCACATTCGTTGCGCCGCCGCGTACACGCAAAGAGTTTCTTGATTTACGTGATATTAGTGTTGAATTGGCCGAGCAAGGCCACAAGCATGATATGCATATTCTTTCTCATGAAATTTGCCCTGCTGATGGACACATTGCGTCACGTTTTATGGTCGCCGAAGGTACAGAGCTGGCTTTCGTTTGCATTCGGCACGAGAAAGATGGTTTGCCTATTTTACTCGAGCGCCGTTGGGTGAATGCATCTCGCGTTCCTGATTTTATGGAGGCAAATTTTAGCGTGGAAAGTACGTATAAATACTTGATGAAACGCTTGCCGCTCGAAAAAGTCGAGCATAAAGTTCGCGCCGTTTTGGCGGATAAATCTTTGCGCCAATTAATGAGACTCAAACATGATGATGCCTGTCTTATGTTGCGCCGTCGTACATGGAGTAAGGGTGAAATCGTTTCTTGCGCCGATTTGATTTATGTGGGTACGCGCTACGAATTGACGGGTGTTTTTATTCCTTAACTTAATATCCTGATTTTTGGCCCTTATTACCGCTGCAAACTGCTGTTTATATCGGTGATTTACATTAAGCTGTAAAGCTGTATATACAGCTTTACAGCTGTGGAAAATAAATTATGAGTGTTATAAAAATACTGAGTCCTGGACACGTTGATCTCTCTGTTTGGAAGGGCATTTACCTTGATGGAAATAGTGTCGCACTGGAAGATGCGGCGAAAGAAAACTGCGATAAATCTGCTCAAATCGTTGCGCGTGCGGCAAAAGGTGATGAGGCTGTTTATGGGGTAAATACAGGTTTTGGCAAATTGGCACGTGTTAGAATTAGTACGCAAAATACACAAATCTTACAAAGCAATCTGATTCTCTCACATTGTTGCGGTGTTGGCGAGCCTATGCCGATTGCTGTGACGCGGTTGATGATGGCGTTGAAAATTAATTCGCTTGGGCGCGGTGCATCTGGCGTGCGGTGGGGGTTGATTGTATTGTTGCAAGACATGCTTGCGCGTGGTGTGACACCTATTGTACCGGGGCAGGGATCTGTTGGGGCGTCTGGTGATCTTGCGCCGCTTGCTCATATGGCGGCGGTGATGATTGGTTCGGGTGAAGCGGTTTATAAGGGCGAGCGTATGAGCGCAAAGGCCGCTTTGCAATCTGCTGGCCTTGCCCCGATTATTCTTGGTGCCAAAGAAGGCCTTGGTCTGATTAATGGTACGCAGTTCAGCACAGCCTACGCGCTTGCAGGATTGTTTGAAGCGCAAAACCTCGCGCATTCCGCTTTGGTGACAGGGGCAATGAGTACCGACGCCGCAATGGGGTCCTCTGCGCCGTTTCGGAGTTTCATTCACGAACTGCGTGGACATAAAGGGCAAAAAACCGCTGGTCGTGTTTTGCGTGAATTGTTTAAAAATTCGCCTTTGCGTGCTTCGCATAAAGATGATGATGAACGTGTGCAAGATCCGTATTGTCTACGGTGTCAGCCACAAGTTATGGGCGCGTGTCTGGATATTCTCGATACTGTTGCCCAGACACTTTGCATAGAAGCCAATGCGGTAACAGATAACCCGCTTGTGGATGTGGAGAGCGGTGATATTTTGTCGGGTGGTAATTTTCACGCGGAACCTGTGGCTTTTGCAGCTGATCATTTGGCGCTAGCCTTTGCAGAAATTGGTGCGATCGCGCAAAGGCGTGTGGCACTGTTGGTTGATCCTGCGCTCAGTTATGGTTTGCCTGCATTCCTTAGTCCGAACCCAGGTGTGAATTCTGGCTTTATGATTGCCGAAGTGACTACGGCGGCACTCATGAGCGAGAATAAAACCCGTGCTGTGCCGTGTAGTGTGGACAGTACCCCGACGAGTGCCAACCAAGAAGACCATGTGTCTATGGCGGCGCATGGTGCGCGGCGTTTGATGGTGATGGCGGAAAATCTGACCAATATTATTGCGATTGAGTGGATGTGTGCGGCGCAAGGTATTGAACTGCGTGCGCCCGTGGAGACGAGTGTGTTGCTAAAGGCTGGCATTGCAGCATTACGTACAGAGGTCGCGGCGCTCGGTGATGACCGATATATGGCGGATGACATTGCTAAAGCAGCGGCACTTTTACGTTCTGGGGCTTTGGTTGAGGCCGTTGGCGCAGATATTTTTGGAGCTTAATATGGATAACCGTTTTAAAAATGCTCGTGATGTGAAATCCCCAACAGGGACAAAGCTAAATTGTAAATCATGGCAGACTGAAGCCCCCTACCGCATGTTGATGAATAATCTCGACGCGCAAGTGGCGGAGAACCCTGCCGAGCTAGTCGTTTACGGCGGCATTGGACGCGCGGCGCGTTCATGGCAAGCCTTTGATGATATTAAAACGGCGCTTGAAAATCTTGAAGATACTGAAACCCTGCTTGTGCAATCTGGCAAACCTGTGGGGGTGTTTACGACCCACGCCGAGGCACCGCGTGTGCTCATCGCCAATTCAAACCTTGTCCCGCATTGGGCGACTTGGGAGCACTTTAACGCACTCGATAAAAAGGGCTTGATGATGTATGGGCAGATGACGGCGGGGTCTTGGATTTACATCGGCACGCAGGGAATTGTTCAGGGCACATATGAAACTTTTGTCGAGGCAGGGCGTCAACATTACGGCGGTGATTTGTCTGGGCGTTGGGTGTTAACAGCCGGTCTTGGCGGCATGGGCGGTGCACAGCCGCTTGCGGCGACGATGGCGGGGGCGAGTTGTCTGGTTGTGGAGTGTGATGAGACCCGTATTGATGCTCGTCTGCGGACGGGGTATGTGGACGCGAAAGCCAAGACGCTTGATGAAGCTATGGCTTTTCTTGAGCAAGCAAAAACAGATGGTAAAGCTTTGTCTGTTGGCTTGCTTGGGAATGCGGCAGATATTTTTCCTGAAATTTACAAGAAGGGTATTCGCCCTGATATGGTTACGGACCAAACATCTGCTCATGATCCGATCAATGGATATTTACCAAGCGGCTGGTCGATGAGCGAATGGATGGATAAACGTAGCTCTGATCCTAAAGCTGTTGAGAAAGCGGCCTGTGCCAGTATGCGGACGCATGTAGAAGCTATGCTTGATTTTGAAAAATCTGGTGTGCCGACATTTGATTATGGCAATAATATTCGCCAAGTGGCCTATGACGCAGGGCTTGAAAATGCATTTGATTTTCCGGGTTTTGTCCCTGCTTATATTCGTCCCTTATTTTGTAAAGGCATCGGGCCGTTTCGTTGGGTCGCGCTCTCTGGTGATCCAGAAGATATTTATAAAACGGACGCTAAGGTGAAGGAACTTATTCCTGATAACCCGCACTTGCATAATTGGCTAGATATGGCGCGAGAGCGTATTCAGTTTCAAGGACTACCTGCGCGTATTTGCTGGGTGGGGCTTGGTGAACGTCATAAACTTGGTCTCGCATTTAATGAAATGGTGCGTACTGGAGAGTTAAGCGCGCCTGTCGTTATCGGGCGTGACCATTTGGACAGTGGATCTGTGGCTTCGCCCAACCGCGAGACAGAGGCGATGATGGACGGTTCGGACGCTGTGTCTGACTGGCCTTTACTGAACGCATTACTGAACACTGCCAGCGGGGCAACGTGGGTCTCTCTACATCACGGGGGTGGTGTCGGGATGGGCTTTTCCCAACATAGCGGTATTGTTGTGTGTGCGGACGGCACAGAAATGGCAGACCGTAAGCTTGGTCGCGTGCTTTGGAATGATCCTGCGACAGGTGTGATGCGCCACGCAGACGCAGGCTATGAAATTGCGAAAGCGTGCGCGAAAGAACATGAACTTAATTTGCCGAGTTTGAAAGACTAACCACGTGTGACCTTGGCAATATAACATCCATATGCTGAGTGATGGATGTGGAGATAAACGGCGTATTCATTTGCAAAAAGTGTGTGAATACAGTTTTTCAGTTCAATGCCCTCACAAATTTTTGCATCGACCAGATGATGTTCTTTGTTGAATGCGCGCACTGATAAATGTCGAACAGACAGGTCAATTGGGATTTCATTTACGCCGATCTGACTTGGTTCTAGGTGCGTATTTATAAAAATAGCGTGTGAGGATTGATAGGGCGTTGGGTGTGGCTGATGCGTGAAATTCAACAAGAATACACTCTCACCTATTTCTGCGTCTTTTAAGCTTATACGGCAAAGATAACCGGGTTTTGCATCGACTTGGATACGTTTAACACCCTGTGCTTCAAGTTCTGCTTGTGATGCATTGTGAATATCTGAAAATCTAAAGGGCGGCAGTGCGTGAATTTGGAATGTCATACTGGTGTCTTTCATGTTGTTTTTAAAACCTAATTTAGGGTGTAAACGAACACCACCCACTTCTTGTGATGGGGTTTATGTGGACTTTATTCTGCACCCTCTTGACGGGGGAATCATGTTTGTGCGAATCTCGGTGAAAGTGATTTGTTTTTGAGGATTAATGTGTATTCACCTAGAGCCATAGATAAGATGACCAAGTCGGAGGCTTTGCATTTATGGCATAAGGTCAATTTAGGCTCTGTGCTGGATGCTCAGGCTGATTTAACTTCGCGGCAAACAGCGCTTTTGATGTGTGTATATCTTGAAGAGGGGCCGCACACTGTGCGCTCGCTCGCCCTTAGATTACATGTGACAAAAGCCGTGATTACCCGTGCGCTTAATACGCTTAGCGGATATGGCTTCATTGCGCGGGGTGTGGATTTACGTGATAAACGCTCGGTGTTGATAAAACGCACAGGTATTGGTTCGCGTTATCTCTCTGAATTCGCAGACCGTATGCGGCAAGAGGCGCGTCTTCTTACGCATATGCCAACGACACCTCGAGTGGCATAATGGGGGGCTTATAATGGCTGACCCTAGAACGTCGATACAAAGAGAAGGTTTAGGGACACCTACGCGCTATCAAATTTGTATGCCTATTGCGGCAATGTATAAAACACCTAGTCCTGAAAGCATGATTGATACGCAATTGGTTTTCGGGGCCGCGTTTGATGTCTATGAAATCAAAGATGATTGGGCCTATGGGCAAGAAATTGTTGAAAACGGGTATGGCTATGTGGGCTATATTCCAATGTTGGCACTTGTGCTTGCGCGGTTTTCAGCGACGCATATTATTGCGAGTTTGCGTGCTCCCGTATTTACAAAGCCTGATTTGAAAAGCCCGATCCGTAAATATTTACCGCTAAATGCAGGTGTCAGTATTGAGGGGCAGCGTGGGGATTATTATTTTGCCCGTGATGTGGGTTGGTTGCATCAACGGCATTTGATTGCCCAAGAGGACATGCATATCGACGCGGATTTTGTTGAGATTGCAGAACTACATTTTGGCCTGCCCTATGTGTGGGGAGGAGTAAGTTCAGATGGCCTGGATTGTTCTGGACTTGTGCAAACATCATTGCGCGCCGTTGGTCGTGACGCGCCACGTGACGCGGATATGCAAGAGGCTACGCTTGGTCATTCTTTACCCATCCGCGGAGATTTCTCAGGACTACAGCGTGGGGACCTTATTTTTTGGAAGGGGCATGTTGGCATTATGGGCGACGCGCACATGTTGCTCCATGCCAATGCTCACCATATGGGCGTTGCGATTGAGCCATTAGCAGAGGCGGCGGAACGCATTGCGAAAGCCGCAGGGCTTATTACCTCTATTAAACGGATATAAAAAAAAGCCCACACTTTGCAAAGCATGGGCTTTTTGTAAACTTATGTGTGAAAGCTTAGTGGCCGCCGTCTTTTACTGGTGCATGTTCCGCTGGTGCATGTTCTTCAGTCGGTGCTTTAGGCGCGTGCTCTTCGCTTGGTGTTTCTAAGGTTGGCATTTCTTGCGCATGTTCTTGGGCACCAGGCATTGGTGCGGCTTGCGTCAGTGGCGCGAGAGGTGCGTCTGCACGTAAGCGTAGGAATTCGATAAGCGCAGCACGGTCTTTTTCTTTTTTCAAACCGATAAATGCCATTTTTGTTTTTGGCACATAGGCAGATGGTTTTTTCAAGAATGTGTCTAGTTCTTCATATCCCCAAGTGCCGCCAAGAGCCGTCATATTGGTTGAATAAGAAAATCCGCTTGTACCGCCTTGTGCGCGGCCAACAATATTCCAAAGGGCTGGGCCTGTGCCGTTTTTACCGCCGTCTTCAGCGTTATGGCAAGACGTGCATTTTTTGAAAACTTTTGCACCTTTTGTGACGTCCATGCTAGCGATCCAGAGATCGGATGGAAATGCTTGTTCGACAGGCTTGTCATGGCCAGTTGTTTCTTCGACAGCAAGGCTGTAGGCAGGAGATGCAGGTGTGTCGACTTTCATGGCTGATGACGCGATTTTGTTAATGCCGATAAACCCTAGCGCTGAGGCAAGGAGGGCGGCAGCAATTTTGTTTCCGAATAGATTGCTCATGTATTTGGCCTTATGGTCTGCCGATCGAAATCGGGTCACGGTTTGCCAATGGGTATTGGCATAGAATTCTTCCCCCACTCTTATAAATTATATGTGCATTTGAAAAGTGCAAAAGCAGTTAAAATCTGAATTTTCTTGCTCATAAGGCGTGGAAATGTCTAAACGGGAGTATGAATACGGAAAATACAGATGTTTTGACCCCAATTTTAGTGATTCCGGCGCGAATGGCATCGACTCGCTTGCCGGGTAAACCCTTGGCCGATATTGGTGGCGTGCCCATGATTGTCCATGTTATGCAGCGCGCCCTTGCGGCCAATCTTGGCCCCGTGGTGATTGCTTGCGCCGAAACGGAAGTGGCCGAAGCGGTTCGGGCGGCTGGTGGTGTGGCGATTATGACTGATCCAAATTTACCATCAGGGACGGACAGAATTCGTATTGCAGTGGAAACTCTGGATCCAGAAGGTAAAATGTATAATTGTGTGGTCAATGTACAGGGCGATTTGCCCACGCTTGACCCTCTCGCCATTAGTGCCGTTGTGGGGGTGCTCGAAGATGTTCCGACATGTGATATTGCGACCCTTGTGGTGGCAACTCATGATCCACGCGAAATTTCTGATCCGAACGTCGTCAAGGCCGTGCTGAGTTTAGAAACTGAGGATCGTGGACGTGCTTTGTATTTCACGCGCGCGCGTGCGCCTGCGGGGGATGGCCCTGTTTATCATCATATCGGTTTATATGCCTATCGCCGTGCAGCCTTGGATAGATTTTGTGCCTTGCGGCCTTCACCGTTGGAAAAACGAGAACGCTTGGAGCAATTACGGGCGCTTGAAGATAATATGCGTATTGACGCGAAAATCGTGACCCACGCGCCAGAGGGTGTGGACACGCCAGAAGATTTAGCGCGTGCACGCCGTATAATACTTGGAGAAACATCATGAGCAAAATAATTGTCTATCAAGGCATGCCTGGTGCATTTTCACATCTGGCCTGTTCATCTTATTATCCTGAATACGAGGCCGTCCCGTGCCGTAGTTTTGCACGCGCATTTGATTTGGTCAAAGAAGGTAAAGCTGACCTTGCTATGATACCTGTTGAAAACTCGGTTGCTGGGCGTGTGTCGGATATTTATCATTTGTTGCCAGAGGGTGATTTACATATTATTTCAGAGCATTATTTGCCTGTGCATCATAATCTTTTGGTGCTGCCCGGGACAAAGCTTGAAGATATTCAAACGGCGTATTCACACCCTATGGCTTTGTCGCAAGTACGCAAGCGTTTGCGTGATTGGGATATTGCACCGCGTATTGATTTGGATACTGCTGGCGCRGCRAARCGTTTGGCRGATTCKGGYGATAAATCRGAAGCYTCTATYTCGTCTAGYYTWGCTGCGGAAATTTACGGGCTRGAGATATTGGAAWCCAATATYGAAGACGAAACACATAATACGACACGTTTTTTGGCACTSTCKCAAACGGMGGTMATGCCTRCGCAARRMWGTGGSAAAGTGGTCACGAGTTTTGTYTTTAACGTCCGTAATGTCCCGTCSGCACTTTACAARGCTATGGGCGGATTCGCRACCAATGGCATAAAYATGACTAAGCTTGAAAGTTATATGGTRCGYGGTTCGTTYACGGCRACCCAGTTTTAYGCAGATGTAGAAGGCCATCCTGATGACGARGCGATGAAACATGCGATGGRRGAATTAGGATTTTTCTCTGAATATGTTTAYATGCTWGGSACYTATCTYGCGGATAGCTCACGCGATCGTTAATTGMGGTTKATRTKGATRTGTGGGATATAGRGGTGAATTTTRAAAAARRRRYWYNNCTATGTGGAAAACATTATTTATAGCMAGTRTTCTTGCSGTTTCATTTGCGGCGCCRGCTGTTGCRAAATCTGACGAAATTTATACGTCTGTKCGTAATAATTTGGCGATGAGTGGGTATGACACAGTGAGTTTCCATCAAGGTGCGCCCCTAAAGGGGGACGACCAATTCTCGACTCGTTGGCAGGGGGCAAAATGGCAATTTTCAACACGGGCAAATCTGGACACTTTTATGCAAGGCCCACAAAAATATGCGCCTGCTTATGGAGGGTATTGTGCGTGGGCTTTGGCAATGGATAAACTTGCCAAAGGTTCGCCTCAGCAATGGACAATTAAAGATGGTGTTTTGTATTTGAACTATAATGCAAAGATCAAACAACGCTGGTTGAATGATGTGGATGGTTTCATCGTAAAAGCAAATAAAATTTGGCCTGATATTTTGAAGTAAATTTGACACAGGAGCATGAAATGACAATTTTTTCTAGGTTGGCGCCGCATATATTGGCAGTGTTTTCTTCGGTGATATTTCTCGATTCTTTACGGTTTAAATTTACAGATCACCCGAATACACAAGAGATATTCACACGGTTGAACGATTGGGCGGCGGGGCTTGGCGTAGAAGGTTTGTTTGCTCATACGGGCCTGTTTTCACAATATGTGATTGGCGCGGCAGAGATGCTCGCGGCGAGCTTGCTTTTACTCGGTATTGTGCCAGCTCTGCGGCGTTTACAAGGCTTGGGCGCTTTGCTTGGTTTAGCCATAATGAGCGGTGCGGTTAGCTTTCATCTGTTCACACCACTTGGCACAGACCCCAATAATGATGGTGGTCTTTTGTTTGTAATGGCCGTCTGTGTTTGGGTGTCGTGCCTCATAATTTTAACGTGGCGACGTAAACACATTCTGGCAGTTTTGTGTGATATGAAAAATGCTGTATTTGCGCGTTAATCGTCGAGCCAGGTTTGTAAAAGTTGATGCGCGATTGTGAATGCTGGTGGGCAGAGGAAGGCTGTATCCGTGCCATTAAAAACACCGCGTACGGTTTCTTTAGAAAACCATTGTGCGTCCGCGATTTCTTTATTGTCCAAAGTGATATCTGTATTGGTTGCTTGGCAGGACAGCCCCATCATTAACTGACTTGGGAATGGCCATGGTTGAGAAAAACGGTACTCCATGTCTTGGACTGTTACGCCCACTTCTTCGAAGACTTCACGTACACAGGCTTCTTCCATTGTTTCGCCAGGGGATACAAAACCTGCAAGGCAGGAATAGGCACCCTCTGGCCATTGAGGGCCACGCCCAAGCAGGCATTTGTCGCCGTGAAGGACAAGCATGATGACAACGGGGTTTACCCGTGGGAAATGGTCGGTTTCACAGGATGGGCATTTGCGGGTGACGCCCCCATTTGTGACATAGGATTGATTACCGCAATTAGAGCAAAATTTATGGGCGCGGTGCCAGTCAAACAAGGACTTTGCACGACCAGCAAGGGCGAGTTGTTTAGGGTCAAGTTTGGCCGCAAGGCCTCTTAAGGGTTCGAGGTTCGCATTGTTGGTCATGTCGAGAGCTTCGACAGGGTCGGCAAATGAAAATGCGAAAATAGGGGCGTTTCCATCGAGGCCTAAAAACAATGGGCCAGGGTCATAGATGTTTTTGCCTACCATTTTCATAGGGGCGATCATGACCAATTCTCCGTTTTTGGTCAAAAACTGACCGTGGTGCATGATGAGTGCGCGTGCTTTTCTGGCTTTGGCGAATGCCGTTAAATCAGCTTCGGAACGCTCGTTTTCTACCAAATCAAGTGGTGCGCCTGCGAAGGCCATAGGAGGTGTAAATGTCATGAATAACCCTTTTTGTTGCTCTCCTAAATAGGTGCTCTGAGTGCTAATTTCAAGTTCAAATTACGAGAAAGGCCTATGCGATATTGACGTAGTGAGGATTATTCGCTGTTGTAAACTGTGTATAATTTTGACTTGCGCTTTGAGGTACTTGGTTGCATAAGCCTTCTCGGAAGGTTGGCAGTGGACGAGGTCCTCGCCAACCCGGTCAGATCGGGAACGAAGCAGCCGTAACGAGTTTTCTCGGGTCATTGTTCAATCTTCCACTTTTCGCGTTAGCGAAAAGTGGGTTTATACACCCTGTCAGTCGCTACATGCTTCTTCCGCGCGCCCTGAGCGAAGCGAGGAAGTACCCTTGAGGCGCCTCTTGTTTTTATACATTCCCGGTCAGTCGCCTATGGCTCCTTCCTCGCCTCTTGTTGTTGTTTTACTTTCCATTCTGACATATCCGCGCTACAAGCTTTCCTATGAGCGAAACAACCGATTCCACGACACATTACCAAGTCCTTGCGCGGAAATACCGCCCGATGACATTTGAAGATATGATTGGCCAAGAGGCCATGGTGAAAACCCTGACCAATGCATTTGCGACGGGGCGTGTGGCCCATGCCTTTATGCTGACGGGGGTTCGCGGTATTGGCAAGACGACGACAGCGCGCCTGCTGGCGCGTGCGTTGAATTACGAAAGTGCGGATCATGCAGGGCCGAGCGTCGTTTTGTCGCCACCGGGCGAACATTGCGAGGCGATCAATAAATCGTCTCATATGGATGTCATGGAAATGGACGCCGCGTCACGTACTGGCGTAGGTGACATTCGTGAAATTTTAGACAGTGTGCGTTACGCGCCTGTCTCTGCACGTTACAAAGTTTATATTATTGATGAGGTGCATATGCTTTCAAGCGCGGCGTTTAACGCTTTGCTGAAAACGCTGGAAGAACCGCCAGACCATGCAAAATTTATTTTTGCGACAACGGAAATTCGTAAAATTCCGATTACCGTTCTCTCGCGTTGCCAACGCTTTGATTTACGCCGTATTGACGCTCCTGAAATGACGGCGCATTTATTGGGTATTTGTGAAAAAGAAGGCGCGAATATTTCTAAAGATGGGCTTGCACTGATTGCGCGTGCCGCCGAAGGTTCTGTGCGTGATGGCCTGTCTTTGCTTGATCAAGCGATTGTACAGGCCGAGGGTGACCGCGAAGTTGACGCAGAACAAATCCGCACCATGCTTGGGCTTGCTGATCGTGGTCGTGTGCTTGATTTATTTGCGTTGGCCGCTGGCGGAGATGCAAAAGGCGCACTTGGTGAAGTACGCTCGCAATATAGTGACGGTGCAGACCCGAGCGTGATTATTCGTGATTTACTTGATGTGTGTCATGAGGTTTCGCGGGCGAAAATTTTGGGTGTGGATTGTAATTTTGACGCTGCGCCAGATTTCGTAGAACGCTTGCACGCTTTGGCGGAAACCCTGACGATGGGACAAATTACGCGACTTTGGCAAATGTTGTTAAAATCACATGATGATGTTCGTAATGCACCGGATCCCTTGGCTGCGGCTGAAATGGCGTTGTTGCGGATGGCAGTGGCTGCTGATTTACCGCCTCCAGAACTGGCCGCGCAATTATTGGCAGGTTTGCAAAACGTGCCAGATGTGCCGCGCCCAAGCCCTGACGCTTCGCCCGCTTCTTCTGCACCCATTTCTTCTGCCCCGAATTCTTCTGCATCTGTACAACCCACTCAAAATTCTCAAAATGGGGGGCAAGCTCAAACTCTGTTACAGCCCGCGCCAACACCAACACCACTCGGGGAACCTAGTCTGTATATTGAAGACTTGGCCGATATGGTTGACGGTATGCCGAAAAATATGACCAGTTTGAAATATGATGTGCGCCAGTATGTGCGCCCAGTTTCGTTTGAAATGGGGAAAATCATTTTTGAACCTCACCCGAGTGCGCCAGCTAATCTTGCGCCTAGCATGTCGAAATACTTACAAGAGGCGACGGGTATTGCGTGGAAAGTCGTGCCAGATGTGGACGCACAAGGTGAGCCGACTTTAAAAGAGCAAAGCCGTTTGGCGGAAAAACAGCGTGACGCATATGAGCAAGCACATCCGCTTGTTGTGAAAGCACGTGAGATTTTTCCAGGTGTCGAGATTGAATTTCGCGATAGACCTACTACATCTAATGTGATCGCGGCGGATTTTAATGCGCCTCGCAAAGACGAAGACTAACTCTTAACGCACAAGGATAGATGGCCATGAAAGATATTATGGGCTTGATGAAACAAGCAAAAACCATGCAAGAAAAAATGGAACATGCCAAAGCGCAAGTTGCTGATTTGGTTGCAGAGGGTAATTCTGGCGGAGGTCTTGTGCGTCTGACAATTTCGGGCGAAGGTCATATGCAGTCCCTCAAAATCGACCCTGTTCTTGTTGATAAAGACGAGATCGAAATCCTCGAAGACCTTGTCATTGCGGCCTTTCATGACGCCAAGGTCAAAATGGATCAAAAACAACAAGAGACAATGAAATCTGCCATGGGTGATCTTCAATTACCACCTGGTTTGGACATGCCGTTTTAGGGTTTGATCCACGGTTTTACAAAATTTTATATGCGCGGCCTTTCATCAAAGGGTATCAGTTGCTGTGTATCAGCGCAAATATTATGCCTTTTCAAATTGGCAACGCTCTGAAGCGCCTGATGCTTCTGGTGTTGAATAAAACGGGTTTTCGACTAGCATAAGGCGAATCGAATTGTGGAGTCATTATGGCCGCTTCTCCTGCTGGCTCAGAAATTGAACGTCTTATTTCCTTGCTGGCAAGATTGCCGGGGCTTGGGCCACGCTCTGCGCGTAGGGCTGCGCTTGCCTTGGTGAAAAAACGCGAACAACTTTTACTGCCACTCGCAGAGGCCCTTGCGGACGCGGGCGCAAAGATTAGGCCGTGTTCAAGCTGTGGTAATATTGATGCCTGTGATCCATGTCATATTTGCACATCGCCCGGTCGGGACATTACTATGATTTGTGTGGTGCAAGAAGTGGGTGATGTTTGGGCGCTTGAACGGGCGGCGGCCTTTCGGGGGCGTTACCATGTGCTAGGCGGGTGTTTGTCAGCGCTTGACGGTATCCGCCCCGAAGATTTGAAAATTGCAGAACTGATCGCACGCGCCCAAGACGAGGATGTTAAAGAAGTGATCCTTGCCATGAACGCGACCATTGATGGGCAAACAACAGCGCATTATATCACGGATCATTTGAGGGATTGTGATGTGCGGATTACGCGTTTGGCGCACGGTGTTCCCGTGGGCGGCGAGCTTGATTATCTTGACGACGGCACATTGACAGCCGCTTTGCAAAGTCGGCGCGATTTTTAATCCACGCACATATGTATTTTGATGAAATGAATGCAGAAGGTTATGCTTTTTTAATTTGCCTTTTCAAGCAAGGGCGGCAATCTTGTGGATGAGCTTTTGGCGGATATTATAGGGATGATCATGCGTTTAAGAAAACTAACACTGTGTATGTTGAGTATTGCTTTTGTGCAAACGGCGCAGATACAGTCTGTGCAGGCGCAAATTATTTCACAAACGCCACGCCCGGAAATTATTAACCCTGAAGAATTACAGGATGTAGAGACACTGAAACGTGAAATTCCGATTGGAAGCCATGCACGCTCTATTCTAGTACCACGTACGGGGGCGCTTTTGTTTGCAAGTTTTGATCGTAATTCTGATTATGTCATTGACCGAGATGAAGTCCGCGCAGGTATTGCGGCCTCATTTAAAAATGCTGATAGAGATTTAAACGGCAGGCTCTCATTGGTAGAATTAGAGGGTTGGCGTGTGCGCGCACTAGGTTCAGAAAATGCAACGCCTACGAATTATGCATTTGCCCCTAATTTTGTTCGTACTGTGACATTCGAGACCTTTAGTGCTGTCTTATCAGGTGTTGCAGAGAATTTAGACAAAGACTTTCAAAATGAGCTTGACGGTAAAATTTCTATGGCCGATTTGCTTAAATATTTCGCTCCACCTCGCGCTAGAAATAATAAGGGAGAAAACTGCGTCGAACGCATCCGCCAAACCCGCCGCGAAGTTGAGCAACAATGTCGTACACGGAGTGGATATTAGGTTTATTTACGTGATTTGTGCCTTAGGCGTTCACTTATTCTTCTATCGTTTTTTAACTTTTTAGTTTCTTTCGTATCGTCAATACCATTACAGTTTTTGTCTKTKGYACCAGAAGACGTGACACARTCAGTAAGAGGTGCAACATAGCCTTGATGCCCTTCAATACGGTAAAAATYATRATCCCCGTTTTTTGTAGCTTGGGTMTCKAYKYCTGCGTTCTTGYCGTTCATTTTTTTTRAGACCATTGTCTTTTGGGYCGTTGTTTTATYAATAGCCGTKTTCTCGTTTGATTTGGTTTGTGCAAAAGYRGTGCTKGAAAAAAAAGAAACRCTYGCYGCCATAAGTATAAATATTTTKATGYTCATAAANMSSCCYCATGAGATRATRAGCAGTTTRCCTGCTYGTKATGTTRTYYATATAATATTTMAAYGAAYGCGAACTGAAAGYMWTTTTCACTCTGCRTTCATTGYRCAMAYMRGARACYYTAGTCCCTRAAGTTTTTARATTGRAAAGGTTGYTCGTGYCCWAGGCCTTTGATGAAGGCCATRGCGGCTTGGAGATCGTCGCGTTTTTTACCTGTCACGCGCAGYTCGTCRCCTTGAATGGCGATTTGGATTTTRAGTTTTTCGCTYTTGATYTGTTTGACGATTTTYTTGGCGAGTTCTTTTTCAATRCCTTGYTTGATGAGRACTTTTTGACGYACRGACATGCCTGTTGCAGGTTCAACTGTTTGGAARTCAAGTTGGCCWGCTTCAATGCCGCGTTTGTGCATRTTGCCGCGCAGRATTTCTTGCATTTGTTTWAGCTTTAGCTCGTCATCKGCATGKATYGTGACAACGCCGTCTGTGTGTTCGCATTTGGCGCTAGAGCCTTTRAAATCATAGCGKACGGAAATTTCACGGGTTAGGTTTTGTAGGGCATTGTCGACTTCTGATAAGTCAGCTTCGGAAACGACGTCAAATGATGGCATAATAAAATCCTTATTGTGTAGGCGTCAGCATTATCATTTATTGCGGTGGTGTGTCTAGCAAATCTGTGCTGCCGCTATCGCTCTTTTGGGGCACGTCTAATTGCCCGATACGGTCGGACCGATTGGTGATTTTACGGCTAGAGGTCAAAATGCTTTCTACGTCTTTGGCGGCTTGGTTAAAATGGGTTTGTAATTTGTTGGCACGTTCAGAAAGAAGGCGGACATCATTGGCAAGCACGCCAACTTCTTTTTGAATAATATGGGCTTGTTCGCGCATGACGGCATCTTTCATGACAGCGCGCATAGTGTGAAGTGTGGCCATGAAAGTGGTCGGCGAAACAATCATAACTTTTGCGGAAAAACCCTTTTCGACAACATCCGTGAAATTTGTATGAAGCTCTGCGTAGATGGCTTCGGACGGTAGGAAGAGCATGGCGATTTCGTAGGTTTCGCCAAAGATGAGGTATTTATCGGCAATGGCTTTGATGTGGACGAGCACGTCTGCGCGAAAGGATTTGGAGGCGGTCAATTTGTCGGCGTCATTGTCAGCGTCGATGAGGCGTCGCCATGCTTCCATCGGGAATTTGCTGTCTATCGCCACATTGCCTTGATCACCGGGGAGATGGATGAGGGCGTCAACGCGTTTGCCGTTCGATAGCACGGCTTGGAACGTATAGGCGCTTGGCGGTAAATAGTTCTCGATCAAATCTTGCATAGCTTTTTCGCCCCATGCACCACGTGCTTGTTTGTTGGCGAGGAGGGCATGTAGGTTTGAAACTTCTGATGAGAGAGCTTTGATATTGTGTTGGGCTTGGTCAATGAGCGCGAGACGTTCGTGCAAGTCTTTTAAATTTTTACTAGAACGTTCCTGAGTGTCAGAGAGGGATTTTCCGACTTTGTGCGCCACTTGGTCAAGGCGGAGGTCTAGGTTTTGGCGAAGCTTTTCTTCGCGGACTGCGGCGTCTTCTGCAAATTGGGACAGGCGACCTTGTAGGCTGGATTGCTTCTCTGCCATTTGGCCAAGATAGGACTTCATTTGCTCTGCGCTCATTGTGTCATTGCCCTTGGGGGCAAGTAAGAGGCCAATAATGGCGCCGAGAATAACAAGGGCGATGGCAAGGAGGAGTTCTGCCAGTGTGAGGGATATACCCGAATACGAAAAAAGTGGTTCCATAACTCACTGTTTCACACCTTTGTGCCTTGTGCAAATACTTGACTATGGGCATGGGTCAACTTACATGAAGGGCATGAGCATACGAGCAATATTAACAGTACCCAATCCGATCTTAAAACAGGTTTCTAAGCCTGTGGCAAAGGTCACTGACGAAATTCGCGCCTTGATGGATGATATGTTGGAAACAATGTATGACGCACCGGGTATTGGGTTGGCGGCTGTGCAAGTCGGCGAGCCTGTGAACGTTATCGTGATGGATTTGGCCAAAAACGAAGACGAACCTGCACCCATGTATTTCGTTAACCCCGAAATTCTTGAAATGAATGAGGAAGAAAAACCTTATGAAGAAGGCTGTCTTTCTGTGCCAGATGTCTATGATGAAATTGACCGTTCGGTGCGTGTGAAATTAAAATACCTTGATTATCACGGTAAAGAAGTGGTCGAGTGGGCAGAGGGTTTATATGCGGTCTGTATTCAACACGAAATGGATCATTTGAAAGGTGTCTTGTTCATTGATTATCTTTCGCGCCTTAAGCGGACACGCGCGGTGAAGAAAGTCCAAAAGAATGAGAAGTTGAAAGCATAGCCCTATGAGCCTTCGTATTGTTTTTATGGGTACGCCAGAGTTCGCAGTGGCCTCTTTGTCGGAAATCCTTGCGTCTGGTTATGATGTGGTTCGTGTTTATACACAGCCGCCTCAACGTGCTGGGCGCGGTAAGCAAATGCGTAAAAGCCCTGTGCATCAATTCGCAGAAATCATGGGTATTCCCGTGCATACTCCCGAAAGCTTTCGCAAGCCGCGCGTCATAAATGATCTTGAAGCGTTGGAGGCGGATGTTGCCTGTGTGGTGGCTTATGGTCAAATTCTGCCGCAACGTGCTCTCGACGCGCCGCGTGACGGGTGTTTAAACCTACATGGGTCGCTCTTGCCGCGTTGGCGCGGGGCGGCGCCTGTGCAGCGTGCGATTATGGCCGGTGATAAACAAACGGCGGCGCAGATTATGCAGATGGAAAAAGGGCTTGATACAGGGCCTATTCTTTTGTCTGAAATCGTAGATATTTATGATGACGATACGGCAGGGAGTTTGTTTGACAGACTTTCCCATATTGGTGCGAGCCTGTGGCCACGTGCATTGGCGGCGCTAGGGCGTGGAGGTCTTGTGCCGACAGCACAAACGGGTGATCCAACATATGCCCATAAAATTGATAAGGCAGAAGCGCGTCTGGATTGGACGAAACCTGCCCATGAACTTGAGTGTTTGATCCGTGGTTTGTCACCATTCCCGGGTGCGTGGTGTGAACTCCCGACACGCAAAGGTTTTGAGCGTGTCAAAATTCATTTGGGTGTCGTTGAAGATTGCAGTGGAGAGAGCGGCATGGTTCTTGATGACGGCCTTCTTATTGCATGTGGTGAAAAATCATTGCGCCTTCTCAGCCTTCAACCTGCGGGCAAAGGCGTCATGAGCGCTGAGGATTATTTGCGTGGGCGTCCGTGTGCGACGGGTGAGCGTTTATCGTGAACCGTTACAAGCTGACCATAGAATATGACGGCGCGCCATTTATGGGCTGGCAGGTCCAAAAAAATCAACCGAGTGTTCAGGGCGAGCTGAAAAAAGCAGCTGAGGCTATTGACGGTCAACCTGTCACGGTTTTTGGAGCAGGGCGTACGGATAGTGGCGTGCACGCGCTGGGGCAAGTGGCGCATATGGATATGGTCAAAAATATTCGCGCTGATAAAATTCGCGATGGTATGAATTTTCATTTGCTCAATCACCCGATTACGGTGCTTGATGCGGAGATCGTACATCCTGATTTTAATTGCCGTTTTGACGCGATGTCACGGCGTTATCTTTACCGTATTATTGATCGTCGCCCAAAGCTGGCGCTTGATCGCGGTAAGGTTTGGCGCATTCCTGTAAAAATGGACGCCGATTTGATGAACCACGCGGCAGGGGTTTTTCTTGGGGAACATGACTTTACCACATTTCGTGACAAGCAATGTCAGGCCAGTTCGCCTGTGAAAACTTTGGACGAATTGAGTGTTTCGCGTGTTGGTGACGAGATTCATATTCATGCGAAGGCACGTTCATTTTTGCACCGTCAAATTCGATCAATAACGGGCGTGCTTGCAGAGGTGGGTATGGGGAAATTGTATTCATCAGATGTGAAAACCATGCTAGACGCCTGTGATCGCCGCATGTGTAGCCCTGTTGCACCGCCAGATGGTCTGTATCTTATGCAGGTTGAATATTAATACTGATGAGATGTGGCTATAGGGCTTGATTGAGACCTAGAGATAAAATCATAATACAGGTGGCGCTGATCAAAATAGCGGTGAAGACTGCGCCGATCCAATCAAAATTTGCAATACGCATAGCAAGTCTGATGTCGAGCGCAAGTGTGCTGAGATAAAGGGTCAGGCCAATGTTATATGCGACGCTAAAGGGCATAAGGTCTAAAAGATTGAGGCTAAAGGCAATTGTGATCAGGCCGACAATCACAAGAAATGACCAATTGCGAACAATCACCCAAGGTCTAAATTTTGCCTGTAAATCAAAGACCATACACAGCACATAGGCGATAAGCGGAAAAGAAAAACTCATCAAGCCAAGGATGATGAGGATGGCGAGAAAAGGTGCGTCGCCTGAATTGTCATTATATTTGATCACTGACATTGTGACGAGCATGAATAATGGTGTGCATAGTAAAATCGCGATGAATGATTTTGGCAAAGCAGGTGCGCTTAGATCAAACTCTTCGCGCCAATCATCTTCGCCCTTAAGGACTTTTACTATGCCGTTGAGTATCATGCGTCAAAATACCTTATCAAAAGAGATTTGTAAATTTCGCAGAGATTATTGATGTCGTCAATAGCGGCGTATTCATCTATTTGGTGAATGGTCTTGCCGATCAGGCCAAACTCTATGACAGGTGCAAAATTACAAATAAAACGGGCATCGGATGTGCCGCCACTTGTAGAAAGTTCTGCGTCCTTGCCGGTGACATCTTTAATTGCGGCTTTTAATAGGGTCGAAAATCGTCCAGGTATGGTCAAGAATGGATTTCCCGGTACGCGTAAATCGCTTTCGATTTTGCCTTTAAAATCTTTTTGTACATTCGCAATTTCGCTTTCAATCCATGTAAGAAGTTCGTCACCTGTATGCTCGGTATTGTAGCGAATATTGAATTTTGCTTGGGCGCTTTGGGCAATGACATTATGGGCAGTATTGTTAACGTCTATACTTGTGACTTCAAGGTTTGATGGTTGAAAATTATCATTGCCTTCGTCGAGTGTTTTCGCAGTGAGGGCGCTTAGTAATTTTACCATGACAGGCACAGGATTGTCGGCAAGGTTTGGATAGGCCACGTGGCCTTGTGTGCCGATAACGTTGATGACAGCGTTAAGGGAACCTCTGCGGCCGATTTTCATCATTTCGCCTAGCGTATTTGGATTGGTAGGTTCGCCGACAAGGCAGTGATCAATGATTTCGCCAGCTTCGGTAATTGCGTCGAGTACTTTTGTCGTGCCGTTTATTGCGGGGCCTTCTTCGTCACCCGTGATAAGGAAGCTGATTGAGCCTTTTGGTGTCCATCCGCTTGCCAGTTGTTGGGCGACTGCGGCGACAAAGGCGGCAATGCCTGCCTTCATATCTGCGCTCCCGCGTCCCCATAATTTACCGTCGAAAATATGGGCGGCAAATGGATCATGTGTCCATGCTTGTGCGTTGCCGACAGGGACAACATCTGTATGACCTGCATAGCATAAATTCGGTGCGGACGTGCCAAGGCGAGCATAGAGGTTATCAACTTCGCCGAATGGATATCGGGTACAGGTAAAACCAAGGCTTTCCAATGTGGATTGCATAAGGTCCAACGCCCCTGCTTCTTTTGGGGTGATGGAGGGACAACGAATAAGGTCTTGCGCGAAAGCAATCGGGTCTAATTTGATCATGAGAGGGAATTACGCTATGATTAGGGGGAGCGCAAGAAGGGAATTGCAATGCCAAAACTAGATTTATTAACCATCGTACCTAAACAGGGTTCTAGCTATCCAGACCCATATTCCAAACCCTGCGTGGGGCGTATCAATTATGCATTTGGGAATGCAGGAGGACTTGACCAATTTGGGGTTAGCAAAGTCATATTGCCTGCGCCGCTCGCAGGGGAAGAAAGCTGGTCATCTCAACGTCATCGGCACAGCGCTGAAGATGAATTTGTCTATGTGTTATCGGGCGAATGTATTCTTGTTGATGATAGGGGAGAAACCATTCTTAAGACGGGGGATGTGTGTACACACAAAGCCAATGACGGTAATGCACATCATTTTAAGAACGTTAGTTCACAGGACGTCATTCTTTTGGTCGTGGGGTCACGCCGTCCTGAAAATGACCATTGCATCTATCCTGATATAGATCTTGATTTACCTGCAAATGGGACTTCTACGCGAAAGTTTATACGTAAAGATGGTTCTGCTTATTCTTAGTCGCGTAACAATTCGTTCACACCTGTTTTTGCGCGTGTGCGTTCGTCGACGGTTTTTACGATGACGGCGCAGGCAAGGCTGTGGCTGCCATCTTTGCTTGGCAGATTTCCTGGGACGACGACACTATAGGCAGGTACTTCGCCGTAGACGATTTCGCCTGTGGCGCGGTTATAGATTTTTGTTGATTGCGAGATAAATACGCCCATAGCGAGGACAGAGCCTTCGCGGACAATGACGCCTTCAACAACTTCGGAGCGCGCGCCGATAAAACAGTTGTTTTCGATAATGGTTGGGTTTGCTTGGAGCGGTTCAAGAACGCCGCCAATGCCTGTGCCTGCACTGATATGGCAATGTTCGCCCACTTGTGCACATGACCCGATAGAGGCCCATGTATCTACCATTGTGCCGTCACCGACATAGGCGCCGATATTGACAAAACTTGGCATAAGGACAACGTCTTTGCCGATATAACAGCCATGTCTGGCGATGGCACCCGGTACGGCGCGGAGGCCTGCGGATTTGAAACTGTCCGCATTCCATCCGTCGAATTTACTGGCAACTTTGTCCCACCACATAGCGCCGCCTGCACCGCCTTCTATGGCTTGCATCGGGTTGAGGCGGAAGCCAAGAAGCACGGCTTTTTTGAGCCATTGATGAACTGTCCAATTGCCATCATCCCCTTGAGAGGCTACGCGCCATTTACCATTATCAAGACCTGCGATTGCGGTTTCAACGGCGTCGCGGGTTTCCCCTTTGGTCTCGGTGGAAAGTTCTGCACGGTTATTCCACGCGGCTTCAATAATGGTTGCTAATTCAGTGCTCATTGTGGAGGCTCCATAAAAATCAAGTCCCTTGTAACGAAAAAACCCTATCTTGCCATACTAAAAATGTGATGTTGGCAATATTAAATGAGGGGCTGTCGGTATTTTTAAATAAGCAGAAAAAAGTCTGATGTTGATGCGCCAACAGATCAAAATATTTAAATTAGTCTCATTAGTCTTAGTGATCTTGCTCAAACAGGCGTATATCGTCAGAAGATTAAAATAAGCGGCATGGCGCAATTCTGGTATTGCTGGTCGATTGCGATTATTGGTATGGATGCTATGTTTGATGGAAGCGGACTTACACCCGTTGATGATGATTGTATGCTTACATCAATTTTAGCAACCAACCTGTGAGATCATTGGTATGCATGTCTACGAAATGGGGTACGTTTTTACCGTCATGGGGGCGCGCCGCTTTTGGCTCATGGCTCCAGTCAAGTTGGGACGTAATTAACAGAGTTGACATGCCCATGGCTTTGGGGGCTTCGAGATTACGAACACTGTCTTCGGCCATAAAAGATTTTTTGGGATCTATATCAAAGGCGGATATGAATTTCTCATAGGGTCCACGTTTTGGTTTGGGAATATAGTCAATATCTTCGATTGCAAAGACACCGTCAAATAAATCGTAAATACCTAAATGATCGCCCACGCGTTTGGCGTGACCACGAGAACCATTGGTAAATATGAATTTTCGACCGGGTAGGTTTTCAATGCCAATGGCTAAATCTGGATCTGGAATGAGAACATCGAGATTAATATCATGCACGTGATCGAGATAGTCGGCAGGGTCCATGCCGTGTTCGGCCATAAGGCCTGATAATGATGTGCCGTATTTCACTAAATATTGTTTTTGTAAAATGCGGGCCTCGGTCGGCGGCAGGGAGAGGAAATCACTGATGAAGCTTGTGATTTTTTTGTCGATTTGTGCAAAAAAATCGGCATCCCCACTATAGAGTGTATTGTCGAGGTCAAAAATCCATGCGTCAATATGATCTAGCTTCACCATTAGCGGAGTCCGTTCGTTGCGCGTTTTTTAAAGTCAATATCCCCAAGGCTTATGGTTGCGCCTGTTTGGATGTTCGGCATCGCTTTGAAGCGTGCACTGACATAGCCTTGGTCTTGGCAAAATTCATGTGCAACAGCGGAAAAACTGGCTTCACTAATGCAAAACGCTTTGGTCGAGCTTTTAGCGTTGCTGGATTCTTCTGTAGGTGTTGCATGAAGCGCAAGAATGCGGTCTGTTTGCCCCTCCACTTCGAGGCGCGCATACACATGAAGCTGCTGCCCTTTTAAACTTCCTGCATAAGGACGAACACAATTATTAGGTTTGATTGGCCACCATCCACGCGCTTCCCAATGGTGCTTTTCCTTGTAGGCAACGGCACTCCAAATTTGGGATTTCGCAGTGTTGCAAATGGTAAGGCCTATATCGATTTGCTTTTTAATTGCTTTTTGTTTCAGCGCTTCCAATTTTGCTTCAAGGCTAAGATTGCTCGAGAGTTTCTCGGCTTTTAAAAATGCGTTTAATGTGTTTGATGTACGCCGACCTTCTCTACCGTCTACACGTTTAATGCTGTAATTATTGTCGAGGAGCAAGCGTTGTAAGCCAGCAGTTTGTGCGCGTTTGCCATAATTTGCGGGTTCGACAAATGCGGTGCGTTCCTCTGTTGGCACGACACGTAAGAAGTCGGCGGAACGCATATCTTGGGCATCGCAACTTTGATCAGTTTTTGCAGTAAAATTTTTCTTCATTGGCGCAACACAAAAAGGGTGTCGGCCTTTCCATTCACGTATGCCGCCTTGATGGATATTCGAACTGCGTGCATAAACATAGCGTGGCGTGCCTTTGGCGACGTCCATAGTGAGGCATTTTCCTGCACCTAAATTTTCCCATCCGCGCGCGATGATTGCGCTAGAAGGGTTTTGGGCATTCACAGATGCAGTGGCGATATTTAGAATAAATGATGTTTCATTGCAAACCTGCCATGGACGCTGCGCTGTCGAGGGGTTTGGTAAGGTCGCGTTTTCTTGTGCCAAAGCTGTCTGTGCTATGAGTGCAGACATAAATGTCGCACATAATGTATTTTTGACTAAATTACGCAATGAGGGTACCTGCACCTTGATCGGTAAACAACTCGACAAGTAACCCATGTGAACGACGTCCATCAAGAATGACGACAGCTTCTACGCCATTGGCAATCGCGTTTGTTGCGGTGGTAAGTTTTGGAATCATGCCACCTTTTGCGGTGCCGTCTTTGATAAGTTTTTCAACATCGCTAGGGGTAAGCGCCGTCAGAAGTGTGCCGTCATCATCGAGAACACCGTGCACATCTGTAAGCAAAAGAAGGCGTGCTGCGTTTAATTCACTTGCCAATACGCCTGCGGCTGTGTCGGCATTAATGTTAAAAATTTCACCATTTTTACCAGAGCTAATTGGAGAAACGACAGGAATGAATCCAGGGTCGTCCGCAGCGGCAAGAACGTTTAATACTGAGATGTCGATTGTTTCCGGCACGCCTGCAAAACCAAGATCGTCACGTAATTTTCGCGCAGTGATCAGGCCTGCGTCACGGCCAGACAGGCCAACGGCACGGCCACCTGCGCGGTTAATGGCGCTGACAAGGTTTTTGTTAATTGCGCCAGACAGCACCATTTCTGCGACTTCGACAGTTGCGAGATCAGAGACACGTTGGCCGTCTTTAAATTCGCTTTTGATATTCAGACGTTCAAGCATAGACCCGATTTGGGGGCCACCACCATGTACGATGACAGGGCGTAGACCGAACTGTTTTAGCAAGACAACATCATTGGCAAAGGCGGCAGTAAGCTCTTCTGAGCCCATTGCATTGCCGCCAAATTTGATGACAATTGTTTTACCTGCATAACGCTGAATAAAGGGAAGAGCCTCGGACAAGGTTTTGGCACTCGCCCAACCTGTTTCATTTTCACGACGTTTTAACATTAGACATTCCCTTGATTGAAAATTGTTATACCCCATTTTGTGGCGTGAACAAACTCTCAACTGATATTTTAATCTATAGGTATTTCTTTGTCGGCCATGCTGACTATTTCCGCACGGATTTCGGCCAAGCCTGTTCTCTTCTCAGAAGATGTCACAATGACATTGGGATGGGCTGCGGGGCGACGGGCGATAATTATTTTAGTGTTTTCCAAAACTTTTTCTGGTTCGCCTTTTTTGAGCTTGTCAATTTTTGTGAGGACGATTTGATAGGGAACTGCGACTGTGTCGAGCATGCCCATGACTTCGATGTCAGGGTCTTTAATGCCGCGACGGGAATCAATTAGCAAAAACACGCGTCTCAGCGGCGCACGGCCACGAAGAAATTGTCGCGTTAATTTTGACCATTTTTCAATGTCGGTTTTGGAGGCTCGGGCATAGCCATAACCCGGTAAATCGACAATGCGAATACGGTCAGAGAGATTGAAATAGTTCAACTCTCTTGTACGGCCCGGTGTGTTAGAGGCGCGTGCGAGTTTGTTTTGGCCTGTCAGGGCATTGATGAGCGAAGATTTTCCAACATTTGAACGTCCCGCAAAACAAACCTCTGGAAGATCTGGCGCAGGTAGGCTTTGCATATTGACCACGCTGAGCATGAACTCAACAGGACGTGCGAAAAGCATGCGGCCTTGTTCAACTAACTCAGCTTGTCTCGCGTCTTCTTCTGTTGGGTGATCTGGTATCCGGTTTGACATTATTCACCGTCTGCCGTCTTTTTGCCTTTGCCAACAATTTTGCCAAAGAAACGATCCATAGGTGTTTCAACCTTGAACTTACGGGTGATGATATATTGCTGAATAAATGTCAGGATATTATTCCAGACCCAATAGACAAGGAGGCCTGTTGCAAATGGTGCGAGGATGAACATAAAGATTAGCGGCATGAGCATGAAGATACGCGCCTGCATTTTATCACCAGGAGGTGTGTTCAGTGTTTGCATCATGCCCATGGTGGCACCGTACATAAGCGCAAGGGGGCCAATTGCGAAGAAGGATAATGCTGCGAACGGAACTGCGTCCCAAGGGAAAAGGCCGAAGCCGTTAAGAATAGACAAGGGATCTTTCGCGGACAAATCGGTGATCCAGCCAAAGAAAGGCGCATGACGCATTTCAAGTGTGATGAAAAGGGATTTATATAGGGCAAAGAAAATGAACATTTGTGGAACCATTGGCAAGCAACCTGCGGCGGGGTTCGCCCCGTTCTTCTTATACAAGGCCATTGTTTCTTGCTGAAGCTTTACGCGGTCATCACCATAGCGAGCTTTGATTTTCTCAATTTGTGGTGCGAGCGCTTTCATTTTTGCCATGCTTGAATAGGATTTATTATTCAACGGGAAAAGGATGATTTTAAGCAAGAATGTCAAAATCAAAATGCCGATACCGAAATTGCCTGTCATGCTACCAAATTTTGTCAACATCCAAGAGAATGGACGTGTAAGGATACCGAGGGCGCCCCAGTCAATGGCATATTCTATTTTGGCAATGCCAATTTCGTTTTGATATGCTTTTAATATGCCGTGTACTTTTGCGCCTGCAAAAACATAGCCAATAGATTCGATGGAAACGCCCGGGCTAAGGGTTGTTGGCTCAAGCGTGTACCTTGATTCATACACGTCTTGACCATTTAGGTTTTTAAAACCAAAATTGGCTTCCATTTGTTGACCTTGCGGTGCGATTGTCGCGGCAAGCCAGTATTTATCCGTAAGGCCAACCCAACCACTATTGCCTTGGTATGAAACATTGCGTTTTTTGGCGATTTTTTTGTACTTCATTTGTACGCGTTTGTCGCCGACAACGCCGATAGGGCCTTCTTGTAAAATAAAGAAATTGGTGAGGTCTTCTGGGAGATCATGTTGACGGGACGCGCCTGCGCGTACAAGTGATATATCACTGGAAGAGGTGTTCGTGACAGTGTCTTTGAGTGTGATGAGATAATCTTTATCAATGCTCACAATACGTGTAACGCTAAAGTCTTCGCCAGTATAAGATATGGTAACGGGTGTTTCGACTGTGAGTGTATCGCCAGATATATGTGCCCATTGATTATTTGCCCCATTACCTGTTTCAGCTTTTGCCCAGTTATCAAAAATATATGCGGCATGTTCTGCCCCTTCGGGAGAGAACATGATGACGGTGTCTGAATCCTTCTTAATTGTTTGTTGATAGTTTTTCAAACGTAGGTCGTCAAACCGGGAGCCAGTGAGGGAGAAAGACCCAGATAGAGAAGGTGTGTCAATATTGATACGCGTTCTACCGGTGTCTGTAGAGACAGCGCGAATAAGGTCGGTACGATCTTTTAATTCGATTTTTGGTATGAGCGCGATTTGCTCGGCTTGTACTTTTTGTGCGATCTCTGTTTTTTTAAGTTCCGCTTGCGGCTTGGCAAAGAAGAGTGTGTAGGCAACAAGGATAGCGCCTGAGAGCACCATTGCTAATAAAAATCGTTTTTGATCGTCCATGATGTGGACCTTTTTATAAAATTATAGTTTAGAGGGTGTTATAAGGATTTATTTAAGCCTTAACAGCGCTTTTTCAATATCTACACATAATGATTCCCATGGGGCGTCAGCAGTGGTGTCTCTAGCTATGAAAACATAGTCATAACCGTCTCTGCCAAGGCGTGGAAGATAGGCATTTGCACACGCACGCAATCTTCGTTTGGCACGGTTGCGTATCACTGCATTGCCGATTCTTTTCGTGGCCGTAAAACCGCATTTTATGTCATTGTCCCGCTCTGGGTGTTTGCGCATTTGCACGACCAGTGTCGGTTTTGCACAATAGAGAGATTTGCCATTTCTGTTTGCGACATGCAAAAACTCGGACCGCTTTTTGAGCCGACCGAGTTTTGTAATTGGTGTTGTCACTGTTGACATCTTTCTATACCCGCGCAAATGGCGGGCGGTAGAAGCTGTTTTGCCTGCGTAAACTTACGCAGATAAACGCTTGCGACCTTTTGCACGACGACGTGCTAGAATTTGACGGCCTGCTTTGGTTGCCATACGTGAGCGGAACCCATGACGGCGTTTGCGAACAAGTTCTGAGGGTTGAAAAGTACGTTTCATTTCGGTCTCTATTTAGTTGCACATTAAATGTGGCGCAAATATACTCTATTCACGCAATAATTCTTCAAGAACGGCTGTGTAATCCGCTTATTTTCCCAAGTCAAGCTGAGTCTGACCCTAAGTCCAATCTAGCAGCGAATAAATCTATTTCTAGGGCAAAAATACACTTATTTTGAAGCCGCAACCATGAGAGCACGAATTCGTGAATAGGCGGGAGGTGTTATCTATGAAATAAGTGTTTATATTAAGGAGAATGAAGTTGAAAGGCGTGAAAATGTGGAAACAGGCATTTATGTGTGTGAAGGTGATTCTTCTGAGTGTTTTTGCGGCATTCTTCTCTTCTTCAAGTATTGCACAAGTAAGTGTGCATACCCAAGAAAATACGCGTATCATGACGAAACCATCTGTTTTGACTATTTACCAGTTACAAGCTGACTGGGCTGATATTTTGCAGTCTTATACGCATGTGGATAATGATGGATTAGTGCGTGTTGATTATGCCGCGCTCTCTCACTCGAAAACGGACATGCAGCGCTTGGGCGATTATATTATGGCGCAAAGCCTAGAAAACCCTTCGCAACTTTCTCGTACTGAAGCTATGGCGTATTGGGCGAATTTATATAATGCGCTCACCCTGCAAGTGGTGGCGCAGAATTACCCTGTGAACTCTATTCGAGAAATTAAATCTGGCCGCCGCAAAGGGCCTTGGAAACGTAAATTAGTTATTGTTGAGGGACAGAGCCTTTCTCTTGATAATATTGAGCACGACATTTTACGCCCTAGGTTTAAAACACCGCTTGTGCATTATATGGTCAATTGCGCTTCTATCGGTTGCCCCAATCTGCGCCAACAGCCTTGGCAAGCGCAAACACTCGAAGTTGATTTAGAGACGGCGGCACGTGCCTATATTAATTCGCCGCGTGGGGTGCGTATCGAGAACGGGAAAATCCACGTGTCAAAGATTTATAAATGGTTCAAAGCGGATTTTGGAAGTTCTAAAACCAATGTATTAAAACATTTAAAACAATATGCCGCGCCTGAATTACGGACACATCTTGATGCGCGTGCAAAAATTGATCATTATGGCTATGATTGGTCACTCAATAATTTTCACGACAAAACCCCTTAAAATATAAGAATGGATCGACTATGTTGAAACGATTTTGGCCATTATTGGTCATTGCGAGTGCCTTTGCTTTGTTTATTGCACTCGGCGGGCCTAAATATATTTCGCTTGATGCCTTGCGCGAACACCAAGATGTATTGAAAGCGTTTGTGGCGGAACATTATGTGGCGTCCGTCATTGGGTTTTGCGTGCTCTATGCAAGCCTAACGGCTATTTCTGTGCCGGGGGCTAGTTTGTTGACGATTTTCGGTGGCTTCCTTTTTGGACTCGCGACAGGGACGATTGCGGTTGTCATTGGCGCGACGATTGGCGCGACTCTTTTGTTTTTGGCGGCGCGCTATGTGTTTGGCCAAAGCTTGGCTGCCAAAGCGGGGCCTTTTATGAAAAAGTTCGAGAAGGGCTTGAAAGAGAATGAAATTTCATATTTATTCATCTTGCGCCTTGTGCCATTGTTTCCGTTCTTTATCGTCAATATTGTACCCGCTCTTTTTAGTGTGAAAATTCGCAATTATATACTGACAACTTTCTTCGGGATTATCCCAGGATCATTAGTTTATGTGAGTGTTGGGAATGGTATTGGCGCGGCGCTAAATGCAGGGCAGGAAATTCCACTGAGTGGGTTAATGACCCGTCCTGCGGTGATTGGGCCAATTGTCGGACTTATCCTTTTGTCACTTATCCCGATTGCGTATAAAAAAATAACAGCGAAATAGAGGCGGCTATGACGAAAACGATTTATAATGTGGATCTATGTATTATCGGTGCTGGTGCAGGTGGTTTGTCTATCGCGGCAGGTGCCGCCCAACTTGGGCGTTCAGTGGTTTTGTACGAAGCAGGCGAAATGGGCGGCGATTGTCTGAACCATGGTTGTGTACCGTCCAAAGCTTTGATCGCAGCTAGCAAACATGCACATGCTTTTTCTACGGGGGCGGATTTTGGTATTGCATCCGCAAAACCAAAGATAGATTTTGAAGCGGTGAAATCGCATGTCCAAGGTGTGATTGACCATATCGCGCCTGTCGACAGCCAAGAACGGTTTGAAGGTTTGGGCTGTACGGTTATACGCGAATTTGCACGCTTTGCAGATGCGAATACAATTGAATCCGATACAAGCATCACCAAAGCTAAACGCATTATTATTGCAACGGGTAGCCGTGCCTCTGCCCCGCCGATTCCAGGCTTGGCTGATACGCCCTATCTGACCAATGAGAGTATTTTCACAATTGAGAGCCTACCAAAGCATTTGTTGATTATTGGGTCTGGCCCGATTGGTTTAGAGCTTGGACAGGCTTTTGTACGTCTGGGAAGTAAGGTTGAGATTATCGATATTGCGCCTCCTCTTGGTCGGAATGAGCCTGAGCATGTGAAAATACTAGTTGAAGCTTTGAAAACTGAAGGTGTGGTGTTTCATGCCCCCGTCAATACCAAGCTTATTTCTAAGACCAAGACAGGTGTTTCGGTGGAACTGGAAGACGGTACTGTCTTGACAGGCTCGCATTTGCTTGTTGCCGCTGGGCGCAGAGCTGTGACAGAAGGGCTTGATTTGGAACTTGCAGGTATCAAAACCGAGCGTGGGCATATTGTTACAGACCCAACTTTGCGAACAAGTAATAAACGTGTTTACGCGGTGGGTGATGTATCTGGACGCGGTGGTTTGACTCATGCGGCAGGGCATCACGCAGGTATTATTATCAAGAATTTTTATTTTGTGCCTTTCTTTAAAGCCAGTGTTGATGTGCCGAATATGCCTGCTGTTATTTACACAAGCCCAGAGCTTGCAAGTGTCGGGTTAAGTGAAGCACAGGCGCGCAAAAAATATTCTGATATTCGGGTTGTACAATGGGGTTTTGATGAAAATGACCGTGCGATTGCAGAGCGTTCGACCAAAGGTGGGGTCAAACTCATTGCCCGTAAAAACGGTTTTATTCTTGGTGGTTCTATCGTCGGAGAGGGTGCAGGAGATTTGATCCAATTGCTGGGTCTGGCGATTGGCAATAAAATGAAAATTATTGCTTTTACAAAATTGATTTCGCCTTATCCAAGTCGTGGCGAAGCGGTGAAACGTGCGGCGTCCTCTTGGTATACAGACGCCATATTTAGTCCAAAGTCGAAAAAACTCGCCGCATGGATGGCTAAATTCCATTAGTAGATTTATTGGCGGTGTGGCATAAGGTGCATTATGTTTGAACGTTTCTTTCTCGGACGCCTGTCTGGTAAATTATTAGTTATGACGATGATTTTTGTCATGCTGGCAGAAGTGGTGATCTTTATTCCGTCTGCGACTATGTTTCGTCAGAATTGGTTGCAAGAACGGGCCGAGGCAGCCGGGCTTTTGGTCTTGGCCATTGAAGGCGTGCCAAATTATCAAGGCCGTGAAATGCTGTCTCATAGATTTATGCAAGATACAGATGTTTCTATGGTTTCTCTGAACCGTATCGGAACGAGCGGTGAGGCCTCGGGCCAAATCATTTTAGGTAAAATGCCCGAGGGTGGTCAGGCCGTTTATACTGATGATTTACGTGTAAAACGTCGCTTGCCATTATTTCGTGATAGCTTTCGCGATTTCTTTAGCGATGGTTCTGGCTATATGCGGATTTTAACACCGCCTACTGTGGACGGTGTCGCGGTCGTTGAAGTTTATGTACCACGGCACGCTTTAAAAATGGCGTTGGAGGATTATTGTCAACGTGTTTTACTCTGGTCATTGGCGATTTCTATTTTAACTGGGTTGATGATTTACTTCGCCCTTTCGGTTATGATTGTGAACCCTGTACGAAAACTCGCATCTGAACTGGCAGAGTTTCGTATGGATCCGCGCAAACGCTTGGGGGACACGCCGACCAATACACGCCGCGATGAAATTGGACAGCTCGAGCGTGAATTTGTCACTATGAAAGACGGTGTCCGCACGCGACTTAGGCAACAACAACGCCTTGCCACGCTTGGTATGGCGATGGCGAAAATCAATCATGATCTTCGTAATGTTATGTCCTCGACACAGCTTATCTCGGATCGGTTGGCGGAGGACAAAGAAGAGCGCATTCGTAAAATGGGCAAGCGTTTGGTACGCGCCGTTGACCGTGGGGTAAAGCTGTGTGAAGCGACATTGTCATTTTCCAAAAGCGTTGAAGAACGCCCCAAGCCGCGCAAGACGCCTCTAGGTGTTTTGGTAAATGAGGCGGCTGTTGATAGTTTGTATGCCGAAAAAAACACAAAAAACAAAACTAAATTCATCAATAATATTGCCCCTGAATTACACGTCTTTGCCGATCCAGATCATACATATCGCCTCTTTCATAATCTATTACGTAATGCCGTGCAGGCAATGGAACATAGTGATATAAAAACCCTCGTGGTTGAAGCATCAGACGTCGACGGTAAAACGATTATCCGCATTATTGATACTGGCCCAGGGCTACCTGTTGCGGCGCAAGAAAACCTGTTTAAAGCGTTTACGGCGTCTACACATGCGGGTGGCACTGGCCTAGGGCTAACCATTGCGCGAGAGTTGGCACGCGCCCAAGGGGGCAATCTTCAATTGGAAAGCACGACTGAAACAGGTACCGTTTTTGTGGTCGGCTTACCCTCTCATCAAATCTCTTGACTGCCCTCATTATTTCTACGCTCTACTCGCTTTTGGCAATGCCCTCGCGTCTTGGGTCAGCGGAGCCTGTATAGCTACCATCAGTATTTCTTTTGATGATGTGGATGCCGCTAATTTCGCCTTTGGAACGGGTGACATTATGACCTAAGGCTTCGAGGCCGATGATGATTTCTTCTGGCATATTTTTCTCTTCAAGACGAATACGGCCATTGCGAGAAATGAAATTGGTAAGGTCGGTTGCCTCTTGTGGACTCATACCCCAATCGATCATAGCGATAATGGTTTTGGCTGTATAGGCAATGATAGACGAACCACCAGGAGAACCTGTTGAAAATGCAAATGTGCCGTCTTGGTCAAAGACAATATGTGGCGCCATGCTAGACCGTGGACGTTTGTTTGCACTGGGACGATTGGCGATCAAATTGCCGTCTTTGTCATGTATATTCCAAGAGAAGTCAGTGAGCTGATTGTTGAGCATAAATCCACCTGCCATACGGCGATTACCAAAGGCGCTTTCAACTGTCGTTGTCATGGAAACGACATTGCCCCATTTATCAACGATAGTGAAATGTGACGTACCCGGATTGTCAGGCGTTGCATCTTTGCCGTTTTTAAAGGCAACGGGATCACCTGATTTTACATTTTTGAGGGCGCTGTCCATTTGGATGTTTTCGGCGCGAGATTTAAGATAAGCAGGGTCAAGGAGAGCTCGACTTGGCACCTCTACGAAATCGGGATCAGCGACATACATGTCACGGTCAGCATAAGCTTGCGCGCTGGCTTCTGCGAAAACATGCCAGCCTTGCAAACTTGGGCCAAGTTTAGCCATGTCGAAATTTTCAAGCTGTCCTAATATGCTTTGCACCGCAACGCCGCCAGATGACGGGGCTTGTGCGCCGCATACAATATAGGTGCGGTAAGGGGAACAGAGAGCTTCGCTTTTTTGCGCGGTGTAAGCTTTCATATCTTGCAGGCTTAATGTGCCGGGGCGTGGCTCTGCTTGTGTCGCGTCCACAATCGCTTGTGCGAGAGGCCCCACATAAAGTGCGCGTGGATCGGCGGCCAGTGCACGCATTGAGCTTGCATATAATTTATTGTCACGCAAAAAACCTTCTGGGATCGGTTGGCCATCAGCCGTAGAGAAATAAGCCCTGGCGGCAGGCTGCAAGCTTAGGGATTGTTCATATGTCCCTTTCACAATGCCTGCCATGCGCGGTGAAACGGCGAAACCATTTTCGGCCAGTTTCTCGGCGACGTGAAAACCATCCGCCCACGTTAGTTTTCCGTGGTCTGTATGCGCCATATGCATCATGGCCATCATGCCGGGCACGCCTGTGGAACGGCCAGAGATTGTACCGTTAAACCTTCCCATGCGTTCACCATCATCTTTTATGAATAGTGTTTCTGTAATTGTAGAGGGCGCTTTTTCTCGCCCATTATACGCCGTAACTTTACCTGATTGTGCATCATAATATACCATGAATGCGCCGCCGCCTATGCCAGAGCTTTGAGGTTCGACAAGGCCAAGAACGGTTTGTACCGCAAGGGCCGCATCAACCGCAGAACCTCCTGCGCGAAGTGCCGCTATTCCAGCCTCAACTGCGTGTGGATTTGCGGCGGCAACCATTCCTTTGGAAGATGGTTGCGTGCCTTTAGCCATTTGTGCAGACAAATATGATGGCAATGTGCTCTCTGTTGTTTTTGAATTTGTACACGCCCCTGTCACGAGAATTGTACCTACAAGGAGTGATAGCAAAAAATTGTGTTTCATATTTATCTCTATGTTCTTTGTTTTTGCCACAATAGTCTGTGTTGGGTTTCCCGCAAGTTAAAATAAGATTTGCATTTGCAGACACGCGTGTGCGGTCTAAGGTAGCGTATGATAAAAACAGGCGAGAAAAATTTAATTACAGATGTTGCTGGCCTTAAAATCGGGCATGCACATGACGAAGGTATAAAAACAGGGGTCAGCGTTGTCGTGCCTGACACGCCTGCGCGGTGTGCCGTGGATGTACGTGGCGGTGGCCCGGGTACACGCGAAACCGACGCGCTTGGCGACAGCTCACTTGTTGAAAATATACATGCAATTGTTTTATCGGGTGGTTCTGTTTACGGCCTTGCGGCGGCGGACGCTGTTACCGCACGACTTGGTGCACAAGGTATAGGCTATAAAGTAGGCCCAGCACCTATTCCGCGCTCGCCAATCGTACCTTCAGCCATTCTTTTTGATAATGCCAATGGCGGCAATAAAGAGTGGGGCGAAACACCGCCATTTGCGCGGTTAGGCGCAGAAGCGCTTGCGAACCTAACGGATGAGAGCTTTGACCAAGGGCGTATTGGTGCAGGCTATGGCGCGACAGCAGGGTTATATACAGGTGGTCTTGGAAGTTGTTCGGAAATTTGCGAAAATTATGTGGTTGGTGCAATGATTGCGGCAAATCCTGTTGGCTCGCCTTATATGCCTAATTCGCAATGTTTTTGGGCGTGGCCATATGAACAAAAAGATGAATTTGGCGGTGTGCGCCCTACGCCTGATTATGTATTTTCTGCGCCACAAGATACCAAGCTCGCGTTTTTAAAAGCAGCAGGTGCAGCAACTGTTATTGGTGTTGTTGCCGTCGATGCGCCCCTGAGCCAAAAGCAATTAAGGCGCCTTGCTATCATGGCGCAAGACGGAATTGCTATGGCGGTACAGCCCTCTCACACGCCACTTGATGGGGATACGATTTTTGCACTCTCGACGGCCGAAGAAACGGATGATGTTTCGCCTTTGATTTTGGCAGATTTGGGAGCAGCGGCGGCGCGGTGTGTGGCGCGTGCGCTCAGCCTTGGTGTTTATAAAGCTCGCAATGATCAATGATGTTTTGCCAATTCATCACGCAGAAATTTTGCGTAATAATCTTGCATTCGTGGATTGGTTGTCACCATTAGATCATGTTGGCTTATTCGCTCTTTTAGCGGCGTCTTGTTATGCACGGCAAATTAGCAACGGCGCAGGTGTTCTCATTGGCTTTACTTCGGATAGTGCCTATCAAAGTAAAAACCTCACATGGCTACGGGCAAAATTTGCGAACTTCGTTTATATTGATCGCGTGATTATTGGCGCAAAGTCGCAAGGTCGAGGCTATGGGCGGTTGCTTTATGAGGACTTTGAAGCCTTTGCCCACGAAAATGGATATACACGCCTTGTGTGCGAGGTGAATACCAAACCTGACAATCCCGGCTCCCATCTTTTCCATCAAAAGCTTGGTTTTACGCCGTGCGGCGACATGGGCATAGCGAGTACTAACAAATGTGTACGCTATTATGAAAAACAAATTTGAAGCTTTCATCTGCAAAATGAAAAGAATTAGGAATTAAGCATAAAAGAGGCTTGCAATTGTTGCGGCTATAGGCTTTAACGCCCTTTCCTGATACATATGTCATATAGACATTGTAACGGTAGGCACTGGTAGCTCAGTTGGATAGAGCACTTGACTACGAATCAAGGGGTCGGGGGTTCGAATCCTCCCCAGTGCGCCATTTTATCCAATAAAATCAATGAGTTACAAATGGTGTAAGTTTTACATCAAATTAAAAATATTCAGAATCGCCACCGAGTCGCCACGGTGATGGTTAAAATAAGTTGCTCTAAACTAGAATCTTTGACGTACTTCTCCTTTTACCCATAGTTGAATTTTGTAAAATGGTTCTTATATAATATAAAGATGGTAGTTACAGCGGAAAATCTAGCATCCTACCGCTTCACAATACTCAATGTGTAATAAAGGACCCACGATATTCATGCCTTCTGAACCTCTAGATTATGATGATTTATTTTCTAAGCATGATCGATGCCTTGTGTCTGAAAACGATAATTTATCTCCATTGTCAGAGTTAGAATTAGTGATGGAAAATGCAGGTGATCTACCTTTTTATCCACTATATGCGTCACTTCGGTTTAGTGCCCATGAGGAAGATGTGAATGGGGAAATATATGAAGTGGGTGTAAAAAAAGCGACATTATTTGTTGAGACTAGTGGTTATACGGTTGATCAAAAAAATAGGTTTTCTGATGTACAGATGGCCCATAAAACCTCAGAAGTACAACGCACTGCAACTAAAGAAAAAACATCTAAGGCATCCTTAGAGGGAGAAGCGCAAGCCCAGCTGACTCCGGTTGGCCCGAAAGGGGGTGTTTCTTTGAAAGGGGGTGTTTCGACAGACATCAAAACATCTTTTACCGCTACTGAAAAACACCAACATACTGAGCATTTTGTAAAAGTTGCAACAGGGGAAAGGTGGATATTTGGCTACCCAAATAGTAAAGAATCTATGGACCAGTTAGCCATTGGCACTGAAACATTGTGTCGATTAATTCCCGTCAAAGGGGCTAACTCATCTTCTGTTACAGTCTACTTGTCTGTACTTCCCAGAGATTTCATTTTTAGAAAAGTGAGTGAAAACTCGAAATTTTGGCGTATGACAGACAAGGTAAATGATGAAAAATTACTAAAAGCATTCGCAACAAAAAGAATACGTGAGAGCCAGAGGGTTCAAAACGAAGACTCCCGCATCCATCTGTCCGTTTCATATATAGCTGATCACCATGACTGATTCCTTTATAAACTCCATTGAGTATAAAATATTTGATCAAAATGCCCTTGATCAAATTGCAAAAGCAAAGAAGGAAAAAACAGCAAGCTTCTCTGAAAAAGCAAAATTGTATGGGCTAGACCCCAAGGTTGATTTTCAATATGGGGATTTTAGTGGTGTTAGTTTCACTAATGCAGACTTGCGTAACTATAACTTTACAGGTTGTAATTTATCAAACACGACTGGTGTGAATTTCAGAATTGATGAAACAACAAATTTCAGCAAGTGTGATTTAGAAAACTCGCCTTTTGCCTATGGTGTTGAAAAACAGAAATTACTTAAAAACAAGCAGACCAATAAAGAGTACATCCAAATAATGAATGGTGACGTGTTTGCCCGTAGTTCGTTTGTGCTGTCTGGGTTAGACTCCAAAGATATGCAAAATTTAGCCAAAATGGTTCTCCATGACGATACAAGTACAGTAACCCAATCAAGTGCGTTGGTTGCCATGGCAGATTTCATCAAATCAGATAGTGAATTTCTCGAATATGCAAAAAGCATTTTGCATTATCGCTTCGATAGTGCTTCTATTTTGAAATCACTGTTTCGTGCTATTGCGTCGAAATACTCTAAAAACAAAGAAGCTACTTTAATACTATTCCAAATGATTTCAGATTCTAGAGCAGAGGTGGCTTTGGCGGCGTTAGCTAATCTTAAAACCTTAACGGATACGCAAATTGTTCAAGTCGCTGAGACTGTACTTGGAGATCGATGGGAACCACACAGGCGATTGCTATGTATGCAAAATGGTTCAAAATACAAACCATACCGCATTGTTGATAAAGTGGGTTTTTTTGAAGGGTTATATTCAGAAAAAGAAATGATGCAGTGTTTCTTGGACCCCATCATCCCATTAACAGAAGACAAACTAGCCGATATATATTTCCTATCAGAGGATGATCTTTTGATAAAATCTTTCAATGACAAACATTTTCTTGGCAAATTAAAAAACCGTGACAAATATTCAGCAGAGCAAATAAGTAGACGTTTAGAAGATTTTCCTAGGAAAACTCGAATGGAAGGGCGCAGGGGCGCGGGCGAACGTTATTTTAAGGATGTCTATTTACGTTCAAACATCAAATACCTCATGGGGTATTCCATGTTAAATGAATTTGATCTGAAACAGACTTACAATGAAGAAAAACCAAGCATGGGGTTGAAAATGCCAAGACTATTTAATAAAATAAATTCCGCATCGAGCAAAGTCCAAGACAGTACATATCGGACGAATTAATCTGTCTCTACCCTGTGAACATGCTTACGTCCCAGTATCTTAAAACTTATGAATATAGGATGCGGCAAGAGAATTTGAGATGCCGATAACAGTTGAATAGCGTGTGTAATCTAAACGTAGAGCATCCTTGCGACCTGTTGCTATTTCAACACCTGCACCATAAGCGGCACCATCTACATTCCCTGTAAGTCCAAGCAGACCAAACTGTGTTGTATGATACCCACCGCGTGCGCGTACAGAAACACGCTTACTTACCGGGATACGAGCAACAACAAAAGCACCGAGCGAATGGTTTATAATTCCTCGCACACCTACCGAACCTTCTAACTCTGTGGCTAAATATGAATTAAAATTATACCCTACACGCCCTTGAATACCCGTAGCATTTAAGTTGCCAACATCATAAGCAATGGTTCCTATTTCAGCATATGCACCACTTTCTTTGATCGGTGTATTGCGGTGAGTATAAGCTGTTTCATTTACGGCGTGACCATACGGCGCGCTTCCCCGTAGGACGGTTCCCTCATCGTATGTGTTGTAATATGTTGGGTATGCGCCACGTAGACCGTTGGCTGTATGAGAGCCAACTCCATAATGGTTGGTTGCAGACGCTACAGCATATACTTTTGAACATTCAGGGGTGTCTCTGATAAAAACGGGTTGGGTTAATGCGGCTTGGATACCTAGAAAGCACCCTTGAGCATATTCGCCACTATTATGTGCCACAAGGTTATGGCTTACGTTCCTATTGCCATATGAGCTCGCATATTCGTTGATTCGGTAATTGCTCCCTGAACACGCAGACAATAAAACAACTGACAACACTGCAACTGCACAAGCAGAAGATTTGCCGCAATATAGTTCCTGAATATATCCTCGTCCAAGTTCACTACTGATATTGTTTGATTGCATAACGCCCCACCTTAAATACGGATAACTTTCAAATATCGTAACTTGTTCTGGTTAATATTGAATTACCGAACCTTGTTCCGTTTTTTAAATAATCACCCAGATGTTAGTACGGGGCATGAGCACAAAAGAACGCATAGGCAGAAGAGTTAAAGCAATTCGCAAACAGAAGGGATTGACACAGGCCCAACTTGCGGAATTGATTGACCGTTCCGAAGACGCCCTTAGTCAGATAGAGCGTGGCCTTAATTTTCCACACGTTAGCACAATAGAGCGGATAAGCATTAAGTTAGGCGTCCCGTTAGAGACATTCTTTGACAGTATAGAAGGCGATGAAAGCACACCGAAACGTGCTGGACTTCAGGCACGTTTGACCGCGCTCACAAACGAGCTTGATGATGCAGGCCTTGCTCTCGCAGCTGAAATAATTGAGAGCATTCAAAAACGGGGTGCTAAGTAGACAATCCTGGGGAAGTCAAAATAATTGGCTTTTCTGGAATTAAGTGGTTGTTCAAGTGGGATGAGCTTTCTATTCTTCTGAAAATTCTCTTATGAGATTAAGAATCGGGGTAGTCGTTGAACGCTGTTGAAATTGAAGAAGCCATTTCTGATCTGGTCATTCAGCCGTTTGACCGAGCGGAATTCCCTTTCCAATTCCTTGAGGCCTTCGGAAACAAGGAAACAACTCTTAAACGTCTGCGGAAAGGGAGCAGCAACCGTACAGATGTGGACGGTGCGCTTTTGCAACGCAGTAACATACATATCCTTACAACCGACCCGGGCGGCGTTGATAACGGTCTTAAATCACTTCGAGAAAGCCCTAAAACTACGCAGCAAAAAGCCAAGTTTATTCTGGCTACTGATGGGGTTGAAATACAAGCTGAGGATTTGGTAAGTGGTGAGGTCATTGCTTGCAAGCTTGGTGATCTGCCCAAACACTTTGGGTTTCTATTGCCTTTGGCGGGTATCACAACTGTTGCAGAGTTAAAAAATAACCCTATCGACATCAAGGCTACTGGGCGATTGGACAAACTCTATGTGGCTCTATTGCAAGAAAACGAGGACTGGGCCAAACAAGAAAACCGTGACGATTTCAATCATTTCATGGCACAATTGATTTTTTGTTTCTTTGCAGAAGATACGCGCATTTTTCTTAGTGATAATTTATTCACAGCGACTGTGCAGCAAATGTCGGAATCAGATGGTTCCAATACACAAGAAGTTATCACAAATATTTTCACCGCTATGGATTTGGATCACCGCAAAGGTGAACGTGACGATGTGCGGCCATATGCTGATGCCTTCCCTTATGTGAATGGTGGGTTGTTTGGCGCTAAAGATGGAAAAAGCGTCAAAGTTCCAAAATTCTCCAAAATGGCGCGAACATATTTGTTACGTGCAGGCGATCTGGACTGGACAAGCATTAACCCAGATATCTTTGGCAGCATGATTCAAGCCGTAGCCGATGATGAAGAACGCGGCGAATTGGGGATGCATTACACATCTGTACCCAATATTCTAAAAGTTTTGAATCCGCTGTTCCTTGGTGACAAAAAAAACCCGCATGAAGGGAGCTTGTACTATGACCTGCAAAAAGCGGGTAACAACAAACAACAACTAGGGAAACTGAAAAAACGTATTGCTCGCATTCGTGTATTTGATCCTGCCTGTGGCTCAGGTAATTTTTTGGTGATTGCTTATAAGCGGATGCGAAAAATTGAACATAAGGCCAATATCGCCGCAGGATGGGGGGGTATGAAAAGTGTCATTCCCCTGACTAATTTTCGAGGCATAGAACTTAAAGGTTTCGCTGCTGAAATCGCACGACTCGCTCTCATCATAGCAGAATACCAATGTGATGAATTGTATATGGGTCAATTTGAAGCCCTCTCATTATTCCTACCTCTTGATAAAACCAACTGGATTACACGCGGCAATGCTTTGCGACTTGACTGGTTATCTATCTGCCCCCCCACAGGTGAAACCAAAGCAAAAATTTGGGCTGATGATTTTTTCGGTTCTCCACTCGACCAAAATGAAATTGACTTCGCAAATGAAGGTGGTGAAACTTACATTTGCGGGAATCCACCGTATCTGGGCAGTAAATTCCAAAGCAAAGAACAAAAAGAGGATTTAAAGCAGATATTTGAAGGCCGGACAAAAAAATGGAAATCGCTTGATTATGTAGCAGGTTGGTTTTTGAAAGCGGCTGACTATCTAACATTCTCCGATGGCGTAACCGCCTTTGTTTCCACCAATTCCATTTGTCAGGGTCAGCAAGTGCCTATATTGTGGCCACTAATCTTTGGCACTGGCAGTAAAACCATCTTTGCTCATACCAGCTTTAAGTGGACAAACCTTGCTAGCCATAATGCAGGGGTAACAGTGGTGATTATTGGTTTTTCTAGCCATGGCAGAAAAATATGCAAACTCTATTCTACATCCGAAGATAACAGTGTCGTAGTAAAAGAAGTTGAATTTATCAATGCCTATTTAGTTAATGCCTCCAACATTTTTGTTCAAAAAACCAAAGCTAATGCTTTTGGACTACCTCCGATGCTATCAGGTGATAAGATGACAGACGGTGGTCATTTAGTTTTCAGTGTTCAACAACGAAATGATCTTCTATCTGAATATGAAGTTGCACACTGTTTTCTTAGTAGAATCGTTGGTGGTCAAGAATTGATAAAAGGAATCTTACGATATGCACTAATCCTAAGCGAAACAGAATTAGAGGTCGCTCAAGCAAATGCTACTATATCTGAACGATTGAAAAAAGTGTCTGAAATGAGGCGCAATAGTACAAAAATATCTACGCAAAATCTTGCTAAATTTCCATATCGCTTTGACGAAACAAGATTTGAAAAGGTGCCTAAATTAATTATTGCACAATTATCATCCGAGAACAGGGCTTATCTTCCATGTGATATGGTCGAAGAAAATGTTGTCGCGATGGCTCCCTCATTAGTAATATACGACGCTTCTCTATGGAATCTAGCACTTATCGCATCAAAAATCCACCTCGTTTGGATTGCAACAGTTTGCGGCAAGTTGAAAACGGATTACCGTTATTCAAACACCCTCGGTTGGAATACATTCCCCGTACCCAAACTTACTATACGAAATAAGGACGATTTAACTCGTACTGCTGAAAACATCTTACTTGCCCGAGAAGCACATTTCCCTGCAACGATTGCCGATTTGTATAAACCTGATGCCATGCCAGAAAACCTACGCGCTGCCCATGCTGAGAATGACCGAATTTTAGAAGAAATTTATATCGGTCGCCGATTCAAGAATGACACTGAACGCCTCGAAAAACTCTTCGAAATGTATACCGAAATGACGACCAAAGTAAAACCCGCATAGTGCAAGTTTCTGTAATAACCTGATTCATATTTTAAAAACTTGCTAGTTTCTAAAATAACGCTTGCTTTTAGGTAAGAATCTAAAATACATATATCTATATTCTAGAAAGTGGGGATGTTTCTATATTATGGACTTATTAGCATATCAATCCGGGAAATATGAAGCACAATATGAATATGAGAGTTTTGCACCTACTCTCATCAATCATACTTGGGAAATTTCAGATTCTGAAATTATCACCCTATTGGGAGAGGCCAACCGGGCTTTAGGGGAATTAAATGCCTATGCTCGACTTGTTCCCGACATTGATTTTATTATTCGTTCTTATATTGCCAAAGAGGCTACTCAATCCAGTCGCATTGAAGGCACACAAACTAATATTGAAGATGCCTTTAAGGCGGAAGCAGACATTGCACCTGAAGCAAGGGATGATTGGGCGGAAGTACAAAACTACATTCGCGCCATCCACTATGCCGTTGAACAACTTCAAAGCCTACCTTTTTCCAATCGCCTTTTACGAGAAACACATAATGTGCTGATGGAGGGTGTACGGGGGCGCAACAAACAACCCGGGGCTTTCCGACAAAGTCAAAACTGGATTGGCGTTAGTTTGAAAAATGCAGTGTTCATCCCTCCCCATCATGAACAGGTGGAAACTCTTATGGGTGATCTTGAAACATTTTTACATAGCTCCACAATAAATGTGCCGCCGTTGATACGTATTGCAATTGCACATTATCAGTTCGAAACTATTCATCCTTTCCTTGACGGCAATGGGCGGCTTGGGCGATTGATGATCTCCTTATATTTAGCTGCCAATGATTTATTAGAAAAGCCTGTTTTATATTTATCAGATTATTTTGAACGTAATAAAACAGCCTATATAGACCATATGATGGCTGTCCGAGATGGTAGTCATATGAAAAACTGGTTGATATTTTTCCTACATGGTGTCGTAGAAACGGCAAGGTCAGCAATTCATGTGAGTGACCACATTTTGCTAATGAAAACTCGAATTGAACAGGAAGTATTGCCAAGGTTTGGCACAAGGCGGCAAGACAATGCTCAAACCTTTATGCGTTATCTGTACCGGGTTCCTATTATTGATGTCAAAAGCACCGAACGATTACTTAAAGTCACCCCCGCAACAGCCAACGCTCTCATAAAAGATTTTGCTGAATATGGAGTGTTACGAGAAGTCACAGGCAATCGACGCAACCGACTTTATGTATTTGATGAATATCTCAACCTATTTAAGCGAAAAACTACATGACAAAATCCGAAATCCCGACCACCACTGTAAACTTTTCCCAATCAGGTGCGTCGACAACATCCGATGAACGCGGTATGCGCGAAATGCAGGCCCGAGCCTATGACAAACGTGGCTATCAATATTTATTGATAAAATCGCCCCCCGCTTCCGGTAAGTCCCGGGCGTTGATGTTTATTGCGCTCGATAAGCTTTATGTACAAAAAATTGGAAAAGCGATTGTTGTCGTCCCGGAACGCTCCATTGGGAGTAGTTTTGCTAACACTGATCTCAAAACTTATGGTTTTGATTACGATTTCGTAGTCGAACCAAAATGGAATTTATGCAATGCGCCCGGTGCAGATGAGAAACGTGCCAATAAATCTACAGTCAAAGCCGTTGGTGAATTTTTAGACTCTGATGACCGCATCCTGATTTGCACTCATGCTACTTTCCGTTTTGCGTTTGAAGAGCTTGGGGTTGAAGCCTTTGATGATTGCCTCATTGCTATTGATGAGTTTCACCATGTCAGCATGAGCGAAGATAATGTTTTGGGACGACAGCTTGCAGAAATAATCACACACGGTAAAGTTCATGTAGTTGCTATGACCGGGAGCTATTTTCGGGGGGATGCGGTTCCTGTTCTTTCCCCGGGCGATGAAGAAAAATTTGAGACTGTTACATATACGTATTACGAACAACTCAATGGCTATGAATATTTGAAATCATTATCACTGAGTTATAATTTTTATTCGGGAAAATATTTAGATGCCATTCCAGAGGTGCTTGACCCTAACCTAAAAACAATACTTCACATTCCGAATGTCAATGCTCGTGAAAGCACTAAAGATAAAATTAAAGAGGCAGAAGAGATCATGGGCATGCTTGGAACGTGGCGTGGTAAAGACCCGGACACAGGCTTCCATCTGATTGAGGCCAAAGACGGGCGCATTATAAAAGTTGCTGACTTGGTTGAAGATGAACGGGACCGGGAACAAGTAATGTCCTCGCTCAAAGACCCTCGCACCAACAAAGACAAAGATTGGGTGGATATTATTATTGCTCTAGGCATGGCAAAAGAAGGGTTCGATTGGATATGGTGTGAACATGCTCTCACAGTCGGATACCGATCATCTCTCACTGAAATTGTGCAAATTATTGGCCGGACAACACGGGATGCCCCGGGGAAGACGCATGCACGGTTTACCAATCTCATTGCAGAACCTGATGCATCTGAAGGTGTTGTCACAGACGCAATCAATGACACGCTGAAAGCAATTGCTGCGTCTCTACTTATGGAGCAAGTGCTTATTCCCAATTTCAAGTTCACGCCAAAGCAACCTATTGAACAGGCTGTGGCGCAGGAGGGTTTTGATTATGGTGAAGACGGTTATGATCCGAGCGGGAATAATATCGGGGTGCGTCAAGGAGACCAAGCTGAGTTTCACATTGAAATTAGGGGCTTGAAAGAACCGACAACAGATGAAGGCAAGCGCGTTTGCGAAGAAGACATCAAAGAACTTGTGGCCGCAGTTTTGCAAGATAAACCAACCGTTGAGCAGGCTTTGTTTAACTTAGATGCGATCCCTGAAGAAACTACTGTTGTTCGCACCATGAATATAGTCAGGCAACGCTACCCAAATCTCCCACCAGAAGATCAAGAAGCGGCTCGTCAACGTGTCGTTGCCGCTATGAATATGATGGAGATGGCTCAGAAAGGGCGTAAATCTCTTGAAGAAGAAGGCGTTGATATCACGGTAAACACACAATTACTTGATGGTATTCGAAAATATGCGACAGATGTCCGTGATCTTGACGTAGATTTGATTGATTCCATAAACCCATTCCAATCAGCATATTCAATCTTGTCAAAAACCATGGATGAAAAAACACTGAGACAGTTACAAACGGTTATCACCAACAAAAAACTCAGCATCCCATATGAAGAAGCACGACAACTTGCCCTACGCGCCAGAAAATTTAGACAGGAACGGGGACGGTCACCGTTAGCAAGTTCATCAGATTCATGGGAACGAAAAATGGCAGAAGGTGTAGCTGCTCTTGCCCGCCATGCAATGAAAAACCCACAATGAGTGAAATCAGCGATCTAGATTTGCTCAAGGAGCTTGGCGTCGAACTTGAGGTGGTAAAGCCCAAGCAATATTCACCTTTGGAAGCTCGTCTTATTGCGGGGTTTGAAGACATACAAAAATTCACGAAAGAACATGGTCGGGTTCCTCAACACGGTGAAAACAATGATATCTTCGAGCGGCTGTACGCTGTTCGTCTTGACCAGTTGCTCAAAAACCAACAAGCACTATCTTTACTTGCCAAAATGGACACACACGGGCTTCTAACAGGCAACACAGCGCAGTCCGTTGAAGAAATTGATGACAACACACTTTTAGAAGAACTTGGCATTGAACTTAGTCCTGACAACACAGACGATATCACAAAATTACGTTTTGTCTCACCTATTGCCCATCGGCAGTCTGCGGATGAAATCGCCAATAGAGCTGTATGCAGGGATTTTGATAAATTCGAGAAAATATTTGAGCAAATAAGGGTTGATCTAAAAACTGGTGTACGAGAGGCAAGAAGGTCAACAAAACGCGAAGACGTAAATGTTGGCGGGCTTTTCATATTGAATGGGCAAATTGCTTACATCGCAGAACAGGGTAAAACATTCGACGCACCAAGCAAGAAAGAATACGATGCGAGATTAAGAGTGATTTTTGATAATGGGACAGAAAGCAATCTTTTGCTTCTCTCCTTTCAACGTGCATTGCGAAAAGATGAACATGGAAGAGCTATCACCATCCCAATTGCAGGCCCATTATTCTCGAATGATGCAGATGGTGACAATCAAACGGGGACGATCTATGTCTTGAAGTCAAAGTCCGACCTACCTGAAATAACTCCAATTCGAGGTGTGATATTAAAAATTGGTGTTACTGGAGGTGATGTTAAAACCCGCATAGCCAATTCTAAAACTGAAGCCACCTATTTATTAGGGGAAGTAGAAGTCATTGATGAATACAAGCTTTACAATATCAATCGGAAAAAATTAGAGAAAATGCTTCACACAATCTTTGATGCCGCTCGACTCAAAATTTCCATTAAAGACAGATTTGGGAACCCCTTTGAACCTCGTGAATGGTTTTTAGTCACAAGAGAATCCGTTAGCGAAGCTGTTCAACTTATCCAAGATGGGACAATCCATACACACACCTATGATTTGGCGACGGCAAAATTCATCGAAGCAAAACCCTCATCTTAATTTAATTTCCCTTCCAACCTTTGTTATGTCAAAACCGAAGAATAATACCCGGTCTTACGAGCACCATGATACTGTAAGACTTCAAACCGCACGAGGTCATCAATGTCTCTTCTCGATGTTCGTAGTGAGTTTTTCCATACTATACTAATTTCAGCGGCCCCAATTTTTTCTCCTCTTTGAACTTCACCCGCGAACCATAATTGCCTTTGGTTTAATTTGGTGGCAATTTCATGGTGAAGCACAACATCCAAGTGGACAAACTTGTCACCATAAATTGAAGCATGTTCGCGTTCTCCACCTAAAGCATAGTACATTCTTTGGGGAATATTATTGGCTAGACAATAGCCCCAAACATCCCCCCTTCCAATCATTTCAAGCAAGCCTCGGAGGATTTGCGGATAAACGGATGCGAGCACCAACAAATGTGTACTACTTGGGGCATTTGATCGCTGATACCACTTAGCAACAGTATTAGGGTTTATAGCTATTTTACCACTAATTGTCTTGATTCTAGAGGTGTCATCTTGATGCTCGAAACGTAGAGATTTTGATACCATATCCATTACATCTCGTTCTGTAATTATACGAGGTAAGTCTTGGTGTTTCTTTTGAAATGACATAGCGGCGCGCCCTTTGCTAATAAGTATAAAAAATGCACCCAAGCTTTTTGCGGGGGCAAGACGGTAATACTGAAAGGTTTTGGTGAATAATATTTCAAATGTAATTCAAAAAAAGGATAATGGTAACTATACGAACAAAGCAGTTATGTATGTACGCATGTCTACAGATCACCAAAAATATTCAACTGAGAACCAAGCGGATCGCATTCGTGAATATGCGAAGGATAAAAAACTAGAAATAGTAGAAACTTATGCTGATGAAGGTAAAAGTGGGCTAAGTTTAAATGGGCGTGATGCGCTCAAACGTCTAATTCACAATGTTCAAGACGGTCATGCTAAGTTTTCCGTTATACTCGTTTTAGACATCACTCGGTGGGGCAGGTTTCAGGACTCCGACGAAAGTGCCTATTACGAATATATATGCCGCAATGCGGGTGTAAATGTACATTACGTCGATGAACAGTTTGAAAATGATGGTAGCCCGAGTTCTGATATTATCAAAAGTGTAAAGCGGGCAATGGCAGGCGAGTATAGCCGGGAGTTGTCCAAAAAAGTATTTGCCGGACAATGCCGTCTTATTGAACTCGGTTATCGACAAGGTGGCCCGGCAGGGTATGGACTCCGGCGTTTGCTTATTGATGAGTCCGGCAACCCAAAAATAGAGCTAAAACGCGGTGAACATAAAAGTTTCCAAACAGATCGTGTAATCCTTGTTCCCGGCCCAAAGGATGAAGTTGAAGTCGTTCAGTGGATGTACAAACAATTTGTTGAACATGGCCTATATGAAAGTGAAATCGCCTCTGAACTAAACCGCAAAGGTATCTTAACAGATTTAGGAAGAGCATGGACACGCACAACAGTTCACCAAGTGCTTACGAATGAAAAATACATCGGCAATAATGTTTTCAATCGCACGTCTAATAAACTAAAAAAACGGCATGTTAAGAACTCCGAAGACATGTGGATTCGGTTAGAACGTGCCTTCGAAGCTATCGTTTCTTCAAGTATTTTCTATGCTGTAAAAGCAATAACTCAGAAAAGAAACAGGCGGTTTTCAAACGACGAGCTACTAGATAAATTACGTGATTTACGCAAACGGCATGGATGGCTTTCAGGTGTCGTCATTGATGAGCAGTGCGATATGCCTTCTAGCGGTGTTTATCAATATCGGTTCGGAAGTTTATTGCGAGCGTATAAGCTTGTTGGCTACACACCAAGTCGAGATTATCGCTACATAGAAATAAACCGCCATTTGCGCCAACTTTATTCTGAAACAATACATCAAACTATCCAAAAAATCCGAGACCTAGGTGCATCTGCACAATTTGATGAAAGTTCAGGAATACTTTGTGTCAATAATGAGCTACGGGTATCAATTGTCATCTGCCGATGTTTCCAAACGAACGCAGGATCATACCGGTGGAAAATACGACTAGATAATGGACTAGAACCGGATATTACCATCGCGATCAGAATGGATGCAATTAATAAGACAGTATTAGATTACTACCTTTTGCCATCCTCACATATTGAAACCTTAAATTTTCGTTTTTCAGAAACCAATGGTCTCGGTCTTGATGCTTTCCGATTTGATACTCTTGATACTTTTTTTGACTTAACCCAACGTATTTCCATTAGTGAGGTAGCATGAAAAACAATGAACCCAAGGCAAAAATTATAAGTGTTGCAATAGATAGTATTCACATTTTAAATCCGCGAGCACGCAATCAGAAAATATTTTTTAAAATGGTTGAAAACATAAAAAAAGTTGGCCTAAAACGTCCAATCACTGTGACTAAATCGCACTCAAGCATACCTAATAAAGACTATGACCTAGTATGTGGTCAAGGACGATTAGAAGCACTTAGCATTTGTGGAGAAACCCATATACCTGCGATCATAATTGATGATTCAGAAGATGTCGTATTACTCAAAAGTTTGATAGAGAATTTCGCACGACGACAGCATCAACCACTTGAACATCTTGCAGCCATTAAAGCTCTTGCCGAAAAAGGGTATTCAACTAAAATTATATCTAAGAAAATTGGACTGGGAATTCAGTACATAAATACAGTCATAGATTTTTTGAAGAAAGGCGAAACTCGTTTACTTATTGCCGTTGAACGAGGCCACCTTCCACTTCATGTCGCCCTCCAAATTTCCAATTCCCCGGGAAATGAACAACAAGCCCTCCATGAAGCTTATGAAAATAATGATTTGCGTGGGAGGAAATTAAAACTCGTACAGCAAGTCCTTGAACTTAGAAAGCTACGCGGCAAAGATGCTAAACATACCATACGTAAGCGAAAATCTACCTCCCCAAAAAGGGTTCTAACGGGGCAAGACGTTATGAAAATCTACCATAAGGAAGTTGCTCGGAAACAATTGCTAACCAGAAAGTCAGACACAATTAACAGGCAAATTTCATTCATCACAACTGCTATGAAGCAATTACTTATAGAAGATCATTTCACCACATTACTTAGAGCAGAAGAATTTAACTCTATGCCTAAAAAACTAGCCGAATTATTGGAGGCACGTTCATGACTACTGATCCGTCCGATAAGAGCAAGGTTTTCATTGCATTCGGCGAGGAACTTATAACACTCAAGCTAGAACAAATTATTCCAGTAAAAATTATAAACAAAGGCATTCAGAATGGTGCCAAGTTCAAGCAAATTCAATCTTCTGTCAAAGAAGTTGGTATTATTGAGCCCCTCGTCGTTAAACCTGAAGGTAAGTCCAAGAAAAAATACATCCTACTGGATGGTCATATACGGTTGTTTGCCCTTAAAAATATTGGTGCAACACAAGTTAATTGTATCGAATCAACAGATGATGAAACCTTCACGTACAATAAGTACATAAACCGCCTCGCACCAGTTCAACAAAACCGGATGATAATACGAGCAGTTAAGCGCGGTGTGTCAGAGGAGAAAATTGCCAAGGCATTAAATTTGAATGTTCAGAGCATCATCACAAAAAGAAACCTACTCAATGGTATCTGCCCAGAAGTAATAGAAAGCTTGAAAGACCGAATGATAGCGATGGCTGTATTCTCAACCTTACGCCAAATGAAAGATTTTCGCCAAATCGAAGCGGTGGCTCTAATGGAAGACGCAGGGATTTATACTGTCGCACATGCAAAGGCATTATTAGCAGCCACCCCAAAGGAACAGTTGCGAAAACCTGACAAACCCAAAAACATTAAAGGGCTTAGTGCGGAACAGATGGCGCGTATGGAAACTGAAATGAAAAATCTGCAACGCGAGTATCAACTAATAGAAGAAACTTATGGTACAGATGTTTTAACCCACACCTTGATTAAACGGTATTTATCCACATTGCTTCAAAATACAAATATACATAAATACCTCACCAAATATCATGATGAAATGTTATCAGCCCTTCAGTCAATTGCCCAAGAACCTTGATATGCTCACCGTATCAACAGACAGTTGATAGTCGCTCAAGGTACTTAGAAGACAACTACCATTCCATGGGGTGCGCTGAGCCTTGGTTCAATACAATTTTTGGATATTTAGGTGTCACCACTTTCCCTGCTTTCTACCAAGTATCTGTACGGAAACCCGGAAAGGGCTAAAGCCCCTTTTCCGAGTCTTCCGAGTTCAGCAGTCTTTGCTACTTGGAAATAATGTAATTTTTCCGGAAATTTCCTATGCTTTCATGATCGTATCAAACTCAGATATTGCTTCATCACTCTCAGAGTAGAGGTGGTATTTACCATCAATTTCTGAAATACATTTTTTTTCGATTAACCCTTTAATAGCATTCCCATACGTTCTCCTACGGTTATCTACTATGTCGGATGAAGACACCTTATCTCCTGCCATGGCCACTTTTTTCAATATATCCGCAGAAATGCCAACATCAAGACCGTCTTGTTGGTCCAGCACTTCCGTCAATATTGCCAAAAGCGCCTTTTCGGATTTTGGGAGTTTGACTTCTCGGTTAGCCTCATCTCCATGAACCTCCACGGCATATGGAATAGTAATTGGATCACCATCATCGTCATTTCCAAAGTTATGAACACAAATTTTAAAGGTGATGTCTTGATCACACGAGCCATTTCTATTTTTAGTCAATGTACCTCGGATGATTTTACATTGGTTTCTGTTACTGGATATTTTCAAATAAAGAGACATATCCAATGCACCGTTCAGCAAACTATGGCCTCGTGGCAGGCCACTTGATCCATCTTTTGTATCATGATGCACTATCAAAACTGCCGCTCCTCGGCTCGCGAGTAATCGAGCAACAGCAACAACCCGCCCCATACCATCCGCACTATTCTCTTCAAGACCGGGAAACGCAAGAGAAAGAGTATCTATAATTATTAAACACGGCTCATGGGTCTTTACCTCAGAACGGAGCGCCTTTAAGTCAGGACTATTTTTTTGTAGTAAATCTGCAAGACCACCTACAAGGAAAAAACTATCCGTATCTTCATACTCTGACCTCAACACACGAACTCGCCCTCGCATGCCCGCTTCATCCTCAGCAGCAACATAAAAGACAGTCCCTTGCTTTGTCCTCATCCCACAAACCCTTTCGCCTCGAGCAACTCGATAGGCAAGGTAAGGTGCAAAAAGGGATTTCCCGACGCCGGGAGCTCCTATGATACACCCAATATTTCCTTTTGAAAGTAAGCCCTTTACAACATACTCTGGCATAGGAGCCGCAGCACACTGGCTTGGTGTAAGTAGTGAAAGTTTCCCTTTAGTTGGTGGGGCTTCAGTTTGTAGATGCCAATCATCTTGTGCGTACATGATAAGGGAGGCCCCGGTCAGGAGTTTTTTTACAAGCGCTTTATTTTCCGACATGAGGAACCTCCAAAGCTTTCCAGATACGTTTGGTTTCGTTTGGGTTATGTTCCCCAGACTCCCATGAGGATGCCCATCGTTCAAAAAGCACCAAACCTCTCTCGCTACCACCAGTCTCAAAATGTATTGCAGCTCCCACATTGAAGAAATGTTCATAGGTGAAATTATGATCATTGACGATTTTCATGACCACGCTCTCAAGCTCTTCAAAGGTCTCAAAAGTTTTCGTCTGTAGATTGTCGAGAAAAGTATCGGGAACAGAGTTTATACCCGTTTCTGCTAATACTGAAGATTCCCAAACACCTTCAACGGGTTTCCCATGTACCCAATGGCTTTCAGGTATTTGCCCCTTGGGGTGGCGAGGATCATAGAAAAGACGGGCAAGGTCGATTGCAGCCATATCTATAGTAACCTTTAGCTCATTTGCGATTTTAACCAACCCTGCTTTATAAACCATGGTCGCTTCAGCAAAGTTTTGATAATCGCCTTGTTTCCATGGACGCCTTGGAAATAAGATGATCCTAAATTTGGGGCAGGGGTTATGTGTAATATAGATAATTTCTTTAGTTGACCGCGGGCTAATTTTTGCGTCTTTGGCAACAACTTTGCTATATTTAAGATTTAGGAGAAATCGCTCAGGTGTCATGTTTTGGGGTTGTTTGTCCCATACTTTTTTGGGGACCTTTTTAATCCTTATTCCATCAGAATAGGTGGATATGATGAGTGCCGCCCAACCTTTTTCTTTCAAACGTGAAATGATATAATCCAGACTAGCCCCATGATCAGAATCAAATACAATCAAACCAATTTCTTCAGCGTTTGCATTCTTACGTTTTCCATTTCTAAATGTACCGCTTGTCCAAGAAGAACCTTGTTTGGAACCAATAGAATGGGTTCTCATTCGTTTGACGAACTCCCCCAAAGTAAGAGTTTTCTTTACCCACAGAGTGGATGTGTGAGCCGTTGCCGTAGAAATTGTTATATGGGCAGGGAGGCCTTGTAGATCATAGATCACATCGTCGATACGATATTCGCCGAGTACTTCTAAGCCCCTATCGTCTAAAAAAGAGTATGTGTTATCGTTCTTTGCCATGGCAGAAACTTTCTATTGTTATGAAAATAATGAAGGGGTTGAGGTTAGCTCTTTTAAAGCCGTAATTTTGGAGACAAAAAATGGGTTGTGGGGAACTTAACCTCCCACCATTCTTGATTCAGCCCATTTACGTAAATCATCTACAGGGTAACGGACAGCCCGGCCTATTCGGAAAAATGGCGGTGATTTTTCTCGGTCGTACAAACGTAATTTTTCAAGGTAGCTTTTTGAAATTTTAAGCATCTCAGAGGCAGTTTTCGTGGTCACTGCTTCAAAGTTTGGATCAATCATTTTTCGTTCCTTTAACAAAGTTAATGTGATCCCAAGTGGCTATGTCAGAGGCCATCAAACTTCAATGGAACTAACCTCCTTAAAAAAAAGATGGTTTTATCTCCGCCTTATTTCAACATGATTTAGACCTAATTTCAGACAAAATATCTTTTGCGTCTACAACATATAGAAGCTCGCCTTGGTCAGAAAAAATCGTAGGTATTTTTTGAACTTTGTTAAATCGCTTCCTCATGCTTCCGAGACTTCTGAATTTCCAAAACTTCATAACATGGTCATTCACCCAAGCCTCTTGCTTCCGCGTTTCCAGCAACCAATCGTGCATTGTGAGGATATAAGTTATAAAAAACTTCATGTAAGGCGAGCAGTTTGAAATACATTCTTCCGTTACAGGACATTCCTCGTCTGCAAAATTAGCCGTTGGTTCCTCATTAAAATATGCCTTAAAAAAACTCATTGTGAATACAAATAATTCTTCTCGCCACAATATTCGGGTAGGTCCCCCACCTTGAGATGATGTGGAAAGGTCACTTATAGTTTCTAATTTCTTTGTAAATTCTGTAATAAAATCAGATGGCAATCTAGGAACTAGAACTCGTAAATCCAGGTTTTTCCTTCGTAGTTTTTCATACTTGTGACAGATTGCTAACGCCTTTTTAAAGGCTCTTAAATTATCAATAGGGGATGGATTGGTACACGATATTTCAACAAATATTATAGTTTGCTCACGAAAATACTCTATGCCTTTTGTATTTAAAACATACCTTGATTTTGGCAACTTGGCTGCATTGAAAATTTCTTTAATACGCTCATTCGTAAAATCTCTTTTTATGGCGGCCCTAATACTAATCATTTAGTGCCTACCTTCGTTATGTGTGGTTCATTTTTTGTAGAGCAATCATCCCCCATTGCACCCGCAATTTGCCCTGCAATAATATCAGCGGCGCGGCGCATAGGGTCTACGGCAAGGTGGGCGTATTTTTGAGTGGTTCGTACATCTTTATGCCCTAACAATTTGCCAATAACGGGAAGACCTAGGCCACTACCTGCTCCAAAGGACGCGAAAGTATGACGTAGATCATGGATACGGACACCTTCAAGCCCTGCATGGTAAGTAATGGCTTTCCACGGACGCTTGAGATCGGCGCGGGGCCGTTCGTCTTTTTGTCCTGCACTTTCACTGGCAATCACATAACGACCTACTTTTTCGAGCGAAGCTAAGATGGACATTGCAGGCGCGGCAAGGACGATGGTCTTCTTACCAGTTTTACTATCAGGCAAAAACAACACACCGCGCTCAACATCTACATTCGACCATTCTAGATTCAGAATTTCCCGTAATCGACACCCTGTAAACATGAGGAGACGAATAGCGGCGGTCACATGTATCGGGACAATAGTTTGGTGTCCTGTCTTTTGCATATGCTTTGAGACAGATTTGTTAGGGTCAATTTTCCAAGGAAGCCCAGCGGTTTCCGCTTCACGTAGAGCGGCTCCTAAGCGGTCAATTTCTTTCGAGGTTAAGAAGCGTTCCCGCGACTTCTCTTGATATTTCTCAATACCTTTTGCCGGATTATGATTTTCACTTACAAGACCCGCCCTGTCTGCCCATCCGTACAAGGATGAAACAATAGCAAGCATACGGTTGGCAACATATGGGCCACCTTTGACTTGCCCTTTGAATTTTGTGGACTGGTCTGCCATACGGCGGTGGAGTCTTGAAATATCCATTCTGGTTACAAGAGACGCCTTCTTTGTCCCTATCGCAGGATTGATATGTGTTTTAAATATCTGGCGGTAATAATCGGCGGTGGCACTTTTACGTTTAGGCTCGATATGGTGCTTAAGGAAAGCATCAGAGAGTTCTTTGACGGTTTCCCCTGCACGTTCGTCTGCTCGTTCAGCAGCGGGGTCTGCACCTAGTCTAATTTCTGCAAGGAGTGTGGCCGCTTGGTTTCTTGCATTCTCCGGGGTCATAGTGTCGTCATATTTGCCAAGGACAATACGTTTTTTGGCAACACCACGACCACCCGCACCGGGGCGGTATTCGATAATCCAACTTTTTGTTCCCGATGGGCGTACAACAAGGCCAAACCCTTTAAGGTCGGTATCAAAGTAGGTGATAGGTTTTTCTTGCGGGGTGATTTTGCCTAAAGCGCGGCGGCTAAGTTTTAATACAGGCATTTCGTTCCCCTCCATTAAGCAGTGGCGACTCAGGGCTAGGAATCGCCACCGAGTCGCCACCGTTTAGTGAAGCGCCATGATACACTGAATAGTTGTATGAAGAAAAGCCCTTATTATTCATAAGGTTAATGCGGTATTATCCAATGGTGTGAAACACGGGGAAACCTGCATATTATGACTACGAATCAAGGGGTCGGGGGTTCGAATCCTCCCCAGTGCGCCATTACACTTTCACCATGAGTCAATTACTATCGAGATGCAGGAAGTTCAACGTGTCCGTCTTCATATAAAATGGCACAGATTTAAGTCTGAGCTAAGAGAGAGTTTGCTCACCTTTGTTGATTGATGTTAAGCTATGGCCTTGCGGTATTGCCCTAAAGGATTTGTTCACGGCACAAGCGCCGATGTTCAATAGTTTGTTTTTTGATCCTTTCTCTCTTGTTTAAAATTGCTTGTGCTCGTCCGAAGTAGACGTCAGCGGGTGTGACGTTTTTCAGGCTTTCATGATAACGTTCGTGGCTATAGTGCTCCACAAAGTTTTCGATTTATCGTTCTAGGTCTCCTGGTAAGAAGTAATGTTCTAGCAATATCCGGTTCTTAAGCGTCTGATGCCAGCGTTCGATTTTGCCTTGTGTTTGCGGATGATAGGGCGCTCCGCGCACATGACTCATGTTTTGATCTTTGATGTAATCGGCGAGCTCTGCGGATATGTAGCTGGCACCGTTATCGGATAGCAAGCGGGGTTTGGGCAGACGATAAATGTATCTTACCTTCAACCGCATGAGGCCAAACAAAACGGCCCCGTTCTAAACGTTTTGTGAACAAACACGCGCGACCCGCACTACCTGACAGGCCGTCCCGCCAGACAATCTTGAGAAGGTCCCCACGGCGTCCGCGAAACACAAATAAATGACCAGAATATGGGTCTTGCTGCAATCGGCTCTCACACAGAGCTGCCAGAGAATGAAAACCTTTACGCATATCGGCAACACCTGCACATATCCAGACACGACACTCCGAGGGGAGAGACAACATTAAGCAGGTCTCCGAAGGCTACGGATTAAAGTTCCCAAAGCGGACGGATCATAATTCCCTTTAATGGCGAAACGCACATCATCACAAACCCAGATGACAAGTTCCGACGTTGCAGAATGAGTGACGGTTTTATCAACATGTGCAGCGTCAATTTCAATTGGTAGGAAACAATCCGTCTCAACGGCATAGCGTGGATCATCGCGCCATTTAAACAACTGATTGTTATTAATGTCGTGACGCCGCGCCACAACCGATACCGAAGCGACTGGCTCGTATGTTTGTGCAACAACTTGTTTCTTAAAATCTGTACTGAAAGTACGATGTGCTCTGCGTTTGCTCATAAGTTACTCTAAAATAAGTGTCCACTAAAATAAGCGGACACTATCGCAGAGAAAGGGAAAATACGTAAGGTGGGGTTCCCCGAACGATAACCTAAGCGCCAAAATCATTACCACACAACCTACCTTAGATGTTTTTATACAGTAATTGACGCCTTAAGCATCAATCAACCTCGACAGATGTTTGATTGAATTTTTAAAATAAGCCATCGCTTCTGGGCTGACGTGGCGAGCATGAATATATCCATGAGGCATACCAGGGTGAACATCAATAACTGAATCAACACCATCACGGATCAACCGCTCATGATATCTAAGGCTTTCACTACAAAACTGGCAAAGCTCACAAGCACTTATATATGCTGGGGGTAAACCCTGCATTGAAGTATTATGCAAAACAAACATTTCTGGATAACGTTCATCCCCAAGAGCTTTTGAAACACCAAATAAGGCTTGGTGAACATTCATGATCGAGTCACGAGTTAAAACCGGTCCATTTTTATTATTAATCATGGACGGCGTGTTGTAATCGGAATCAAAATTCCCATAAAACAGCAATTGTCCCTTAAAGACTGGCTGCTTCTTTTCTCTTAACGCCACAACCAAGGCCGTACTCAAAGCCGCCCCAGCACTGTCACCGCCAACTACCCATTTTTTAGGATTAATACCATGCAAACTGGAGATAGTTTCAATGCTCTCTGCACAAAGCATGCAGTCTTCCAAATTAGCAGGAAAACTGTGTTCAGGGCCAAGGCGATAATTGATAGCTATCACGGCACATTGAGCTTCCTGACAAATTTCTGCACAAATTTTATCGTGACTTTGTATGCTACCAGATACATAGCCTCCACCATGAATATAAAACAAGCCTCCTAAATCAGAACTATCTCCTATGTGTTCTGGTAAATATATCCGAAGGTGAATATCCTCTCCTAGCCCCTCTAATGTAAAATCCTTCATAGTCACCGACAGAGGTTCTTTTCCGTCATAACCATCCTCAATGTGATCATAAGAAATACGAGTAGCCTCAATAGGGTTCTTGGCCTCCCTTACCTGCTTCATTGCTTGTGGGTTTTTTAGCAGCCCGGGTTCAGCTAACCATTGCCTGATACCTGCCAAGTAAACTCTGCGATCTGATCCTTCATCAAACATTTTAAATTTTCCTTATGATATAAGTACGTCTTTATTTTTATATTTCATTGTAATCCTCGAACAACTCCTTGTCCGAAGATTTATGTTTTTGTGATAAGCGTACTGGAATCACTACCTTGAATAAGTTTTAGCTACCAACGGGCACTTACACCAAGGCGCCACTCACGCCCTGAATACTCAACATCATCAAGATATTTTTTTCCAGTACCAATGGTTTCATAAGCTCCTGCGCGACCGCCACCATTCGTAATATCACTTACACGTAGTGATACGGTATACCTGCTGTCCTTGCCCCCATAAGGCACGCGATATTTCGCACTTAGATCTAGAGTTGAAAAACTCTGTTTATACTCATCGGTATTGAGATACCCCTCAATATCTTCCAGTTTATTTCCTTGAAATGAATATGATAGAGTTGTGTCTAATCCGTACTTTTCATAAGTGAGTGCCACTGTGCCAATATATTCTGGGGCATTAAAAAACCGAGTAGTTCTCACAAAACCTGGACGTAATTCGGCGCTCGCTGTTGATTTTTGCAAGGTGGTATTCGCAAAAATACCAAGCCCACTCCACATGCCCGGAAGATGATCAAATTGACGAACTAAATTCAACTCAACACCGTAAATTTCTGCACTTTCACCATTAGCAGTCTGATAAACGCTAAGATCATCGATACGCGACAAATCAAGGTTTTCCAGTCCTGTAACACTGTCTAAATTAGCTTGACCGTTGACGGGCTGTGAGCCAGCTAAAAGGAAATTGCTAATATGCTTGAAAAATACATTTGCACTTATTACGCCTACATTTTTTGAATATTTTTCGATACCTAAATCAAAATTATACGAATAAGCAGGTTTAAGATTATCATTTGGCAGGTTAGCAAAGACATCAATTGTATCATCCGACGTATCCACTGGTGTGCCTTGGTCATCGACACCTATACCAAAACTAAACCTACCAATATTACTTGCTGATGGCCGTGCTGTGGCTGTATAGAAACCTCCCCTAAAAACCATATCATTCTCAGTTCGGTAGTTAATTTGGATGCGTGGCAATATGACGTCATAAGTAAGGGTTGTATCAGACGGTCTAATGGTTGCCGCTACACCCAAAGCCTGAGCTTCTGCTGATGTTTGAAGAAATTGATCCGCTGTTGCAATCGCAACATGTTCATACCGCGCACCACCGATAACTTGCCAATTCCCTGTCTCAAAATCACCTTGTATATAAGCTGCGTAAGTATCTTCTTTTGAAGACAATTCAAACAGATCCTCAAAATCGAGCGTTCCGTCATTCACAAGCGGTGTAATTGAATTAATTGAGTTACTCCCAAACGCTAATATTGCATCGCGATCAAACCTTAACTGTTCAGTTAATCTCGCAATCGGTGTACCAATGTCTGAATGAGAATAGGTGCCTGCAACTAAATCCGTATCTGATAGGAAAAAGCTGTCATTGCCGCCGTATGTTCCGTCACTTCCTACACCATCGTCATTATGTAGTGAGAACCTACGTGTGTCCCGATCAGATGTTTCAAATTTAGCGCCCCATTTCACGGCCTTCAACACGCCAAAATTATTGATTTCATGGGTAATATCTATAAATATAGATTTTCGTGTATCCGTCTCTCGGTTATCATTGATATCAACCTCTTCAAACTCAATATTTCCCGTTTGCAATAATGCTTGCCAGCCAAGATCGGTGAGTATGGGTTGTGGGACATTATTGGGAGCCCCTGTATCCAAGTCAAATGCTATATACCGGTTATCAATACCCCCCGCACCAGTATCACTACCTGCAATTAAATAATTTGGAACCAACGGCCCGCCTAACCCATATGGATCACTGTCTTGCAGGTCGTCTATTCTGAAATTAATTTCAATACCATTAGGGTCCGCTTGGGTCGCCTTTGTCCAACCGCCACCATATCTAATATGTGTTCCATTTGAAAAATCTGTATTCCCAATAAAGGTTAGATTATAGTTCTCAGTAATTTCGTCTTCGACTTCTGCCAGAAAAGCAATTTCAGGAGACCGTCCATAGTATTGAAGCGCCGCGAGATCATTCCCTTGATCGTCTTCATCTTCATATCTATCTGACTGTTGAAATGACACAGTAGAGCGAAGGTTACGTTCTGTTGCCTTGCCATAGCTGCCTTGTAGCAAAAAGTTCGTGTTATCAGTTGGCGCCCATTCTAAACCAAAATTCCCACCAATATTTTCACGGTCATTATCAAAAACATTAGAGCGTAGATCCTCAACAGTCAGATTGTCGCCACCCAAAATATCCGCAGCAGTCACATTATCACCATATAACGCTGCAAAATCCTCCAAAGCACGTTGCGGGCTACGACTTACGCCAAGCGCTGGGTCCAATTGCAAAGGTATCACCGCGCCTAAAACATCAAATTGATAGGAGCGAATAAACCGCTTACGGTATGAACCTGATAGTGTAAGGCCAAATTCTTTATCTTTGCCAAAATGTTTAGTGTATGAACCGCCAGCACGATAGCCGGTTTTCCCTCGAAGTTCATTTGGGCGCCCTTCTAAACTTATGCTTAGTCGCCCATCTCTTGATTGAAAAGGTGTGCGAGAATTCAGTTCCACTGAACCGCCAATACCCTCACCCTCATGTTCTGGTAATAGCGTCTTGTTGATGACAACTTCACCAATACCATCTGTTGAAAATACATCAAACGGAACACGGCGATCATTATTGCCAGACGCGATAGCGGAATTTATACCATTAATTTTTACATTATTGAGCCCCGCATCCAAACCGCGAATTGAGATAAACTTGCCTTCGCCGCCTCTTTCTGTACGCGCAAAGGAAATACCCGCTACGCGGCGTAACGACTCTGCAACTGTGTTGTCAGGAAATCTCCCTGATACATCTGAAGATACAATTGTCGCAATATTTTCTGCGGCACGTTGCTTGCTCAAAGAAGAAGCTTGGCTTGCCCTTGTCCCCGTAGCTACTATTTCGTCAATTTCGCGGCTCAATACAAAACTATAATCATTGTCTTGCCCTGTCGTGACATTCACATCCAAAAGAGAATCGGGAATACCCAAATAAGTCACTTTAAGAACATGTGCTCCGCCAGGGATATTTCGCAGATCATAATTGCCTTTTAAATCGGTAAAGCCATGTATTCCAAGCGCATCGATTGAAACCATAGCTCCCTGCAGACCTACATCGCTACCACTTAAAACAACACGACCACTTAAATCACCCATCACTGCAATTTGTGAAGCGGGTTGGGATGTCGCAACGGGGGTGTTTTTATCAATATCTGCAATTTGCGCCTGAGTAGGTGACGCTAACGCAGAAGCAATTATGGCAGCAGACGCCCCAACAGTAAGTTTTTTCTTGGTGTTTTTAATATTCATTTTTTCCTCCAGAACACTAGGGTGTTTATTTATGGTCTGAGAAATCGTAATGACTCCTCTTTCAGTTAGACCACCAATAAACCCTGTGCCCTGGAGTAAAATTTCCAGTGCCTCGTTTAAAGTATAGTTGCCTTTTAGCCCCTGCACTTTAACGGTTTTAACTTGATCGTACGGGTAGAGCAAAGACGCATTTGTCTCTATTGCTAGAGTTTTGAGCGTGTTTTCAAAGCTTCCACTTTCAATATTTAGCTCATAAAAAACGTCGTCAGCATAGCTGCTATTGCCAGTAAAAAGGCACGCCACAAAAATAAATGCGGATGTTCGCGCGGTTTTAATAGACACCAATATCTCTCCGTATCATCAAGCTATCATTCGGCATTTTTCGTGCTCTCTTATGATGGCCTATTAAAAGTGACAATTGCAACGTATAAAAGCCCCCATAGAAATATTGATTTTATTCTTAATGATATTTTTTGTTGCAATATCGCAACACTACCAGTTCAAAAACCTAAAGCCCTGTATCTTGTTTGAGATAAATCACATTCTCACTTGGCCGCTCAACTGAGATCGCAAATCCAGCTTCTAAGGCTTCGAACAAAGCATCGATATCCCCTGTTTTGAATACACCACCAATACGCATATCTCGTATAGCTGGGTCCCTGATTTCAATTTCTAAAGTCGTGTACCGAGATATTTCAAAAACCACGGTCTCGAGAGACTCCCCAGAGAATGATAACAAGCCTTGTTGCCAAGACGTTTTCGCCTTTATATCAACAGTACTAATGGGAACAATAATAGCTTTATGTTCCACCAATTGTGCTTCGTGCCCAGATTTCACAAACCCGGTTACTTTTTCTACGGGAGTTACATCGCCCTCTACATCAACCTGCATATTGACAGCGGATAATTCGACGGCTCCATCTGTGACGGTTAAGTCAAGTACATTTTTCTTTAGGTGAATAACAAAAACCGTACCAACAGCACGTACGACACCGTCACCTGCATAAACTAAGAACGGCCGGTTCTCATCATGCTCTACATCAAAAACCGCTTCGCCTTTAAGTAGCCTGATTATTCTATGGGTAGTGTCAAACTCTATCTCAATATGGGTATCCGTATTTAAGGTAATTTTACTGCCATCAGAAAGGATCTGTGTTTTTTGTGCCCCGACCTTAGTCGTAACAATAACAGGTACGACTATGGTTTTTGCTACACGTATAGGAGCCGACACATCATTTCCGTTCCAAAATATTGATCCAACCCAAATGAAACCAGCGACCAACACCGAAAGTGCTAACCCGGTTTGCAAAACTCTATAACGTTGCTGAGGGCGAAGTAATTTTCGTTCAGATAGAGCGGCAGCACGAATTGGCTCTGCCATTTGAGTGAGAGAATCTAATTCCCCCCAAATCGCTGCGAGCTCTTTAATTTCTTTTTCATGTTGCGGGCTTCTCGCCATCCACTCTTTAAATGCTGATAAATCATTTGGTGACACATCTCCACTATGCAGTTGCGCTATCCACGCAGCCGCTTCGGCTTCGATTTTGTTGTCTTCAGCTATTTGAATTTTATTTGTCATATTGTTTTTTGTGACCAGTTTCCCGCTTTGAAATATCTAATACCACATCACTTTTGTATCTTTCTTTCATTTTATGTCGGCATCGAATTAACCCCGTAGCCACATGTTTTTCGACAGTGCTTACAGAAATATCAAGTTGAATGGCTATTTCTTTATGTGTAAAGCCATACACTTTGCTCATGATAAATACTCTCTGACATCGCGCAGGCAGTTCGGCTACAGCGTGACTAAAATATCTTAACTGTTCTTGATCCTCATACTTTGCATCGACATGCTTCTCTTGAGATACGACATCGTAGAAACTATTATCCTCTATATAGTCGGTCATAGTATTGGATTTTTTTTTCAACTCATTAAACGCGACGTTACGCGCAATACGAAATAAAAACGCCTCTGGTTTAAGAATATCTGTTGTTTTTTCTGCTTTAAACGCCCGAATAAACACCTCTTGTGATATATCTTCGACATCTTGCGGGCGATAAACAAACCTTGAGATAAAAGATTTCAGCTTGGCTTCCTGTTTCAAAAACACCTTAACGATGATTGAAGCAACGACAGTATCTTCCTTAGATGCATTCGACTTGGACATAATGTTTTTAAGCTTAGCTATTAACCCTCACAAACGCAAGGCAGCTCTGATACGCTATCCATAAATTAGGCGTTATTGATGATGATCACGAATAGACTCGGCAATATTATTGAAAATCGGAACATGCACGTTTCCACTCAGGCACCCGCCTCGTGGTATATTAACGCATAAGATTAAAAATCATGGCGGCATTATTTGTTATAAGATGGGTATTTGATGTGCCGCTAGAAATGTAGACACCTTGCTTGGTAAAAGTGGAAGCAAGGAGAATACAAATGGGAACAGGAATACAGTATACAAATGAGTTCAAATGGACTTGTCACGGTTTAGTTCCGGGTTGTTATGAGCTGCCTAACGTCATCGCCTACCACCAACGTATAGCTTGTACTCCTCCCACCTTCTGGCGCCTTAATCAGGACGCCTTGTTTTACGAGGACATTGATGTCTCTTATCGCAGTATCTTGAGAACATTTTGTGAGCTTTGCCCATTTTGAGGACGTGAGTTTCCCTTTAAATCCATCCAGTAAATGGTTGGTGACTTGCCGTTGTCTTTCATTAAACTTCTTATCTTTGTGTATTTCCCAAAATTTGGATTTTTGGAGAACTTTTCTCAGTATAATTTCAGCCCCATCAAAGGCTTTGTTGAGACAAGCAAGATACCATTTGATCCAATCGGTAATGTCAAGTGTACCTTTTTGTGTGGACTCAAGGATGTTGTAATAGGCTTTCCGCTCTAAACGAATTTGAGTGGACATGCTATAAAATCGCTGTGCACTCTGTTCTGAGCGTGCCAACATTAAATCTGCAAGCGCCCGCGCAATGCGTCCATTTCCATCTTCAAAGGGATGCACAGTCACAAACCATAAATGGGCAACTGCCGATTTTATAACCAAATCAATATCGGGTTTTTGGTTGAACCAATATAGGAATGTTTTCATTTCTTGGTCGAGATCGGAAGCGGGAGGGGCTTGGAAGTGAACCTGTTCTCTGCCTGTCGCGCCAGATACAACTTGCATTGGGCCAGTATTATCATTGCGCCATGCACTAACAGTAATCTTTCTCATACCACTGTGCCCTGTTGGGAAAAGTGCCGCATGCCAACCAAACAAGCGCTCGTCTGAAAGCGGTGCCTCATAGTTTTGAGTAGCATCAAGCATCATCTCGACTACACAATCCACATGACGTTCCGAGCGTGTGAGTCCAGCTATATCCATTCCAAGGCGACGTGCGATTGATGAACGGACTTGCTCTTCATCCAAAATATCCCCCTCAATCTCGCTTGATTTTAAAACATCCGCCGTCAGTGTTTGCAATACGGCTTCTGCGCGTAGTTCAAAGCCAAGACTTTCCATGCGACCAACAAGTCGACCTTGCCGATGACGGACTGTGGCTAGGATTTTTGTCAGCGCTTTATCGTTCCAGTAAAATTCTGGCCATGCTTGTTGTTCATGTATATACATATATTCTCCGCATAATATGCGTTGAATGTATACGTTAACCTCCGCATCCGCAAGGCTATTCATTGCAAGGTATGCAAAGAATAAAGGCTTAATCTATGTAAATCGCAGATAGCTTGCTGGGAATAAAAAATGGCTGGCGTTGCTCATGACTTTGAATGGAATGTTGAGCTCTTTGGCTTGGTCTTAATGTGTAACGTTTTGCGACACATTTTGTGTAACAACCCAACATAGAAATAAAGTTAACCAATTGAAAGTAAACGATAACACATTTCATATTGATGTATCCCCAGTGTGGTCTAGGGCAGATTAATGGTGTTTGCGTAATAGTTATGGAAAAGCTATAACTTCGCAGAACAGACCTCGATTATACGAGAGGGGGGATGGCACTAAAGGATCAAGAAGTTCATGAGTGACAAAGTGATTATTGCTGATGACCACCCTTTGTTTCGCTCTGGTTTGCGTAGGATCGTGCAACGCAGCAAATATGTACAAATTACAGAAGTCTCGGACACAGATGCTTTGTGGGTAGAGGTTCGCAAAAAACCTGATCCGCTTATTGTTTTTCTTGATTTGATATTTCCTGGATTTGAGGGAGCGAAAACCGTCTCTCAACTTCGCGAAGCTTTGCCACTTTCGGCGTTAATTGTGATCTCAATGACAGAAGATAAAGGCATTGCAAATGCCGTTATGGACGCGGGCGCAAATGGGTTTATCTCGAAATCAGTACTACCTGAACAAATTGCCCAAGCCATAAATGATGTTTTGAACGGAGACTTGGTGATGTGTATCGACGATACGTATTCGGATACATCAAACCCTCACTCAAGTTTGAAAACCTTACCTCCGCGCCTTATCGATATCCTTATTTGCTTGGGGCATGGGAAGACAAATAAGGAAATAGCGAGAGAGTTAGGCATTTCTCCAAATACCGTTCGTGGTCATATATCGTCTTTATTTAAAATAATTGATGTCAACACGCGAGCCGCGGCAGCGGCGAAAGCAGTGTCCTCTGGCTTGATATAGTCTAAGATTTGTCTGCATTTGTGGACGTGGCTTGGATTGACAAGAGGGTGGACCTTAATTGTAGAGGAATGACGGGGGCTGAGAGTATCCAATACCCATATTCGCTCGCAAGAGCTTCTATGCTTTTCTGTGTAGAATAGTTGAGAATGATAATTTGCGTGTTCTTGATGGGTTTATGACGTCTCAGATCAAGATTCAGCGCGGTAAGTTTGTCCTTTGGGCCATGGATGATGAGCAAAGCATCAAAATCACCTTGCTCATATTTTAATGTACTGCCTAGGGCGCGGATGGTTACAGTGTAGCCCCATTTTTCAAGTAAACGGTCCACATCTCCAATGCGTGTTATGTCGTTATGTAGGACTAAAACCCCGCCTCGTTTTAGTCCAACAGGGGGAATGGCTATCGCCGCGGGTAGGTCCTCTTTTTGCGTACTGGTAATAGAAATATTCTCAATGCACACATGTGTTCCCACGCCTTCTACGGATTGAAAAACGATGTTTAGATTTAAAAGTTTAGCCGTGCGTTTAACAATGGTTAAGCCTAGCCCAAGACCATAAGAACTGCCTGTATCAGGGTGAGGCCCCCGTACAAATTCATCGAAAATTATCTCTTTATATTCCTGTGCGACCCCTTGCCCTTGATCAAGAACATGTAAATTTGCATATCCATTTTTAACCCTTACTCCTATTAAGATTTTAGAATTTGGGGCATATTTGACGGCATTGAAGACGAGGTTTTGACAGATAGACGCAAGCAGGGTTCTGTCCGTCTTCACCATCAATGATGTCTCAACTATTTTTATGGAACAATTATTTTCACGGGCTTCGGGCAAGGCTTGACGTACTGTGTCTACGAATAAGTGATTAAGAGAGAACGATGTTATTTCTGGTTTTATACGACCTGCTTCAAGTGCAGTGATGCTAAGCATAGATTGGAATAATTTTGAGAGACCATCAATGCAAAGCTCAATTGTATCTAAAATCTCATAACCATCAGGGGCAAGGTTTTGATCACGTAGGCAGGTAGTCAATAAACCGATCGCGTGAACAGGATGTCGTAAATCGTGATCAGCTTGTTTTAGAAAATGAGTTTTAGCCGCATTTGCACGTTGGGCTTCTTCTGCGGCCGCTTGGTATTTTTGTGCGAGCGCTAGATTGTCGGATTTCACCGCAAAGTATTTTGATAAAGCCGCACTCGTATCATTAGAAAGCCCGCACATCATAATCATAAATATAAAGACTAAAATGCCAAAGAAAATATATTCATTGCCAAGAAAAATAACTCGTAATGACAGCAGTGTTAAAAACGGAACGACGTAATAATAAAATGAGGCATTAAATATACTTAGGGAGCGTGAGGACGCCGCTGCTGCACCTGCAACAATGGCGAATTGCATGGAAAAATGAACAGGGTTTAAGAGGTCAAGGCCAAAAGAGGTGAACATCCCCCAGCTTATACCTATCGCCGCAAAAAGGGCGTAAAGGCTCTGCTCCCAGACTTTTAAGTTAGTTTGATCAGATTTTGATTTGATAATTTTTTGACATAATAGATATAAAAATATTGGGGTGAAAATAATTTCCCACACGCCCCATAGTGTTATCCATACCATCGGAAGAACATCCCACGCCAAATATATTAAGACACAAGCAGAGGCGATATGACCGAGAACGATCTTTGACCATGCCTGTGAAAACAAGAGCGCTCGGTCCTTCGAATAGTCTACTGATGTCTTGAATAGATTTGCCATGTCTCCCTCAATTATGTTTTGGCATGTAAATATAACAGACGCTTGGCACATGCGCACCCACATAATTGTACCAGTACATTTGTACTAATTGAGATCGTATGAGTTTCAATTATTGTAGCCGTTAATAACGACACATAATTTACGGGGAGTGTTTGGCCAAACACTCACTGAGGTATACGAGATGATGTGGATGCCCAAACTCAAGACCCGTTACAAAAAGGCATTTCAAGTTTAGATAATATAAGCGGGTTAAAAGGATTTTTTTTGGGCCTTGTGATTTTCTTATTCTGGCAACGTCTGAATAACTAGAACACAGGGATTGTTGGACCAATAGGGGATATGATGCCATAGTAAAAAGCATTACATATTACGTTCTATGCATGCCGTTCCTTGTTTATGCGTTGATACGGATATTTGGTAATTTTGTAATCTTCGGACAAATGACGGGTTGGTTTAAAAGCGAAGCTGGCACGTTGATAAAACAGCGCCTGTGGCACAGATTTAAGTCTGTGCCACTTTATATGATGACGGACATATTCACAGATGATGCTTGTTGGAAGTGTAGTTGTTCGTTAGCTTGTTTGAAAAATAATAATAGGCGAGGTAAAAACGTATGCGTAAATTTCATTATATAAGAGGCATATTATTTGTCCTCATAACGACACTGTATTTTCAACCTTCTGTATTTGGGTTTAAACCTATTGAAGCGTTTGCGGCTGCTGAAAAAGTGAAAAAGGTGAAGCCGCCAAAAGCAAAACGAAGACCGAATTTGTCTTATCGCCCGACAGTATCACGCATCAATGTAAAATATTATGGCCGCCTTGGTGTCTTCCAATTGCGCGATAAACGCACGATGGTGTTTTACGGTGGAGAAGATAAATATTTCTCTGAACCTGTTTTGAAAACTCTGTCCAACACTTTGTACCTTGAATTAAAATCTGGCCGTGCCTTTGAAAGCGTGAAGAAAATCCCACAAGCACCGAGCGCAAAAATGTCACGCAAAGACATTCTGGCAATCGCACAAAAATATGAACTTGATTACGTGTTCATCGCTGACTTAACGGCGTTTAATTTATTGCGCGAAAAAATGGTTAAAAAGAAAAAAGGATTGGACTTTAAAATTAATATACGCTTTGGCGTTATGGGGCAACTTATTGATGTGAAAACGGGCGCAGTGCTATGGGCTGAACCTATTATACGCGAAGATGGTACGTTGAATACGGATAAACGGGTAAGCGCCGAAGATTACGGCGAGGGCGCGAGAACAGCGGTGCAAAATGGATTTGACGATATGAAAAACTCTATTCGCCAAATTGGTTTGGAGGTCAGAAAATGAGATATCTTACTTTTGTCTTTTTCGTGTGTTCCTTGTTCTTTTTTTCCCATTCTGCGTTCGCAAAGGATGATAAATATATTGCGGCCCTTAACAACAACCTCGCTTTCAAAGAGGCTATGAGTTACGTAACGCATGTCGAAAACCGCAATATTGAAGTTGGTGCTGAGGCAATCGACAAGGACGGTATGAAGAGGTTGTTTGGTAATAATACGGGAAAATATATACCCTTTAATATTGCTGTTACGAACAATTCGAAATTTCGTATTTATATCAATCAAATTTCTATAAAGCAGGGGAATGATGGCGTACTTCCCTTTGTCGATTTACATGAAGTGCTAGAGGCTATTGATCCAGGGGGGCGAGGGAATAAAGATGATATGCGTGATGCAGCTCTGCGTAACAACCTTATAAACAAGGCACTTCCACATACAGTTTTAAGTCCTGGGGAAACGATTCAAGGTGTGGTGTTCGTACGTGCAAAATCTTATAATAAATCTACACAACTATTCTTACAAATCCAAAACTTAAAACGTATTGCCTATTTGGATTTTGCGGTTGATTTGGATGGGGGAAAATCATGAGAATTTTACGGTGGGTCGTTTTAGGGTTTTGCATAGGCTCTGTATTGATTGGTCGAAGTGCAGTCGCACAAACAACGACGAGCAACGAGGTACAAAAACTGGTTGACCATTTAACACGCACACAACCAGATTTAACAAAAGACTATGAAGTATCGAAGAAAAAATTCGAAGAATGGGAAAAAAAAACGGGTAAGAATGCAGATAAGTATGCGCAAAACAGTTTTGATAAAGTGTTTGGGAAAGATAAATTAAAACCTTCAGATGCTTTGGGTTATCTCGAAGTAGCGGAAGCGATTTATGCTGGTGACTATGAATATGCGGGGAAGACCCTAGAAGGCATGCTTGTCAAATGCCCAGAATCAAAATTGGGGTGCTTTATTAAAGCCATGAAAGAAGTGAAAGCTATTGGAGTAAAAACGATCAAAAAATGGGAAGATGAGATTTATCAAACCCAATCTTTTAAGTATTTCCGGTATGACTTGGGGCATCTGACTAAATACGAAGAAATGATAAAGGACACTCCAAATTACGAGGCCTATGTCCCAAGCTATATGGTTTCCAGTCTTCGTAACAATCAACATATCGGTGCAGAGATGAAAGCCCTATATGGCGCAATGCTTGCCCGTGAACAACTCATCCTTAATACTTGGTCAGGGGAAGCTGGTGGACGGCTTGTCTCGGTAACCGCTAAAGAAAAAGAATTTAATTCAATCTTGAGCCGTGAAGAAGCTTATAATGTGCTTCTTTGGGGTGAAGGTTGGCTCAACCCGCAAAAAGGCCGAAAATGGTATGAGTTTAGTTCAACAAGAGCCATGGCGGCAAAATGGCGTAGCAAGTTAGGGTTTGCCCCAGGCGATAAAAATACTAATGCCGAGCGCGCAATCTTCAATCACTTTCTCCATATATTAACTGCTCCGAAAAAAGATGATTATATGCTGACTTTGACCGTCTATTATATAGATCCAATAATTAAAAGAGAGGCGAAAAAAGAACAAAAACGTATTGATGACGCCACTGCAGCATCTGTACGTGCGACGATGGCTGCGATAAATTCAGCGATACAAAAAGAACAAAAAAATGAGGAACAAAAAAAAGCAGAGCAAGAGGCTGAATATAAAGAATACATTCGTATCGGCGTAGTTGAAAAAACACTTATTTTGCCTCTGAACATGTCTGAGGGACAGGCCTTTAATATTGGGATTCAGGCTGTTGAACGCGGGCAAGATTTTTACACAGCAATTGATCGATTGAGTGCCGAGGCACGTGAACAGCAAAAGGAGCGTAACGGCAAGGCAAACGAACGCTTGGAAGATGAAGCTGTGCAAGAAAAAGCGTTCGTAGAGGACGTTGCAACGGAAGACGTGTCTGAAGAAGGTGCACAAGAAGAAAATATACAGAAAGAAAGTACAGAGGATTGGGTTGAGGTTAATGAGGATGATTCACAATTTGTGGACCCTTATGTTGAAACAGGAGGGGATATAAATTCGCATGTCATTACAGAGGATAGCATAATTGCAGATTTAATTGCTTCTGATAAACGCGGTGAGTTAACCCCCGAAGCACAAAAAGAATATGAGGATTTGTTAGAAAAAGGATATGCTGCTGAAGCGACACAGAATGCGGATGTCGAAGAAGACAATTGGGGGAATGTTGACGATATAGACGCAAACGTTTCGGCCAATTATACGCAAGAAGAATTGTGGGCTATGCGCGTTGAACTGGCCAACAAAAGCATAGATGATGCGCAGCGTTCTGATGAGCGTGCAAACAATAAATTTGCTGCGATTGAAATGCAAAGAGAAGAAGAGCAACGTATCAAAGCAGAAAAAGCACGAAAATTTCGTGAAAATTTGGCTGCACTTGCGCAAGGTTTCGGTGAAGTGGCTGCACAAATTGAACAAGAGAAAGCGCAAAGTGTTTATAATAACGCACAAATACAGAACGCCGCTCAAGAGGTGCCAAATAATGCTTTTGGAGAGCCAGTTAATCGCAAAAAGTTCATGAATGCCTGTACGTCGAAATTTAATAATAGCTCACCAGGGTTTCGTAACCTTGACCCGCATGCGGCTATGATTACATGTGGTAATAAATATTCAACGCAAAAAAGAAACCCTAAATCTAATGCAGGCGGTTATACAACACCACGCAAGCCCTCTAAACAGGTGACATATAAACCTCTTGATCGCGGCAATCAAACATGCGCACAAAAATCAACGGGCACAAAAAATCCAAGGCGTTGGACTGCATGTTGTCAGAAAAAAGGAGAAATGCGCTATAACTCCTTTACAGTCATAGGGGGGACACGTAGAGGTGCATCTGCTTATAGATGCATGATGCTGGGCAAGCCTGATGAAGTAAAATACAGGATCAATATTGATTAGTGAGGTGCTCCCCAATAATGTCCGTCTTCATATAAAATGGCACAGACCTAAATCTGTGCCATAGGCGCTGACGTCGGACACTTACAATGAAAAAAAACCAAGGATAGGATTAAAAATGCCAGGACTGTTTAATAAAATAAATTCCGCATCGAACAAGGTTAAAAATCGAAACATATAGACTGAATTAACCTGATATTATATTGTAGCGTTCTTATAAAATATAATGGGTTTCAATCCTCTTTTGATCGTATTATTGTTACCGTTCTAATTGACTCGCCATTATGTAAAGCCATGACATAATCTACCAACAAGATAGAGCCACGGGTTTAGATAAAGCAGTAGATAGGCTTTCGATAGCTTTATTCTTCAAGCAGGTATTAGGACAGGGTTTGATTTGAGGTAATTTTAAGATACGTGATTATTGCCATAATACTGGTGTCGTCAGGGCTATTATGCATAATGGGTGTTTGATACACTTATGAAGGTAGATGAATTTTATGACTGAACGTTTTGAACGCCATCGCCAAGCTTGGACAAATGACGAAATTCAAAAACTGCATACGCTAGTGACAAAGGGGATGGGGTTAAAGGCGATTGCCAAAGCCCTCACACGCTCTGAAGAATCGACCAAGAAAAGAGCAAAGCAAGATAAGTTGAAAATTAAAAAATTGCGGTGATCAAGATGCGCGACCTTCTTTGAACGTTCATCGCGTTCTGAAATGTTTTTCTGCACCTGTGAGAGCGTAGACTACTACCTCTATTGTCCCACTCAAAATTTCTTATCGTAACGGCTCGGATATTCCATCGGAAAGGTCATGGTGATTTATGAGCCAAAGGAGCCTTTTGTTTGCACAATTCTTGAAATCAAGTCGACAGCATTTTTTACATTTAGTTTCTTAAAAATATGGGACCTGTGTAATTCGACGGTGCGGTGTGATATTTTAAGGGCTTTACCCGTGTCGCGTGATGTCATGCCGTTGACGATATAACTACAAATTTCACGTTCTCTGGGGGTGAGTTTAAGCTGTATGTCGCTTGTCTCGTGTGCGCGTTCGAAATGCCAGATAATAAATTTGAGAGGTGTTTTTGGGGTCAGGGTAACGCCACGTGATTTTGCCCAAAAAACTTCTCTATTTTTATGTTGCATGAACCTCTCGTCTTCATAGGTGTCATGAGTTTGTAAACAATCCCAAATTTGTTCCCCTACTTTATGAAAATCGATTGGTGTTGGGTAGAGTATAAAGGCTAGCTCCCCAATCAAATCTTCTCGCTCATATCCAAACAGTTTGAGAAAAGCATTATTGCAATTCTTGATATATCTATCACTGGTGATTAAAAGTGGGGCGGGGGCTTCCATGAATAAAAGCTTATCATTGTCTAGTTCAAAATTTTTCATTTCAAATTCCATTGATGCATAATACCTAGTTATATACGTAGTTCTACAGATAGACATCCCCTAATTATTGACACATAATGAAATACGATTGCTATAGATAAGAAAAATGGTGGGTTTATCATGACAGAAAAAATATACAGTTCTGCTTCCGAAGCGCTCGAAGGTTTAACCTTTGACGGGATGAGTGTTATGGCTGGCGGGTTTGGTCTTTGTGGTATTCCCGAAAACTTGATCTCGGCTTTGCGCGATAGTGGCGTTCAGAATATTACGGCAATCTCCAATAATGCAGGCGTTGATGGTTTTGGCCTTGGCCTGTTACTGGAAACACGCCAAATCAAGAAAATGATATCGTCTTATGTTGGTGAGAATAAAGAATTTGAAAGACAATATTTGGCAGGAGAACTAGAGCTTGAATTTAACCCGCAAGGGACTATGGCAGAACGTATTCGTGCTGGTGGCGCGGGTATTCCCGGGTTTTATACCAAGACAGGGGTGGGCACTGTGATTGCTGAAGGCAAGCCTGTTCGAGAGTTTAACGATGAAACTTACATTATGGAAACAGGGCTGACATGTGATGTGGCGCTGATCAAAGCTTGGCGCGGTGATACGCAAGGAAATTTACAGTTTAAGGATACGGCTCGTAACTTTAACCCAATTATGGCGACCGCAGGCAAGGTGACAATTGTTGAAGTGGACGAGTTGGTCGAGGTTGGTACGTTCGATCCGAACTTCATTCATACGCCAGGTATATATGTGCAACGTCTCGTTCAGGCCAAGTGTGAGAAACGTATTGAAAAGGTGACGACACGTGGTCCTCGCCCAGTTGAGGGAGATGCATAATGGCTTGGACACGAGATGAAATGGCACGACGTGCCGCACAAGAGCTTAAAGACGGGTTTTATGTGAACCTTGGCATTGGCATTCCGACTTTGGTCGCGAATTATATTCCAGATGGTGTTGATGTAACTCTGCAAAGCGAGAATGGTATGCTTGGCATGGGCCCATTTCCGTTTGATGGAGAAGAAAATCCAGATCTAATTAATGCAGGGAAACAAACCATCACAGCTTTGCGCCGTTCGAGCTATTTTAATTCGGCAGATAGCTTTGCTATGATTCGTGGTGGGCATATTGATCTGTCTATTTTAGGGGCTATGGAAATTTCTGAAAATGGTGACATTGCGAATTGGATGATACCTGGGAAAATGGTCAAGGGCATGGGCGGAGCTATGGATTTGGTTGCAGGCGTAAAACGTTGTATTGTGACGATGGACCACACTAACCGTGCGGGGGCTTCCAAGTTTTTGAAATCTTGTACTTTGCCTCTTACGGGTCAAAACTGTATTGCTATGGTAATCACAGATTTAGGCGTGTTTGCACGAGAAGGAAATGAAGGTTTCCGTGTGAAAGAATTAGCCCCTGATGTCACACTTGATGAAGTTAGGGCTAAAACTGAGGCTGAGTTGACCACGTAAAACTTGCAAGGTGCGCTCAAGATTTTGAGGCCTCAAGAGGATATACTCAGTGTTAGGCACGTGGTTTTTGCCTGACATGAATGATTATCATGTTTAAGCTTTGGCCTTAATAACCTACGTATGCACGGTTTGCTTTCGCTGTGCATATATTTACAATTTATGGGCGCGGCCATCTTTTTTGAGGGCTTCAACGATGTTTTTTACGTCTTGACCACGGTCTTTTGGTAAAATTAGGATCGAGTCTTTTGTCGCGATGATAATGAGGTTTTCAAGGCCGACACATGTGATAAGGGGGCCTATCGGAACGTACATAATTATTCGTGCAATCAAGTAGGAGCGTGTCGCCAATTTCGACATTATCACTTGTGGTCACATATGTGTCCTTTAGGTTTTCTTTGGCGAAATCATCCAAAGCTTGTCATGAACCAATGTCGTTCCAGCCGACATTTACTGGGGCGACAAGTGTGATATTATTTGCATGCTCCAAGATTGCATAATCAATGGAATCAGATGGGCATTTGGCGAAATTTTCTTTATCGAGAGTGAGGGTGTTCTCTTCCCATTTTGACGCTTTTAATGTGTTTATACAGGCGTTCAATATTTGCGGCGCGTGCAACGCATCGCCAAAACTCTGCAATGTCTTCTATATAATGATCTGCGTCCAGCAATAAAATGAGGCCATTGGGATCATAATTGTTTATAATCTCGGTCGCGATTGCAGCGACAGGTGCTGTATTGCGACCCATGGGCTCTAGAATAATATGCAAGGGGGTTACGCCGATATCTTTGGCTTGTGTGGTAATAATATCTGCATGGTTTTTTGCACAAATAATACTTGGCGCGGCGACGGTGCAAGAACCAGTGTCGTGCATTCGCATAATGGTTTCTTGCAACATGGTTTTGTCGGATGTGAGCGTGTGATATTGTTTAGGGGCTTTTTAAAGGGAAAGCGGCCAGAGGCGCGTACCAGAACCGCCACACATTATTACTGGGTAAATTGTTCTGTTTTGCATTAAAAAGTCCCGTGTATGCAGGTTTGTGGCTTTGTGTGGCATCTCGAAAAGAGACGAAACTAAATATCGCCTTATGACAGGCTCAATTACACTAAAACCTTCAATGTATTCCTAACGCAGGGCATTTTGAGAGAATCGATTTTAATTAGCGTGTTTTAGGTTGGTGCCGGTTATGGTTTTATATCTTGCCTCAAAGTGTATTGATATATTAGAAGGATTTGAGCGCGTGGGCTGACAAGTGCACACACGTAAAAATGCTGATTTAAACAACAGGTCATTCGTGAAGCGTATTTCGTTAAAAATTCCATTAAATTACCGCATGGTATTCTTTGTCACCCTAGCTGTGTCTTGGTTTACGGGACTTGGGTTTTTTCTTTTGGATACATTTTTTCAAATCGAAGGTGAATACGGCATGCAAAAGCATGCTTTGCAAAGCCCTGCGCTGACATTGCATGGGGCTGCGGCCTTTCTTATGATGATTTGGTTTGGCGGTCTTGTCGCTGCACATGTGCCAATGGGCTGGCGTACTCAGAGATTGCGATTTTGGGGAATTTCTTTGCTTAGCCTTATTGGTTTGCAGATTGTTACGGCCTATGGGTTATATTATCTGTCGCACGAAATTTCCCGTGAAGTTATACAATGGGTACACTTAATCGTTGGCGGCATTTTACCATTCGTTTTAGTTGGACATATAGTGGCTGGTATTAAAGATGCTCGACTACGACAACACTCTAAAAAATAAATGTAAATTTTGCTAGTTTCATATATATTCAACGCTCATTTTTTAAATGAGGAATATTGTGAATGTGTTTTTTTCTTGCATATAACTTAGATGTACCATATGTACCCCTTGTAGCTTGGGTACATATGGAGATTTTGATGTGAGAATTATTGTAAACATTGATGATGAAGTACCTTTGTTTACGCAACTCGTAGCGCAAGTGAAAAAAGCGGTACTGAGTGGGGAGATGGAAGCTGGCGCCGCCATGCCTTCAATTCGTCAACTTGCTAATGATTTGCAAATTAACAATAAAACCGTTGCCAAAGCATATCGCCTTTTAGAGCGCGATCAAGTGATTCAAACCAAAGGGTATCGCGGCACTTTTATTCACCCGGACGCTAAGGAAAATAGTGGTGTGGATTTGAATGCATGGGTGCTGAGAGAGCTCAGCAAAACCATCAAAGCATTTCGCGATGTTGATGTTACGGATTCTGAAATTCGCATCGCATTTTCGCACGTAATGCATAACCGTAATTAGACATTAAAGGAGATTGATATGTTGATTGATATTTTATTTTACAGTGTATTGTTGGCACAGGTTTTGATTGTCTCTGCGTATTACCCAAATAAATTTAGTTGTAGGGCGGCGTATATTTTGGAAAAATATACGGAAGAAGACTATCCAAAATTATATCAAAATTCTTACTATAAAAACCCCGGTGCGCGGTTCAAAAAAAAATTGAGAGCTTTTAAATTTGCGAACGGGGTAATTTGTTTTATAGGTTTAGGGGTATTATTGGCGATGATAATTACATCATATACGCCTAGCCACATTAAGGAGAATGAGCACATGCTATTCCTCTTATTTTTCTTTTTGTTACAAACATTGCCAATGATTATTATGTCGATGTCAGCGTATAAATGGTACCGCTATATGAGAGAAACTGGGAAACCAAAATTACGAAGTGCTAAGTTAACGCCACGACGTCTTTTTGATTTTATATCGCCAATATATGTTGTGCTCGCAATTGTTTTGTATTGTGTATGGTTAGGGTATTATCTTAGCTCTCCTGATAATGCCTTGCCGTGGAGATGGGATACAGTTGTCACTGTTATTGTTATGACCACGTTAAATCTGTTCTATATTTATTCAATTCGTCACTATTTACAGGGTAAGAAAAATAATCCTCATCAAGCATATAAAGATCAGTTGATGCAAATAGAGGGTATCGTGCGCGTTTATATTTATGCGAGTATTGGAATGAGTGTATCATTGATCGTGTTTAACGCTGTAAACCGTTATGGGTTGGATATTTATGAACCTGTTATAATAAGTGCTTATTTTCAAATATGTATGATCTTAGGGGTTGGTCAAATGATGCGAAGCGAGCGTATTGAGGATATGGATTTTGATGTGTATAAAGAAGATGCGGGCTTAGTTTAAGCCATTAAAGGGGCAGGGGTTTATTTATTGTGAAGGTTTGTCGCCCATGAGAAAGCGTGGCCCTGCGCCTTTTACTGCAATATTGTCGCCCTTGTTATAGAGAACGCATTTTTTTAAGGACAAACACCCGCACCCTATGCAACTGGTTAATTTGCTTTTGAGCAGGGTAAGTGCGGCGATGCGTTCATCAATCGTTTTTGAAAATTCGAGACTGATATGTTCCCAGTCTTTTTTCGTGGGTGTGCGTTCATGAGGGAGGTCGTTTAAGAGTGCGCGAATTTGTTTGAGACTAAACCCCATTTTTTGTGAAATAATTATAAATGAGATACGGCGGATATCAGCGGGGGCGAATAAACGTTGTCCTCCTGAATTACGCTCTGAACGTATCAGGCCTTCTGTTTCATAATGCCGTATTGCAGAAACAGCAATGCCTGTTCTGGCAGCGACAACGCCGATCAGTAAACTTTTCCTTGCTGTTTTCATTTTTAAAAATCCTTTCACCTCAAGTCGACTTAAGGTGTTAACATGGGGCGGTTGATCCAGCAACTACACTCATTCACGAGGATGTTATGGAGAAGTCATGTTGAATATATTTACAAGGTTTGACTAAAATACCTATAGATCCTGCGATGAAAAGGCAGGATGATACACGTGTATTTTATCCCTATTGGCTTGGTATAAAAAACGGATACAGGCATTGTTGGAATTTTGCATTGAAATAGTCGTTATGCAATTATTTGCAGATGGTTTTATCATTTCCCTCTTCGTCGTGAATTAGGCCTTTACTCGGACTTCTTTGGGCAATAAACAGGTCAGAATATTTTGATTAGCAAGTCACATAAGAGCTTAAAAGGGCTGACTTAAGTTTAGAAACGTTAAGCAAAACAGGGGGTAAATATGACAAACTCAACACCAAAGAGAGGCCTTAATATTAAAGGCTTTGAAGATATCTCCGATATAAATTGGAATTGGACACCTGCAAAATTTTACGAAACAGCAATCTCGCGCGGCGAGGCTAAAGTGGCCAATGGCGGTGCGTTGGTTGTAAAAACGGGCAAGCATACTGGACGCTCTGCCAACGACAAATTTATTGTCCGTGACGCAGAGACCGAGGACACTGTGTGGTGGGAAGGCAATGCGTCAATGACGCCTGAACAGTTCGAAGTTTTACGTACAGATTTTGCGGCGCATATGGACGGTATGGAAGTGTTCGCTCAGGATACATTTGGTGGTGCGGATCTTGATCACCGTGTGTCGGTGCAAATCGTGACAGAATTTGCGTGGCACGGCATGTTTGTGCATCATCTTTTACGTCAACCAAATGCGGAAGAACTTGCGAATTTCAAAGCTGAATTTACCATTATCAATTTGCCGAGCTTTTGTGCAGACCCTAAACGTCACGGGACAAATTCTGAAACTGTTATTGCCGTGAATATGAACGACCGTATTGTTTTGATCGGCGGTACATCATATGCAGGCGAGACAAAAAAATCTGTCTTCAGTATTCTTAATTATCTTTTGCCCGCTAAACGCGTCATGCCAATGCATTGTTCGGTCAATGTTGACGACAATGATAATGCGGCTGTGTTTTTTGGCTTGTCGGGTACAGGAAAGACAACATTGTCTGCCAATCCTGACCGTACATTGATTGGTGATGATGAACATGGTTGGTCAGAAAATGGGTTGTTTAATTTCGAAGGTGGGTGTTACGCCAAGATGATTAAGCTGTCTGAAAAGGCAGAGCCAGAAATATTTGCGACCACTAAAATGTGGGGCACTGTGCTTGAAAATGTCGTGATGGACGAAGATACGCGCACGCTTGATTTGGATGATAATACGCTCGCAGAAAATTCTCGCGGCGCATATGATTTAACGGCTATCCCTAATGCGAGCCTGACAGGTAAGTGTGGGCAGCCGAATAATATCATTATGCTTACTGCTGATGCATTTGGCGTTTTACCTCCGATTGCGCGTCTTACGCCTGCACAAGCCATGTATCATTTCTTGTCTGGGTATACGGCGAAAGTCGCAGGGACTGAAAAAGGTATCACAGAACCAACCGCAACTTTTTCCGCGTGTTTTGGGGCGCCGTTTATGCCACGTCATCCTGTTGTATATGGCGAGTTGTTACGTGACCTTATTGCGGAACACCAAGTTGGCTGTTGGCTTGTGAATACAGGCTGGACGGCTGGGCCATATGGTACAGGTTACCGTATGCCGATCAAAGCGACACGGGCAATGTTGAACGCAGCGCTTGACGGGAGTTTGAACGATGCAGAGTTCCGCACAGATAAAAACTTTGGCTTTGAAGTCCCTGTTTCTATTCCCGGTATTGATGATGCTTTGTTTGACCTGCGTTCTACGTGGAGCAATGGCGAAGATTATGACGCACAAGCGCACAAACTCGTGGACATGTTTATCGCTAATTTTGCAAAATTTGAAAGCCATGTCAGCGAAGACGTACATGCCGCTGCGCCTGTGTTTGCCAAAGCCTAAGCGTTTGCCAAAATATAAGCGTATTTAGTCATAGTAAAATTTTATATATGAAGCCGCTGATTTTTAAATTGGCGGCTTTTCATATTTGAGTATATCCACATTTCTCTCCTGTAATTGTGTAGGCGATATAAAAGATGAGAAAGAATACTGAGATTACAAGGCTAAGATTTTTTATCAGATGAAAGAAGCTCTTTTAAACTAAAAGGGATTTTACGTTTCACACTATGCCCTGCGAGGATAAGGACACCTGCGAGAATACCCATGTTTTTAATGAAATTTTGGGTCTCATGTTGGGCTTCTATATCTGTGAAGTTCCAAAAACCATGTAGGGTGAAATTGATAATTAAAATATAAAGCGCAAAGCCGAGACAGACATTTCTGACGTGGCGATTTGCCATTAAAAAAAGTGCGCCAATAATTTGCACAAATCCTGCAATATAGAGAAGGGGTAGGGCGTTGGGTATGTTGTGGTGCTGCATCAAAGTGACATGCATGTCTGTGGCCAAGAGTTTCATTATACCCGGGAGCAAAAAATACAAAGCCAATAAAATACGACCCGATATTGCAAGTTTTGAAGATGTGTTGGCCATGTTTTTCCTGTCACGTATTGCGCGCTATGTTTAATATCCTTCAGCTTCTGGTAAGAAAATTTCACGTTTACCACCTGGGCCTGAAGGGCCGATCATGCCATCGGCTTCCATGCGTTCGATGAGTGTGGCGGCGCGGTTATAGCCAATGCCGAGGCGGCGTTGGATGTAACTGGTAGAAGCCTTGCGGTCATTGGCCACAATTGCGACGGCTTTGTCAAACATTTCATCGCCTGATTCTGTATTGCCACCAGGGCCACCGGCTTCTGCTTCTTCCTCTTTGTCCACGGTAACATCTTCCAGATAGCTTGGTGCGCCTTGGGCTTTGATGAAGCTGGCGATTTTTTCAACTTCTTCGTCCGAGACAAATGGGCCATGTAAACGGCGTGGTCTGCCACCCCCTGCAAGGTAGAGCATATCACCCATGCCTAAAAGTTGTTCGCCGCCTTGCTCACCTAAAATAGTACGACTATCAATTTTAGAGCTGACCGAGAATGAAATACGGGTTGGGAAATTGGCTTTAATTGTACCGGTAATCACGTCAACAGAGGGACGTTGTGTGGCCATAATCATATGAATGCCAGCCGCACGGGCCATTTGTGCAAGCCGTTGTACTGCGCCTTCAATGTCTTTACCTGCGACCATCATAAGGTCGGCCATTTCGTCAATGACAATGACGATGAACGGCATGAAGTCGAAATCTAGCGTTTGGGTTTCGTAGATTGGCTCGCCTGTTTCTTTGGAATATCCTGTCATGACTGTGTGTGTCATGTCCTTGCCGCTGGATTTAGCAACGCGAACTTTTTCGTTATAGCCGGCAATAGAGCGCACATTCATCTTTGCCATTTTCTTATAACGGCTTTCCATTTCACGTACGGCCCATTTCAAAGCAACAACCGCTTTTTTAGGATTGGTCACAACCGGGGTCAACAAATGCGGGGCTTCGTCATAGACGGAGAGCTCGAGCATTTTTGGGTCAATCATGATGAATTTACATTCTTCGGGTGTCAGTGTGTACATGATGGAAAGGATCATGGCATTGATGCCTACGGATTTACCAGAGCCCGTTGTACCCGCGACAAGAAGATGGGGCATTTTGGCGAGGTCGGCAAAATATGGTTTGCCGCCAATGTCCTCACCAAGAGCGATTGGCAAAGAATGCCCGCATTCTAGGAAAGCTTTACTTGCCAGCATGTCTTTTAAATATACGGTTTCACGGCGACGATTAGGAAGCTCGATGCCGATGGCATTACGGCCAGGAACTACGGCAACACGCGCAGATTGGGCGGCCATAGAACGTGCAATATCATCGGCGAGGTTGATCACGCGTGAAGATTTTACACCTGCGGCAGGGACAAATTCATACAGGGTCACAACGGGGCCAGGGCGTACGGCACCAATTTCACCGAGGACGCCAAAGTCGGATAATACGGTGGAGAGGTCTTCGGCAGATTTTCGTAATGCGCCTGCGTCGGTAACGGCTGCGCGTGGCGGGGGTTGGTTTAGCAGATCAATGCTTGGTAATATGAAGTCGCTATTTTTGGCGAATTTATATTTTTCTGCCTTTGCAGTGGCGCGGGTGGCAACGGCGGCAGGTTCAGGTGCTGCATGTGTATAGCTGACTTCTGCTTGTTGTGGGATCGGTGTCGTGGCAACGGGTTGAGGGCTTGGTTGTGCAGTTGCTGGAGCCGTGGTGGTCTGTGTTGGTGTGATATGAATTTGCGGAGATTGGGCCGTTGGTACGGCTGTGGTTGTTTGCACGCCTGGTGTTTCCATCCATACATGTTTATCTTCAAACCCTGCTTGTTCAACGGGATCGACATATGATTTTTGAAAACGTTTGCGAAGGAAGGCGATAAAGGTGTCAACTTTGACCCGTGTGATTGCCCAGACGAGGCCAGCGGCGTCAAGAAGTTCTGCAACGTCACGCCCGACCATGCCAATAAAACGCCCAAAGCAATACCCTAATGCAATAAAGGCAAGGAAGGCAGTTACACCGCCGCTGATGGCTGCATTGATTTTAATGCTGATAAACAGATTTTTAATAGATTGGAAAAGACCGTCGCCAATCCAGCCGCCAATACCTGTTCCCATTGGCCATGATTGTGGCACAGGAAATGCGGCAAGACAGATGGTGAGAAAGAAAATTGTCGAAACAAGCAGGCCTGCGCGGCGTGCAATATCACGTTTACGCATACCCAGTGGTGGTTTTATGACAGAGCGTATCGCAGCAAATAAAATAAGAAGCCCAAGAGGTAGTGCGGCCCAACCAAGGAGTTGCAACATCCAATTGGCAAGGTTTGCGCCGGGTGCATTGAAGAAATTTTTTGTTTTTTCGCTGAGAACAGCAGTATCACCAGTGGCGTCAAAGGGGCTATAACTTAGGATCGCGATTGTGATCACAAGTCCGAGGCTGACCAATAAAATAGCATGTACGGCACGTTTCAAGGCACTGATCTGCGACATGTTTTCACCGCGTGTAAGTGGCTCTATATTGGCTTGATCGTAATTATGTGCAGCGGCGTTCAAAATGCTCTCCGTGAATATCTTAATCGAAAGTAAAGGAGAGCGGTAAAGGAGGGGTAAACAAAGTGCTAAAAATACGGTTTTATTTAAGTTGTTTTTTTCTTATTTTCGCCACACGTGCATTCATCCAATGGCGTAAAAATGTGCGATATAAAAAGGATTTAACAGGCGTTAAATCTTGGCTGTACTGCTTGTAAAAACTATCTGGAGTGTTGAAAACTCCGTAGTCATTGTTGATACCTGTTTTTTGGATATAGGTGTCTTTAGCGCGCCAATAAATGTCGGGGCTTGTAAGTGTATTTGTGCCTACGCCGTAACCACATAGAGAGGTTGTGCCTTTGAATTTGTTTTGTAAGCCTGAGAGATAGGTACGGTCAAGAATGAAACCTTCTAAATTTATCCACTGATCATCATAGTGAATTTCTACCCATGAATGTATGATGTTGTCGGGCGTTATTGGGTAGATAAGCTCTGGGATAACGCCGCGTTGCAATTCTTTTTTAATGGTGAAACCATGTAGGCGGCATGCAATATTGAGTGCGCGAAAGAGGGCCATGAGTAAAATGGCCTTGGTATTACACTGGCCGTAGCCGTCTTTGAGTATGTGCGAGGCGGGTAGGGCATCTTGTATATTATAGCCAAATAATATTTCATCTCGAACGAAATCATAAACCGCGCCAATGCGGTCATATTCATTGAGCGCTGACCAATCACGTACACCGATGAGGGACTGGATATTGTCTGCGTTATAATCGAGTAGGAATGTTTTATCGCATAGGTTTGGGGAGAAGTGTGTCTTCATCATTAAATCTCTTGGCTTTCAATTATTATGAAATTGTTTTATAAAAGCTCTAGTTACTAGAGAGGCAAGGTGAAAATTATGTATGGTATCGGACGGCTTTCTAGCCTTGCAAATGTGAAAATTCCAACTATTCGCTATTATGAGGAAATTAATATTTTACCAGAGGCAGAACGGAGTTCTGGCGGGCAAAGACGGTATAGGCAAAGCGATCTTGAACGCCTGAACTTTATTCGCCATGCACGTGATTTGGGCCTTGGTATCGAAGATATTCGTGATTTGCTCCGCCTTAGCGAAAACGGTGAAAACCCATGTGTGGATGCCGACCGTATTGCAGCGCAACATCTTTCCAGAATCAAAGACAAGATCAAACATTTACGCCGCCTTGAAAAAGAGCTGAAACGTATTGTCTCGCATTGCCAAAGCGAGACAATTGGTGACTGCTATGTTATTCAGTCACTGGCAAATCATGCTTTGTGTGGAGATGAACATAAGGAGGGTTTGTAATGTCGAGCGTACCATTCATATCTGTATGGTTCTCCCTGTTTGTTTGCATTTTGACTTTATCGTCTTGTGAAAAGAGTACCCCAATAGCTATCGATATTAGCGAGGTTTTTGATTTTTATAATCTTAAAACTAATGAGGGTGCGCTTCTCATCGTGCGATTAGAGGATGGAAAAAGTTGGAGTGTTGGGGGAGAGCGTCTTTTAAAGCGATTTTCACCTGCGTCGACTAGTAAAATTTTACATACATATATTGCGTTGGAATCAGGTGTCGTAACGGATGAAACACAAGAGTTCATATGGGATGGTAGGGCGCGTTTTCTTGACAGTTGGAACCAAAACCAAACGTTGAAAACAGCCTTCCACCGTTCGGCCGTATGGGTGTATCAAGATATTGTTTCGCAAATTGGATATGCTGATATGCAAAATTATGTGAATACATTTGAATATGGCAATATGAATATTGGCAGCGTTGATAATCTCACCACATATTGGTTGAACGGGGAGCTACAAATATCGGCTTTGGAACAAGTCGCGTTTTTGAGCAAGCTTGTAAAAAATGAGTTCAATATATCAAAGAGAAGTTATGATCGTGCTGAAGTTATAATGCAAAAAGATATAGCGCCTCATCAAAAAATGATTGCGAAAACGGGTTGGTATAGTGGGGGGAATACGGATATTGGTTGGTATATTGGTTGGTTTAAAAATGACGAAGAGCAAATATATGTCTTCGCATTCAACATGGATATGCACGATATAGATGATGATTTACGTAAACGTCGTGACGTCGTAATATCAGCATTAACACATATTCGCGCGACCGAGATTGAGAAAACCCATTTTCAGCCTTGATATTTATTTCCGACTTTCCCATATTTTAAAATAACAGGAGAACAATATGCCAGATAATTATGATTATGCAGACGCGTCACAATGGCGAGGGACGACGATATTAACTGTACGTAAAAATGGCAAAGTTGTTGTCATTGGTGACGGACAGGTTTCTGCGGGGAATACGGTGATGAAAGCGACGGCACGTAAGGTACGGCGTATTGTTGGCGGTTCTGTGATTATTGGTTTTGCTGGCGCAACGGCGGACGCGTTCGCGCTTATGGAGCGGCTCGAGAGCAAGCTTGAACAATTTCCGACCCAGCTCGCGCGTGCTTGTGTCGAGCTTGCCAAAGATTGGCGTACAGATAAATATCTTCGTCAATTACAAGCCATGATGATTGTTGCTGATAAAAAAGAAACTTATGTCCTAACGGGTAATGGTGATGTGGTTGAGCCTGATGTCGGGCGAGACGGCGGCGCGATTACGGCGATTGGTTCTGGCGGCAATTATGCCTTGGCGGCGGCGCGTGCACTTGACAGTTATGAAGATGACGCTGAAACACTTGCAAGAAAAGCTATGCAAATCGCGGCGGACATTTGTGTCTTTACCAATGAAAATTTTATTATCGAAACGCTCGAAGAAGATGCCTAGCTTTCGCTAGGCATGTCGGGGCATGGCAGCCACTCTGCTCGTCTATATGTTGTACTAGTTTTGTGGTGGATATTTAATTTTAATCGTGTGGTTCTGGCTTGTCACAGCTTCACCATTGACTGTTTTAGGCGAGAACCGCATGTTCTTAACAAGTTTGAGGGCAGAGCGGGAAAAAATACGCTCGAAACGGGTTGTCCCAGTAATATTCTCAACGAGAGAATTCTCTACTTTTCCTGCCGCATTGATGTCGTAGGTGACATTAACGATAACGGTTGTCTCCATTCTTTTGCTTTGTAAAACCCGTAGTGGATATTGGAGGCTTGGTGTAAAGACTTTGCGTGGCTCAATAATCGTATCCGCGACAACAATTGTGTTTTCCTGAACGTCTTCTGTATTTTTTTCAATCGTTGGTGTGGGCGTCTCTATGTCTGCTTGCACAGTCGTCGTTGGTGGGGTGATGGGGGCAGGCGAAGGGGTGTCATCAGTGACTTCTTTTATTTGAAGTTTTGGCTCTATTTGGGGTTCTGGCTTTTGAGATATCGTCAGGGTCGGTGCGATTGTGTTGGCCGAGGCCAATGCGCTGAGTAAGGCGGGTGTGATTATAGAGGTTTGCCTAAGGTCGAACAAGGATTGAAAATCATATAGAGATGATGTGGTGGCCGTGTCGAGAATGCCTGTGATGTTGCCATTATAAAACCCGAGCTTTTGTAACTTTGTTTGTACATTGGAAATTTGAGGGTCGATTACTGGTGTTTTGACAGTTGTAAATGTGGAAATTGGGAGCGTTTTTGCTTTTACATTCAGAGTTATATTCCGCGCTACTGGCCGCGCTACTGAGTTTTTTTGTACGGACGTTACTTTGGGCTCAATGTTTTTTTTTACTGTAGATATCGTTTTTTTAACCTGAGGTTTGGGCGAGGATATCGGTGTAACTGGTTTCGTAGTCTCCGCTGATTTTGTTGTTGTAACGTCTGTTGCCGTAGGTGTGGTATTTGATATTGGTCGTGTTTCTTGTTCTATAGTACTGGATTGCTTTGCTGTTTCATCAACTACGGAATCTATTTCTTGGGCCGCGCTATTCGCTGTAGGCGCGGTGATGACTGTCTTTTGTGTAGCTGTTGTTTGTGCTGGTTTTGGTTTTTCTGGTTGAAATACTAACCAAGCTAGTCCTGAAACGGTTACAAGAAGCAGGGTCGTAATCGCTAGCGTTCTGCGTTTGGAAAGGCTGAAATCGGGTATGGTAATGCCAATGCTGTCTTGTGTATTGGCCTGAGCAAGGTTTGCGAGAATGCTTTCTGTGTCATCAGAGGTAGCCACTGATGTTTCTGTGATCTCTTTATTCGTTGTTGGGTGGCTCGTCGTATGCGTTGTTTCTTTCGCTTGCGGTTTGGCTATTTGTTCTTGTACAGGGGGATTGTCTTCTTGTATTAAAATTTTATTGGGCGCGGTATTGGCTAATGGTACAGATTTTGATGTTGGCGTCGTGGTTGCCGTAAAATTTTGTGAAGGCGTCACCTGTTCAAGTGTTTGATGCGCTTCGTTTAATGTTTCCGTTGTGATTTTTAAAGCTTTAATCTGTTTGAGGCGTTTTTGAAGGGTTTGCGTATTGCCTTCTGCTACTTCGATTTGTGTTTGCACACTATCAATTTCGTTCATCGTATCATGATGTGTATTTGTCGTACGTATGTGGGTATGTGTTGTGGTGTCGTAATCGTCTTGAAGTGTTTTCAATGTATCTTGGGCGCGAGACAATTCTGTTCTGGATGTTTCTAAAAGACTGTGTGCCGCCATATGTTTTTGTTCATTGGCTGTGTGTTGTTCTTTTATAAGCGTAATATCTGTTTGCAAATTGTCATGTTCGTCTTTTGCCTCGATAAAACTCTCTTGTAAAACTTTGGCTCTGGCAATCGCTGTTTCTGCGCGTTCTTGCGCGTCAGCGTATAAATTTTGCGACTTTTGAATGTTGCTATCCAGTTTTTTCAATTGTTTTGTTTTGTTATCGATCTGATCGCTGGATTGATTGCATATTTGGCTGGTCGCTATGTCTTGTTTTTGGGAGTCTTCAAGAGTTGATTGTGCTGACATAAGGTTTGTTTTTGCTTTTGTCACATGATCTTGGGCAAGAGATTGAGCCTCTGTATTTGATTGTAATTGTGCTGTTTGTTTTTTGGAATCCATCTGTAATGTATGGATGTGTGTTTTTTGCACATTTATTTTTTGCTCATACTGTTCAATGTCTTGTGTGAGTGTTTGTACTTTCGCCTGTTTAACGGCAAGCAGTTCTTTTAAACGTGCCTTGTGACGTTTGCGTTCTGCTTCAATGACCTCTTGTTCTTTACGCGCAATCTCGGCAAGGTATTCGGCCTTGATACGCTCTTGCTCTTGTATGCGGGCGGCTTCTGCATCTTTGAGGGTTTTTTGTGCAGCGGCAACTTGTTGTGCGCGTTCTAATTCTTGGTCACTTGCAATTTTGGCAAGTCGTGCTGCTTCTAGCGCACGGGTATCGGCTGCTTCTTTAGCTTTCTGTGCTAACTGCATTTCTTTCGTAAGTGCTTCTGCGTTGCGTCGCGCATCTTCTGCCTGTTGTTCAATGTCACTTAATACGGTTGGTTTGTTTTTTGGTTTTGCGCGAAAACGATTTAACAGGTTTTGTTTTGGCATGTCCTCATGATTGACATTTTGGGGTGCTTCTGTTTTTGATTTGAGGGGGGGGATCTCTGTTGAGGGTGTTGCATCAGGGGATGTTGAGAACCATGTGAGTTCAGATTTGAGACCGAGATGTAAAATTTCTAAAACAAGTTGATCGCCGTTTTCGAGTTCACGGGCAAAATTCGCGGGAATGATGAAACGGGTATTGTCGTCTGCTTCATTCGTTTCGCTGTCTAATAATGTGCTTTTTTCAATATTTGTCCACCCTGTAGGTGATAGCCACAAATCGCTGTTGCGACGTAATTTTACCAAAGTTTGTGCTTCGGAAATTGGGGCTTCGATGACAATAATGCCGTGACCTTGCTCTTGTGAATTTTGCAGATCTTGCGCGGGTTTGGGTATGTTATTGCTAAGCGTATTGCTCACTTGCTTTACTTTTCTTTGTGTATTTCCCATATTTCCCCACTTTGATTTATTTATGTGTGTTTCTCGTGAAATGCACACGCCCGTATGACTTTGCGCACTCGTTCCCTTCGTGGCCAATCATGACCTTGTCTTGGGTGGATATAACGCCCTTTATCGTGAAACTATGTAAGTGTAATGCCCGAATCACTTGTAATTCCCACAACAACCTTAACCATATTTTAATACTTTTTTCTAGGAGTATCGACGATTTTGATTTTTTGTTTTGTGAGAAAATATATTTGCACGCCCGTTATTGCTATCTACGCGCTTTGTATTTGATAAATAATGGGGGTGTTGCTGTATGAAAGAGGCAAATAATATCAAAAAATAGGGGCGGATATGCACAAATCAATACCAAAAATGTTGGCATTCACAGCAATGACGGGGCTTATGACGACGTTTATTGCGTGTGCCCCGTCAAAAGAGGTGACGCTGGACAAGCAAGCCCATAGCCATGTTGCCGTTCAAAACGAAAATTTTCAACCAACAGGCTGGATTGCGAAAACATTGACAGAAATTGCGCAGGCTTTGGCCGCTGGTGAAGTGACATCGGAACAACTTGTGAAAGATTATTTAGTGCGTATCGCACAAGTTGATTATGCGGGCCCGACCTTGCAGAGTATATTGACACTTAACCCTGATATATTGAACGAAGCCCGTGTATTGGATGAAAAACGCGCGGCAGGGGAAAACCTCGGCGCGTTGCATGGTATTCCGATTTTACTAAAAGATAATATCGAAAGCAAAGGAGCTATGGCGACGACAGCGGGTGCGCTGGCTTTGAAAGATAATATCACGGGGCGTGACGCGGATTTGGTGGTAGGATTACGTGCTGCGGGTGCCATTATTTTAGGAAAAACGAACCTTAGCCAATGGGCAAATTTTCGATCAAACGATTTGCTGAGTGGATGGTCTGCGCTAGGAGGACAAGTCCGTAACCCACATATTCTCGACCGCAATACGTGCGGATCAAGTGCAGGATCTGGCGCGGGAATGTCGGCGTCACTGGCGGTGGGGACTGTTGGAACAGAAACCAATGGTTCTATCATTTGCCCATCAACGATTAACGGTGTTGTCGGGTTTAAGCCGACAGTTGGCCTTGTGTCTCAAAAATTGATTATCCCAATTTCATTCACACAAGATACGGCAGGGCGATTACAAAAACCGTTAAGGGGGCGGCAATGATGCTGGGGGCTATGACCAATGGGGGTAGTGTCGATTATGTCGCTGGTCTTGACGCAGGCTCTTTGGAAGGGACACGTATAGGCGTCTTGCGGTTTGCACAAGGCAGTCATCCGCATATTTACAAGAAATTTAATGAAGCTTTGAGCGCACTTGAAACGGCAGGAGCAGAGCTTGTTGAAATTGAATCCTTTGATTTAAACGTAGAAAATTATGGGCACAAGTCTCTCAGTGTTTTGGAATATGAATTTAAAGCGTCACTTAACGTATACCTTGCCAATGCCGCGCCTGAGGTCAAGACGCGTAGTCTCTCTGAAATCATTGTCTTTAATGAAAAACATGCGGATGTAGAGCTGGCTTTGTTTGACCAAAGTTTATTGGAAGCGTCTGATGCGCTTGGTGATCTTGATACACCTGCGTATAAAGAGGCTTTGAAAGAAATTTTATCGGCAACGCGTGAAAACGGTATGGATGCATTCTTGGCGCAAAATAATGTTAGCGTTTTGGTGGCGCCTTCTGGGCCGCTCGCAGGGCAATCTGATCCGATTAACGGGGATGTTTGGCCGTCATGGGCTGGAGCCGGATATCTGCCTGCAATTGCAGGCTATCCGCATTTAACTGTGCCAATGGGCGATGTTTACGGCCTGCCTATCGGACTTTCATTTATGGGGGGCAAGAACAAAGACGCGCAAATATTGTCATATGGTTATGCTTATGAGCACGCGACTCGTCTTCGTGTTGAACCGAAATACTTGCGGACTTCGGAAGAACGTAAAGAGTTAAAAAAAGCAATGTTACGAAAATGACATTTTTTTGATGTTGACTCTATAGCATCAAATGAGACATTAATGTCTCATGATGAATTTATCGCAAAAGACACCACCATTACGTTTGCCTGCACATGAGGCGATTATTGAGGCTGGTTTTCAAATTTGGTCGCAAAATCCACGTGCGTCATTGGCAGAGATTGCATTGGCGGCAGGAGTGGGGCGCGCGACATTGCATCGGCATTTTAAAGGACGTGATGATTTGATGCATGCATTGGCGACACGGTCTGTGGAAGAGATTGGTCATATCGCAAATCAGGCTGCTAAAGGGGCTTGGTCATACACAATAGCTATGGAAAAAGTTTTTTATGCTTTGGTGGCAAGTGGTGAACGACATTGGTTTTTGATGCGTGGTGACGTGGAGCGCTTTCCAGACATTAAAGCACAACTCGAACAACAAAATATTGAGTTCATGGATGTTATCAGGCGTGCACAAAAGGAAGGGTTGTTTCCCGTTTCTTGCCCCATCGCATGGGTAATGCAATCGTATGATTTGATGGTGTATGGCGCGTGGCAGATGGTGCGCGATGAACATGCGACTTCTCAGCAGGCGTCTAAACTTGCTTGGCATATGTTTAAAGCGGGCTTGAAAAAGGCGAAAATATAATGATTTTTAGAAATTTTATGTGCGTGGTTTTGGTGCTCATCGGTGGTGGTCTTTCTCATGATGTTTATGCACACCCACCGACAGAAAAAAGTCCCGCTCTCATTGCACCTCTTGTGGGGGCACCTCTTATGGGGATGTGGCTCACGAGCGATAAACAGGCAGTGGTTTTAATTCAGGAATGCGCGGTAGGGCCGAGGCAATATTGCGGTTATTTGGTTGGATTTGAACCAAGTGGTGAAAAACTTATAGATCGCGTTCTTTGTGGTATGCGGATTGTTGGTGGACTGACTTCAAAAAATGACACACTAGTTTCAGGGTGGTTGGCGCCTCCTGAAGATGATAATGTTTATAATATTGAAGTGAAATTACATGGAAGCTCAACTGTGGACGCGCCTGTTTTGGGGCTTAAGGTATATGGCAAAGTCAGGGTGTTAAGCGAGACGCTTGAATGGACCCGTTTTGATGTAGCTTCAAAAGGGTCGACGTTGAAAATGTGCTATCAAGAAAAAATATAAAGTGGAGAATGTTCCAGCAATAAGAGTACCTAACCGTATTGAAGGTTTAGATATCGCACGGTTTTTGGCTTTGATTGGCATGGTTATCGTGAATTTTAATGTTGTTATGACCGTGCAGGTTGACGGGGATATTGCACAAGGATTTGCAAGTCTTTTGCAAGGTCGTGCAGCGGCACTTTTTGTCATTCTTGCGGGTATCGGCCTGGGTATTGGGGCTATGCGATCTGAGTGGGGGGACATGCGTAGGGGCACGCTTAAACGCGCTTTGTTTTTACTCATTGTGGGGATACTCAACACGATCATTTTTGAAGCAGATATTATACATTATTACGCGTTTTATTTTCTTTTTGGTGTTTGGTTTTTGCGTGCGTCAAACAAGGTGATATGGTTAGGTATTGCTGGATGTATTATAGGTTTTTTTTGTCTTATCTTTACGTTAAATTTCGACCAAGGGTGGAATTGGAGCGATTATTCTTACGTAGATTTTTGGACGCCTACAGGGTTTTTACGAAATTTATTTTTTAATGGCTGGCACCCCATTTTCCCATGGCTTGCTTTTTTGTTATTTGGAATTTGGTTAAGCCGATTGGACTTACGGGCAAAGAAACTACACATAAAACTTATCTGTTTCGGAGGCGTGTCTTTTATTGCGATAACATTGCTTTCGCATTATTTAGTGGCAATCAGTGGTGACACAGAATTGACTGCTTTGTTAGGCACTGCGCCTATTCCCGCGACACCGTTTTATTTAATAGCGGGAGCCAGCTTTGCTATGGTCATTATTGGGGCGTGTTTTTTGTGCGAATCTATTCTTAGGAAGCTGAAAATATTACCGTTGTTTACATGTGCAGGTCGACAAACGCTTACGCTATATATCGCACATATCTATATTGGTATGGGGGTGTTAGAGGGGCTCGGTTTAATGGGAGGGCAATCTGGAATTCTGGCGCTACTGGCATCTGGTGCGTTTTGTGTGATTGCGAGTGTGTATGCATTTGTTTGGACTAAGTATTTTAAGCGTGGCCCGTTGGAAATGCTCATGCGTAAGCTAACATAAATTGCAGGAATGAGGCGGAACTTTACCAGACTTGTTTCCTCTGTTAACGTCATCACATGACAGATATGAGCCCAAAACAAATTGCGGCTGCTTTAGAAGCAGGAATAATCACAGACGCGCAAGCCGTCGCCATGCGTGCAAAGCTTAGGCGCGGTGGAAAAACAAAATCGGTTCAAGCTGATCCTTTTACCGATGAAGCGTTGATCGGTAATGAAGATGATATGCGTTTTTTACGTAGTTTCTCTGATGTGTTTATTGCGATAGGTATCGGGCTTTTGTCTATAGGGATATTTGCATTATCTACCCTGTTTGGCGGCGGTATTGTTTATCTTATGGGGGCAGGGTTTTTATGGATGATGGCTGAATATTTTGGCCGCAAGAAGCGCGCGCATTTACCAACGCTTTTAATTGCCCTCGCATATCTTATTTTCGTGCAAACAGGTGCGGCGGAGATACTTAAAGTTTTTCCAGCTTTCATAACATTAGGGGCGATGTTGTTATTTTATTGGCGGTTTAAACTGCCATTTTCTATTGCTCTGATTGCTATATCTTTGGTGATACTTGTCTTTAGCTTTGTTCATGACATCGTGCCGTGGGGCGCGTTTTTAATCGTAAGCGGCATTTTACTGTTTAGTGCTGCGCTAGTCTATGACAGCAAAGATACAGGACGGTTAACGCGGTTTTCTGATAATGCATTTTGGCTGCATTTTTCCGCAGCGCCGATGATATTACACGGTATAGCGATTCAAATTCTATCACTGGGTACAACAAAATTATTTAAAATCATTCCTGTGCCATCACTTGATAAAACTGACGCCATCATAATGTTGATCATTATTGCCGCGCTTGCTTTGATCGGACTGGCAATAAACCGACGGGCTTTATTGGTTTCGTCCTTTGGCTATGCTGGCTTTGCTATCGGCATGTTGATCAAGGAAACGGGTTTGGATTTCGGCGCTATATTGGCGGCAACATTATTGTTACTTGGTGGCGGCATTGTTTTCCTTGGCGCAGGTTGGCACGGTGCGCGGCGCGGTATTTTGAACTTCTTACCGACACAAGGTGTGTTCGCCAAAATTTTTCCACCTGTACAAAAATGAGTTCTGGATAGAAAGAAATATTCGACACACAGTTTCACCGCGCATATAAAACCGTAAAAGGGAGTGTTGCGTGGAAGACAATGATTTAGAACGGAGCGTAGTGTGGGTTGGTAAACGTTTGGCGATAATGTTTGTTATTGTGTTGGTTGTTTCTTTTGGGTTTTATGTTTTGCATGCCATACTGGGTGTTCGCTATGAGGGGATTAGTATTGGCATAGGGATCTTATTTGTTTTGCCTGCATGCCTATCGGCGCTCGTGACCCTTGCTATTGACCCAGATGACGACAAACCAATAGCGTCTTTTCGAACGGTACCTGTGCAGACTATAGGGGTTATTTTGGTTCTTGGAGGTATATTCCTACAAGAAGGGATTATCTGTATTGTCATACTGGCACCCCTTTGGTTAATTGGTGCGGCAGTGGGGTCAATACTTGTCTATAATCTCCAAGCACAATACCGTGAAAAATTTAAACCAACTGTGATGAAATGTAGTGTCCTTGTATTTTTGCCTTTCTTAGCTTTGTTCTTTGATGCCAATTTTGAACAAAGCACCCAAGAATATCGTGTTACGCGCTCTGTTATCATAGAAACTTCTGCGGAAAATATTTGGCCTCATTTACTTGAAATGAATGATTTGCAAGTAAGTGAGGGGCGGTGGAATGTCGCGCAAAATATGCTGGGTATACCGAGGCCGCGATCTGCAAAAATTACGGGGCGCGGTGTGGGTGCTGTGCGTATGGCACATTGGGGAGAACATATCAGTTTTGAGGAACATATTACAGAATGGTCTCAATATAAAAAACTTATGTGGACGTTTTACTTTCCGAACGATTCTTTACAACATCATACGGATCGGCATATTTCACCAGATGGGGCGCATTTGAAAATCTTGGATGGCGGGTATCGTTTGCGCTCCTTGGGCGCACATAGAACAGAACTTATTTTACACACACGCTATATCGCTAAAACCCCCGTGAATACTTATAGTGCCTTATGGGGGCAATTATTTTTAGGGGGGATTCAAAACAATGTCTTACATATTGTTAAAGACCGCGCTGAGTTATCACCCCCTTAGTCTCTTGAATTTACATTTAATCTTCTTATCTGAAGAGAAAGAATAGGATGTATTATGAGTGAATTTTCACCTCGTGAAATTGTTTCTGAACTGGACAAACACATTGTCGCTCAATCAGCCGCCAAGCGTGCTGTTGCGATTGCTTTACGGAGTCGGTGGAGACGCCAAAAAGTTGGCGGTGATTTGCGTGATGAAATTACGCCAAAAAACATTTTGATGATCGGCCCAACGGGTGTTGGGAAAACGGAAATTTCTCGTCGGCTGGCCAAACTCGCAGGTGCGCCATTTTTGAAGGTTGAGGCGACTAAGTTTACAGAGGTTGGTTATGTAGGCCGTGACGTTGAACAAATTATACGTGATCTTGTCGAAATATCTATCAGCCTGACCCGTGCAGCACGGCGCAAAGATGTTGAAGCTGCGGCGGAAGGGGCGGCCGTCGAGCGTATTTTAGACGCGCTTGTTGGTTCAAGTTCAGGCGAGGCGACACGGGCTAAATTTCGTCAAAAACTGATTGCAGGTGAATTAGACGATACAGAAGTCGAGCTTGATTTGCTCGATAAAAAATCACCGTTTCAAGGTATGGAAATTCCGGGGCAACCGGGGGCGGGCATTGGTATGATCGAAATTGGGAGTTTATTTGGCCAAGGCGGCGAGCGTAAAAAACAAGTCAAAATGAAAATTAAAGATGCGTACGCGCCACTTCTTGCCGAAGAGGCCGATAAAATGCTTGATGAAGAAACACTTATTAAAACGGCAATCGAAACTGTAGAGAATGACGGTATCGTATTTCTTGACGAAATTGATAAAATTACGGCGCGTTCAGATTCACGCGGTGGTGGGCAGGTATCACGCGAAGGCGTGCAGAGGGATTTACTGCCGCTGATCGAAGGCACAACGGTGAGCACTAAGCATGGCCAAGTAAAAACTGATCATATTTTATTCATTGCCAGTGGTGCTTTTCATGTCGCCAAACCATCTGATATGCTGCCTGAATTGCAAGGACGTTTACCCATTCGTGTGGAATTGCGTGCGCTTACCCGTGAAGATTTTGAACGTATTTTAACCGAACCAGAAGCGAGCCTGATTAAGCAATATGTCGCCTTGATGGCAACCGAGGGCGTGACGCTGAAGTTTACAGACGGCGGCATTAAAGAAATTGCAAAAATTGCAGCTGATGTGAATGCCAGTGTCGAGAATATCGGCGCACGTCGTTTGCACACAGTTATGGAGCGTTTGCTAGATGATATTAGTTTTAGCGCCACTGACCGTGCAGGCGAAAGTGTGACGATCGACAAACCTTATGTACGTAAACATGTGGGTGAACTTGCCGAAGACACGGATCTCTCGAAATTTATTTTGTAAGCTAAAAAGTCTACCCCAACTCTAATCGATATCCGCCAGGCTCGGTCATCAACAATGTTGTGTTACCCTTTTCAAGTTCGATTTTTTGGCGGAGGCGATAGACATGGGTTTCGAGCGTGTGGGTTGTGACGCCTGAATTATAGCCCCATACTTCGTGCAGGAGTTCTTCACGGGCAACGGGTTTGCCGCCTGCACGGTAGAGATATTTAAGGATATTGGTTTCTTTTTCGGTGAGGCGAATGTCGCGCTCTCCTTCTTTTTCAAGTTTTTTGTAGGCAGGACGGAAAGTATAAGGGCCAAGTTGAAAGACCGCATCTTCACTTTGTTCAAATGAACGTAGATGTGCACGTAAACGAGCAAGGAGAACGGCAAAGCGGAACGGCTTTGTCACATAGTCGTTCGCGCCAGAATTTAGCCCGAGAATTTCGTGCATATCACCGTCATTGCCTGTCAGCATGACGATAGGCGCGGCGACATTTGCTTTACGCATGAGAAGACAAGCTTCGGTGCCAAGCATGTCGGGTAAATCAACATCCAATAGGATAAGATCATAGTCTTTGTTTTTTGTGGCGGTAATGGCTTCGCCTGCTGTTCCAACATCATCAATGTCAAACTCGTCATACATAGCGAACTGCTCTACAAGTTCTGCCCGTAAATCTTCGTCATCATCAACGAGTAAAAGTCTTTTTTTAACACTCATTATACATTCCCTGTCGCGCTGGCGCGCTCCACGCCTCTTGTTTATGGTACATTCCCTGTCACGCTACGCGCTCCACGCCTCTTGTATTATATTCCCGATCATTCGTTTTTGTATCTGTAAAGTTTTTTGTTTAAAGAGATACGTTAGTTATATAGTGATGAACTCTAGTGTATTCTAATCGCAATGCGTACAAGAAATATCACAAAGGTGTGAAGAGTTGAAAATTGAAGTAAATGTCGTGAATAAAACCCTAAAAATTGATGGGGTGGTATATCCGTGTGCCATTGGTAAAAACGGCTATATTGCTGAAATCGAGGGGCGTGAAGGTGATGGAAAAACGCCATTAGGGCAATATGCGGTTCGTTACGGGTTTTACCGTGAAGACCGTGTGGATTTGCCAATGTGCTCTCTGGTTATGCATGTGACACAGGCGGATGATGGGTGGTGTGACGCCTCCGATAATTCTGCTTACAATCTCCCTGTGCGTTTGCCCTATCCTGCGAGTACCGAGGCATTGTACCGTGATAGTCATGTCTATGATATTGTATTGGTTCTTGGACATAATGATAGCCCACCAATTCCCGATATGGGCAGTGCAATCTTTATACATGTGGCGAGAGATGGCTATGCGCCGACACAGGGATGTGTCGCGGTAAGCATAAAAGATATGCTTGAAATATTGCCTAAACTTTCCAAGACAAGTGTGATTGAAATTCGAGATTGATTCCTGATGTTGATTCTAGGGGCTAATGTCTGGCGCCAAATAATGCGCTACCGACACGCACATGTGTCGCACCAAATTCGACAGCAGGTTCAAAATCGGCGCTCATGCCCATTGAAAGTTTCGTGATACCGTTACGCTCTGCAAGTGTTTTGAGAAATGCGAAATGCGGGCCGGGGGCTTGGCCACCGAACTGACCGATATAGTTTTCAAATGCAGGGGGAATACACATGAGACCTTCTGGGTGAATGTCATATTCGGTGCGGAGTGTTTTGATAAAGGCGTCTAGTGCATTTGGCAGAATACCCGACTTTTGCTCTTCTTCGCCTGTATTTACTTGTACAAAAAGGCGCGGTAGTTTTCCTGTTTTCTCTACTGCTTTCACCAATGCTTTGGCGAGTTTTTCGCGGTCGAGTGTTTCGATCACGTCAAACAGGGCGCAAGCCTCTGCTACTTTATTGCTTTGCAATGGCCCGATAAGGCGTAGCTCTAATTCGGGACGTTTATGTGCGAATGTTTCGCCCCATCTTTTTTGTGCTTCTTGGACACGGTTTTCGCCGTAAGTTTTTTGACCTGTAGCCAGCATGGCTTCGATGCGTGTGTCGGGCTGTTGTTTAGAGACGGCGATCAGAGAAATGTCCTCAGTTTTTCGCCCTGCAAGCTTGGCGCGACGCGCAATGCGGTCTAGGATATTGGTTCTGGTTTCAAAGAGAGATAAAGGTGTAGCCATGAAGTGGACATATACGGGAAATGATGTACTCGCAAGCGCCGCTTCGCGTCTTTACAAAATGCGTATGCGGAGATGTTTTTTGTCGCCTTATATATTTATGAGTGATCCTGAGCGCACGCCTGATGTTTTGCGTGCGGTGGCACGTTTGCCTGAGGGTGCGACATTTATTTACCGCCATTTCGGCGCGGACAATGCTTTTGAAATGGCGAGCGCTTTGCGGCAGGTTTGTTTTGTACGCGGCATACAATTTCTTATTGGTCAAGACGAGGCGCTTGCACGGCGTGTCGGGGCGGATGGGTTACACTTACCAGAGCGTGATTTGGCTAAAGGCTCGGTTTTACGCCAACGCTATCCTGATTGGGTGTTAAGTGGGGCTGTGCATCATCGGCGTAATCTGGAAAACATACATGATTTGGACGGAATTATTGTTTCTCCTGTTTTTGAAAGTGCTAGTGCAAGTGCAGGGGAATTGATTGGTATTATGGGGCTTCAAAAAATTATACAGTCTACCCCTTGCCCTGTTTTTGCTTTGGGTGGGGTCAATGCTCAAACTGTTGGGAGTTTGATCGGTGTGGGCGTGGCTGGCATTGCTGGAGTGTCTGGCATGTATCATGCTTGAATTGGCAGAAGCAGCTCATGCTGTGCAGATAGCAACACTACATGCATACGCTTTTTTACATGGGTGGTCGGCAGATGATTTTCTCAAACATATTGAAAACGCGATGGATGATGTTTTGGTCTGGGCGGAAAATGGTGAGGTCTTTGGCTTTGTTGTTATGCGTACACAGGATGATCAAGCAGAGGTGCTGACTATTGTTGTGTCTGCTACACGACAAAATAAGGGTTTGGGGGCAAAAATATTGAATGAGGGTGAGAGATATGTGGCGCGGCGCGGCGCGGATATCGTATTTTTGGATGTGGCGGCGGATACACCTGCGGCAGTTAAACTCTATCAAAAAACAGGGTATCAGAGATGTGGAACGCGGCGTGGATATTACCGCCGTGAAAAAGGACGGGTTGACGCCTTCTTGTTTAGCAAGCATATCTAATATATATCTGACCATAAGAGTCGGAAATGCATGGGTTTATCAATGGTCAGGGAAATGATATCATGAGTATGAGTTGGATTGAAAAAAAATGTATCGAAAAAGGTCTACGTATGACCGAGCAGCGCCGTGTTATTGCGCGCGTGCTTTCCGATGCAAGCGATCATCCTGACGCGGAAACTGTTTATGGTCGCGCAGCAGAGGTTGATTCAAAGATTTCTTTGGCGACGGTTTACCGGACGCTACGTTTGTTTGCGGAAACAGGTATTATTGAATCCCATGATTTTCGTGATGGGCGTGCGCGTTATGAAGCTGCGGATAATGACCACCATGATCATTTAATTGATCTGTCTACGGGGGACGTTATTGAATTCATGGACGACGAAATTGAAGAACTGCAAAAAAGAATCGCAACAAAGCTTGGCTATGAACTTGTAGATCACCGTCTTGAGCTTTATGGGCGTCCTTTAAAGAAATAATGTTAAAGAAATAATGTTGAAAAAAGTAAATGCGGTGCTTGTCTCTTGCGTATTGGGGCATTTTAGGCTTTATACGGAGCTGAACAGGCGCTAAAACCGCATGAGATAAAAAGGCATTACGGCGTTATGGGCCAACATACACTATTAGACGGGGCGAAAGATCGCACAGTGACAGGAGAAACTGTCGCTGATGCGAAGCCTAAAACAATCAAAAACACAAAAAAACTATTCATCAAGACCTATGGTTGCCAGATGAATGTCTATGATACTGAACGTATGCGTGAAGTTCTAGCGCCTGTTGGCTATGAGCCAATTGATGGGCCTGAAGGCGCGGACATGGTTGTGTTGAATACATGCCATATTCGTGAAAAGGCTGCTGAGAAAGTTTATTCTGAGCTTGGGCGTATTCGTAAGCTGAAAGAGAAAAAAGCAAAAATGGGTGACGGTAAGATGATCGTTGCTGTGGCGGGTTGTGTCGCACAGGCCGAAGGCGAAGAGATTATGCGCCGCGCCCCTATTGTTGATTTGGTGCTGGGGCCGCAAACATATCACAAACTGCCTGAAATGATTGCTAAGATCAGCCGTTCGCGCGGGGAACGTCTCGAGACGAGTTTTGATACGCAAGAAAAATTTGATGCCTTGCCTGTAGCCCGTAAACCAGACGGGTATACGGCATTTTTGACGATCCAAGAAGGGTGTGACAAATTTTGCACATTCTGCGTCGTGCCATACACACGCGGTGCAGAGTTTTCGCGCCCTGTGGATCAAATTGTAGCGGAAGCGCGGTCTCTTGTTTCGCAAGGCGTGAAAGAGATCACGTTGATCGGCCAGAATGTAAATGCGTATTTAGGCAAAGCGCCAAAAGTTGAAGGCGATGGGGAATGGGGTCTTGGTCAACTGATCCGTCATCTGGCGACAATGGGCGGCTTGGAACGCTTGCGTTTTACGACGTCCCATCCACGCGATATGGATGATGAATTGATTGCTGTCATTGCGGAAGAGCCGAAATTGATGCCGTACCTGCATTTGCCATTACAGGCTGGCAGTGACCGTATCCTACGCGCCATGAACCGTGGGCATACGTTCGCACATTACCGTGACGTGATTGCACGTATTCGCAAAGCGCGCCCAGAAATTGCTTTGTCGTCTGATTTCATTGTTGGGTTTCCGGGGGAAAGCGAACTTGATTTTCAATGTACGCTCGATGCGGTGAGAGAAATTGGCTATGGCGCGGCCTATAGTTTTAAATATTCTGTGCGGCCAGGGACATCTGGCGCGGCATTGCCTGGGCAAATAGACGAGGATGTAAAATCTGAGCGTCTCGCACGATTGCAGGCCTTGTTACAGGAACAACAAAAAGCATTTAATCAAAGCCTTATTGGTCGCACACTCGATATCCTTGTCGAGGGGACGAGCCGTGGTCAAGATGGGTTATTTGGGCGTGCACCTTATTTGCAGGGCACACATTTCAAAGGGGATGAAAGCCTTGTGGGGACAATCGTCAAAGTTAAAATTGAAGATGCGGGTCTGAACTCGCTCAGTGGGACACTTGTTGATGGCTAGCGGAAAAGCTGAAATAATTGAGTTTGAAGACGCGGAACTTGTCAAAGAATTATGCGGTGCTGGTCATGCCAATCTCGCGCTTGTTGAGCAAGCTTATGATGTGTATCTGGAAGCGCCGGGGCAAAGTGTTGTCATTAATGGTGATGGCTCGTCACGTGCACGTGCGATTGAAATTTTAAAAGAAATGTATTCTCGGCTTGCGCGTGGGTGGCCATGTACTGCGTCAGACGTGAAAAACCTTATTCGTCGCGCGGATAGTGGGGAAAGTTCGAAGATTGCTACGGATACGATTATTCCTATTCCGAGACGCAAACCTATTGTGCCTAAAACGCCGCGCCAAGAACAATTCATAAAATCTATGGGTGATAATACAATTATCTTTGGCGTTGGCCCTGCGGGTACGGGTAAGACATTTCTGGCTACGGCTTATGGGGCGTCCTTATTGGCACGCGGTGAGGTTGCGCGGTTTATTGCGTGTCGTCCTGCGGTTGAGGCTGGTGAAAAGCTTGGGTTTTTACCCGGGGATTTGAAAGAAAAGGTCGACCCCTATATGCAGCCGATTTGGGACGCTTTGAATATGGTGTTGGGGCCAGCAGATGTTGAGCGCCGTATGGAATCTGGGGAAATTGAGGTCGCGCCTTTGGCCTTTATGCGAGGGCGGACATTGTCTGATGCATTCGTTGTTATTGACGAGGCACAGAACGCAACTGTGCCGCAAATGAAAATGGCGTTGACCCGTTTGGGGGAACGCGCGAAATATGCTGTGACTGGTGATCCGACCCAAAGTGATTTGCCGTCACATGTTCCGTCAGGTCTTTCGCACGCATTGTCGATCCTCGGGGGGATTGACGGTATTGACACGATTACATTTGAAGCAAGTGATGTTGTGCGACATCCTCTCGTGGGGAAAATCGTTTTGGCTTATGAAAAAGATTCAAAACGCTCATGAGCCCAAAGCGCATAGACCTTGAATATATCGATACTGAGCTTCCCGCGTATGAAATTGATATTCTTATTGAAGATGAAAACTGGCCATGCCTAGATGTGCTGGAGCCTTTGGCTGCGCGCGTGGTGAAAGCGTCTATTCTAAATATTCAGGTGCGGCCGTTTGCAGAGCTAAGTATTGCTTTTTTTAACGATGCAAAAGTACAGGTGCTCAACCGCACTTACCGCGCAAAAGACAAACCAACAAATGTATTGTCGTTTGCGATAGATAATGCTGGCACGACCGATAATGCAGGTGGTTTTTCGCCTTTACTGGGGGATATTGTGTTGGCCTATGAAACCGTATTTCGTGAAGCGCATGAAAAACAAATTAAGTTTGAAGATCATATTGCCCATCTTTTGGTACATGGATTCTTGCATTTGCAAGGCTATGATCATGAAGAGGCGTCTGACGCGGACGCTATGGAAGCTTTGGAAGTTTTAATACTTGCAGATTTGGGGATTGCCGATCCCTATGCTAAGGATGAATTATTGTGAGTACTGACAAAACATCAACATCGTTTTTTACCAAAATTCTAAGGCGTAAGAAAACGGCATCGGAGAGTGCGGACGCAAAAAGCCGTGAGGTGTTGATGACTGCGGTCGAAAATTTTCATATTTTGAAAGTCGCAGATGTCATGGTGCCGCGCGCAGATGTGATTGCGGTTGAAGATACAGTGAGCCTTCGCGATATTACGGCTGTATTTAAAGATGCTGGCCATTCACGATTGCCAATTTTCAAAGATACTCTCGATGAACCGACGGGCATGGTGCATGTAAAGGATGTGCTTCCTTATTTGATGTTTGATGCCAAAGGGCGCTCTGGCAAGACGTATCCTGATAAGAAAGTCATCAAACACATTCTTAGGCCTGTATTGTTTGTACCTCCCTCTATGTCTGCACAGGATTTATTGCGTAAAATGCAAGCGAGCCGTATTCATATGAGCATTGTCGTCGATGAATATGGTGGTACTGATGGATTGGTGACTTTGGAAGATTTAATCGAGCCCATTGTCGGTGATATTGAAGATGAACATGACGAGGCCGAGCCGGAAATTGTGACCCATACGAATGATAAAGGGGAAGTGTATTGGGATGTGGATGCACGTGTTGATATTGAAGACTTCGAAGCAGTTTTTGGCCGTGATATTGCGACTCCGCAAGAAGATGAAGATGTTGATACTGTTGGTGGTGTTGTTGTGTCGTTGGCGGGCTGTGTGCCCCAACGCGGTGAAATTATTCGCCATTCTTACGGGATAGAGTTCGAGGTGTTAGAGGCCGATCCGCGCCGCCTCCATAAATTACGTGTGCGCCAAACACGGGCACGCAAAAAATGATACAGTCTTTACGAAACCGTTTTGCCCATATTAACGGTTGGCGTGGGGTCTTCGTAAATTTCATACTGGGTAGTATCGCGGTTTTGGGCCACGCACCATTTTACGCATGGCCGATTACAATTGTATCTTTCGCGTTCTTTATGATCCGCCTTGACGGCGTACAAGCGCGAGAGAAATCTGTAAAAGCGGGGTTTTGGTGTGGTTTTGGCTTTGGTTTTGGCTATTTCTTGTTCGGGTTTTATTGGATTGGTTCGGCATTTATTGCGAGAGGCGCGGGCTATGTGGCGATTATGCCGTTTGCAATTCTTTTGTTTTGCGCTGGATTATCATTGTTTTGGGCCATCGCAAGTGCGGCGTATGTGAAGCTGACATATTCTGGACGTAAGGAGATTTTGGCGAGTGGAGCGATGCGGGCAGGCATATTTTCATCCGTTATTTTTATTGCCGAATTTGCGCGTGGGCACGTGTTTGGTGGCTTCCCTTGGAACTTGCCTGGTTATGTTTTTGCGGCGGGAAAACCCGTTTCTCAAATCGCGAGTTATGTAGGTATTTACGGGGTGAGCGCTCTTGTTCTGTTCCTCTCAGCGGCCGTATCAATATTAGTAAGTGAAAGAAAATTTATACCATTTTATATTTGCGCCACTGTTTTCTTGGGCGTGGTCTGGTTTGGAAATACACGTTTAAATTCTGCGCCGATTGAAAGCACTAAATATGTGGAGGGGGTGAAGCTTCGGATCGTACATGCAAATATTGCGCAAAAAGATAAGTTTGATCCTGAAAAATACGTGCAAACGGTTGAACGTTATTTTGATTTAACGATGAGTGCCGGGCTTGAAGGTATTACCCATGTGATTTGGCCTGAAGGTGCCGTTCCTGGTTTGATGTTCGAGGACGCGGGCTTGATGTATGCATTGGAAAGTCGCCTTCGTTCTGCACCGCGTGCGATAGGTCTTGAGGCACCGCCCGTCTTTATTTCTCAAACATTGCGTGCGGAAAGAAAACTTGGTCAACGTACTGTCTATTATAATGCGGCAGCAGCGGTGAGCTTTCCTCCTCATGAGCCTTATCTCGTGTCTGCATACTATGATAAGCAAAAACTCGTTCCGTTTGGTGAACATATGCCTGGGGGGGCGTTGGCTGAAAAAATGGGGTTGAAGGCTTTGTCAACGGCCTTGGAAACGATCTCGCCAGGACGTTCTGGCATCATGCCGCGCTTGCCGGGCTTGCCGCCCGTTAGCTTGCAAATATGCTATGAAATTGTTTTTCCGGGCTTTACGCCTAAATTAGTTGGTGTTGGTCGTGAGAAGCCAGAGTGGATTTTAAACCTTTCAAATGATAGTTGGTACGGTAATTCTGCGGGGCCGTATCAGCATATAAATCAAGCGCGATATCGCGCAATTGAACAAGGCTTGCCTGTTATTCGCTCAACTTCTGGGGGAATATCTGGGGTTATAGACTCCTATGGGCGTCAGTTGTTTAGTCGAGATTTGGCCGAAAATGGCGTTTTAGACGTTAAATTACCTAAGACTTTGAGAGGTGTAGCCTATAATATAGGTTTTAATTTGAAAATATTCTTGCTAATTTTGTGTGTTCTCATATCATGTGCGTTGGGCATAAGACGTGCGCGTATGCTGCATTTTACGTAATGTTCGTTTTATCTCAAATTCATGTGTTAGAATTAATACAGCTAAAATAGGAGCCTCAGGGATGATCACAATGAAATCACAACATGCACCGCGTTCACCAAACCCGGTAGATATTCACGTTGGCACGCGGGTAAGACTCCGTCGCCAACTTTTAAAAATGAGCCAAGAAAAATTGGGTGACCAACTTGGTGTAACATTTCAGCAAGTACAAAAATATGAGCGCGGTACGAACCGTGTTGGTGCTAGTCGCTTATGGCGTATGGCACAGGTGTTAGACGTGCCTGTAAGTTTTTTCTATGATGGTCTGGGTGATGGTGCTGACGCTGAATTTGCTGAAGACGATCAAACACCGATCGTATATGATTTTATTAATTCTACGGATGGTGTTTCGCTTGCTATGGCCGTTTCTAAAATTAAAAGCAAGGCTGTTCGCCGTCAAATCCTAGAGCTTGCGCGTTCGCTAGCAACCGAGGCAGATGAAGCCGAAGATTAGTTTTAGCTCACGCTTTTTAAGCATGGATTTTCATGCGTTTTAAATTTATAAACCCCGCACTGCATTGCGGGGTTTTTTAATATGGATAATGATGTGAATGTTGAGCCACATAAAGAGAGGCGCATTGAACGCCGTAAGCTTTGGGGGCGCGCACAGGGGCGTCCGTTAAGCCGTCATCAGGCTGAGATGATTGATACGTTATTGCCAAAAATAAAAGCTGTACCTGCACCCTTGTCTGGGTTTGCAGATAAAAAACGTGTCACACTGGAGATTGGTTTTGGTGGGGGCGAGCATTTGTTGTTTCGGGCAGGCGAAAATCCTGATGAAGGGTTTATCGGCGCAGAGCCGTTTTTAAATGGTGTTGCCAAAGCGCTTGTCGGTATTGAGGCGCGTAAACTTACCAATATACGTATTCATCTGGGGGATGTGCGCGCCGTGTTGAGCGAATTGCCTGATTGCTGCCTAGATTGTATTTATATTTTATATCCAGACCCTTGGCCGAAACCTCGGCATTATAAACGAAGGCTTATTCAAGATGATTTCATCGAGGATTTATACCGTGTGTTGAAAACTGGGGGGGAGCTTAGGTTTGCCTCGGATATTATTTCATATGTAGACTGGGCGCTCGCACGTTTTTTGAGATTTTCTTCAAATACTGGAGGCGCGTTTGTCTGGCAGGTTGATGGGGTGCAGGATTGGTTGACGTCGTATGAGGGGTGGCCGTCTACTCGTTACGAGGCCAAGGCATTTCGTGAGGGGCGAACGCCTCACTATTTTACTTTTGTAAAGAAATAAACCTAAGGTGCGCACGGACACTAGCTTGATTCACGTTTTGCGTGTATAGTGCGCTTTGTAAGTGGGCTGAAATAATGGGTGACAAGGCTTTGAAATGGGTCTATAGAGCATCTTAATACAGAACGCCAAGCACAGGATGCTTTCGGCGGCCCTCGCAAAGGGCCGTTTTTTTTGTGTCTTTAATTGGTGAGTTATAACCCTTAGTATTGGGTAATGGAGTAAGTTTTGAAAACCAAAACAACAATGGATGAGCGTATTTTAGCAATTGCAGAGCCTGTCGCGGCTGATCTCGGTTTCACGATCGTACGCGTGCGGGTTATGGGCGGTAAGCGCTCGACCTTGCAAATTATGGCAGAGCGCCTGAACGATGGCCAAATGAGTGTCGCCAATTGCGCGACTTTATCTCGTGAATTGTCATCTACATTCGAAGTCGAAGACCCGATTGATGAGGGCTATGTCCTCGAAGTCTCTTCCCCTGGGCTTGATCGTCCATTGACGGATTTGAAGCATTTTGAACGCTATGCGGGCATGCTTGCGCGCCTTGAGCTTGACCGTCTTGTTGAAGGTCGTAAACGCTTTCGTGGCATTTTGGTTGGTATTGACGACGAAAATATTGAAATTGATTTGGACCATGAAGAAGATACAGCTCTCATTCCGTTTGAATGGATTGTCGAGGCTAAGCTTTTAATTACGGATGAACTTATTAAAGCTGGTCAAAAAGCTAAGGCCGAAGCCGATGCAGAAGCTGCGCTTGAAGCAGAAAAACTTGCTGCAGCGGCTGCTGCTGCTGTTGAGTCTGACGAAGAAGAATAATTGCAAGGGCTGTGTCATGCGAAAACATGGCAGGGAATGTAATAAGAGGCGTGACGTGCGTAAGTACGACAGGGAATGTAATAAAGGAGTAAATTATGTCAACTTTGGGAATTAGTGCAAATCGATTGGAACTTTTACAAGTTGCAAGTGCGGTTGCTCAGGAAAAAAATATCGACAAAGAGATTGTACTCGGTGCGATTGAAGAAGCGATCCAAAAGGCGGCTGGTCTGCGTTATGGCGCAGAAAATGATATTCGTGCCAAGCTAAATCCTGTGACAGGTGAAATGGAGCTTAAGCGCGTTATCACTGTGGTGGCAGAAGTAGAAAACGAATCTGCTGAAATCGACCTTGCTTCTGCTAAGCTTGATAATCCTGACGCCGAAATCGGTACAACGTTCGAGACGCCGTTACCACCAATTGAATTTGGTCGTGTGCAGTCGCAAATGGCGAAACAAGTCATTATGCAAAAAGTGCGTGAAGCTGAACGTGCGCGTCAATTTATCGAATATAAAGACCGTTTGGGCGAAATTATTAATGGTATCGTTAAGCGTGTTGAATATGGCCATATTATTGTTGATCTGGGCCGCGCAGAAGGCGTTATTCGCCGCGAGCAAACTTTGCCACGTGAAAATGTGAAAAATGGCGACCGTATTCGGGCTTATATTTATGATGTACGTGAAGAGCAACGTGGTTCACAAATTTTCCTATCACGTTCACACCCTCAATTCATGGCGGCCTTGTTTACACAAGAAGTACCAGAAGTTTATGAAGGTATTATCGAAATCGTTGCTGTTGCACGTGACCCGGGTTCACGGGCGAAAATCGCAGTGCGTACGAATGATGGCTCTATTGACCCTGTTGGTGCTTGTGTGGGCATGCGTGGTTCGCGTGTTCAAGCCGTTGTGAACGAGCTTCAAGGTGAGCGTATTGATATTATTCCTTGGAATGATGATGCGGCGACCTTTATCGTTTCTGCACTTCAGCCTGCTGAAGTGAGCAAGGTTGTTATGGACGAAGAAGAAAGCCGTATCGAAGTTGTTGTTCCAGATGATCAGCTTTCTCTTGCGATTGGCCGTCGTGGTCAAAACGTACGCTTGGCATCTCAACTTTCAGGTTGGGCAATTGACATCATGAATGAAGAGCAAGAAAGCGAACGTCGTCAAAAAGAATATAAAGAACGTAGTGAATTGTTCATGGAAGCTCTTGATGTTGATGAAATGATCGTGCAGCTTTTGATTTCTGAAAGCTTCGAAACACTTGAAGAAGTGGCTTATGTTGCGCCAGAAGAGCTGTCTTCCATTGAAGGCTTTGATGAAGAAACTGCTGTGGAACTTCAAACCCGTGCACGTGAATTCTTGGAAAAACAAGCTGTGGCAATGGACGAAGAACGTAAAGCCGCTGGTGTTGAAGACGCTGTGCTTGAAATTGAAGGCGTCACATTACCAATGGCGGTTGTCTTTGGTAAAAATGATGTGAAAACTGTTGAGGATGTTGCGGGGCTGATCCCTGATGATCTTCGTGGCTATAATGAAATGAAAGACGGTGAACGTATTCACGAAGACGGCATTTTAGAAAACTTTGGTCTGTCGGCTGACACGGCGCAAGCGATGATTATGCAAGCGCGTGTGACTGCTGGGTGGATTGATGCTTCTGCTCTTGAAGTTGCAGAAGAAGAAGTTGAAGAAGCGGTCGCCGACGTTAAAGACGAGAACGCCGTTCTGACTGCGGAAGATGTGTTTGGTTCTTGAGCCAAATAGACGACATATCCTCCATTGCACCAGATGTGCCTGCTATAGAATCAGATGATGAATTTGTAGTTGGGCGCAGTCATGGCCATAAAACACGCGAACGCAAAGATATTGCGTCGGGTGAAATTATGGATCCTGACCGCATGATCCGATTGGCATTTAGCCAAGACGGTGATGTGGTGCCAGATGTGTTTGAAAAATTACCGGGGCGCGGCGCTTGGATAGAGGCAAGCCGCGCTTCTGTTGAAACTGCAATACGTACGAACGCATTTACGCGGGCTGCGAAACGCAAGATTAATGTGCCAGACGGGTTCGCCGATTTAATCGCGCAAATTCTTTCACGGCGGGTATTGGCAATGATTGGCATGGCTAATCGGGCGGGTGCACTCGAAAGTGGCTTTGATAAAGTTCGCAGTGTGACGCAATCGGGTATGGTTGGTTTGCGGATTGAGGCAAGTGACGGGGCCGAAGATGGGCGCTCGAAAATTCGTGTGATTGCTAAGGCAATTGCTAACGAATTGGAAGAAAATACCGCGCCTGTATTGGCGTGTTTTACAAGTGAGCAGCTTGGGCATGTTCTAGGCCGTGAACACATGGTGCACCTTGCGGTGCGAAAAGGACGTTTGGCGCGAAGTTTGCATGTTGAAATGACAAAATTGGCAGGTTTTGTGGCATTAGTGCCAGATGACTGGCCTGACAAAGAACATGAGCCTGAGTTTGTGCCATTTGTCTCCCGAAAGGCCTTGCGAGAGCAAGCGCGGCGTGAGGCAGAAATAGCACAAGACGTGCATGAGTAACGTAAACCGCTTGATAACGGTTGATTTTAGTTGCAACTGGGCAAAAGCCCGTTAGGTTGCGGCACTTAAGAGAAAGCGGAGGCGGCGTCGTTATGAAACGCCAAGACTGCAAAGCGAGACGATATGACTGATACGAACGATAAAAACACAAAAGGTGGACCGTCAAGGCCGCTAAGTCTTAATAAAGGCGCCGCAGGTGGCGGGCGTCCAGGCTTCTCTGGTGGCCGGATGAAGGCTGTTGTTGTTCAAAAGAAAAAGCATCGCCTTGTTGGTGGGCCAGGAGCGGCTACATCTGCGGGTGCAGTGACGCCATCTGCGCCGTCAAAACCGAAAATTGATTTGGTCGCACAAGCAGCGGCTCGCCTTGGTCTTTCTCGAGAAGAATATGTAAAACGCCAAGAAGCTGTTGGCAAAGCCCAAGCACAACGCACGGCACGTGATGAAGCGCGCAAAGCCGAAGAAACAGCACGTCAAGCGCGGGCTGAAGAAGACCGCAAAGCCTTGGACGAGAAACGTAAGGCAGAGGCGGCTGATGCCTCGCGCCTTGCAATTGAAGCTGAGCGCGCTGCACATGAAGCGCTTGCGGCCCAGCAAGTATCCGATGCAAAACAGCCTGACGCGGCACGTCGCGATAAGCCTGTCCCTACAGTTTCAGAGAAAACAGCTCTTGAAGCTGCTGGTGGTCGTGTAAAACGTTCACGTCAACAACCCGTAAAATCAAGCCGTTCACGTTCAGACGATCAAGGTCGTCGCCGTGGCAAGCTTACCATTGTAAGTGCTTTGGCGGGTGATAATGATCGTCAACGTTCGCTCGCGTCTATGCGTCGTGCACGTCAACGTGAAAAAGAACGTCGTACAGGTGGCGGTACAGGCAAGACGAAAGTTTACCGTGAAGTCACTGTCCCTGAATCGATCAGCGTTGGTGATCTCGCGAACCGTATGTCAGAACGTACTGTCGATGTTATCAAATATTTGATGCAACAGGGTACGATGTCGAATGCGAACGAAATATTAGACGCAGATACAGCTCAGCTTATCGTCGAAGATTTTGGCCATACGGTTAAACGTATTGCAGAATCTGATGTTGAAGATAATTTTGTCGCAACAGATGCAGATGACGAAGCGACGCTAAAAACGCGTCCGCCTGTGATTGCTATCATGGGGCATGTTGATCATGGTAAAACAAGTTTGCTTGACGCTTTGCGGTCCACAGATGTGGCGAGCGGCGAAGCTGGCGGTATTACGCAACATATTGGCGCTTATCAATTAAAGCTTAAATCTGGTGATACCATCACTGTTTTGGATACACCGGGACATGCAGCCTTTTCTGAGATGCGGACACGTGGTGCGGCGGCGGTGGATATTGTTATCTTGGTTGTTGCGGCCGATGATGGGGTGATGCCTCAGACGATCGAGTCAATTAAATTCGCAAAACAAGCGGGTACACCGATTATTGTTGCGATTAATAAAATGGATTCTTATGATGCGAATCCACAAAAGGTTGAAACCGATTTATTGCAACACGAAATTGTCACAGAAAGCATGTCGGGTGATGTGCAAGTTGTGAAAGTTTCTGCCAAAGAGAAAACAGGTCTTGAAGAACTTGCTGAAGCGATTGCGCTTCAAGCCGAAATCCTTGATCTGAAAGCAAATCCAAACCGTGAAGCTGACGGCCTTGTCATTGAAAGTAAAATTGAGAAGGGTCGTGGCCCTGTTGCAACCGTACTTATCAAACGCGGTACGTTGAAACCTGGTCAAATTATTGTTGCCGGCGAGTATTGGGGTAAGGTGAAAGCCATTACCAATGAGCGTAATGCACGTTTGAAATCGGCTGGCCCGTCCGAGCCTGTTGAGGTTCTTGGTCTTAACGGCGCACCTGCGCCGGGAGAGCCATTTGCTGTTGTGCAAACTGAAACAAAGGCGCGCGAAATTACGGAATATCGTGTACGTAAGGGCAAGCAAACTGACAATGGCGGCGGTGTTATGGCTTCTATGGAGCAAATGCTCGCACGTTTGAAAGACAAGCAAATCGACCAAATGCCAGTGTTGATTAAAGCTGATGTTCAAGGCAGTGTCGAAGCTATTCGTAGTTCTATCGAAGGCCTTGGCAATGAAGATGTGCGGACACGCATTATCAAAGGCGGCGTTGGTGGTATTAACGAGAGCGACATTATGTTGGCGAAAACGGCGGGAGCGCCAGTGCTAGCCTTTAATGTCCGTGCAAACCGCCAAGCGAAAGCTTTGGCAGAAAAAGAAGGCGTAGAAATTCGCTATTACTCAATCATTTATAACTTGATTGATGATGTGAAAGGTGTGCTCGAAGGCATGCTGGCGCCAGAACGCAAAGAAACATTTATCGGTTACGCTGAAATTCTTGAAGTGTTCCACATTCACAAACTTGGTAATATTGCAGGCTGTAAAATTACTGAAGGTAAAGTGGAACGTGGTGCAGGTGTACGTTTGCTCCGTGATGACGTTGTTATTCATGAAGGCGAGCTTTCAACGCTGAAACGCTTTAAAGATGAAGTGAAATCGGTCAATGCAGGCATGGAATGTGGTATGGGGTTCACCAAATATCACGATCTACGCAAAGGCGACCGGATCGAGTGTTTCACTGTTGAATATCTTAAGCGTACATTAGACTAAACGCAGTTTAGGCTACGCGTTTTAAAGAGGGTGATATGCCAAAAAGAACAAAAGCACCAAGCCAGAGACAGCTAAAAGCGGGTGAAGTTATCCGCAAGGCGCTTGTCAAAATTTTGGCGCATGAGCAATTGCGTGATACGGATTTACAAGGTGTATCTATAACGATTTCTGAAGTTTCAGCATCTCCAGATATGCATAATGCAACTGTGTTTGCCGCGCCACTTGGCGGTAAAGACACGGATAAGGTCATTAAGGCCCTGAATCGTGCGTCCAAATTTTTACGCGGGCGTTTGGGGCGTGAACTGACAATGCGGACAACGCCTAATCTTTGCTTTGAAGCCGATACAACGTTTGAAACTGCGGCCGCGATGAATGAGCTTATGGCGCGTCCCGAAATTGCTCGTGACCTCAAAAAGTTTGATTTGGAAGAGAGCGAAGACGCACTGGCTTCCGAAGATAAGTCAACGCGCTAGGCTGATCTTGCTGTATTTCGATGCCTTGTACTGTATTGCACGGGGCGTAATGGTATAGATTTTTAGTAATTTAGTATTACGAGAGACTACCATAAAAAAAACCCCGGCAAAGCCGAGGTTCAGGGTTGTCTTTTTAATCTAGATTACCGCACTATCTCATTAATTGTTGCCCCTGAGTTAAGTGGCTTCATTTTGATTGATATAGCTTCAGGATATTTATAAAGAGCTCCTGTCGCTGCATCAACACCAGCGCCTATAAAGCCGCCGAGTAGAAGGTTTCCTGCTGTCGCAGCTTCATAGGTTGAAGTAATTGTTTTGGTGCCAGCATGATACCCATTCATTGTGCATCTGGCTTTTAGCGGTTTTTTACTTCTTGGAACTGTTACAACTGCCGGCGTTGTAAACGATTCGTCCACAGACTGTTTACTTCCGCCAGTTAGCACGCAATCAGCACCTTCAACAGATGCTGTATCGAAATGAAGTTCTTGATTACTACCATTTACTATGGTTGAACACGCACTCAACGAAACAGTTAAAGCCAGTAGACTGATAATTTTTACATTCATGATAATCCCTAATGTGTAGTGTTATAATTTTATTGCTCTGGTTGCATAAACGCTGTGTCTTTGAGTAAAGCAAAAAAGACATTTTTACCGCTTATGGTAAGAGGGAGAGTAGAAGAGTGGCACGACGTAAACGCGGAAATCCGGTTCATGGCTGGGTGAATTTTGATAAACCTTTGGGCATGACCTCCACGCAGGCTGTGGCAAAGGTAAGGTGGGCGCATAAAGCACAAAAGGCAGGCCATGCGGGTACGCTTGACCCTCTTGCAACTGGAATTTTGCCGATTGCACTTGGGGACGCGACAAAAACGGTGCCGTTTTTGGTTGAAGCGAAAAAAACCTATGAATGCGAGATTAAATGGGGCGAGCGGACAACGACGCTAGACGCAGAAGGCGAAATTATCGCGACCAGTGATGTGCGTCCAACGCTGGCGCAAATAGAAGCGGTCTTGCCCGGCTTTATTGGCGAAGTGTCTCAAATTCCACCTGCTTTTTCCGCAATTAAAATTGACGGGAAACGCGCCTATGATTTGGCGCGCGCTGGTGAAGACGTTGAGATGAAAGCGCGGATTGTGCGGATTGACGCGATTGAAGTGTTAGAAGCAGGCGCGTCGAGCGCGACTGTGCGCGTGAAGTGCGGCAAAGGTACATATATTCGCTCGCTTGCACGGGATTTGGCCTTTGCACTGGGTACAGAAGGGCATGTGGTGAAATTGCGGCGTACAGCTGTGGGGATGTTTACTGAGGCGCGTGCTTTTTCACTGGACGCAGTAGAGGAATTAGTACATAAGGGCGACGTTTTAGAGACCCTGCTTGCGGTAGAGACCGCCCTGGACGACATCCCGGTTCTGGCCATTACCGATGACGAGCAGTTTGAACTGAAACAAGGACGAGTAATCGCCCCACATCCGACTGCGTTTGCAGAATTAAAGACTTTATTTCGCCCCCGAATGATCGGGGATTTGGATGCAAGTCGTTTCGTTTTGGCAAAGTATGAGGGTAAAGCGATTGCTCTTTGTGACGCGCGGGCAGGGCATTTACGCCCCAAACGCGTATTTAATTTATAATCGAATAGGAGATACGATGTCGATTACCCCAGAGCGCAAAGCCGCTTTAATTAAAGAATACGCTCAATCAGAGAGCGATACAGGTTCACCAGAAGTACAAGTCGCAATTCTAACAGAGCGGATTGTAAATCTTACAGAACATTTCAAAACCAATAAAAAAGACAATCACTCACGTCGTGGCCTTCTTGCCATGGTGAGCCAACGTAGAAGTCAGCTAGATTATCTGACTAAAAAAGATGGCGCACGTTATAAAGCGCTTATCGAAAAGCTCGGCCTTCGTCGCTAGGCTTAACAAGATTACCAAAGACCGCCATGGGGCGGTCTTTGTGCATTTAGCCCTTCCAGAAAAACATGAACGATCATGCCTGATTTAGGGGGAAGCGCATAAGGGATGCAAAGCAAATGATAGACGGCATAGGGTCGCTATCATGTATGGATAAGAAAATTATGTTTAATAAAAATTCAGTAGAACTCGAATGGGGTGGTCAAACACTTAAGCTCGAAACTGGTGGTATGGCACGTCAAGCGGACGGTGCAGTTGTTGCTACTTATGGGGAAACAGTATTGCTAGCGACTGTATGTGCGGCGCGCTCTGAAAAACCGGGACAAAGCTTTTTCCCGCTTACTGTAAACTATCAAGAAAAATTTTATGCAGCAGGTAAAGTACCTGGTGGTTATTTCAAACGCGAAGGTCGCCCAACAGAGCGCGAAACACTTATTGCGCGTTTAACAGACCGTCCACTTCGCCCGCTTTTCCCAAAAGGTTTTAAAAATGAAACACAAGTGGTTATCACTGTGCTTCAACATGACCTTGAGAACGAGCCAGATGTACTGGGTATGATCGCGGCGTCTGCTGCGCTTACTTTGTCTGGTATTCCTTTTATGGGCCCAATCGCTGCGGCACGTATTGCTTATATCGATGGTGATTATGTTCTTCAGCCTACAATCGCACAAACAGAAGAGAGCGATCTCGACCTTGTTGTTGCGGGTACGTCTGACGCTGTGATGATGGTTGAATCAGAAGCGAAAGAGCTTTCTGAAGATATTATGCTCGGCGCTGTTATGGCGGCACATGAAGGCTACCAACCTGTTCTCGATGCGATTATCGAGCTTGCAGAAAAATGTGCAAAAGAGCCTTGGGATTACGCGGCACCTGATTATACAGCCGAGAAAAAAGCAATGAAAAAATTGCTCGAAAAAGATATCAAGAAAGCTTACAAACTTACTGATAAAATGGAGCGTCAAGCTGCATTGGGCGAAGCACGTGATAAAGGTGCTGAGTTGAAAAAATCAGAAGAGAATCCAGACGGCATGGCCGACAATGTATTCTCTGACGTTTTCAAATCTCTTGAATCTGGTGTTGTACGTTCATCTGTTATCAAAACAGGTAAGCGTATTGATGGTCGTAAACTTGATCAAGTGCGTGCAATCGTTGGTGAAGTTGGYATATTRCCACGTACACATGGTTCAGCTTTGTTCACACGYGGTGAAACACAAGCRCTKTGTGTTGCGACACTTGGTACATCTGATGATGAGCAATTTGTTGATCAACTWACAGGTACRATCAAAAACAAATTCATGTTGCAYTATAACTTCCCTCCATATTCTGTYGGTGAAGCTGGCCGTATGGGCGGWACAAACCGTCGTGAAATGGGTCATGGTAAATTGGCATGGCGTGCGCTTCAGGCTGTACTCCCTAGCCACACAGATTTCCCTTACACGATCCGTCTTGTCTCTGAGATTATGGAATCAAATGGTTCATCTTCTATGGCGACTGTCTGTGGGTGTTCACTTGCATTGATGGACGCTGGTGTGCCGATCAGCAAACCAGTTTCTGGTATTGCTATGGGGCTTATCAAAGATGATGACGGCATTGCTATCTTGTCTGATATCCTTGGTGACGAAGATCATCTTGGTGATATGGACTTCAAAGTTGCGGGTACAGAAGACGGTATCACTTCATTGCAAATGGATATTAAAATTGCAGGTATTACACTTGAAATTATGAAAGATGCATTGACGCAAGCTAAAGGCGGACGTCTACACATTCTCGACGAAATGGCGAAGTCATTGGACGAGTCTCGTGGTGATGTTGGTGAATTTGCACCACGTATCGAAACGATTAAAATCCCAGTGGATAAAATCCGTGACGTTATTGGTACTGGCGGTAAAGTCATCCGTGAAATCGTTGAAGTTACTGGCGCACGCGTCAGTGTTGAGGATGATGGCTCGATTAAAATTGCATCGAATGATCAACAGTCAATTGAAGCCGCGAAAGAATGGATTATTGGCCTAACGGCTGAGCCAGAAGTTGGTATTATCTACACTGGTAAAGTTGTGAAAGTTATGGACTTCGGTGCATTTGTGAACTTCTTTGGTAAACGCGATGGGCTTGTCCATGTGAGCCAAATCGCACAAGAGCGCGTCAACCATCCTTCAGACTATGTGAAAGAAGGCCAAGAAGTGAAAGTTAAGCTTATGGGCTTTGACAATCGCGGTAAGGTTCGTCTTTCAATGAAAGTTGTTGATCAGGAAACTGGTGAAGAAATTGAAGAAGGCGGCGAAGGCTAGTCCTTCTCACTTTTTTCTAAACAAAATAAAACCCGCTCTTGGCAACAAGGGCGGGTTTTTTATATGAATATGTGTTTGCGTTTATTTAAGGTGAGAGCCTTGTTCGGATTGGAAATACCAAACGCCGTTTTGAAGGTGGGCTTTTACTAAAATTGGTGCAATTTTTCCGTCACTGAATATACCTTTTCCACGGCAGGTGAATTTTTCAGGGAGGTCTTCTATGATTTCGATTTCGCTAATTTTTCTTACCTTGGCAATGAGTGATGCATCACGGTCTTTCACCATTTTGATCACTGCCTCAGCTGCGAAGGCACAGTCAGGTTTGAAAATAGTCGGTTCTTTGACATTGCATCCACTGCAAAATACAGCCATTAAAATAATGGCACTAGGTATGTTTAAAATAGAGAGAGACATATGCTCGTTTCTTGAATTAGAGATTAATTAGAAAACGGTTCAGCGTTGAACCGTTTTCTAATGTTCATGAAATTAACGTTTCTTAGGTGCTTGTTTTGCATCTTTTAGAATCATTTTCTTAGCTTTTTTTATTTTCATCGGCTGTACTTTTTTTCTTATACTAGGCTTATGAGAAATACTACCAACAGTGGATGTTCCAACCGTAGTTGTTCCATGGCTGATGTTTCCAGTCGAAGAATCGGTAGGTTTTATGCGACGTGTTGCATCTGAACCACAGCGAGATGTTCGTACTGAAGCGGCCGTTGCTTGTGTCCAATAAGCACAGTAATCTTGCGTGCCGACCAGATCAATTTTGTGGGTGCCATAATTGTAACTATTGCCTTTTTTGCATCTTGTGCCGACGGTGCGATTCCCGTTTCGGTGACGGAAAATATCGGCACCTGATACAGCCGCATATGACCATTTTCTGGTGTCATGTTGTGGCCCCCAATTCCCTTTTGGAACACGGTTTTTTCTCCAATACCCAGGTTTAGCGTCGCGTACACATCTTTGTTTGTCAGCGCTAAGCGTGTACAGAGCATCACAAAATGGTGAGGATATTTTTTGGCTCACAGCAGGCCTGTAGTTTGCACACCAGTCTTGGTTGCCATCAAAATCAACTTTTAATGTACCGTAATTGTAACCGATGCCTTTACAGCGTGTGCCAATTGTACGGTTACCATTTCGATGGCGATAAATATCGGCACCATTAATAGCAGCGTATGACCATTTTCTTGTATTGTGTTGTGGTCCCCAATTGCCTTTCGGTTGACGTGTTTTAACCCATGCGGCTGATTGTGCTGGGGTGACGCATTGATATTCTTGTGCACTTACCAAGGTAGGTACAAAGGTAGTCATCAGAGATATCGTCGCTAATAGGCTAATTTGATGTGTGAATTTACGTTTCATAATTTTCCTCAGAGTTGTAAGTTTTGATAATAATATGAAACTACCCATGTGGAAAATATTGGATATCCCATAAACATGGGGGTGGAGGTAGGGGATTGAGCTGGAATATGGGGGGGCTTATGTTATGTATTGTATAGGGTATTGTCCTAAATAAGAGAGTAAGCATTTATGCCAACACAGACGCGTTTATATGTCAGACTGGTGACTGCGCTTGCTGTGATGTTCGCAACATTTTTTGGTATTACGGGATTTTCTCCAAATTTAAACATGATTGCTTCTTATAAAGTTGATGTGAATACGATCAGTTTTATTCAAGAAAAAAATATGCAAGTTGTGCGTAAACATAGGGTTGATGAGGTCATTACCCCCTTCGTAAAACAATGGGATAAGCGATTTCGTGAGGCACGGCAGTTTGATGTAGAATTTACGGCGGATTGGTTGGTCGCGGGGCAATCTGTCAATGAACACACACGGCGTTCTTTATATTTCCCAATGATTGGAGGGGATGCCAGTGTTTTTATTAATGGCGTAGGTATCGGTCATTCAATACCCAGTAAACTCCGTGCTCCGGGTACGGGTACGCAATATGGGTATTTTGAAATTGCGAATTTTTTGTACCAACCTGGTATAAACCGTATAAGTATTATTTTACGATATGATGGTACAGATGTGGGAATAAAAGAATTTTATTTTGGGCCAGTGGCGGAACTCAACCCTATATTTATTCTACATACGAATTGGCATATCCGGCAAAACCGCATAATTTTATTTTGGAGCGTCGTTCTTCTTATAAGTATAAGTGTGCTCTTTTTCTTAGGCATGTCTGTACGCGTATGTCTTGTTATCGGTGTCATCGATGTCATGTTTCTTGTGCAAAGTTATGTTTTTTTACAGTTTGATAATGAGAGTATCGCCAGCTTTATGGTCGGATTTTCTGTTTATTTTTGCCTGTTGAAAATATTGGCTGTTGTACTGTTATTCTTGTTGCGGTGGCCTGTTATCAAGAATGGAAATGGGATAGAGGAAGGCTATTATGTATTCGCTCTCGTAGGCATGTTTTTTGCGCTTATGCCAAGCATGATGCCTAATTCAGATGTTAATTTTGGACTCGTGAGTTTGGCAAATTTAAGTGTTTTGCCTTTGTTTTTATGTATTTCACTTCACGGTGTTTATGTGCATTTTTTCAAAAATAAAAGCGGAGCACTTGCTCTTAAAAAAATGGTAGAGCAGAAAGAAGAGCAATTACAGGCGCAACTTAAAAAATCCGCAGTCATGGAGGAACGTCAACGCCTTACGCGAGATATGCATGACGGCATTGGGGGGCAATTATTATCTTTATTAGTACGGGTTCGGGGTGGGACGCTTGGGATGGTGGAAATTGAAACAGAAATCCAAGATAGTTTAAATGATCTGCGCCTTATTGTTGACGCGATGGATGATAATGACGAGGATTTACTTTCTGCGCTTGCGGTGTTTCGTATTCGTGTGAAAGCGCAAGCTGATGCTGCCGAGATAAAATTACAATGGGAACAACCGGATATAATATATTTCGGAAAAACGGGCCCTCGCAGAGTGCTGCATATTTATCGGTTGATGCAAGAAGCCGTATCAAATGTATTGCGTCATTCTGGCGCTCGTAATTTGTCTATTGTTTTAAAACAAGAGAGTGCCGCAATGCCATTGCGAATTTGTATATTTGATGATGGTAAAGGTTGCATTGCGAATGAGGAGAGTGGGCGTGCAGGTAAAGGTATGTTGAACATGCGTACACGGGCTCACAAGCTTGGTGGCACATTGACCATAGGTAGCGGATTAAACAAAACTGGATTTGGCCTTACGCTGAGTTTACCTGTTGAAGCTTTAGCAGACAGTGTAGATAGTTAGTTGATCAGCCCCATTTGTGTTGCTTCAAAAATTGCTTCATTTCGAGAATGTACACTTAGCTTTTTGTAAATAGACTTTACGTAATCACTGACAGTATGGTGTGAAATATCGAGGGTTTCTGCCGTTTCTTTGTAAGAAAGCCCACGTGAAAACATTGTTAAAATATCGCGTTCACGATCTGTAAGAATAATGCCTTCATGGGATGTCGTCACATTTTGGGGTTGGTCTTGAAACAATTTGAGTAAATGGGTGGCGGCTTGTGGGCTAATCGGGTTCTCGCCTTTGAGTGTGGCATGTATATCTCTGCGAATTTGTGTCGGGGGCGTGTCTTTTAAAAGATACCCATTTGCCCCAGCCTTTAATGACACCAATACACTCGTACGGTCACCGAGAATTGTAAGAATTAAAATTTTAGTGTCAGATCGTTTTTTGACATGTTCAACAAATTCCAAACCACTCCCATCGGGTAATTGTAAATCTACGAGACAAATATCTGTTGGGTTTCGCTCACTAAGAGAACAGGCTTCTGCAACATTTTCAGCGGAAAATACGACAGTTAAATTTGGAGATTGATTGATAATTGTCGTTAAATACCCACGCATATCGTTATCGTCTTCTAAAATGCCGACGCGGAATTTTTTATCAGTAGTATTGTGTTCATTCATTGTCGTGCCCAACATGTGCCATAAGGTTGATCTTTGATGTCTATCCACAAACGTTGTTTTGGTATGCGTTTTGTCGTTTGTGCGTACAAACTTCCTGGAACACCATCGTGGTGACTTGCAACACGCCAATCGTGGCCAAATTGGGTGGCGCAAGCTTGGTTTGCATCCGCAATCGTTTTAAATTGGTCGCCGCGTACAGGCGTGGAATATGATATATGGCTTCCCGTCCAAAGTCGTGCTGTGCCGGGGCTTTCCTTGAGTATGTCAGGTAGTGTGAGTGTATCTGGCTTGAAACATGCCAGTGGCAAAGGCGTGCTACACAGAGTGTCTCCTGTTATAGGGTTACAAAACCTTTGTGTTGGATCCTGATCGCAACTTAGAATGGATATGTTTCGGGCAATATTTTTATACCCTGTACTTTCGGTAAATGTCATTCCCATATGCAAAAGAGGTTTTTCACAAACAGTAACGGCCATGAAATCTACTACAGTATCATCTTGGACGGCAACATCCAAAATGCTGGAGATGTCTTGGGGCGTCACCCCATTTTGAATGTAATCAAGGATAGTGTTTATATTTTTTGGTGTGATTGTATTTTTGCTGAGAATAAGTTGATCTAATGACACTGAGAATAATGTTTCCCCATATTGCTGCCAAAAGGGGGACTGCGGTAAATTGTTAATCGGCATACTCATAAAATAGCGGTGAGTAATGGCGGTATCAAAGTCGAGTTCTAAATAATTATTAAAAGTTATACTGTCGTTATTAGAATATTGGTTGAGAGCTTTAAGTGATATTAAAAACTGACCTTTTGATATGTTTTTGGGAATCTCAAAATAATCGACAAGTGTTTTGTCATTTCCGAACTCATCATAATCTCTGGAATGTTTGGCGACGTGTTTCATACTCTCAAAACCCATAAGTCTTTCGTGGATGCGAGATGGCTCTTGCTCGTTTTGTGAAAACCCATCTTCAATACCGCGTAGATAGATATTTTTAGTTTCCCCGCGTGGACATGAATATGCTGCTAAGATGTCCATTCCAGGCTGAGCCGTATCAGTGTTTAATAATTGATGGGTGAATTTTGGCAAGATGACAAAGAGCATCAAAACACTGATAATAAGTCCACCTAGCAGACCGCCACCGAGTGCGCTTACAAAACTGAGTTTATATTTTGAATTCACAAGGGGCCTTTTTATTTCCGCACTTATCTATGTAACGTATGGAAAGGGTTTTTTCTATATTTTTTCTGTATAAATTAAGCGCATTAGCGTCCCCAACATGTGCCCTGTTTTTGACTCTTGATATCTATCCAGACGTGTTTTTTGAGTGTCCCAATATTACCGTAGGCTTGTAGGCCCCAACCTCCACCATCATGAAAATTGGCCACACGCCAATTCTTGCCAAATTGTGTGGCGCAATAGGCATTTGCATTCGCGATGGTTTTAAAAGTATTTGCAGCAATAGGCGGGGTTGTCGCAATAATACCGCCGCTCCAGCTTTTTGTGTTCTTTAGAGGGGCTGGTGCAAGTGCATTGACGTCTTGGAAACACAAAACGGGTAAGGCTATGCTACACAATTGATCGCCTTGATATGGATTACAGCTTTCAGTCTGCCCGTCCAACTCTGAACATACTAATACCGCGATGCCCGTAACGCTATCAGGAGAATATTCGCTGACACTGAAGGTTAAGCCTTTTTTTGCATCGGTTGTGTGCAGGGGGGGTAAAATTGTCGTTTGTGCCAATGCTATCACAGGGAAATATATGAGGAGCGCGACATTAAAAAACATGCTTATTGTTTTGAAACTTTTAAGGTGATGCAACATTGATTGGCCTATTTCATAGAGGTGTTTTCGCTTACACTTTATGAGGTCGCAAATCGTGATTACACCCCATAAATATGGGGTGTGAAAATATAGGGCAATATTGGCTGTATATGTGGTTTAGCCAATGACGCGATGACCGCGACCCGAAAGGCATCTTCGTACGATATGATCGCGTTCATAACTCGTGGCGTTGGCATGTTCTGCTTTGCCTTGCACAAGCCCAAAGAGACCGCCGAGTGCCGCGCCGAGGATTGCGCCGTCCCATGCATCTTCGATACCACCAATCGCGGCGCCCGTAAGTGCGCTGGAAATGACGGCGTTGTTTACAGGGGCTTGGTTGGCGACATAGTTGTTTGCATAGGCTTGGCAGTCATACATGTCCGCGTCGAGTTGCGCCGATGGGGGCGCATCTATGATTGGGGTTGTCGGGAGGCTTGCACATCCTGCGAATAAGAGGCTGGCACTGAAAAATGGTAGTGCGAGTATGGTTTTTGTTTTCGTCATTATCATCCCTTTCTATTATTATAGCGGCGTTACTGTGATGTTAGACTTTCAGACCTTAGCTTTGGAAGCAAGGGGCACGTACAGTATATGAATAAAACATAATATATGAATAAAACATAATGGAATGGACGTGATAGCTACCTATTAGGAATCGTATATTTTACATGAAACAAACATAGACGCATTTTAAAAATAGGCTTAAGTTACCTCTATGAAAACTGAATTTGATGTGTTGGTAATTGGTGGTGGTCTGGTGGGATTGACCGCCGCGTTGGCCTGTGCACAAGCAGGGTTTAAAATTGGCGTGGTTGATATTGCCAAGCCAAATGATCAGCTTGATGAAACGCATGATGGGCGGGCTTCGGCGATTGCCACTGCGAGCTTTCGTATGATGCGCGCTCTAGGCGTGGCGGATGTATTGGTCAAGGGCGACGATACGCACGCAGGTGCCATAAACCAAATTTTGATTAGTGATGGGGAGGCCGGGCAAGCGCCTTCACCGCTTAATCTATTTTTTGATAGTGCAGAGATTGAGGACGCTAATGACGGGGAGCCGCTTGGCTATATGGTTGAAAACCGCCGTATGCGTCATGCGCTGCACATCTGTACAAAAGCGAGCAAAAATATTACGTGGATCGCGCCTGCGCGTGTCACTGGTTTTAATGCGGATACAGACAAAGCGCGCATCACGCTCGATGACGGTTGTGTATTAAGCGCTGACCTTGTTGTCGGCGCGGATGGTCGTAATTCGTTTATGCGTAAACTCGCGGGTATTGGTGTCATAGATTGGCCGTGTAACCAAAAAGCGATTGTAACAACGGTGGAACATGATTTGCCACATAACGGTATTGCCCACGAACTATTTCTACCGTCTGGGCCATTTGCCATATTACCGTTAACAGGTAATCGTGCCAGTATTGTGTGGACGGAAACACCTGCTGCCGCAGACGCGGCTATGAAACTTGATGACGCGCAATTTGCAAGCGAGCTCGCGCGGCGCTTTGGTGATTTTTTAGGCGAGGTGCGCCCGATTGCGCCGCGTTGGTGTTATCCGCTTAGTTTTCGACATGCCAAGACTTACATTAGTGACCGTTTTGTCCTGATTGGTGACGCTGCCCACGCTATTCATCCGATTGCGGGGCAGGGCTTTAATATGGGATTGCGTGACGCAGCTGCTCTGGCTGAAATTCTTGTGCAAGCGCGCGCGGAAGGTCGTGATCTTGGTTGTGAGTTGAATTTGAACTTGTTTGAAGAATGGCGCAAATTTGATAATACGCTCCTGACCCATGCGTGTGATGTGTTTAACCGATTGTTTTCAAATAATTTTGCACCCTTAAAACATGCACGCAGATTAGGTCTTGGTTTGGTTGATAAAATTGCACCCGCACGGAGCTTTTTTATGCGTGAGGCTAGTGGTCAAATTGGCGATTTACCGCCGCTTTTGCGTGGTCAAGCTTACAACAATACGTCTTATGAAAGCGATGCATTATGAGCCTGACATTCTATGGTTTGAAAACATGTGATACCTGCCGCAAAGCACAAAAAGAACTCATCGCCGCAGGGCATGACATTACAGTTGTTGATGTGCGTGCGGACGGGGTGAGCGCGGATAAGCTTTCTGAATGGGCGACTAAAGTTGAATGGAAAAAACTTTTCAATACGCGGTCAACAACGTGGCGCAATCTAGACGCGGCTGACAAAGAAGATTTAGACCAAGCAAAGGCTATCGCCCTCATGGTCACATACCCAACCCTCATCAAACGCCCCGTCATTGAAAACGGTGACAGTGTTACTGTCGGGTGGACGAAGGATGTTAAAGCGCTATTACTGTAATCCTGCTTTATCCTTGGTCAATAAACCAATGAATGAAACCGCAAGAACTACAGATATAATTTAGTGCTTCTTCATTTGCCCAATCCAAACCGAAAAATGTGAGACCTTTTGTATTGAGTAACGTTTTTCTCGTGCTAAATTCATCGTGCCCACAAACCGTACATTTCAGGGGAATATTGTTTATCTGTATTTTTGAAATTGTAGGCTCTGCCATTTGTTTCCTCTATGCTAATCTAATACTCTCGCTTCGTCAGCGAGCATGATGGGGACGCCTTCGCGGATTGCGTAAGCTAGTTTTGCTTTTTTGGAAATGAGTTCATTGGCCTCGCGGTCATATTGGAGGCGACCACCCGATACGGGGCAGATAAGGATTTCGAGAAGACGCGGGTCGATTTTCGGCGTGTCTGTTTTTGTTGCTTTGGATTTACTCATTTGACTGTCTCGTATTATTGAAGTGTAGGGCCATTATCATCATTGCTGGACGATTGGCTATAAAGGTCTGTATCGGAATGCAAATGCATAAGTCCGATTAAAAGTCTACGGCGTTCAGAGTGGGTTTTTGCTTCGAGTAGAGACTGCTTGTCCTCTACGCCAAAGGGGCTGATCATTGCCGCTTGGTCAACAAGGCGGTTTAGGCCGATTTCTTTCATACTGTTCCAATCAAGCTGTACGCCAAGGGTTTTTGCATACGATTTCATTGCCATGATCAGTGCGCTACGTTCGCTTTTTTCTGTGTTGAAGGCTTCAGGCATCGTGACTTTATCGTGCACATCTATATCATTTTGGAATTCATCAAAGCTGATATGTGCTTGGAGATAAGGTGTTGGCATGTCTGCTGTCTCAATCATGCGAAAACGCTTTAGTCCTTTGAGGACAACCATATACCGACCATCTTCTGTTTCTGCAAATTGCACAATACGCCCAAGCCCGCCGACTGTATTCATCTCTGATTGTTGAGGGTTTTCATGGGCATCAGCCAATGGTTGTAACATGCCAATCAGCCTGTCTGTTTTCAGGGCGTCATCAATCATATTTAGATAACGGGGCTCGAAAATATTCAGCGGTAATTCACACCCAGATAATAACATGCTGCCTTTTAACGGAAACACTGAAATCGTTTTCGGATTTGTGCGTTTAGCGAGTGCTTTTAAATGAGTGCTCATAGAGGCAGTCTATCCTTTATGCGAATAGAATGGAAGACAAG
>NVXK01000006.1 GCA_002733905.1 Robiginitomaculum sp. | reverse complement strand
CCAACGTTTAAAGAATGCTTTCAGATCATTTACATCGACACGGTTGAGATCAGCAGTATGGCCAATCGTCGGCCATGAATAAGGGTGGTCATACGGGTAACGCCTGCGCTCGTGCGGAACGTGAACCGTAAACGTAAATCGCGTCTTCCTCTGTACCACCTGTTAGCGTAAAGTGTTGTTTGACTTCTTTCGATCCATCAACCGTAATGATGGCAGACTGAGGAGCAAAACCAAGATAATCCACACTAAGGGTGTATTCACCCGGTGCCACATTCGTAAGGCGAAATCGACCAAGGTCATCTGTAGATACTACCTGCCCCGTCTCTTCGATTTCAATCCGTGCCCCTTTTAACCGTGCGCCGGATCCTTCAGCGAATATAACCCCAGTAACCTCAACCGGCACACCATCTCCAGACGCCCCCGCAACCTGTTTTCGTGTACCAGTGTTCGTCGCGATTGGTGCGTCAACTTGCGCCAAACGAACAACTCTTTCTTGATCCGTCCTCGGTGTAATTTTTTGAGTTTGCACCATTGCTAGCTTAATGATGTACGCCCCATTTTCAGTCTCGGACAAATGCAACCCGGAACCATCTAAAAGTTTTGCAAGAGCCGCTTTGGGTTCCATCTCTCCCTTCACAGCATGTACTGTTTTACCTTTTACTAGCGTAGGCAAAACGGCAACTGTCGTCCCCGATTGTTCTCCGAACTCCATCAAAGCAGCGGCCATTGATTGGCCTTTAATGTCAAAATCCTGCGCTTGAGCGTAAGCAGTACTTTGTGCCATACAGAATGCGATAACTGATACAGCCCCGCTCAGAAAAAATGATTTTTTTACGTTCTTGGTCATTAGGTATAATCCTCCCGTTATATTTTTTTAGGTAGGAGTGATGCTTGTTAAATATTTTACCCTTGGCACCAAGCCCCTAACTAAACGACGCGGGTGAAATGAATTTGTTCCAACTTTTTTACAAAAAAATCATATTTGTTTAAAATAGCCAACAAATATTCTTAAAAATTTACACGTTTCAATCAGTCGGGCACACTAAAATTTATGATGTATGAGAATTTCACTAGCAGATAAATATTCTACTTTGACAGGATGAAGAGCTTCAAGCGTTTTTAAAACTTGCTCAATATCAGTAGTCGCGAATGAAATTGTCATCCGTAAATCATTGAGATCAGAATCGACTAACTTTACTTGACGAGCATGATAACGATTTAAGTCACCGATAATTTCTGAAAGCGGCGCATCTTCATAAGCCAAACGGCCTTTCCGCCATGAGCCCGCTTCTAAGTGCTCGGCATTCTCCACTTCAGGCAAGGGAAACTTATATTTCCCTGTAATACGCTGTCCAGCCGTCAGGACTTGTTTTTTCTTTACGCTTAAACTCGCCAAATCAATAATATCAGGAATGATTTCAGGCTTCATAACCTCAACAATTCCCTCGAGAACGGTAACCTGAACGTGCCCTTTTAAATTTTTAACCTCGAATTGAGTGCCAACAACCCGTACAAGCGTATCATCTACTGCCACATAAAATGGACGATTAGGGTCCTTAGTAACATTAAAAAAGGCTTCCCCAGACAGTAGGTTCACACGACGATTGGTTGTCGTGAACTGTGCCTCGATTTGTGATTTTGCCCCAAGAGTCACAATCGTACCGTCTTCGAGTGTAATCTCGCTGATTTCAGCAATTTCCGTGGAGTACGAAACTTCCGGTAAATTAACAATGCGCAAATTTGGATCCACCATAGTTGGCTGTTGCATCGTAAATATTAACATAATCGCAAGTACACTACCCAACGCACCAACTGCATGAACAGGACGTTTTATCCATTCTTTGAATTGATCAACTACATTTTGTTTATTCCGCCCTAAAATTTCATCAACATTAACTCCTGCCATCGGCATAGAAATTTCAAGGTCGCGGTAGACTTGTTCATAATCCCGATAGACAGATTTATGATCACGGTCAGCATGTAACCAATTCTCAAATTGATCACGAACATTCATATTGATCTCGCCAGAATGTAGACGCGCATGCCAAGCCCCTGCCTCGCGCCTAATTTGTTCTGCTCTTTGATCAACCGTTGTCATTTATTCTATCTATCTTTTCGTCATTATTGAATTTTCATTTTTGCGCAAACTCTTTATCGCCGTTGTTTTTGCATTGCGCTCACGAGAACATCCATTCCCATTTGTAAGTTACGGCTTATATCGCCTGCTGACCAACCCGTCTCTTCACGAATTTGCTTAAAAGACTTTCCTTCTAGCTTAGACATAGAAAGAATTACCTGTTGCTTTTTTGGCAAAGTCTTAATCGCATCTGCGATGAGAGAAAACTGATCCTTTGCTAATAAGACGCGCTCAGGCGTAATTCCTTCCAATTTAAATTCAGTATCCAACGCGATTTGCTCTGCAATATATGCATCATTGGTCTTAGAGCGCCGTTTAAAATCAAGAGCTAGATTACGTGCAGATATAAAAATAAATGATCTTGGGTCTTTAATTTCTAACGGGTTTTTAAGGCGGGCAAATTTTTCGAACGCAGCTTGCACCAAATCTTCTGGTTCTGGTGGACCACTACCGAATGTATGGTTTATCGCCTTACAAAGGCCCAAATAATGGTCGCGGTACAAGCCGTTCAACAAAGTAGCATCCACATTTGAGAGCACTGGCGGCGTCCCCAGCTTGAAATCGTTCCCCTTTTTAGTCCACAGCTTCATGGATCAGTCAGTCTCCCTTCTGATGCGTGTGTCACAGCGTGGATTGCAAATCAATAGTATAATCCGGTTGTTTCCAAAATTATGAAAGTCAAAATAGGTCACAAAATTCGCAAAAACTAAACACAGAACCATCTATTACTGCTACCATATTTCCTGCGAAAATGGAACCCTCCCTCAAGAATTGAACAACTCCCTGTGTGATTTTAGTTACAGTTCAAAGCACCATGCCATAGTTTTTATGCATTTTTGTCATGTTGGGAAGTGCCAAATAGAACACATAAGTTGTTCTTCATTCAGGTTTTAACGCTGCTCTATATTTAGGTTATGGCGATATTTTCCAGGGACAACTGCAATGGACATGGCTGAACAATTAGCTACAAAGGCAGTTCGGTCAACCTTTAACCTTACAGACAAATTTCAAGTTAGTGTCCAACCTCATTCTGCAACTCAAGCCAATCATGTGATTTGGAACGCATTTTTATCTCAACGGGATACCATCATGGGGTTTCATACCACACATTACAATCTTTACACCATAGACAGATGAAACCTGAAAACCCACAGCAAGTTTTTCAAAATTTTCCCAATTTCTTCAAATTCATATATTAGCGACTTTGTTTGTTATTCCAATTTTAATTATCATTCCTTGCTTTACGAACAAGCATTCTATCCGTTTCAAGATCAAATGTTTCAGACCAGAGCGGTGTTTTTATAAACTTGCGTTCGTTCACAAATTCTCCTGTATTATATGTTTCAAACAACACGCCTGACCAACACAGAGGCCTGAGTACACTGGTATACAAAGTTGACAGCTCTGTGCTTCCCCCAAAGCCAGCAGTGTTTGGAGGTTCGCCGTATAGTGCCTTATAGAGTTTTGCACCAGACACCTCATTTTCTGCCGCCATATTAATAACATTCAAGAATACATCCCAATTTCCCTCAAGTTGCTCGCGAAAACGGGAAAAATACGAATGGTCAAATTCCATCAGATAAAATGGCACGATAATATTAAAGAGTTTTTCAGGTTTTCCGACAAGAGATTGCCCTGCTTTAGTAAGCCTAAATTTCCCCTTATAGGGTCGTCCGATTTTGAGCATTCTGAGAATATGATTGATTTCAAAGAGAGGAGGGAAATCCATCTCATTCAAAACCTTATTCACCACATAGAGATCTGCTTCTCTATAACGAGGCCAAGCAAACTCCTTAACAGCCCAGTTCACGCAAGTCCGCTTGAAGCCACCTGATTTTGTTAGACCAATACCATCTTGCTCTTTTGCGTACAAGAGAAGCTTATCAATAGATGTCACGAGTAAAGAATGATTGAGGATAAGCTCGCTGTTATTCATTCTCCTAAATTTTATCATAAGTTTTTGTAACGCAGGTTACGATACGGGGCAATCATCAAAAGTTTATGGATCGCAAGCATTGCGAATTTTCACCTCACAACAAAATAGCTATAGGCGGTATAACACCCCTGCTAAAAATGGCGTATTATCGGCAGAGCGTCTTTTTTCTCATAAACCTACAGAGTGTACCAAGTTGCCCTAGCTTTTCCGTGGCGTTTCACTCGGCCAAGTTCTACAAGTTCGCGTATGCGTACTTTTAGCGTGTTTCTATTGGCTTTCGTAATCTCTACCAATTCTGGCATTGTTAAACGCTGATGGGTTTGTAACGCGTCTAGAATCGAAATCGAAAGCCTAGATAAACCTAAATCATTGACAGCATGAACTTGTTCTTCCGCAATACGTTTGGCAAGGTTCGATTTTTGCTTTTTCAGGCAGCGTAGAAAAAAACCAATCCACGGCTCCCAATCTGGCGCATTCCCCTTCAAAGTAGTTTGGGTGCGGCGCAGGGCTTTATAATACAGGTCTTTATTTTCCTCTACGACACGTTCAAGCGAAGCATAAGGTACATATGCATACCCGCTTCGGAGCAATAACAGAGTTGTTAGGACGCGGGACAACCGACCATTGCCATCTTGAAATGGATGGATAGCTAAAAATGTGACAACAAAAACGGAAATAATGAGGAGTGGATGCATTGCTTCTTCATCTAAAGCTTTGACAACCCACCGTACAAGTTCTTCCATCTCTCTTGGTGTTTCAAAAGGTGTCGCCGTTTCAAACACCACGCCAATTTCATTTCCATCTGCATCTATAGCGACAACATGATTATCCAGCGTTTTATAGGAACCACGATGCCTTTCATCTTTGGTGCTATGTCGTAAAAGAACTTGATGTAATTGCCGAATATGGTTTTCGGTCAAACGTAAGTCTTCCCATGCTTGAAATACTAAATCCATAGCTTCGGCGTAACCGGCTATTTCCTGCTCATCCCGACTACGAAATGATGTGGTTGCCAGGTTCGAGAGAAGTGTTTCCACTTGCGCATCGGTGAGTTTTGCTCCCTCTATTCTTGTTGAGGAGCCAACGCTTTCAATGGTTGCGACCTTTCTCAATTTGTCTAACCGCTCTGGCGCAAGCGTTTTTAAAGCTTCCCATTGCCCCTTGAATTCATCAAGTTCAGCAATGAGTTTTACAACTTCTTGCGTTAGGGTAATATTGGGCTCAATCATTATTGGATATCCAATTCTTTAGAAGATACCCGATTATACCCGATTATACCCGATTTGGAAAGGCCGAATTTATATAACAGAGGAAGGAAATTTTCTCGATATCCAACTTAAAGAATGCGGATATTGCTAGTTCATTTCGGTGTAACAAATCGTGTAGTATTTTGTGTAACAATGTTGAAAAAATACCACTTAACCCATTGTTTTTATTTAATTAAATAATTGAGACTGACACCTACTTGCGGACTCATACCTGACAACTTAATCCTTTGTTTTTCTTAGCTTTTTTCATTAACTTGCAAAGGTTCTAGTCCTGAATAGGTTGTGTACTATTTTTAAGCATTCCAGCCTCAAAAATCACACTTCTTATATTTTAATAAGTACTGGTTTGTCCTCAAAGCAGACCTTAACTCTGAATTCCAAACAATGAGAATAACCTTGATATTTATCCAACTCGGCAATCGACTATAAAGTGCCTATATTGAGTGTTATAACCGTATGCTCAGATATGATTGGCTAAACAAACATATTTTTAGCAACCTTGAGGACATACAAGAACAAACCAATATTCAGCTGGGGCGGATCGTTAAAGACATTAAACGCGCCCTGACGGGATGATCTTGGATACGTTCTAACGCCCCCACGCCAGCCAAGATTTAGGGTTCACACTGTTTAATTTCGGCGTCTCAATCAGCCTATAGACAATAGCGGCTGAACAGCCACCGACTTCGGACCCCATAAACAGATGGTTTTTGCGCCCCAACGTAACGGGGCAGATCGTGCGTTCCGCTGTGTTGTTGTCTAGCTCCAAAATACCATGGTCCAGATAGGGTCGCGCCTTAGGCAGCCGGATGAGCGCATATTTTATGGTCTTGGCCAGAGGTGACTTGCGTGAGATTTCACCGAGCTGTTCCATAAACCAAGTCTCAAGTTCGTCAAAAATCGGCTTGGCGTATTTTTGGCGAAGAGTAACACGCGGTAACGACAACATACCCGCCGCATTATCAGTATCCCTCTCCAAATCAAACAACCAGATTTACGATCAAACCCAGATACTCGGCGCTATGAATTCGGCAGCAAAAACTATAAGCCATAGATTAGGATCAGATAAATAGCGCATCACAATTCGTTTAAGATTGTTTGAGCTTGCAGTCATTTTCATCAAGTGCGACACCTTGAAAACACTTTAGCTAAATTCGATAAAAAATAAAAGACGGAAATAATATGATGGTTACACAAAAAGAAAAAGGTCGGGTTTTTAGGGCTCTTCACGAAACGGATGAAGCATTTATTATTCCGAACCCTTGGGATATTGGCACGGCAAAGCTGCTCCAGTCTGTTGGGTTTAAGGCACTTGCGACCACGGGAGCGGGGTATGCCTTTTCCATTGGACAACAAGACGGCACATTAGGACGAAACGAAATGCTAACGTATGTTCGGGACATCGCCTCCGCGACCGATCTTCCTGTGAGTGCTGACCTGGAAAGTGGTTTTGGTGATGAACCGGACTTTGTTGCGCAAACGATAGAACTGGGATGGAGGGCGGGCCTTGTCGGTGCCTCCATAGAAGATATTATTGTCGACAATAAAGGACGGAGTTCTAAACTTCACGAACTCGACTTTGCAGTGGAACGTATCAAGGCTGCTGTTGCAGCAGCTAGAAAAGCCCCTTGTATGTTCACCCTGACTGCCCGTTGTGAAAATTACCTAATCGGCAATCCGGATTTAAAAGATACAATCAAGCGCCTTCAGGCCTACCAGAATGCAGGGGCTGATGTGTTGTATGCGCCTGGCGTAACGCAGCAGTCAGAAATCGAGGCGATTGTAAAATCGCTGGATAAACCAGTGAATGTAGTTGTGGGGTTGAAAGGTATCCCCATGAGCCGAGATGAACTTTCCTCATTAGGTGTTAAAAGGATTAGCCTCGGCAGCACGCTGTCCCGGACAGCACTGGGGGCATTCCTGAAAGCAACAGATGAAATACTCAACCAAGGGACATTTGGATTTTCCGAGCAAGCCGTTGAATATTCTAAAATCAATTCAATGTTTTGAGAAGAATACCATAAAAATCAGTAGTTGAACCAACAACTAAGAACAGATGTCAAAAATCAACAACAGTTCACTAAAATAAGTTTACTGATTGTACTTTCATGCATTAGTCGAAGTGGGATTAAAGTTTTACATTAAAAAGCCCAAAAAATCACCTAGCCACACATACATTTAAAAGCTCAAGTTTTCGGCTGTCACAGAACTTTCCAAAAATAAATATATTCGCAAGTGGGAACAAATTTACCCCAAACACAATACGCGTATAAATCAAACACTTAGAGGAAGGTAATGGCGGAGACGAAGGGATTTGAACCCTCAATGCGTGAAGCTGAAATCAACACCATACTGCAAGCGGCTGATTTCAAAATAGCAAAGCCTAATTGAGAAAAACACTTTGGAGAAACAATCTGTTTTCAAGTTGGTCACAGTAAAATCACCGCTCATATCTGTGTAACAAACCGTGTAATTTATTGTGTAACAAGCATGAGCCAAAATTCCCTTAACTGGTTGTTTTTACTGCATTTATTTTTAAAGGTTGACGCCGTGTGGGGGCACCATTTTTATTGTCCCGCATTGTCCCTACACCCTTAATTTTACTCACTTTTACTACTTGACAGTCGACTTTGTTCTCCATTCGTTTGGTTCGAATCCCTACTTTCCCTTAGATTCTCCTTTTGTATAACAATTTGTGTAACAAACTATGGCACGTTTTTTGGTAATAGTTGGCCATAGGAAAATTAGCGAAAATATTGATAAATAAGAAGAACATAGAATTGACATGTATTTCATACGTAATTATGCAGCTGGTCGGCTAGGTGATTGACTTTATTAAAAACTAAGGGATGGCCGAAGGTTACGCGTATTAGTAATAACAGTAACGTATTTGGAGATACTCATAACTCTTAAAAAACTATCTACCATTCTTATCGCCTCCACTGCTTTAGCGCTCACGGCTTGTGATGGAGATACCAAACAGAACACGCCCATAATGTTGTTATCTATAAACGAGTTCGGCAATATATAGGATTGCGCTTTACAGGGCAATTCGCCACCCTAGGAAAGCTTAAGTCTCTCGGGCAAGGAAAAGAATATGACCACCATTATAAATCAGTATTCGAAGCGTGGCCATTTCATTTCAATCGTAGTAGCTCTTCTTATGATTATCGTTTTGACAGCTTGCGCAGCTATACCCTATGGGCGCGAATTAGGCGCCTCTGGCGAATAAATAACCCTATTCATTATGCTCTGAAAACTTGAAAGCCTGTTCTTGCTTCTTTCGCTTTCAAGTTGAGAAGGTTTTGCGTAGACAACCCCACCGTGAATAAAGGTTTGCTTAGGAAACCATCATAGCATTAGAACATGGAAGTTGATGTCCACTTTTCCCCTAAATTTAACAACACAAACATCCTACAAAGGAGACCTTAGTGTGATGCCATTTATTAGCTTAGCATAATGAAATGATGCCGCGCCAGTAGTAGCGTCCTAGCGTTTTTGCGGCTTAAAACGTAAATAACGCTTGCATGTGAGCACTTACTTACATACATAGATCAAATGATTAGGAAAACTGGAGACGAGCGGCGGGCTGAAATTATTCAAAGTTCGCTGGAATTAGCATCTGAAGTGGGCATTGCGAAAGTGTCGACGCAGGCGATTGCTGACCGCGTGGGCATTGCGCAAGCGACCGTGTTTCGGCATTTCAAAACCCGCAATGATATATTTCGCGCTGTATTAGAATTCGTAGCCGGCAATGTATTTAAAGCGCTTGAGGGACAGATGCTTTCGGATAAACCTGCCGATGTGCGGCTCGAAACATTTATCAGGCGGCATCTGGCTATGGTCAGCAAGGTCAAGGGCGTGCCTCGGATTTTATTTTCTGACCGCTTGCACGTCGAAGACCCCGAACTTAAAAAAACGGTGCAAGGCATTGTCACTAAGCTAACAGGCAATATATCGAATTTGATAAAAGACGGTATCAAAGAGGGCGTATTTGGTGAAAGCGTCGATCCCGAAAAGATGGCCCGTATGGTGGTGACCTTAGTACAAGGCTCAATCGTGCGTTGGTCAATTTTTGATTTCAATTACAAACTAACCGATATGGCAGACGAAATTTGGGGCGTCATTTGGCCAGCCCTGCGCAAAGAATAAAATTTCCTACATAGGTGTTTTTTTGAGCATCAATGTAAGCGATTACTCACTGACAAAAAGAGAAGAAAATGGATATGAAAGCAAAAAACAATGAGGAAGTAACCTCCGCCATAAAGAACAAAGGCGGCATTATGAAATGGGTCGTGCGCGCTTTGTTTTTGCTCGCCCTTCTTCTTGTGGCCAAATTTGTCATCATGCCAAAAATGAAAGCCCGCCAAGCTGTGCCGCCGCCTGCGAGTGCCCGCCCTATGGTGGTGAAAACCATACGCATGACCCTGCAAAACCTGGAGTTTACCCGCGATTACACGGCGCGCATTACCGATGATGGCCGCACGATAGTCTCGGCGCGCCTCAATACAACAATCGCGAAGGTTTATTTTAGCGAAGGCGATACAGTTAAAGCGGGCGATATATTGGCTTTGCTTGATACGCAAGACGTACGCTCGGAAGTGAGCCGCGCTCAAGCTTCAGTCACTAAAATAGAAGCCGACATCGAGTTCTTTGAAAAGCAAATCATTATTGACCGCAATCTTTATGAAGGCGGCGCCATTCCCAAAACGGCTCTGGATGATAGTGAGCGCAAATTGAAAGGTCTGCGCGCCAGTATTGCTCAGCAACAAAGCGGGCTGAACCTCTCGTGGCAAAAACTTGGATATGGGAAGGTATACGCGCCTATCTCTGGCCGCATTCAAAAAGTCCATGCGAGCAAAGGCGAACAAGTAGCGCCCGGCAAGCCAATTATGGAAATAGTGGGCGGCGCGCGTTACAAAGCCGTGATTACTATCCCCGAACGCGATATGCGCAATATCACCCTTGACAGCACCGCCTATATTCAAATGCCAAATGGTGGGTCTTGGGCAGGCACGATAGATAAGATCTATCCTGCTCTTGATGAACGCACCCATACGGGCACGGTTGATGTCGGCTTAAACGAGGAAACCAGCAAAGCATTTTTTGCAGGATCAATGACGAATGTACGCCTAGTCTCCGCACGGCATGACAATGTGTTAGCTGTCCCGTCGCAAGCTATTTTCCATAGGGGCGGTATAAGCGGCGTGTTCACCGTAAGCGGTAGCACTGCTCACTGGAAGCCCGTCACACTTGGCACGAGCAATGGCAGTCAGACTATTATTAAAACTGGCCTTAGCCAAAATGACACGGTCATTACCACGCCTTACCCCGCCTTAAATGAAGGCGTAAAAGTAAGCGTATCGACAGGTGGTGCGTTATGAGTTGGCCGCGCTTTTCCCTTAAATACCGCTATACAGTTTTTGCCATACTCATTGGCATCACCATATTGGGAGTCTTTGCCCGGCTCGCAATCCCAGTCAAGCTATTCCCGGATACGGACCCCCCTGTGATTACTGTAATCACCGCGTATCCGGGCGTAGCGGCTGCGGATATTGCTAAAAATGTGAGCAAAGCCATTGAGGAAGAAGTGGCCGCTATTGACGGCATCCGCAAGGTTAGCTCCACATCTCAAGTTGGCCTATCGATTGTTAAGGCCGAGTTCCATTATACAAAAACAACGGAGGCAGCGACGCTTGATACGCAAAATGCTGTTGGCCGTATCCGCCATAAGCTGCCCCCGCAAGTTAAAGAGCCGCAAGTTCTTAGTTTCTCCTCGTCCGACAAACCGATCTTGACCTTTGCAATTTCCAGCGAAACGCTCTCTTTACAAGACGTGAGAGAGCTTGCTGATAATGCCCTTAAAGATGCGTTTCAGCGCGTGGACGGGGTTGCGGCAGTTGATATATTCGGCGGCCACAAAAAAGAACTGGAGGTCACACTTAGCAAAGACCAAATGCGCAGTTACGGCATTAGTATTGAGCAAGTTAAAACCGCCCTTAGAAGCTGGAATATCACGGCGTCCGGCGGACGGGTCAATAAAGGCACGCAAGAAACCATTATTCGGTTCGATTTAACTCTAGAGAACGAACAGCAGATTAAAAACATTGTTATAGCCAATATCAATGGCCGCAATGTGTTTATAGGCGATATTGCCGCTGTCAATTTTCTCGAAAAAGAAGCGCGCTCCGCCTATCACTTTAACGCAGACGAAGCCATTGCCCTGCAAGTCATGAAACTAGGCGAAGCCAATACTGTGGAGGTTGCGAAAGAAGTCAAGAGAACCCTCGCCGAGATAAAAGTAAAATTCCCACTGCTCGACATTCAAATCGCCGATGATGATAGTGTATTTACTACATTAGTGATCGACAATATGACGACCACGGTTTTGATCGCGCTGGTGCTCACCATTTTCGTTGTACTCCTTTTCCTCGCCAACATCCGCCAAGCCGCGATTATTGCTCTGTCCATCCCCGTGTCATTTTTGATGACATTCATCTTGATGAATTTTGCAGGCATTGACCTCAACATGGTCACCATGTCTGCGATTATTCTCTCGATTGGACTACTCGTCGATGACGGCATTGTTGTGCTTGAAAATATCAATCGTCATATTAAACAGGGTGAAAAGCCATTTAAAGCGGCGCTCGTCGGCACGGAAGAAATTTTCCTCGCTGACTTGGCCGGCACAGTAACGACAATATCCGTGCTCGTGCCTTTGATGTTTTTGGGCGGGTTTGTCGGTAAATTATTTGGCCCGTTGGCGCTCACGCTTACCTTCGCACTCGCTTCGTCATTTGTTGTGTCCGTTACATTGATCCCGCTTCTCTCCGCACTTTGGCTACGCGATGACCATAAACATCATCTGCTAGAGAAAATACTCGCGCCCTTCCACGCACTCCTTGACTATGTCAAAGGCATTTATATTGGCTGGCTGAAAGGCGCGCTGAAATACCCGAAGCTAACTCTGTTGATTGGTGTACTTCTTATGGTGCCGGGTGTGCAGATTATGAAATCTCTCGGTAGCGAAATGCTCCCGAAGTTTGATGGCGGCAGCATTCAAGTTTCAGTAGACTCAATCCCTGGCACCGAACTGGCGGATACGCTAAAAATCGTCGCGCAAATCGAGCAAGCCTTTATGGCTGAGGACGGCGTTATCTCTGTCAGCACCATGGCAGGCTACGAAGCTGGCGGGCGTTATCTAGGCTCGCGCGGCGCGATGGATGTCAACCAAGCCGAAATGACCGTGACCCTAACCCCGCGTAATAAACGCGATCATTCCATTTGGGATGTCATGGACAGTGTACGGGAGAAAATGAATACTATTCCCGGCGTCACGCTATTAATCCTAAAAGAAAAAGGCGGCACGGCGCGTTCCACAACCATTGCGCCAATTGATGTAAGAATTTCCGGCCCTGAGCAAGAACAGCTTGATATTTTGGGCGAGAAAGTTCTCGCTATCACTCAAAATGTACCGGGGACGCAAAATGTTTACCGCTCTTGGGCAATCGATACGCCCGAAGCCAAAATTGTCATTGACCAAGGACGCGCCAGTGAGCTTGGGCTAGACGGAATCACAATCGCCAACGCCGCTTATCAATCGGTTGTCGGAGTTGTGGCCACGCCGTTCAGGCAAGAATTTGACCAAGATTTGGACATCTCTGTGCGCTACGCTGGAGAGGACCGTAACACACTGAACGCATTCCTTGATGTCAACATCATGAGCCATACGGGCATTAGCTATCCTATGCGCGAAATCGGCCATATCGAGGAATACCTAGCCCCGCGCATTGTCACACGCGAAGACTATCAACGCACGCTCAGCATCCTTGGTTATAATTACGGGCGGCCTTTGTCAGGCGCCATTACTGATGTGCAAACGGGCATTGACGGCATTGAACTTCCCGACGGTTACAGCATCACCATTACGGGCGAGCAGACCGATTTTGCCGAAGCGCAAAAGCGTATGGTGCGCGCACTACTGCTTGGTATACTCGCAGTTTACCTTGTACTTGTGGCGCAATTCCGCTCGTTCAAACACCCGCTGACCATAATGATGGCTATCCCTATGCAAATTATTGGCGTAGCACTAGCGCTGCTCCTCGCAGGCAAATATCTGTCTATGCCTGCCCTGCTCGGCATTATTTTGTTGACGGGTACAGTCGTCAACAACGCCATCGTTTTAATTGACTATATTTTATCGAGATTGCGTGACGGTGCAGAATTGCACGATGCGCTCGTTGAGTCCGTGTCCGTGCGTTACCGCCCAATTATGATGACCGCGTTTTCAGATATTGCGGGCATGCTCCCCCTCGCGCTTGAACTCTCCGTCGGCGCAGAACGGTTCTCACCCATCGCCACGGTTGTTATCGGAGGCATCCTCGCGGCCACACTCCTGACCCTCGTATTTATACCTGTACTTTTCTCCTTGTTTTACAAAGAGAGCGACATCGCCAAAGAGAAAGACTATGATGATAAACTTGCTTAAATCCAAAGGTGTTTTGATTGCGTTCGCCGCCCTCGCTTTAAACATTGCGCCTAGCGCATTCGCCCAAACACCACTCAGCGTTAATAAGGCCATCGAGACCGCCCTAGCCAACAACCCTAGCTACCAAAGCATAGGCATGGGCGTAGAAATCGCTGAGCTGGAGCTGGATAAAGCCAAGGCGGGTCGATTGCCAACTCTTGACTTGCGCGGTGGATATACCCGTTATTCAGACCCGATGATTATTGTTCCCATTCACGAAAGCGGTGTTTTTCCAAGCCTTGATCAAGATATTTTCAACAGCGGTCTTTACGCGCAAATGCCGCTGTATACAGGCGGAAGGCTGAACGCTGCCAATGACCTGGCCCGTGCGCAAATTAAAGGTAGTCAGCAAGCCTCTGAAAGCATGAAACAGGCACTTATTTTCTCTGTTATGCGTTCTTATTCAGAGCTATTAACATTGGAAAAACTAAAACAAGCGTCCGATCAAAGACTGGAGTTTTACCGTAAAGAACAGAGCCGCATCGCGCTGCTTCTTTCGCAAGGCAAAGCCACGAAGCTTGACCAAGCCAAAATCAATACGGCCTTTGAAAGAGCAAAGTATGAACGCTTGCAACTCGACACAGCTTACAACCAAAACAAGATAAATCTTGCAAGCCTGATGAGCAGCGACGTGCCTAGTTCTCTTTTACTCACCAAATTTACGGTGGCGCAGTCCACCCTTCCGCTAGCACTCAATGAAGCGCTCACCACAGCACGGCGTGAACACCCCGTCTTACGCGAGGCTACAGCCAAAATGGAAATGACAGAAAGTAAAGTCAACATCGCCCGCGCAGCTAAAAGACCACAACTTAATGCCATCGGCAATGCGCGCGCTATGTCGGGCGGCAGTTTTTCTGTCCAAGATGAATGGCAAATCGGCGTACAGTTCACCATCCCATTATTTGATGGCAAGATTAAAAGCCGCAACATCTCGCAGGCCCGCATAGGCAAAACGCAGGCGCGTCTTGCCTATGACAGTTTAGTCAACCAAACCAATGCAAACATCAAAAATGCGTGGCAATCTATGGACGCATCCCGCCGAGGTATTGATGTTTCAAAGGTCGCATTAACGCAAGCCCAAGAAGCGTTGCGTATCGAAAGTCTGCTTTATGAAAATAGCCGTTCCACCCTCAACGACCTAACCTTGGCCGAGGCATCCCTGTGGGAGGCACAGTCAAATTTGGCAAGGTCAGGAAACTTGTATGAGCTTAGCAAGGCCCAGCTCTTAATGACTATGGGCACATTGCAAGTCGGCAGCTTAACCCCCGCATTATTCTAAAAGGAGAAACAATATGCCCAAAAATACACCCCAAAACATACAAGGTAAGAAAAACATGATGGCAGGCGTTTGGTTCCTGTCCGGCTTTATGATTTACGGATTTGTGCTGATATACTTACGCGATTTTGCGCCGGATAAAGTTGAGTGGATTGCCGGTAGCAATGACGGCAAACATTTCGAATCCCGCCTCGCCCATGTACACGGCAATCTATTTGCCCTGCTTAACCTGCTTGTCGGCTATCTGCTCTGGCAGCTTCCCATCGCCGCGAAAGCCGCCAGCCGTATTTCATGGCTCGCCCTTGCAGGCATGCTCATGCCTATCGGCATCCTGACAGAAGTCCTATTCGGCGTTCCCCCACTACTCGTCATCGTAGGCGGCATCTCAATCGTCGCCTCCATGATTTATCTAGGCTTCGCTATCATGAATATGACCAACAACTAAAAAACCTTTCCACTTCCCCCACCCCCTCAATGGAGACTAAACCACTACCGACTGGCGTCGCTAGGATTATGAGCTTCTAAATACTGAAGTATGATATCGTCTGTAATCTGACCGCTTGTTGTCGAAAAATATCCCCTACCCCAGAAGTGGCGACCCCAATAACGTTTCTTCAGTTCTGGAAATTCCATCTGTATCTTGCGAGAGGAACGACCTTTCGCCTTACGCATAAAATCGCTGATAGCCAATTTTGGCGGCACAGAAACAAACATATGGACGTGATCTTTTGAGATGACACCCTTAATAATATCAACGCCGTTTTCGTTGCAAACTTGGCGAATAATGTCCCGGATAAGGGTTGAAGGTTCCGTCTTTTTTAAACGGTCAAAGTGTGCACGCGACGTGATTTCATCCCTACACCGCCTGGGTCATCACCATGCTGTCGCCCCTGCGTCGACGCTAAAATCGGCGCCGGTAGTATAGCCTGCTTCGTTTGAGGCAAGGTAGACGGCCATGTAAGCGATATCTTCTGGCTCGCCCAAACGCTGGATCATATTTTTGGCTAAAACCATATCTTTGAAAGATGTGTCTGCCTTAAGGTGGCGTATTGTCGCCGCCGTTTTAATAAAGCCCGGGGAGATCGTATTAGCCCGAATATTATGAGGTGCACCCTCCATTGCCAATTGACGTGTCATGGCAAGCACGCCGCCCTTACCGGCGCAATGAGCCAATGCGGGGCTTCCCTCCAGCGCGTTATAAGCATTCGCCGATGCAAAATTAATGATGGAGGCCTGACCGCTTTTCTTTAACAGTGGCCATGCAGCTTTGGTTGGCAAAAAGACAATGTCTAATTCGCCGCGCAATGTCGTTTGCCAGTCTTCATAACTCAGATCTTCAATCCAGTTAAATATCGCAAAGGCCGCCGCATTGAGTAAAATATCGACCGCCCCGTGTTTCTCGCCAATGCGCTCAAACATGCTTGTGACGTCTACGGGTTTTAACAAATCAACGGGGGCTTCGAATTCAATGTCCAAGCCTTCTTGGGCGGCAATTTTTAGCGTTGCTTGCGCCGCCTCTACATCCCGTTCCACACCAATGACATGCGCGCCTTGACATGCAAACATAAGCGCACATCCTTGGCCGATGCCATTACCAGCACCAGTAATAATGGCCGTTTTCCCTAATAATCTATCGGACATACCCCCCCCCTAAGCTGCATTCACGGTTTTGCTTGTTTTCCATAATAAGACGACGGCTAATATGGCAGCAATAGCCGAAGCGTAGCCAAGGAATTGGAAAGACGAGATTAAGCCACCAAAGCGCAAACTTAAGAGCGTAATCACGATTGGACTGAGCCATTGACCGAGCGCAAAGACCCCTTGCCAAATACCAGTGCCCCGCCCTCTAAATTCAAACGACAATCCCGTGACAGCCCATACCAACAAGGTTGGCAATAACATACCCGCGCCAATTTGATTAAGCGCGCAACCGCCCAAAAACCCCCATGCAGACGGCGCATTACTCATGACCACAAAGCCAACAGCCAATAAAGAAAATTCGATGAGTAACAGTAATTCAATAGGGCGTTTTGCGTTGCGAGAGTAAATAAAAGTACCAAGCGGAACCCCAATTGACGCCAAAGCACTCATCCAGCCAATTTTAAAACTATCGGTAATTCCGTGCGACACAAGGCCTGGGGCGCTTTGAATTTGAACCGTATAAAACAAAACAGAGGCAAATACAGTCACAAGAACAACACCCAACATGTGTTTCCAAGGAAATCCGGTCCAGCTTGCAGATTGCAATTGATGAACTTCGCCGTCTTCACCTTTTTCTTCTTCGATTTCCCATGTAAACACTAAAACCGCGATCAACATAAGGAAAGCCGTTGAGTAAATAACAAATGGCATTCTCCAGCCAAATTGTCCGAGATACCCGCCTAAAATAAAGAAACAGGTCGCAGAAACCGATGCAACTGCCGTTTGCCCCGCCAACCATTTACTCCGATTTCCACCTTTAAAAAAATCGGCAATCAACGTCGTCGATAATGTCATAATGATCGCCTCGGATATCCCCACGCCGATGCGAGAGATTAAAATCGAGGTCAGACTTTGTAAAAACAATGGTGCAAGACCGACAACACCATATACGGCCATTGCGGAAATCAAAAGTTTGCGTCGACCAAAATAATCCCCCAATGCACCTGCCACAGGAGAGAGAATAGCAACACACAAAGCAGGAATGGTCAAAATCATTGGCACCAAATATTGGTAATTGGGTACGTCTCTAAACTCTTCCATCAATTTAGGTAAAATCGGTGCCAATAACACAATTGCCATTGTCGACAATGTCATCGGGATCAACAAAGCCAACCCTGTTGCTCTCCCTGCTATGCGTGCAGTATTTTGACTACTCATCTTATTTCCGCCTTTTTTTTCACCCAAAGGCGCAAAACAATTTTGTATCATTCACATTTAACAATGCACATTACACGTTCAAACCACAAAGCTATTTGATGAATTCTAACTATTCAAAAACCTAGATACGGGGTGCATGATTTTCCCCCTCCTTTATATAGCCTATTCAATTAGAAAAATATGAATTTGTGTACATCAGTGTCTAAATGAGTAAAGACGCTCTCAATTGGGACACAAATTGGAAAATCCGAAACTCAACGCAAAAATTGGCGCAAGCCCGTTTCAAAAACGGACTTATACGGAAAGTTTCTACAAAGACATTCCTTCATTTAGCGACAAATAGATACGCAAAAAGATTATGAAACCAGCTAAGGGAAAATGGTTTAGACAGTCTGACATCAACGCCTATGAGACAGACTTACGTCCATTCCGTAGGCGCTAACAACAAATAATTTTGAGTATGTTAGAAATTTTTCTTAAGAATTTGGGGCCCTTTATTGGCTTTGCCAGAAACCCATTTTCCGATAGGTGTGCGTCTGCCGCCTGACGAGAATTTTTTAGCCGTGATCGTCCACAAATACCAATCATCAGTATTGGTGTCTAGAATAGGTGTCACGAACTTGAACTCGTCCCACTTATATGTCCATGTGGTTTCACTCCCTGACATGGTGACATCACCATTAAGGGATACATCTACATCGTCAACTTTAACTTCTTTGTCTTTACGTTCTCGGGGAACAATTTTGTCGGTGATGAGAATGATTGGGCCGTGTTTACCAAAGCCGTATTTCTTTTTGCCCAAAATACTTTTAGCTGCTTTGATACGTTTTTTATCTTTGGACTTTGCTTTAGGTAATTTGACCCCTTTGAGGGATTCACCTTGATTTGCAAGAAAATTGGCGTGATAGTTCGTCACAAGTACTAGAAAATCCTTCGCCGTTTTACCTTTGCGCCCCAGAGCTTTTTCTACAGCCACAGCGGCTTCTCCTGTTACGCGGGCTTTCTCGAAATTTTGCGTCGCATAACTGCCTCTATAATTTGGTACATCACGCGTAAGACCAACCATCGCGTCCGACAGGTTTTTGGACAACAGAGTATACCCTTCCCTCGCCTGCTCTGCACGCCGTGCGGCATGGTTTTGCAAACGACGAATATCATTCATGTCATAGGGCGCACCAGATTGCACAGTGCCCGGATTATTGCTTTCAAGTTTTGCAGTTTTGGCAAGGCGGTTAAGATCTTTAACACTCTCTTCAGCCGCCGCAGCGGCAGCTTTAGCTTCTACGAGCCATGGCTCCACGTGCGCTTTGGTAATTGGCATATAAAGGCGAGACGGCATTGGGTTGTTTTTCAGATTAGCTTCGATTGCAGCCAGCTGTAGCTGTGGATCACCACTTTTCGCCATTTGCTTTTTTGCGCGCTGTAACTCTTTGCCCAAACTGGTACGCAAATCCTTGAAAGCTTTACGTGCGGCAAGCCCGTCTTTATCAGTACTTGTTTCGTCGACAACGGGTGGAAAGTTTTGAAGGGCATTAAAATATTCCGTCATTTTTTGTTTATGAACGGCGACAATATTTGGGTCTTGAAAGCTAGAAACACCTGATTTTTTCAAACCCTTACGAAGGGCATTCATCTCTTTGGTCAGTTGTTTCATTTGTTTTCTTTGGGCGGATGAGAGTTTCATATCTGTTCCTTTGCTTTTACTGGCAGAAGAAACAGACTGCCCTGCACTCCGAACTAAACCGTCTTGGGCGATTGCTTTATCGCTTGCGCCAGAAGAGAAGACAGAGCTTAGCACCATCACCCCCACTAAGGCCCCCACACCTATCCCGATTGGTTTTTTATAGGTTAATATTTTTTCGAGCGAAGGAAGGCTCTGCTTTATTTTTTCCGGATCCATGACGAACTCCCAATATATTTATAATTGTTTTGTGAAAGTGGTGATTATTCAGATTCACGCGTCCGTGCACGATTCCACATACGAATATAGGCATCAGCAGAACGGTCCAAACGCTGTGCACCCGGTGTCTTCAACTGTTCAAGTTGCGTATGCAAAGCTGGAAGCATTGCAATCGAGGCAAGTCCATCAAACTGAAAATTTTGTTTATCAATGCGTGGTGAAATTATTTGGAGAGCAAGCGGGGGCGCAGCATCTGCATTTTCGCCCGGAGGAATTCCAAAAGCGCCAGCAGCCGTCTCTAGATAGACCCCTCTAGGGCCACTACCAACTTCCATATGCCGGGAATCGTCCGTATCTGGATCGACGAATGGGCCTGAATAACAGCTATCCTTACCATAGAGTGGACCAAGTTGCCCTATAAGGCCGTTAAAATCTGTCGCATAGGCAATTGAGAAACCTTGTTGATCAGCAAAATCAACAGCCTGTGCATATGAAAGTACAGATCCGGGGCAGTCATTCTTTACCGAGCCGCGTGGCGCGTCATTCACGTCAAAGGCCGCGGTACGAAGACCAATGAGAACATTATTTCTTTTGTAATCATCCATCAAATTTTCTGTAATCATGTATTCCTCTTCACGTTCCATACCGATTTCTGTCATAAGCCGTTCGAATTTAGTGTGCGAGTCGTATAAACCATGCCCATTAGGACGTATTTTCCTCACTTCAGCAAAAATTTCCTGCCGACATTTTTCACTCCCATGCGCGAGATCGATAGGCATTTGCCTCACGATCATAGCGTGTATAAGTTCCTTACCCACATCTGTGAGACCAATTATATTTTTACGGGTCACGGGGTCACGGCGAAAAGAACTTCCGTTGCCATAACGTGTAGGGTTACGCAAAAATTGACCAAGCTCTAAATCATCACGATGGGGTGCTGCACCGCAAAACCGGCTATCTGATTCATGCACCAGTTGCGTAGTCGTCACACCGCGCATGCGGTAAAAATCAAGCTGGTTCTCCCAATCACCTAACGCACCCAAGGTATTATTCCCTTTTGCCCCAAGAACGCCATCTGTTTCCAAAGAGATAACAACAGCCAATTTCCCAGATTTAATAATTTGGGCCGCATGATAAGGGTTCATAGCAACACTATACCAACTATAATCTCTATCAAGCTTATGTATGGCGCTAAGTTGACGTTCTATATTTTCAGAATCTGAACATTTCCAACTTGTAGAAACCCATTGATCCCTAAGCCCACCTCTACCTATAGGTCGCCCTGAACTATCATATGCACGAATATTGCCTCTATTATCTACGGCTTTAAGTGCTTTGCATAAAAAATCATTATTTACAACAGAAACAACAATCAGGTTTAATCCCCATTCATGGGCCATTCCGAGCCAACGCATATGGGCACCGTGATGTCCACGTAGTTCATGGGAAGGCCAATCTTCATAATACGGGAACCCACCTACGAGGTCTTTTTTAAACTCTCCATCTTCATTTTTTTCCGCGACACGAAAGAGTATTTTCCCCGCACCAGCTTCATCTTTTGCAAGCGCTTGATTAAGTGGGCCATCGTGCTCTCCCCAAATTACGCGCCCAGCAAACCCACGGTCTGCGACCTGATGTATATGAAGATCAGCAATACCCGGAAGAATTTTTTTCATATTTAGCTCAGGCCAAATATTCCTCACTTTAATTTTGTATTTAAAACTTGGAAGTAAAGGTATTGGAGACACAGGCACCCGAATTCCAACTGCATTTACAAATGTGTCAACAGCTGGCGTATCAATAATGATGCCTATTATACGTTGCCTTGCGTTGTTATCGAACCGTATCCTTTTACGTTCGCTAACCCCTTCGTTTCGTGCAAAATATTCTTTTCCAATCACAGTGGCGGTACCAAAACCTCTTTGCACATCACCAATTTCGCAAACAACAACATTGCCACTTATATTTGCGTCGCGTTTTACTACGGTTATAACCGTATCAGCTAGGACATCTGCTTGTGAAAAAAACACACGTTTGAAACCTAAATTTATTTCACCATATTGAAACTCATTACTAGCTGAGCGTGGCCCCCATGTTGCCCAATCTAAATTTGCGAATGCTCGGTTCCATGCACCGCGTACGGTGCTCTCTAATGAACTTCCGATTTGAAAACTTGCACATCCTAAAAACTCACCAGCATTTCTATTAAACCATCTTTTTCTACAGCCAGCCTTATCTGCTTGTTCTCTAAGATGCTCCCATACCTGCCTTCCAGCTTTTTGTTGCACAATTTGACAGAGTTCATTGGCACGTTCATCGCTCATTTGCGCCATAGCGGGTGCTGCCAACAAAGATATGCCAAAAGTGGCGGCGAGGATTTTTTTGAATTTGATCATTTTTTGCCCTTGATTCGAGACGTTTAGGAAAGTTCTTGTCCATAAAGCACGCTTTAAAATCTAGCGCATACGCCATATTAGGTATAAGGACTGTATTTGTGGAATAACTATCAGGGGGTTGAGTGGATATTCGGGCGCAAAGGGAAGAAGATCATATTATAGATATTGTCTATGACATGGTTATTGACCCTGGCAGATATTATGATTTTATTGAGACATGTCGGGATTCCCTTGATGATTGGGCCGATGACAAAAATGGCTCCTATGCGACGCTAATGCATCATTTTCAACGGGCAAGCCATATGATCGAGCGTATGGCAGAGGTTGATATTGCGGGCGCGTTGCAGTCTGTCGTCGACAGAGAAATGCAGCCTGCATTTATTCTCACTGCCACGTCGACCCTTTTGCATGTTAATGCCGCGACGCGCGCATTATATGGCATTCAGGCTGGGCAAAATCTTATGGATTTAGATTTCTCCGCATTTGTAAATGACGAGATTTCTATGGTCACACGGCAGCTTTGTTCACGTGATAAGGACGCGGAAAGAAAACCAAAAGTTTTTCGGGTTCTTCATTCGAAAACCCAAAAAACGCTTTTGCTTTCTATTGTTCCTGTTGTGCAAAAGAAGGGAGACACTCCCGTCGTCTTGATTAAAACGACAGACATTATATGGCCCGACACACTTACGCGCTCATTCATGGATGTTTTCAACCTCACCGAGGCAGAGTGTAATATTGTCAGAGCTTTGGTCGAGGGGCAAAATTTAAAACATATTGCCGCGCACCGTGGAACATCCCTTAAAACTGTTCGTACCCAATTGCGTAATATTTTTACAAAAACCATGACCAATAGCCAATTGGATTTGTTACGCATGGCAATTGGCTTTGTCCGCTTAGGCGAAGAGACAGACCAAGCAACCACTCGCAAGCCTGTCCCTCTACAAGATGCCACCACGTATTTCGGGCCAGGTGTCTCTAAAATGTATACCCATGAGATAGGTCAAGAATTCGAATTTTTACACTATGGTAAAAAAACGAAAACACCGGTTTTGGTTTTTCATGATGAACTTATGGGGGATGCGTTTTTATATCCATTTTTCTCGGAAGTTACAAAGGATCAAACTTCATTTTTATTACCCGTGCGTCCCGGGTATGGGCGCTCTCACATCAAGGGGATGTCCGCAACGCAAACACCCCGAAAATTCCTTAAGGGTGTAAAAGCTTATTTGGATAAGATAGGAATTGTTGGCCCACTTAAAATTATAACACGTGGCAATGGCTATTATTTCGCAGCTTTATTTGGAACGATGTACCCGCAAATGTGCCGCGCGATTGTCGCGCTTTCTCCTAGCCTACCATTTGTAGAGCAACACGACTTTGCGGGCATGCCTAAATATCAAAAATTTATTTCCTCCGTTGGCTTGCTCGGGCCTGCGGCACTCGAATTTAGTATTCGCGCAGGGTTATTAGCCTATATGAAGAGCGATCGTGACAAGTTTTTGCTCCACCTCTATGGTGATGTAGAAGCAGACAAGCCTTTACTCCGACGTGCTGAAACACGAAATGCGATGAAAATGGGAGGCAGTATGACCTTAACCCAAGGCTATATAGGCCTGCTACTTGACGAAAAAATTGTGCAAGGGGATTGGACCAATGTCATCCAAGCCTGTGACATTCCTGTTCATATGATTATTGGGGCCGAAGATAAGCCCTCCCGCATTCTTCGCGGACAACGCGTTGCACGCTTATCCAACCCAATCCGCCTTTCACTAATACCCAATACGGGGTATCTTGTGAGCTTTAAGGATTTCCAGCATGTCGCACAGGCTTTGTCAGAGGGCTGATATATTTTCATGTTGAGAAAGCGAGTGGAAAAACAAAATGTCAATATACACTCCAAAAGCTGTCTTCAATGATAAAAGGGATGATTTAGAAGACCCCATCCACCATTAGAGTGGACGGGGAAAACCTTGCCTAGAACCTGACTTTCGCACCAACGGTAAAGGTACGTCCGCCGCTAAATTGAACGTTTGTTGGGAAGAAAAACTCTGCGCTACCATCGCCAAATTGAGACCCTATCCCTGAGCGAATGTCTGCATCCTTGGCATTCTTAAGCAAATTATCGCCTTCTGCAAACAAAGTAATATGCGCATTGCCCAAGCCATTTTCAATTATATATGAAACCCGCGCATCCAGTGTTGAAAACTTGGGGATGATATTGTTGGTATTAAATTCATCATAACCAGTGGCCGATGCCGATTGGAAAGTATAAATCACACTACCAGAGAACCCACCGTCCTCGTAGCGCAAAGATGCATTGCCGGTCCACGCAGATTGCCTAAATAATGGCCTATCTAATAGCAAAGTAATTCTTTCGCCAGCATCATTACGCGCTGATTCTCGTGTTGGATAATCGCTCGTTGCATAGGTCAAATTTCCCAGCAAACTAAAATTTTCCGTAAAAGCCGGTAAAGCACTGGGTAGAAAATCCAGTTGACGGATAACTTCAAGCTCAAATCCGTAAACAATACCCCCTTCTCCATTGGTAGGCCGGTTCAGGATAAATGCAGTGCCGGTAGGAAACTCAGCCAAATCCGGGCGGGTGGCCAGTAAAGGCTGTAATATGGCAAGAGCCCGATCCCGCACTTCAGGATTATCTTCATCACTCGAGACTATACTCTCAGTGGTGAAATTATTGGTGGTCTTCTTGAAGAAGAACCCAGCACGCAGCAACCCTGGATTATCCTTGAAATAATAGGCCAAATCTAGATCAAAAGCGTTAACTATGGTCGGAGAGAGATCCGGATTTGCCTCACTAATTCTTACTCTTGGTCCAAAAAAGCTGGTCGGGCGTAGATCAGCAAAGAGAGATGTTGGTCGGGCAATCAATAGAAGGCTTGGATGAACTGTAGTACGGTTATATCCTGCCCGCGCAACAAGTTGCTCAGTTGGCCTATATGTTGCGAGAACACTAGGCGTTAATGTAGACTGGGTGCCGCCCGTATTAAAAAAATCGATCAGACCAGCATCTATGAAAATGTCCCGCGGCACAACGGTATTGGCCCCGTCGCGTATAAATGGAACCGAAAGAGTGGTACTGTTGCGGTTATTACGCTCGTAACGCACGCCACCAACAACATCAAAATCACCAAAATTCAGCTTGGACTGCACATAAACAGCAATTGTTTCTTCGGTCACAATGGACGGTGAGATTATGTTCGATATTTCTATAGGATCACCCGTATTATCCCTAAGGTTAAAACGATGTTCGTTTTCAGGTGTAGCGGGATCATCAGCAGTTAAACTCGCGATCGTGGCAAAAATATCATCAAATATAAAAGTGTCTAGAGCCGGGACGATAATACCGCCCCCACCAATTAGAGACAAATCTATACCACCCAAGCTGGTTCCCGGTAATAAATCATCAAAATACGTTTTCGGTCCGGAAAAATTGCGCACATAAGATTGTTGCGTACTTACACTGTTTGATGACAATACATCGTCCGAGTTATTCCGCCGCGCATCTGTATATTTACCACCAATTTCAATATAGTTGAGATTTTCATGGTTGAAATTGCGACGAGCACTAAGCTGGCCAGTATATTCCTGTGAGGGATTGCGAGACGCAGCAATAATACCAGAAAAGAGGTAATGGGTACTAGGGTCGTTAATAACGGCTTGACCCGCAGATGTTAAATTCAGGAACGGGATATTATCGCCAACAAAACTGACTGCGCCTGCGACCAGACGGTTCGTCCCAGAACTATCGGGCGTAACGACAGCCGTAGAAGGACTCACGAAAGAAAATATATCAGAATCTTGATCTGATAAGAAATTCAGGGAGTTCCTCGCCCGATCGTTAACCGCTTTCGAATACCCTGCCTTGTAGTCAAATTCCCATTTATCAATTACAGTATCACCACGCAAACTAATTGACGTTGTTTTCAATTTGTCTTCGTTTGAGTCTACGCCCAAGGATGGTCTCAAGCCTTGGAGGAATGCGCGTCGTCGTATTTCCCCACTCAATTCAGGAACTGACATATCGCGGGTCGAAGGTTGGAAATCCACCTTTGTCCGTCGGGAAATTTGCTGAGAATCAGCATTAACGTGTTGTAAGTCCAAGCGTAACCTTGTGTGGTCTGCAAGATCATATGCTAAATTAAATGAAGCCGTCAAATTGCTTTCTTTGCGTTGACGCTGAGCATAACTTGCTTGAGTTACAAGGCGGTCCGTAAACTCGGGATCAAATGGGAAATCAAAACTTTCGGGTACATTGGACAGGCTTGTATAACCAAATGGCAAGACAGGCCTGACAAAATTAGTCGCTAAATCATAATTCTCGCGGCTGGTATCACGATATTGTAAGGATGCAGAAACACCCAAATTATCAGTAATTTTGTATGCACCCGTTATACTTGCCTGTAGCTCTTTACCAAACCCGCTTGCAAGGTTGGACTCACGCTCCAATCCTATGCTCAAAAACTTATCACCATAATCAAGCCCAGATTTGGTTTCAATCTCAATTAAACCGCCTGTTCCAGTGGATTCGTGACTTGGGAGCAATGTTTTATGAATGGTAACCTGGGAGACATTCTCGGTTAAGAACCCTGTCAAGTCAATCGAACGCTCAATGCCTGTACCTTGCATATCCAAACCGTTCAACTGAATATTAATGGCTTCGGAGTTAAACCCTCGCACAGAAACTCGCGTACCTTCACCCGTATTGGCATCTCGTTCAAACGCCACTCCCGAAACACGCCGCAAAGCCTCTGCAATTGTTTCGGCAGGGAATGCGCCAAGCAAATCCGCAGCAATAATTGTTGAATTATTGTCAGCAGAACGTTGCTGGTTCAATGACTGCATCAAAGAGGAACGCTGGCCAGTTACTATGATTTCATAGCCGACTTTGCTCAAAGAAAAATTCTGTACGGTTTTCATACCAGATACGACGTTAACAGTACTTGTCTGCGCATCAGCGCCTAAATAACTGACGGTTATGGCAAATTTCCCCGCTGGGGCAATCGGGAAACGGTATTCACCACGGCTATTTGTCGTTGCCTTCAGATTGGTACCTTCAATCGAAACGATTGCGCCAGACAGTGGTGCATTTGTACCAAGATAAGTTACACGACCATCAAGGTTGCCTGAGGCGGTACCAATATTTTGAATGCTTATCTGGGCTGTTTCGGAGCTATCTTGTGCCATTACTGGTGTCGCAACACCGCTAATCACAAGTGCCGACGCCCCTGCCAACACTGTATTCTTTATCTGTTTTCCAACCACAATATTATCCTCCCGGTCTGATGCTTTTGCATCCTTCTCATGCGCGATGACAATCACCCCGCTCTCCGCAAGACTTCCAGTAAGTCCGGATCCCTTGAGTAAAAACTCAAGAGCCTCCGAAATCTCGTAAACACCGACAAGACTATTTGCCTGCCGTGCCTCTACGAGATCATATGGAAAAATTAGTACAGCGCCTGTTTGCTGCGCGAGTTGATTAAGTGCGCCCGCAACGCTTTGCTCCGAAATATTTAACTCATGTTGCTTTTCTGCAGCGAGAGCTAAGCTTGATGTTAACAATCCAAAAATAGTTGCAACACCAATAATGACGAATTTTAGTCCCCGTATATTTAATTTCCTTATGTTAGGCGTGTTCAAAAAAGTGTGCGCATGCCCATCCGTGTCAGTCTTAACAATCAAGTAACGACTGGCACGCGAAAACCCGTAATGAGATTTCCATATTTTTATATTTTTTTTAAATATGTGCATTTCTTCCTTCATAAATGCAGTGAACGCATGTTGCTAGAAACAGGTTTATGACAGGGTAAATCCACCCTCTTGATCATGACACAGGGTTATTGTGACGTAGACAATAAAACTTTATTCGCGCCGACGCGCGTCACACGAAGCCCAAAATTCGCCTCTAACGCGCTAAGCATTTGATCTGTTTGGGCAACTGGAAACCGTCCACCGATGCGAATAGATTCAAGGCTTGGATCTGTAATTTCAATTGAAATATCGGTGTAGCGATTAATCTCTCGAACAACTTCGATAAGCGGCTCTCCGCCGAAGGATAAGTAACCTTCTCGCCAAGATAATTTTCGCGCAATTTCTATAGCGCTTACATCATTAATTTCAGTGATTAAATTTTCAGGAACGTCAGCAGCAATTTTCTCTGCCCGAATTGCTAAACTTTGACCAGCACGTACAAGGGCCACAGCATCGGGCGCTCTTACCTTGCCCGTACCTTCATCTGGTATAATCGTAACTTGCGTTTCGACGCTTTTATTCGTTAGAAAAACAGGTGACGTAAATTCAACAATTCCCTCAGTCACAGTTAGATCAACAAGGCCTTTCTTCAAGCGAACCGTAAACGCCGTTCCAACCGCTACAAACATGCCGTCGTCCGTGACGACCCTAAATGGATGAATCGGATCTTTGGCAACATCAAAATGAACCTCCCCCTTTAACAATCGAATTGAACGAAATTCCTTGGAGTAGGTAACACGTATTTCACTATTGGTGTTAAGAGCAATAACTGACCCGTCAGCAAGTTCAACAGTGTGCTGTTGACCAACATTTGTTGCATACAGCCCATTGGTTTTCAAATATGCATCAGGGCGTATGAAATATATAGACGCCACCGCAAAAATCGCAATAACAGCAAACACCCCCACTAACGAACGTAGGGCCAGCGCGCCGCCAACAGATGTACGCGGCGCCCCAACAGGAAAACTAAGTTTTCTAAAAAAAAGCCGAGCGTTTCTTTTGCTTTCGCGTGCACCAAGCGGCACAGAGAGTTCCGTCAGGACATTCAGTTGCTCCCACTCCCGCGCTTGGCGGCTCAATTCCTTCTTGTGGCGCGGACTGCGGTTCAACCATTCTTCCAAATCAGCGCGACCTTCTGCTGATAAGACCTCATCACCATCAAGCTTAATCAGCCAAGCACCCGCCTCATCTTCAATCAGTAGACGCGCCGCTTCACTCCGGTCAGGGAATTTAATCAAGTTTTCGTCTGTTTCTTTCATGTTCCACCTATAGGCGTTATGTCCTGGCCCGATTTTGCACCAGTATTATGGGACACAAGCGACGCTTCTTCACTTTCTCTACGCTCGCGCAAAAAGGCGCTCGTTCCCGCGCGGGCTTTTTGCAAATGTTTTTCAACCGAGCTTAATGATAAAGACATGCGTTGCGCTATCTCCTTGTGTTTTAATCCGTGCATTTTTCGCAGCAGAAATATTTGTCGGGTTTTCTCAGGCAAGGACGCGACCGCTTCACAGTACAGGCCTAATGATTGGTGTGCCGCCAACTCACGCTCAGGGTCTGTTCCATCTTCTATAATGACTGAGACGCCCAAATCTTCAATGTAATCTGTAATTTGATATGATTTTCTTCTTAATCGGCTAATTGCAAGATTTTTCGCAATACGAAATAGAAAGGCGCGAGGGTGTTCAATCTCACCGTCTTTCTTTTTCTCGGCTACAAAAGCGCGAAGATAAGCCTCTTGTGCCACATCTTCAATATCATGCTGATTGGATAGAAATCTTGATAAATACCTTTTTATAAAAGCACGATCATTTATGAACGCTGACGTCACAACAGATAGCGTCTGTTTAGTTTTAGATTGTTGATCCTTGCGCGAGGTCATTTTTATGGTTCCCGAAACGCTTAAAACGCCGTCTTGACCCTATCATTTCACCCGATTTGTTTTATTGTCAATCACGTTCACCCCATTTAAAAAATATATTTTTTAATTTTAGTTACGGGTTCTGGTGAGCCATGCGTTATGTGTTATGCAGTGCTGTTTTCATATAATGACAGTCATGAAAATTGTCTGACGTCAGCGCCTATGGCACAGATTTAAGTCTGTGCCATTTCATATGAAGACGCACAGCCCCCATATTCGTTATTTGCATTTCTCCAAGCCATATATACCAATATTCATATCTGTTTTATTTCGTGACAGGCCTATGTACTGATACAACTTTGTAGGGATGATAGTCTGGTTTTGTAATGCTAAATGCTTGTGCCATTTCAGGTGCGTTGCCAGATTGTAGTTTCTTTACAAAAGCCTTTAAAGCAGCTTCATCTTCCCATTGCGCATAAGTAACGATGTGATCACTATCCAAGCTCTTAAGAATATTTCCAGAGATAAACCCTGGCTGATAGACTAAAGTGGTATCAAATGCTTTTTGCATTTGCGCAATAGCAGCATTTTGATCGACACTTGTAGGTGTTAGAACATTTACCATTGTAAGAATGGGGTCTGAAGTATTTATATATGATGTTTGATTGTTTGTAGTCGCACAACTAACGAGTGTACCAAACATAGCGAGTAACGGTATAAATTTTAGAGGTTTTAGCATGGCATTCTCCTAAGTTGATATTTAATAGTGAGTGCTATATAAACCAATTAAATGAAAGTCAAGGATAATATAGTGACCACTACAAAACTAGGACGTCCTCGTTCTTTAGATATAAAACAAGCTGCAACTATTGCGATGAATCTATTTTGGGAACGTGGATATGAAACAGTTGGTATAGCTGATCTCACCAAGGCGATGAGCATAAAACCACCCAGTCTTTATGCTGCATTTGGCAACAAAGCTGGTTTGCTTGAGAAAGCGCTCGAACAGTATCAGTCTCAAGAAGGCAAGAATTTTAAGCCGGCTTTTGATGCAAAAACAAAAGAAGAGTTTATAAAGAAATTATTCTCTACAGCAGCCAATTCCTATACAAAACACAAAACCCTCAAAGGATGTTTAGTTTTAGAGGGAACAAGAAATACAGCAGATAAAACCGCATTAGAGATTTCCACAAGGTTTGTTCTCTCAACACATGAAGCAATATCAGAGAAACTAAGCCAGCTTAACGTAGAGAATAATCTTACTATTGCCGATCTGTGTATCACGGTATTATTTGGGTTATCAGCATATGCAAAAGCTGGTATTTCACGCGAACGTCTGCAGGCTGTTGCACACAAAATGTCAGAAGGCATTGTGATAAACATCAATTAAATTGAGTTGGGTTTTCCTGATTTTCATTGCTCAAAAACGTGCCAATGGTTCGCGATATCTAGTTTTACAGCGAGTCATCTAAATACACCTGTGCATTTTGAGAAACACCTTACGGCCATAAACTTGCCAGTTCGTATTCGCCTCTTGCGTCAACACCGTAGAAAAACATGAACGACATTATGGACATGAGCGCGAGGCAAGGGAGTTGACAGATAAGAAGCAATGTTAATGTTGCGAACATGTTTTCACGCTGTAATATTTTAGCTTAACATGTCCGCATTAATTGAATATGCCTACGGTATGTAAATATGAGATTTTACGGTGCCCTCATGGTGCGGCAGGTTAAACGACGCCAAGCTTAAAGATAGAGCGTCAATGCCGTAGGGCCCCAATGTTTTATTAAGCTCATAAACACCCAGATCCAGATTTAATTTCATCCGCGCTACAGGCAATATTTCGAGGTCGAAGCCATAAGACGGGTTAGTTAATTCAAATACCGCCCTTCCAGAGGTATTTTTCACATCAAAGTTAATTGGGGTTGTTGAATTAAACTTAAAAGCGCTGCTCTGAGCACCGCGAATTTTCGTCCCATTAAAGCCCTTGGCCACCACACCAATGCGACCATTTGTTATGTTAGCCTGTATGCCGAAATCGATACTAGCCTTTCCTGCCCAGACATTAATTCCTAGCCCAAGCGCCGCGCCATCTATCCATAACGCAGCCAAATCTGTGCGTGCATTGCCAAGGACAGGGTTTATTTGGCGACCATAATCTTTGTTTATTGTTGGGCAGCTTACATTGATATCTGGCCCAGGAATAGAGGCCTTGAACTTACAGCTTGCGCTAAATTTCAAAACAAATTCTTTACCGTCAAAATATTTATTTTGCGGCAAACCGACAGCACTATAGGCAGGCTGTCCACTGCTGTTTACATTAACAGGCGCAACAGACATTGTGATTTGCGCGCTCGTAACTGAGGGCCCACCTGAACTACAATGATCACTGCCACACATCATCCCTCCGCTCCCAAGTGTTGTTTTTTGTAATATTCTATCTTTAAGTGATTTTGTTTTACCCGGAGTCGTTTTAACTGGATTTTTTCGGACTGGAGAGGTTTGGACTGGAGCGGTTTGAACTGGAGCTTTGCTTGGCTTGCTCGTTCCAAAGCCCGCGGGTAAACCATATACAGCAACCAAAGGCTGGAACTCACCCACCTGATTACCATTCAGCACGCCATCATTTACTTTTGATGACGCCGACACTGAGAATGGGAATCGCAAGCCAAAACCGGCACTAAATTTATAGGAAAACCGAACATAATATCTATCTGTAAACAAGGTTTCCCCCGCAAATTCGATTTCAAACTCATCCTCGATGGAACGGCCGATTGTATAGCCCGTCAAAAAATATTTTTTAGGGAATACCTGATTGTGAGGCTTACCTCCATTTTGAGAGGTTTTCGGCACGGTAGTCATTTTTTGATTAAAGGGAATAGCCGTTGTTTTAGAGAATTTGAGGTTGGATGTTTTAAGACGGGTATTCGTGCTCCAAAGATTTAAGGCCGTGCGTTTATTGTATACGCGCGTTGGCAGAACGCTCACCAGCCGTACTTTACGGTTATCCGAATTCAGTAATAATTCAAGTAATTGTTTATCACTTAGCGCCAGCATTTGTTGTGCAGTTCGTCCTTGTTTTATCACCACTTCAGGACGGGCACTGTTCAATTTTCTACGAATATTTGCCAAATACTCTCTGCTTTCTTCGGGAATTGCCCCCTCTTTTGCTTTAAAGCAAAGCTCATCAACAGCCGCAGGTAGACCGTTTTTCGCGCAGGTGCCTTCTTTGATTTCAACATCCAGAGTGCGCTCTACAATCAACCGATCCTCCATTTGAATGATATTTTCACGATATCTAGGTTTTGAACGCAAATATCTGCTGACAATTTGTGGGTTCATCAAAGGTTGAAACTTTTCACTTGTATCGAGGCGCGTGAGCGTCGTGTATTTTTTAAAATTCAACTCCGCTCCATTTTGCATAACCACGCGGTCCAGATTTTTAGCGGTGATTTCAGAACTAGCAAATTTTTGCTGGAATAAAGGCGAGCGCTCTGCGGCGCGTAATTTGTTTTTGATGTCATCAGCAGCAACGGCAATGCCTGTTGACGACCAAATGGCAAGGCCAAATACACTCATTATCTGCAGTGTTCTGGCTATCGGGTAATGTTTTTTCATATGCTTTATTCCTCTTATCAAATTCATGGCTTAGGTCTAAATATTGGGCGATGGTTCTGTCGTTAGCGCGACTTTATTTCGAGCGAGCGCGCTCGCCAACCAAAGCGCATTTTGCTGCTTACGCGGTGAAACATAGCGACGCGCCCGTTGAAATTATCCCGATTATACAGCGTAAAGGTACAGTTACCTGATGTTTTCATGACAAAGTCCGAACCACCAATATCTACGTGTCGGGCGGGTCCATAAAAAGTTTGGGGTGCAATGACCTCACCCCGTCCCCAAGAGCCGTCCGAGCTCATCGGAATTGCCATCACTATTTTACATAGTGTCTCGCGCGCGGGGCGGATAATGACAGAACGGGTGCGCCACCCCCCTTTTTTTCCTCCGACGAGACCTGTGCGGACACGCATTGATATATCAGTTCCATATCGCGCTTTTTTGCCTTTAAAATCTTTTCCATTGTAGACGGTAAAGCTACAGGGACCATAGGTTTTTCGGATAAAACTCCAAGGGCCGCCAATGTCGTTTGTGCGTGTTACTTTATTATTCTTAAGCTTGACCCAAGGGCTATCCTTGCCATTTCCTCCGAACTTTATTCCACACTCTTGTGATGTCGCTGCATTTTTAGTCTGCGCCCTAGCTATGTTTCTAGTCTGTGCCCTAGCGACATTTCTAGTCTGTGCCGCAACTGTTTTACTCGTCTGTGCCGCAGTTACATTTCTAGGGGATGTTTTTGTGTGCGCACATACTGTATTTGAAAAACTTGAAATTTCAGATTTATCAAAGCCAAAATAAGCTTGTATGCGGTAGCAATATTTCGTGTCGGGTGTGAGGCCGCCATCCCAATCCGAGCGCTTGCCCTTACCTGTTACATTGCTACTCATACGTTCTTGGAAGGTGCCAATATATTTCCAGCTAGGCTGCTTAACATACTGCCTTGAAGTAGGGCCAGGTTTCATTCGGTAGAGAGCAACACCGAACTCACGTGTCGCATTATCTTGCCAGCTCAGCGTGAGTTTATCAGTTCCAATTTTGCTAATTGTTAAATTTGACGGTGCCCCGAGGCTCTTGGTGCGTGTTTTTTTACCAAGCTTTTGACTGTTTTTTCTAACATAAGTTCTTTTCCCAAATATAGAATCGGCCTCGTCAAAATGACCTTTGCTATCCCCCTTGCTGCCCCCCCTTTCCATAATGATTGTCTGACCTGATGCCGAACTTTGGTTTTGGCCAGACGGTCTTGTAACTGTTGGTCTTGTAACTGTTGGTCTTGTAACTGGGGCTGATATCTGTTGCTCTGTGCCTCTCACGCGGTTCCGCCCTCTCACAGGGCTCGTGCCAGTTGCACTCACATTCGTACAATTTCTCGGGTTCGAATATTCCGTTTTACTCACGCAATTATTTAATGTGTTGCCGCCGCTACTGCAGGATAGCGTGGTGCATTTATCCCACTCACAGCTTAGCGTATTGCCAGATTGATCTTTGCCATCCTTGCGTTCTGTCGTTTTTGTCCCGCTGCATTGGCTAGTATTACTGCCTTTAGGCACTGCCAATGCTGGCGCTGAAGAGAGTGATGTACAGATGAGTGCACTCAATAAAATAATTGATGATTTGAGCGGAAATTGCTGATGAACTATCATGATCTTGTTCCTTTTTTTCAATAAAGTATGTTCGGGCGTTGTTTATTGGATTCTATTTTTTACATTTGTCACTTCAGTTATGCAGGCCCCAAGTGCGCCAGGGATAATTGCTCTTGGATAATTTTGTGCGTATTTAGATTTTGCAGTTGTCCAAATTCCTATTGTTCTGTTGCATTCCCGAACTGTGCTTTTGGATTTCCATCGGCACACATCCCTAGACGCCCCTGTTTTACTTTTAAGCACGTCACAACTCGCACCATTTCTTTGGCACACCGTGATAGATGATTTTGAACATGGTTTATTTGTAGGTGCTGGGCTCATATTAACAGGCGCGCCTTTGGATACTCTGGACGGGGCTGCCCCGTCGCCAACGGGGCGAACAGATTTGTGAATGTCTTTGAACCAAATGGGGTTGGTAAAAGCTTTGTAGGGAATATTCCCTTTCACCTTACCTTCCAGTTCAGCCCGAATAAACATCCGGTCAGGCACGACAGGGTTTGTGAACGTCTTGATTTTACAAAAATAAGGAGGACGTGGCTCAATATCGGGAATGACACTAATCTCTCCACCCACAGTCGGCCGTTCAACTCTATTATTGTCTATCCTTTTATACATCACACCGTTTTTTTGTTTTTGTATAGGTTTTGGGGCCGCTTTAAGTCTGGATTTCAATGTTTTAGATTTGTAAGTGAGCGTAGATTTTAATGTTTTAAATGTGGAAGAAACCTGCACTCTCGCATGTGCATCACATAAAGCTCTCTCGGTTTCTATTCTCTCAGCCAGAGTTGCAATCGGGAATTCAAACGGGTCTATGAAAATTCGTCTCAAACCCGAATACCCTTGGCTCGGTGAAATGTTCAATGTCAAAACCGAGTTGTTTGTCGGGTCAGTAAAGTTAAGGTGACGTTTTCCGCGCTGGCCACGAAAATCATGAAGAGAGGCATCAAGCGTTCTTCCTGTTGCTATCTCTTTCCATGCCGTCAGCCCCCCCTGAGTTGGCTGTCCCGCTCGGTAAAGCCATCCTTCAGAATATTCATCTGCGTATACACCAAGCACGAGTTTAATATTTTTAACACGGCCAAATTCTGGCGTCGATTTCCATTCCACCAATAAAGGGTAAATAGACCTTGTTAGACGCGTAGTTCTGACAACCCCGCCCATCTGGATGTCACCAGAATCAATTTTACCATTCCTATTTTTATCATAGGCCATCCTGATAATAGGGCCATCTGTCACGATAAAATTGCCGTCCCGAAACGCATCAACAATTTGTTTCTGTCCGACAGGGGTTCCCGTCCGCCCCCCAGCAGTGATCGCAGCGCCCTGAGGAGGGCCAGCGAATACGAGATTGCGAGGCGAACCCATTGCGCCATCACCTATCGTTTCTAAACCAACTGCATATCCATTACGTTTATAATTATAATCACCATGCGCGTCCGATCCACCTGCCATAAAGACCCGCCTTGGATCACCCGTTGGCAACCAGTCTATTGATGATGTTAAGTTCGGGTCTAGCCCCCACATCAGCATGGAATCCCACATATTGAGGCCACTAATGATACGATTGACACGGGGATTATAAGATTTTGTAGTTTCGTGCTTCCAGTTTTTCAGATCATAAACCGGGATAATCTCGCCTCTCTTGTAACCTATACAATTATAATCTTCGCAACCATAATCATCGAGGAACTCTTTTACTTTTTCAGAAAACTCTCTTTGGTATTCAGATATTTCTCGTAAACTTTCAAAACTTGAACTTGCTTGAGGCATGGGATGTTCTCTTTTATATTCTTCAATAAATTCCCGAACAGCGTCTACAGCTTTTCCTTCACCATTTTGCATTTCCGTTTCAAAATGGTCGTTTTCATTCCATAATTGCAATCCCAGAACATGTTGTGAGCGAAAAGCATCAAGCAAAGGCGCTTCGGCATAAGGAACAATATCTGGCCCTATTCGACCGATTGCTTGTCCCGAAGCCGCACTCAAAGGGTGGGCAAGGAAAAGAATGCCATTAGGGCTATTAAATTCACTGTTTAATATGTGCTGTAATCTTCGGGTTGCACCGCCATATTTACTCGTTTCACTAGAGATAAATGCGGTTTTATTTTGTGGGTCCTCGGGGAGGTGCAGCATATGTTGACGACCATGAAATTCTTTGGTTAAAAGATCACCATTGTGTGGCCCCTGAACATCACGAATGACCATTCTGCCAATGGGAGCTAAGTCCAGAAGCGTCTCTCCTTCAACACAAACACTTGGATTTGTGTCAGAAACATGTAAATAATCCCCAGCCGTCCCTGCTAAAACCCCTTCAATACCGTCATGGTAAAACCGTTTTAACTCTAGTGGTAGCCCATAGCAGGAGTTGAACGCAGCGAGCCCTCCCTTAGCCCCCACAGCATTGGCGTACTCTGGAATGATATCAACTTCAGCCCCTAAAAATAGTTGGGGAGTCGCGAGTCCGCGTTGTGACCCAAATGAAAATTCAAAAATCTTGCGCGGATATGATGCAACTTCACGATTAGCGCCATCAGAATCATTCAAAATTTCTATGCCATGCGCAAATCGATCTGGACTTAAATCCCGAAGAACAGCGAGGCTAGAGCCCTCTTCTCTGACGTGGCTCACCCCCCTGATGGGGCCTGAAGCCGCAGAAATTATTTGTTTACTGTTAGAAGCGTGATCAGTTGCAAAAGCGAAATCAAGACCCAAGGCGCTCATAGCCTGAAGCGCGCTTCTGTATGAGTAACCAGACTCGCCATCATTATCCGTACCTTGGGAATGATAATGAATGTCGCCGTAATACCAATTTTTGTTGAACTTTGGTAAAGGTGCCTCACCGAGATGAACATTGACATATTGTGTAAATATATGTTCCCCAGAATTCCCGTTTACCCGAGCAGTCACTTTTAAATCAAGTTTAAGCTTTACATTCGTGCCTGGTGTTTTGTTCAATGGTGTATACATGGCAATAGCTTGCCATTCGCTAGTATTACGGAGTGTTGATATTGCACTACAATTTTCTCCAGCCCACTGACGACAAAGCTCTCTAATCGGCCGCTCTGGTGGGCTAGATGTTGGAAAGTCCCATTGCCAAAACCCGCTCGTGCGTTCCACTTCATGTAGGTCGCTCATTCTATACACAGATCTCGCAACAAAACGCCCATTCGTTTCTTCTGAAACGGTCAATGACAAGAAATTTTCCAATGTTATGTTGGGATAATCACTCAGGAATTCACCAGATGCCCCGAACAAATCCTTTATAGCCTGCACTATAGACACGTCACCACTTTCATTTGCCTGTAAAGCGCGCTGCAGTAAAAAAGAATTTTCTACATTAGCGTTGGGTAGAAATGCATCGAGGATCGCGATATTAACAGGGATCGCGCCATATTCATAAACTGTAGCGCCCCCGCAACCACCGCCTGCATTGCAGAGCTGTGGTGGTTTTGTGCGCGGTTCCATACGCCACGGCGCATCGAGTGCTATCTCAAAATCACCAATGCGCTGTTCACTGGCAAATGCCGACTGGCTAACAGACAATGCAATAACAAATGCGTAACAGCCGATAAGGATGAATTTTTGTATCGTGGTTACCGCTTGAAAACAAATGTTCATGACGACTGATAATGATGCCAATTTCATATTGGTAAATTCAGCGTCCCTAAACAAAATTATTTTCATAATGGCCCCGTATTTTGTCGAAACTCGACGTTATAATTTTCACAAAGCTATTCCCTTTGATTAATCTATGCTTGACTACCATGTGAATATTTTGTGGAAAATTTGTGTAGAACCTATATAAGCGCACCTTATGGCCTATATATTTGACAATTTTGAACTGGATACAACCCGGATTGAGTTACGTAAGGATGGTATAGCACAAGCTGTGGAACCTCAGGTTTTTGACCTGTTAGTGCTCTTGGTGGAGAATACTGATCGCCTTGTGACCAGAGACGAGATTGTTGAAAAAATTTGGCAGGGGCGAAATATTTCGGTATCGGTACTTGCGAGCCGTATAAAGTCAGCTCGGCGTGTTTTGGGAGATGATGGCCGCACCCAACGCTTCATAAAAACAATACATGGTCGGGGCTTTCGTTTTATTGAGCCCGTCAGAAAAAGCCTCTCTGTCGTCCACAATCTTGAACCTAAAGACACACCTGCATCAGAAATAATTATGGATCAGGCCGTCTCAACCCGGCCTTCAATCGCAGTCTTGCCATTAAACTTCATCGGTTCTGCCATTTCTGCGGGCCATGATAGTCTGTCAGAGAATTTTTCAATCCTTACGCTCGCCGACGCATTCCCCCATGAAATGATTACCGAACTTTCCCGACTCCGATGGCTCATGGTCATTTCCCGTGGATCTTCATTCTCATTTAGGGGAGAACATATCGATGTACGCGAAGTCGGAAAAGCCCTTGGGGTTGGGTATTGCCTGTCAGGTTCCATCGAAATTATCGGTGCCAAGATAGGCATCACTCTTGAACTTGCCGATACGAGCAATGGCGGCATTGTCTGGGCGGATAGATATGAGAGCCACATTGATGGTATACATGAAATGCGGGCACAAATTATTTCAAACATTATCTCTACTCTGGAGGTGCAAATTACCACCAATGAAGCAAACCGTGCGCGGTTGATTGTACCTGGCAGCCTTGATGCCTGGTCCACTTACCACCTAGGGCTTCAGCACATGCACCGCTACAATGAAAAAGACAACGCTATTGCAACTGATTTTTTTACTAAAGCCGTCGCCATTGACCCAGGGTTTGCCCGTGCCCATGCTGGCCTGTCCTTCACATATTTTCAAAATGTCTTTTTCGAATACAAGTGTGATCCAATGCTCGACGCTGTCCGTACCCGCTATCACGCCGAACAAAGCCTCGCGTGCGATGGGTTGGACCCGTTTGCGAACTTTACCATGGGGCGGTCTTTCTGGTTATTGGGCGAACGCGAACAGAGCTTGGAGTGGTTTGAACACGCGACCGATTTATGCCCTAACTATGCCCAAGGATATTTTTCACGAGCCTTTGTCGAAGCAATTAATGGACGAGCCTCTTCAGGGCAAACCCACGCAGATACTGCCATCATGCTGAGTCCGCGAGACCCATATCTCTATGGCGCATTAGGAGCGCGGGCACTCTCACACATCACGCGCGGCCATGACAGCCAAGCCGCATTATGGGCAGAGAAAGCCGCCGTCTCTCCTGGTGCACATGCATTATTTGCAATGATTGCTGTAGCCGCCCATGACATTAATGGCGATCAAAACATGGCAAAAAAATGGACTGCGAATGTGCGTAGTCGGTACGCGTCCCTAAAACAATATGATTTTTTCCAAGCCTTCCCATTTAAAGACAAAGCAGTCAAAAACCGCATGGCCAAAGCACTTGAAAAATACGGCTTTTAGGACTCCATTAAGATGGAGTACCCTGCGGCTTTAAGCTTTGAATTAAGCGATGTTTTGTGTTGTCATGGCAATATGTTTCTTGTGCTTAATTAAGCTGGCACACTTAGTGCATTATAGTGATTTTGCCCATAATGAAGAGGAAAACCACCTCCAAATATTTATGCAACCGTGCTTATTGACCATCAAATTTTCCCAATGAACGGACCAAATCAATTGACCAGTATTGCTGACGCTAAACCATGTCGGCCTCAGTCGCCACCCACAGTTAGTCGCACAAATTTCAGACTTGCCCCCGTTTACTGCCAAGCTGTTTTGAGTAAATAATCATCAAGAAAAATAATTCTGACGCCAGACAAATATATTGAATACGAATTAAACCTCCTTTATTCACTTTGAGAATGTGTCGCATTTGCTGTTGACTACAGTATTGCGACTCATTATTACCTGCATCAAATATGAAGCTTGCTTATCAAGTTAGGAAATTATTGTGAGCCAAGAAAATAATGCGATCCCTGTCACCACCTCTACGCCAGTTGATTCTGGAATTGCGGCGACATTAGAGATTCCGCCAACGAATGGCGTACTAGAATTCCTCACAATTGGCGGCCCTGTCGTTTGGATATTGATGGTATTGTCCATCATTGCTCTCACCATTATTTTCATCAAAATTTGGCAATTTTTTAGCCTACGCCCCGAGAACAGCACAGACATTCAAACAAGCCTTAATCACTGGGCGAACAATCATGTAGATAAAGCCGTTCTTGCCCTTAACAAAACCCGCCCCGCATCGGAACTCGTCGGCTTGGCTATGTCTGGTATACTGACGGCAAAAGATCCTGCTTTGCTCCGTGAAGATTTACAGCGTGTTGCAAACTTACGTATTGCCAGTCTTCGTGCCTATCTCCGCCCTCTTGAAATCATTGGCACACTAAGCCCTCTCCTCGGCCTTTTAGGTACCGTCACCGGTATGATTGCCGCCTTCCAACAACTTGCTGCCGCAGGAAATCAAGTTGACCCCTCCATCCTTTCGGGCGGCATTTGGCAAGCCCTACTGACGACCGCCGTTGGTTTAGGCGTAGCAATACCAGTCGTCGCTGCCCACAGTTGGCTTGAGCGAAAAACAGAACGCGTAGGCGCACTCATCAATGACAGCGTCACACAGGTTTTCACAACCAAGCCTGATAACGTTCAGACCTCAACGGACAGAGCTAAACAAATCACCTAACCATGCAGCTTATCACAACGACATCACAACGGAAAAATCCGATCAGCCTTACGCCGCTGATTGATGTTGTCTTCATATTGCTTCTCTTTTTTATGCTGTCCTCCAGCTTTCAAAAATGGCGACAAGTCAATATCTCTGCCCCTACAAATAGCCCGACAATTATACCTTCGGAGAAACCTGAATTTGCCATAGTCCAACTGGACAGCGATGATGGGCGTTTTCGCATTGACGACACACTGTTTCAAATAGACGACCTTGAAAGCTTACAAACACTCATCTCTGCACGGCCCGATGCGATATATGTTCTTAACACATCTCCTGATGTGCGCGTTCAAACCATGGTTACGCTCGTAGACACATTGAAAGCGCTCGGCGCAAAAGACATTTCGTTGGCAAGTGAAGAAAATCCAACCGAGCTAAATGGTGTTACGCCGTGAATTTTGCATCCACCCGCATCCGCGCCGCAAGTAATGATGACGGCATGATCCCTTTGATCAATATCGTATTCCTCTTACTGATTTTTTTCATGGTAGCAGGGACAATATCAGCGTCGGACGCTGTGATGGTTACCCCGCCTATGTCCAAAGCCGAAAGCCCCCTGAATATAGAGCAAATGACTGTGATTATTGGTCATGACAATGATATTTATCTCGCCAATGAACAGATCACTTTAGAGCAACTCACCTCCGATCTTACCCAGATGCAAAACCAAATGCTGCAAAACCAAATGCCGCAAAACCAAATGCCGCAAAACCAAATGATGGGCCAAAGTGAGGACAGTCAGGGTATCAGCATTTTGATCAAGGCAGACGGTCAACTCTCCATGCACGCGCTTCAAGAAGTCTTAGCGCATGTTAAATCCGCAGGCATTGCCCGTATTTCTCTCGCCACCTTTCCTGTTGCCACGTCTCCTGTTGCCACGTCTCCTGTTGCCACGTCTCCTGTAGCCACGTCTCCTGTAGCAAGCGGTCATGCGGATGGAGGCATATAGTGGAAGCAAAAGAAAAATGGGCCAAAGGGAAATGGGCCAAAGGAAAGTGGACAATAGCATTTTTTGTTGCAGCGGCTTTGCATGGTGGAGCCTTGGCCGCATTTACGATGCAACCTGCTGCTATGGAACTTCCAACCGATGAAATTGTCGTAAATTTGGGACTTCTCGGCGCAATCGGTTCGCCCGCCCCTGATCTCCCTGCCGCACCAGAACCAAAACAACCCGTCAAAAACAAAATAACACCAAAGCCTCAACCTAAGCCTATTACCAAGCCTATTGTTAAACCTGTAGCCAAACACATTCCAAAAGCCTTACCCCCAAAAATAGAACGGGTAAAACCCCTACCAGTTCAAATTATGCAAGCCCCGAGTTCTTTTGTTATTCATATGGCCCATACCGCTGACGTGCCGATTACCACTCCACGTCCACAGCCAAAACAAATGCCTGTAGCCGTCCCCCAACAAGTCCGAAGCGTCGCGCCTTCTGCGACTCGCGCTGGCACAGGCAATACGCAACTCCCGGCGGGCATGTCCACCTCATCAGGTATTGGCGCATCGGGGCCAGAGCAACTCTATTATGCCAAGCTCGCCGCACGCATGAAACGCTATAAACGCTATCCAGCTTCTGCGCGCAAAAACAAAGAAGAAGGCACAGTTGTTTTGCAATTTACTGTTCTTCGTAATGGTCGAATTATCCGCTCAAAAGTCATTCAAAGCTCGGGACAAAAAAGTTTAGACTCGGCCAGTTTGCGAATTTTAAAACGCGTGCAACCCTTGCCGTCCTTCCCACCCGAGATGAAACAAAAATCAGTAACCCTTACCTACCCATTCCAATTCAGGCTGATGCAATAGCGTCAGGCCAACCCTATCCAACACACTACCCACAAACATGATTTTAAGGAGATACCAATGTCTAAAACCGAATTACTGAAAGGCCAGAAAGGAATTGTCCCCAAAGCCCACCCAGTCCTAAAAGCTGGCACATTTGCCTTTGCTTTGTCCGCTGCAATGATGACAACAGCTTATGCACAGGAAAACGCGACACCAGATGCAACACTTGACCGCCTTCTCATCGAAGACACAGAACTTGCACCAGATGATAACCCATATTCCGAACCTGGCGTTGCCTATAAAGCCAAAACGGTTTCCGACATTCGTCGTGTCCGTCCAATCGCCGACACACCTGCTACGATTACGGTTATCACGAAAGAAGTTATCGAAGATTCAGGTATTACTGAGCTTAAAGATATTTTAGCAGCTCAACCTGGTATCACATTAGGCACAGGCGAAGGCGGCAACTCCTTTGGTGACCGTTATATCATTCGCGGTTACGAAGCCCGTTCAGACGTATATACAGACGGCATGCGCGAGCCTGGCCTGATCACGCGTGAAACTTTTGCTTTAGAGCAAATCGAAATCACCAAAGGCCCAAGTTCTACATTTGCTGGCCGTGGTTCTACTGGCGGCGCTGTTAATATGGTCACCAAAAAAGCAAGCTTAGACCAAGATTTCTCCAAAGCGCAAATAGCTGTTGGTACAGATCAATATTTCCGTGGCACACTTGAAACCAATAAAGTCATCAATGACAAAGTCGCCATTCGATTAAATGCCATGTACCGAGATTCAGACATTCCCAACCGTGCCCCTGCTGGCAAAGAGCACTGGGGCGCTATGGCCTCTGCGGTTATCGAAGCAACAGACAATCTTGTCTTTAATGCTGATTTCTATCATTTCGAAACGGATGATATGACGGACCCTGGCCGTCGTTTTAATAATGGTGAAGTAGACGCCACCCATCCCTTCATCGGTAAAGTTGGTCTGCATTTCCAAAAGACCCAAGCTGATATTGGCACGCTAAAAATTGGTTATGATTTCCAAAATGGTCTCCGCGTTGAAAACAAAACCCGTATTGGCGCGACGTCAAATGATTATTCACTTCCTGAATACAGTCCAGCAGGCATTGATCGCCGGACGGGACTTCCGAAAGACGCGAGCTATTCCACAAAGGCTGGTTGGCAAGAAAATGATTATATCGGCAATCAGCTATCCTTTATCTGGGATACTAATTTTGCCAATTTGGATCATACATTTATCTTTGGCGCCGAATATTCTAATGAAAAAACACTGTCAGGTGGATATTCTATAACAACCGTAGATTCTGGTGCAGTAGACGTTACTAATTACAACAATTATGATTGGGTTGGCAGTGTTGCACGCGGTGACATGTCCGTTGATTACGAACTCGAAACGCTCGCACTATATTTAATGGATACGGTTCCCCTAACCTCAACCATCGAAGTTTCAGCTGGCCTTCGTTATGATGACTTTTCATACAAAGCTGAAGTTGCTGGGCGTGCCCGTCCGGGTCAGCCTGTTCCAGATCCAACTGTTTATGACTTCGGTGATGGCCTTTTGAATTACCAAGCGGGTGTTAAATATTCTCCGTGGGAACATAGCAATGTTTACGCAAACATTAGTACGTCCTCCAACATTAACGGCGGTGAAGCCGATTCCCTTGGCAATTGTGGTTATGGCGGTCTCTGTACCGATTCTAATGGCGAGTATGCCTTTTCCGACCCTGAGCAATCAACAAATTTGGAAATAGGTACGAAATGGAATCTTCTGAATGAAAAACTATTGTTTACAGCAGCTATATTCCAAACGACTAAAAACGATGTGATTGAAGGCAGTGGTCGTGACTACTCTCCTGAAGGCAATCTAAATACGGGTAAAAACCGTGTTAAAGGTATCGAATTTGGTTTACACGGAAATATTACCAGTAAATTGAGTACATCACTTGGCGTCGCCTTTATGGAATCCGAAACACTCGAATCCTATAATGAAGATAATGTTGGCCTTCCAAAAGCCAACTTTGCCGATACAAGTGGTACGGCGCAATTTAAATACCAATTCACACCGAAATTTGCTTTCGGGGGAACGGTAACGCATTCAAGCGGCATTTATGGCGGTCAACCTGACGCTGCTGCCGTGACAAGTGTTGATTTACCTGGTTACACCAGTGCCGATATGTTCGCAAAATATACATTCGGTGATTTACTGAGCGTGCGCCTAAACATTAACAACATCACAGATAAAGAATATTACACTGCTACATACCGTGGTGGTCACTTTGTTTATCTTGGTGATGCCCGTAATGCGAAATTGACTATTACCTCTAAATTTTAATAGACTGTAAAAACACATAAGAGAAAGGGGGCCGAGCAGGCCCCCTTTCAATTCATTTTTTTTCTACCATTATTCGCAAATTTAAAAATAGAACCATGATTATTAAAATCTCTAATTTATTGTCCCCCAAACAAGTCTCTGATATTCGCGAGAATCTCGACAAAGCATCATGGGTAAATGGAAATGAGACAGCTGGCACCCAAGCCATTGGGGTCAAACATAACCAGCAGGTAGAGGCAACGGATCCAAAAGCGCAACATTGCGGCAATATGATCCTTGATGCGCTCGCGCAACACCCCACTTTTATTTCAGCCGCCCTGCCGCTAAAAATATTCCCACCTATGTTTAATCGCTACGAATCTGACGAAACATATGGCTTGCACGTAGACAATTCCATCAGATTTGTCCGTGGTACGAATGTACGTATTCGCACAGACCTTTCTGCAACTGTCTTCCTTACCGATCCAAACGATTATGAAGGAGGCGAATTAATCATTGAAGATAAATCCACATCTCACAGTTTCAAACTTAATGCAGGCGATATGATACTCTATCCCTCAACACGCTTGCACAAAGTCACACCTGTAACCTCTGGTGCGCGCATCAGCGCCTGCTTCTGGTTACAAAGCATGATCCGCGACCACGAGCAGCGCGAAATCCTTTATGACCTTGATCAAAGCGTTCAATCGCTCACAACACTCCACGGCAATGACCATAAAGATGTTATGAGTACGTCTGCAATATATCACAGACTGATACAAAGATGGGCAGACACATAACCATGACAGCCCCTCTCCCACCTCTTACAGAAATCCCTCAAGACTTAGTCAGCTTGTCCGATTACGAGACACGTGCCAAAGACCACATGTCCTCCGACGTCTATGCGTATATATATGGCGGCGGCGGTGATGAAATCACCCTGCGCCGCAATAGAGAGGCGCTTGATGCAATATTGATCACACCAAAAATTCTAGTAGATGTCACAGACGGGCATACCCATACCGTCATAGGGCAAGACACATTTCGCCATCCTATTTTACTGGCCCCAGTCGCGTTTCAAAAGCTTGTCCACCCTTCGGGTGAGCTTGGCACGATAGAAGCCGTAAATTTACTAGAAACAGGCATGGTCGTTTCCACTCTGGCGACAGAAACCTTGGAGACAATGGCTGACCAGTTAGAAACCCCGAAATGGTTTCAATTATATTTTCAACAAGACCGAGGCTTTACCCTTGATATTGTCAAACGTGCCGAAAAAGCAGGATATACAGCCTTAGTCATTACCATAGACGCCCCATTACACGGCATACGCAACCGCGCACAACGCGCAGGGTTTGTCCTTCCTGATGGCATGGAAGCTGTTAACCTCGTGGATCGCCCCCCTCTTCCGAGCAAATCCCTTCCGCCAGAACACAGCGTTATCTTCCAAGGCATGATGAGCGAAACCCCCACATGGGCGGATATGAAATGGATCAGAAGCCAGACGGATCTCCCGATTTATCTAAAAGGCATTCTCAGCACTGAAGATGCATTACAAGCCGCCGAGTTTAAAATGGACGGTATTATTGTTTCAAATCACGGCGGACGCGTATTGGACTGCGTGCCATCCGCTATTGAAGTATTGCCTGAAATTCGTGAAGCACTCGGCCCTGACTACCCGATTTTAATTGATGGCGGCATTGTACGCGGAACAGATGTTTTCAAAGCCATAGCTCTCGGCGCAAATGCAGTTCTCATTGGTCGCCCCCAACTTTATGCACTTGCAGTCGCTGGCAGTCTTGGGGTTGCACATATGCTAAGATTATTACGTGAAGAACTGGAAGTCACAATGGCACTTGCAGGCACACCAACGCTCAAAGATATTTCCAAACACGCAATCATACCCCTTTCCTAGAGAAAGGCCAAATATGCGGATAGTGTTAAAACGGTTTTCGTCCGAATGGTAAGCGTTTGGTGAAGCCCACATTACCATAGTTATTATGAGGATATGGCCCTCATTTTACACCGAGACAGGTTAGGAGTGCTTTTTCCAAAGGTACACATAGGCGAACCCAAACATGAATTCTGTGGTGACCGCTAATAATATTCCAGCCTTGGTGTAGCCACGAGCAAATTCACCTAGTCCTAAGAGAGCAAGCCCGATCATCATAACACCCATGCCTAAGCAAACAGCTTGCCGCAAGCTTGAGGGCGCAGACTTGCGACCAAGCCAAGCTAAAACCGCTATACCTAAAAACATGATTGCCGCGCGTCTAGATATGAAATATGCAGCCTCATTGCCAGTCAAACTGAACAACCAAAAAATAAACTGCGGTGTAAACGCCAATAGAAGTGACAACGATAAAGCGAGAACAGTTGTGGCGGTGCTAAGAATATTAAAATTGGGCATGCTTCGCTCTATATTTTAAAAATTTAAATTTTCATTTTACCAATTAAGTGTTTAATTCAGTACTCGTTTTATTTGCTATGTTCAAGTTGGTTTTAAGTTCTGCGGCGAAGGCTTTAAGCACACTGGTTTGAATGTACGGGCACTATCCCAGAGTAAGAGTAAGAGTAAGAGTAAGAGTAAGAGTAAGAGTAAGAGTAAGATTGTAAGGTGGGCTTCACCAAACACTTACCCCTAACCTCATTGATTACCTGAAATTCATCATTACATTTTAGAAAATTACGGCCCTTTAACGTGTGTTCTTTTTTCGAACTGATTAACAGACTTGCATCAGTATAAAAGAGAGAGAGAAAATATGTTAAAGGCGAAAATTGCTGCAATGGTATTGCCATTATATTTGGTGGCGTGTGCAAGTTCATCTGGCCCACCTCAAGGGCCAATGGAAAAAAGTGGGTCAAAGGCGAGACCTGAAAACATGAGCGGCCCGATATCAGCCACGAGAACTGCAGGGCTTTTAATCGCAAGTTTTAACCGCAACGACGATTATAGTATTAGCCAAGAAGAATATCAAAATGGCGTTGCCCAAGCCTTTACAATTGCGGATAATAATGGAGACCTTAAACTCGACCCTTTCGAGATACAGCACTGGCGTGAAAATGCATTAGGGTCCCAAGATGTCGCCCCGAGCACCATGTATTTCGATACAGATTTCAATCAAATCATAACAAAAGAAGAATTTAGAACTGCATTTTCCAAAATTTTCAAACGACTTGAAGTCAATGGTGATGGCGCGATAGGGTTTAATGAACTCATGCGTGTTGTCGCCCCACCAAGAGCAAATTCAGGTGGCGCCCCCCGACGCAATCAAGGTCGCGGCGGCCCGAGTGGAGGTCGAGGAGGCCAAGGTGGCCCCGGCGGCGGAGGTGCGCGCCCATAATAAATTTGGGGCGTGAGCGCTAACATATTACGCCCAAACCAACTTCATCTTATCAAGTTCACCTAATTTAAATCAGAGTAAACCCATGACAAAAAAAACACATAACACAACACGCCTACATCTCGATATGCAAGCCCTCACAGAAAGACGTGCGATCTTAGGATGGATAGGGGCAGCAAGTGCAACTGCATTAATAGCTGGCTGCGGCGGCTCAGAAGAAAGTACAACCACCTCAGGCACGGTTACAACAGGAGGAGGATCTAATGGGTTATGCCTTGTTGATCCCACTGAAACAAACGGCCCTTACCCTTCTGACGGGTCAAATCGCGCCAATGGGTCTACCTCCAACATACTCACCCAGACGGGTGTTATTCGCCAAGATTTACGTACCAGTTTTGGCGCGTATACAGGGACGGCAACTGGCGTAGAATTACAGCTCACCATAACCATTGTGAACGTTAATGATGGGTGCTCACCCTTAGAAGGATATGTTGTTTATCTTTGGCATTGTGACGCCATTGGTCAGTATTCTATTTACGACTTACCTTCTGAGAATTATTTACGAGGCGTCGGCATTTCAGATAGCAATGGTGAAGTGGTGTTCACGACAATTGTGCCTGGCTGCTATCCTGGACGCTTCCCACATACACATTTTGAAATATTTGAAAGTGAAACTACGGCAACACATTACGACAATCGCTTGTTAGTTTCGCAAATGGTTGTCCCTGAAACAGTTTGTGAGGAGGTTTATAACAATGCATCTGGCTATGGCCAAAGTGCTTCAAACCTTTCAAGAGTATCAATAGCGAGCGACAATGTTTTTGCCGATAATTCAAGCGATGAGATCGCAATGCAAACACCTGAACTCTCTGGAAATATCACGAATGGGTATACAGGAACCGTAGAAATAGGAATCCGCGTTTAATATAGGCTATTTAAATCCGCCCTAGTGAAACACTCAAATAAGGTGAGTGTTTCACTCGGATACGCATATTATTATAAGACCATAATAATTTCAAAATAAACGCAGAGCCAAACAAGGAAAATTGCCAGCGCAAGAAAGGGGCCGAATGCGATCATCAACTGTGATTTGTTTTTGGATCTCATGAAGAAAACAGCAAAGAGAATCCCCGTTAAACTCGCAATCAAAATAATATAAGGAAGTGCGCTCCATCCACACCAAGCGCCGCCAACGGCAAGAAGTTTAGCATCGCCGCGTCCAAGCCCGTCCTTACCACGCACCGCTTTAAAACCTTTCTCAACAGCAACAAACCCGAGATAAGCAACCACCGCGCCAATACATGCAGAAACCCAATTCTGCTGCAATATCCAAAATTGCAAAATACCAATGGGTATAAGCGGCAAGGTTATTTTATTGGGGAGTAAATATGTTTTGAAATCAATATATGACAAAGCAAAGAGACCCACACATAAAATGGTACCAAAGCCCAAGCCCATAAAATATTCCATTGCTAAGTTCATGTCTCGATCTTTTTAACTCCTGAAATTCACACGGATTAACCGTCTGATATATCCCAGTTTTTGTACACAGCGCGTAGCTTTATTTTGCCTTCATCTCAAACTGAACGGGTGACAACATCCGATTATTATCACGCTTTCGTATCGGATTATAGAACAGATCACAACTCGGAATGAAATGAGGTCAAGCCCAACCACAATGCTTTCATAAAAAACGCCTAATCTTGCCAAGTTTTTAAGGAATGGGTTTTATAAACAAGCCGAATTAGCTTTGAAAAAATCGAGCAGTGATTATGACGAAAACACAAAATTGGCAAGAGGGCGTATCCTGTATTCTGCCTACATTTCGAAGACCTAAAGGTTTAGCAATCGCGCTTAACAGTTTAGTCATTCAATCAGACAACACACGGGCATTCGAAATCATTGTCACCGATAATGACCCCGAGGGAAGCGCCAAAGAATATGTTGCAAATTTCTCCAAAACCAGTCCCGTCAATATTGTTTACTTACACGTTCCAAACCCTGGTGTTTCCAACGCACGCAATGCCGCACTTGCCGTCGCTAAAGGCAGGTTTATTGCGTGGCTTGATGACGATCAAGAAGCATGCCCTAAATGGGTATCGACACTCATCGAAACATCTAAAAAGCACAATGCAGCATTGACCTTTTGCCCGACAATCGCGCGTATACCCGGCAATTCAAAATACAATGATTACTATGTTTCTTTCTTTGAGCGGCAAGGCCCAGCTCTGCAAGACGGTATTCTCGATAATTTTTTTGGCTGCGGAAATTCACTTATGGATTTAGAAAACTGCCAACTACCAGACCCTGTATTTGATCCCCGCACCAATGAAACTGGCGGCGAAGATGATGTTTTATTTACACACATACAAAGGCAGGGCGGCGTAATCGCATGGACACGACATTGTCACACCCATGAGGATATTCGTCCGCATCGCGCGACACCAAAATACATAAAAGTACGAAGTTTTGCTTTTGGTCAAGGTCCGACTGAAATGGCCGCCGAAAACAAAAACATCATCGGTGTGCTTAAGTGGATGTGTATCGGGTTCATACAGTGTTTCGTCTATCTACCGCTCACCCTCGTCTCCAAACTGATGCGGCATAATTCTTATATTTCCTTTATCGCAAAATTTTATATGGGCCTTGGCAAAATATTTTGGTTTGGACGTTTTAAACCAAAACTATACGGCGTTGCTGCGGCCAAAAATAAAGAGTTCTAAAACAGCCCCAACAATAATGCGGTCTGGGCATGTGAAATAATTAATAGCCCCCATTGCCCTAATTTCAGTATTTGCTAGCCAGTGGCATATCCGTGTAGTTATATTACCTTCTGACCAACAAAGGGTAATGCCATGCATAGTTTCCAAACAGTTCCCGACATTCGCATCGAAAGTAATGGCACCCATAAAATGGCTGCATATGTAGACGGGCTTGCCAGCAATAAGCGTATTTTCATTGTTACAGATAAAGGCGTGCGCGGTTTAGGTCTTATAGACGGCGCAATAGAATCCTTAAAAAGCGCGGGCTATGATGTTTTCGTTTTTGATGACGTTGTCGCAGATCCACCCGAAGCCATTGTCCTTGCAGGCGCGAAAGCCGCAAGAGATTTCAATGCGAGCCTGATACTCGGCTTTGGCGGCGGCAGTCCAATGGACACAGCCAAAATCATTGCCCATCTTGCAGGATGTGATCAACCAATACAATCCCTTTACGGTGTCGGCCTTGCCAAAGGGCCGCGCCTCCCTCTTATGCTCATCCCGACAACATCGGGCACAGGTTCAGAAGTTACCAATGTCGCTATTGTCACAACAGGCGAAACCGAGAAAAAAGGAATTGTCGCAGACAGTCTTTATGCAGACCGCGTCTTGCTCGACGCTGGACTGACCCTCGGACTACCAAAACTGATCACAGCGGCCACAGGCATTGACGCAATGGTACATGCCATAGAAGCCTATACATCACTGCCACAAAAAAATCCGATATCCGACGCACTCGCCCTTACGGCTTTGCGGAAATTACGCGGCGCGATTGAACGGGTTTGCACAGACGGCAATGACATTGACGCGCGCAATGATATGTTAATGGGCGCCATGTTTGCAGGGCAAGCTTTCTCAAATGCACCCTGCGCCGCAGTCCACGCCCTTGCCTATCCACTCGGCGGTTTCTTTCATATACCCCACGGCCTTTCAAACGCCTTGGTGTTAAACGAAGTCATGAAATACAATATGCCAAAAGCGGACAAGCTCTACGCAGAAATCTCCGTCGATCTTGGCCTTGGTAAATCAGGTGAGGCCCTACTCGAAGACATGCAGCGCATCAAAGACGCGACGGGCGTACCGCAAACACTCTCCAGCGTAGACATTCCCAAAACGGCCATAGATATGATGGCCAAAGACGCCATGACCAAGACACGCCTGTTGATGAACAACCCACGCGAAATGACATTTGACGCTGTCACAGAAATTTACGAAGCAATAGCCTAATGACCACAACACCACAAATTTCTGACTATCCCTATCATATGGATATCCAAACCCGTTGGAATGATAATGATATTTATGGCCATATTAACAATGCCATTTACTACACATATTTCGATACATTAGTGAATAATTTCCTGATAGAAACAGGACTGCTTATTCTCAACCAAAGCCCTATCATTGGTCTTGTTGTCGAAACCCAATGCCAATATTTTGCACCGATTTCATACCCAACAGGTATAAAATCCGCCTTGCGTATCAGCAAAATCGGCAATTCAAGTGTGCGCTATGAAATCGGGTTATTTAACGCCGATACCCAAGACATATTCGCGCAAGGGCATTTCGTACATGTCTATGTTGATACAAAAACACGTCGCCCCACCCCATTACCACAAGCGATGCGAGATATTTTACAAACCCTCATGCCATAACGGACATACGCGCTTAAATATAAAGTATGTAAAAACGACATTCCCGCATTGACTGACCGACTGGACTGCTAATACTAATAGAACTTACATAAAGGAGTTGTCATGAGTGTTAATTACGAAATTCAAAACAATATCGCCGTACTGACTATTGATAACCCACCTGTGAACGCCTTGTCACAACATGTGCGCCAAGGATTGGTTGAGGCCATTGCAAAGATCAATGCGGATGAAAATATTCAGGGCGTTGTCATTACGGGCGCAGGACGTATTTTCATTGGCGGCGCAGATATAAAAGAATTTGGCAAACCACCTATGGAGCCTTCCCTCCCTGACGCTATCGACATTATTGAATCGTGCCGTGTACCAACATGCGCCGCCATTAACGGCGCGGCACTTGGCGGCGGTCTAGAAGTCGCCCTTGGCTGTCGCTTTCGTGTCGGATCTCCTGCGGCAAAAACAGGCCTACCCGAAGTTAATCTTGGTCTAATCCCCGGCGCAGGTGGCACGCAACGCTTACCGCGCCTTATTGGTGCCATTCAAGCTGGCACAATGGTCACAACAGGCAAACCTCTCAGTGCCAAAGACGCTCTTAAATCTGGAGTGCTAAACGCAATATATGACACAGACCTCGTCCAAAACGCAGTCGCCTTCTTAGTCGGTAAAATTACCAACAACGATATTCCGCCAGCCCTCTGTGATGTCACATCTTTACCAAATTGGGACGCAGGGGCTTTTGACGCCTTATCAAAAAGAACAGCCGCACGCGCACGTGGGCAATTATCACCGATAAAAGCCCTCGAAGCCGTCAAAGCCGCGCAAGACCTACCCTTCAAAGAAGGCAYGCAAAAAGAACGCGAAATYTTCATGGRGTGCATGGCCAGCGATCAACGCTCTGGCCTGATCCACGCMTTTTTCTCYCAACGYCAAGTYAGCAAAGTYCCWGGCCTTGAAAACGCAGGCATTCGTGACGTGAACATCGTCACAATCCTCGGCGCAGGCACAATGGGCGCAGGCATTGCCATGGCCTTCCTCAACGGTGGTTTCACAGTCAATTTRTTYGACATTAATACAGATGCCCAAGACGCAGGCATGGCACGCATCACCAAAACCTATGAAGGCATGGTCGCCAAAGGGCGTATCACAGACGCACAMYKAAARGACCGCCTTGCACGCCTTACAGCCATATTAAAAATGGAAGATGCWAATACATCTGATCTTATTATCGAAGCCGCCACAGAAAACATCGAGATTAAAAAATCTATTTTYCGTGACCTCGRCGCACTGGCAAAACCGGGRTGTATCCTCGCCACCAATACGTCCTACCTCGATATAAATATCCTTGCCGATATAACGTCGCGCCCAGCCGATGTTATCGGCATGCATTTCTTTAGCCCTGCCCACATTATGAAACTGCTCGAAGTCGTCAAGACAGATACAGTCTCCGATGAAGTCCTGAACACAGTGATGAAAATCGGAAAATCCATTGGTAAAATTTGCGTATTATCTGGCGTGTGTGACGGGTTTATCGGCAACCGCATTCTCAAAGCATATCGCACCCAAGCTGACTTTATGGTGGAAGACGGCGCTTTGCCGCAAGACATTGACCGCGTTATGAAAGCCTTTGGTTTTGCCATGGGCCCCTTCGAAGTGTCCGACCTCGCAGGTCTCGACATTGGCTGGCACAATCGCCGCAAGAGTGATGATACACGCCCTACGAACGAGCGCTACGCTGGCACACTCGCCGACAAATTATACGACCTTGGGCGTTATGGGCAAAAAACGGGCGCAGGCTGGTATCTTTATGAAAAAGGCAACCGCACCCCGATACTCGATCCAATGATCGCAGATATGATCGCAGAAAACGCCAAAGAAAAAAACATCACTCCGCGGACATTCTCTGACGACGAAATTCGAAACCGCATACTTTTTGCCATGATGAATGAAGGCGCAAAAATTCTAGAAGAAGGCATTGCCCTGCGCGCACTTGATGTCGACATGGTATATGTAAACGGTTATGGATTCCCAGCCTACCGCGGCGGCCCTATGTTTCACGCAGACCAAATCGGCGCGAAAACAATTTATGAAGGCGTTATGGCATTTGCCAAAGAGGATCCAATCTTCTGGACGCCCTCAAATTTATTGAAAGAACTGGCGCAAACAGGCGGTAGCTTTAAAGGCTAACCGCCCCAAAGGTGCTATTCATCAAAGCTGATCGTCACCTCTTTTGACGTAGGCACGCTCTGGCATGTCAGAATAAATCCATCTGCGATTTCTTCTGGCTCTAGCCCATAATTTAGCACCATATCCGCTTCGCCGAACATAACTCTCGCGCGACATGTCGCACATACACCGCCCTTACAGGCGAACGAAACATCAATGCCCGCTTTTAAAACAGCGTCCAAAATCGTGCCATCTTCATCGCGGTAATCCACAACAATTTCACGACCGTCAGATATGATTTTCACACGACTTTTCGCAATAGCCTCAGGCTTTGACACCCGTGCTTCATCTGCTTCCCCGTCCGCGTAAAATAATTCACTATGGATTTTATCTTCTGCTTCTCCAGCCGCGAGCAATTGAGTGCGAACATCATCAATCATAGAGATGGGGCCACACAAATAATAACCAGACACGTCCAGACGCGAGAATATATTAGCATGCAAAACCGCAGCCTTTTCACCCGTAATCCGCCCATTGAAAAATTCAATATCTACCGCTTGGCGAGACATAAAGAGTTGATAAGAAAAACGCTCCATATACGTGTTTTTAAGCGCCGCAATAGCCTCTGCAAAAATCGTATGGTCTGCGTCGCGGTTCCCGTAATAAAGATGGAAGTGACTTAGAGGCTCACGGCTCAACACATCACGGATCATCGACATAATCGGGGTAATACCAGACCCCACCGCAAAACCAATATGATGGGTTTTACGCGCAGCATCAATCGGCAAAGTGAACTCGCCCATCGGCTCGAAAATCTCGATCATATCACCAATTTTTAAGTCCTCATTGGCGAAGCTAGAAAATGCACCGCCCTCAACCTTGCGAATAGCAATACGAAAATCACCGTCCGTAGGTGCAGAACAAAATGAATAGGTACGGCGCACATCTTCGCCGTCAATCATGCGGCGCACAATAACATGTTGCCCAGCCACGAATGAGAACTTTGATTGCAAGCTTTCAGGAACATCAAAAGCAATGCTCACGCTATCAGGTGTTTCTTGGCGAAGATCGCGTATTTTTACGGAATGGAACTGGCTCATAAAATTGGTCTTTCAGGGCGCGCTAATGGCACTTAAATTTATCAAAAGGCTCAAGGCAGTCTTTGCAGGTATAGAGAGATTTACACGGGGTTGATCCAAACTCGCTCACTAATTTACTATTGGTAGAATTACAAAGCGGACATGTCGCCACAGATTTTGTCCCCGACAATGACGGCGGATCAATGCCGTAAGTTTTCAGCTTGGCTTTCGCCTCTGGCGTAATCCAGTCGGTTGTCCATGCAGGCGAAAGTTGATTTTTAATTTCAGCTCCCCTAAAACCGTTTTCGTCCAATTTTTCACGTACCATTTGCGTAATCATATGGGTCGCAGGACAGCCCGTATATGTGGGGGTCAAGATAATCTGAATGGGTATATCCATAACAATGTCACGCACAATGCCTAGCTCTACAATATTGACCACAGGAATTTCAGGATCTTCAACCTGCGCCAACAGATCAAAAAGTTGCGCGCGCATTTCATTACTTGTTTGGCGAATTTCAGAAACAACCATAGCCACCTACCATTCAAGGTTTGGGTATTTAAGCTGCATATATTGCATATCGACCAAGATATGGCCAAGATGGTCTTCTTGCTTGCCTAAATACCCGCCCATCAACATATGGGTATCAGACGGAATATTCAGGGTCGCTTCGGCGAACACGTCCGACACTTCGTCTTGCCAGTTTTGATAGCCATTTGTGAAGTCCGCAGTAAGACCCGAGCCAATAACAGAACAGAGCACATCGTCTTTATCAAACAATTCACCGCTATAGCGCCAAAGGCAATCAACAGCCTCAACCATACGTTCATGACTTTCATCCGTCCCGTCACCTAAACGCAAAACCCACGCTTTGGAAAAACGAATTTGGTAAGCGATTTCTTTCAAAGCTTTTTCGGCAATCGCCGCGAGCTGTTTATCCTTTGATGACAACAAAGCTTCGTATTGACGTTTCTGGAATGTCACAAACATATAATGTCGCACAATAATATGCGCGAAATCCACATTTGGTTGCGCCACCAAAAGACAGCTCAAATACTGACTTTGCTCTCGTGTCATCGCAAGCACGTCTGAATTTGGCGCAAGGTTTTCACGTGCCAAGACGCAATCATACAGCAAAGCCGCCTGACCGATCAGATCAAGTGAAAAATTTGTCAGTGCAATATCAAGTTCCATCTCTGGCGCGTGACCACACATTTCCGCCAATCGTTGACCAAGGATCATCGCATTATCAGCCAGCCGTAACACATATGTCATCTCGTCAGACGTGGGCATGGCGCATAAAGCCTGAGAAGTTTCAGATTTAGACATCATCACCCCCTACATGTTTTTCACACCGTCCGGGACGGTGTAAAATGAAGCATGGCGGTAAATCTTATCATCAGCAGGATCAAACAGCTCGTCACTTTTGCTAGGATCAGACGCGATAATATCATTTGATTTCACAATCCATAACGAGCTTGCTTCACCTCTGCGTGTATAAAGATCACGCGCAGACTGTATCGCAGTTTCTGCGTCTTGTGCATGCACACTGCCCGCATGTTTATGGGCAAGGCCATTTTTAGACCGCATGAACACTTCATATAAATGCCAATTATCAGAACTCATAATATCGCCTTCTATTCCGCTGCAATGGCAGAATGCTTACGCTCTTGTTTCTCGGCGTAGGCCGCCGCAGCTGCGCGGACCCATTCACCATCTTTGTGAGCTGTCTTGCGGTCACGTATACGCATTTTTCCGCATGTGCCGCCGCCTTTAATCACACCCCAAAACTCGTCCCAGTTAATTTCACCAATGTCATAACTGCCCCGTTCCTCATTCCATTTCAAATCAGGATCAGGAATTTTCAAACCAAGAATTTCAGCTTGCGGAACCGTGGCGTCAATAAAACGCTGGCGTAATTCATCATTAGAATGCCGTTTAATTTTCCATTTCATGTTCTGGGACACTTGCCCTGCATCGGACGGGCCGAACATCATTAATGATGGCCACCAAATACGGTCGAGGCTTTCCTGTGCCATTTTCTTTTGTTCTGCCGTTCCGCGTGCCAGAACAGTTACAACTTCATAGCCTTGACGTTGATGGAAACTTTCTTCTTTACACACCCGCACCATTGCTCGTGCATATGGCCCATATGAACAACGACATAACGGGATTTGATTGGTAATCGCAGCCCCGTCAACAAGCCAGCCCACAGTCCCCATATCGGCCCAAGACGGTGTTGGATATGTAAAAATTGTAGAATATTTCGCCTTACCCGACAAAAGATCGGCGACCATATCATCGCGTTTGGTCCCAAGGGTTTCCGCCGCACTATAAAGATACAAACCATGCCCCGCTTCATCTTGAATTTTCGCCAACAAAATCATTTTACGCTTCAAACTTGGCGCACGCGTCACCCAATTGCCCTCAGGCAACATACCAATGATTTCACTATGGGCATGTTGAGAAATTTGACGTGTTAGTGTCTTACGATATTTCTCAGGCATATCGTCTTTTGGCTCAATGATTGCACCATCATCAATACGTTTTTGGAACGCCGCAAGAAAGGCCGCGTCTTCAACCGACCGTAAAGCCTCGCCTGCGCTCTTCTTTTCTGCATCTGTTCTTAAATCTGTAGAATACATGTTGGTCTCCGCTTCTAGGCTTCAATATATGATTACCAGACCAATTGGTCAAGTAATTATTTTTATGTTCAATATTTTAGGTAAAAGATTTAAATTTTGTGATATTTCACTTGCAAAGCAAGGCCTCAAGGTGTACCAGCACGCTAACACACTAAGTCGCGTCAATGTTAATAAACACCAATACTAACAAGCAAATGAGGAAGTTATGCCAAACGTATCAAAAACCACGTCACTCGAACATCGTAAATCTTTGGCTTTAGCGCTCGTTTCCGCACGCAGCGTTCATGAAATGGAAAACTTCCTTGTCGACTTATGCACACCTGCCGAATTACGCGCACTTTCCGAGCGTTGGCATGTGGCCAAGCTTCTCAACAAAGGCGAGCTTTCCTACCGCGATATAAATGCTGAAACAGGTGTCAGCACGACAACCATTGGCCGCGTGGCAAGGTTTTTAAAAGAAGAACCCCATCAAGGCTATCAAACAATGCTGGCGCGACAAGTCGGCTAATACCAAACAGGCCAAAACATGGCCTCCCCCCCATATTTTAAGGTAAATATCATGACAGAACGACTACGCATTGCCGTACAGAAAAAAGGACGACTTGCAGATGAAAGCTTCTCTGCCCTCAAAAAGTGCGGCCTACGATTTACAATACGCGGCGACGGCTTACTCGCCCGCGTTAAAAACCTCCCTATCGACTTACTGCTTGTACGCGATGATGACATCCCTAATTTCGTATCCAGTGGCGCAAGTGATATCGGCATTGTCGGTGAAAATGTCCTCAAAGAAGACATGCTCAACGCCAAAGACCCAATGTCGCTGACCATTGAACGCCGCCTCGGTTTCTCTCGGTGCAATCTTTGCCTCGCAAGTATTGACGGTGGAAATATCCAAACACCAAAAGACTTGGAAGGCACGAAAATTGCCACAAGTTACCCTGGCATTCTCGGCCAATATCTCAGTGACAATAACATCAATGCTGAATGCATAGAAATGAAAGGCGCGGTTGAACTTGCGCCCCGTATCGGTGTTGCACCTTCCATTTGCGACCTTGTATCCTCAGGCGCAACTCTCGAAGCCAATGGCCTCCAAGCCTTTGCCACAATCTTAAAAAGCGAAGCTGTTCTTATCAAAACAGGGCAAGAGTTGAGCAAAGAGAAACAAGAAATTTACGACCAACTCATTAGCCGCCTCGACGGTGTTATTCGGTCTAAAGATTCTAAATACATAATGTTAAATGCGCCCAAATCTCAAATCGAAACCATCTCAAAAATTCTTCCAGGTTCCGATGCCCCCACAATTATTCCTCTTGCAGGCAATGACGACCTTGTCGCCGTGCAGGCCGTGTGTACGGAAAACGTATTTTGGGAAACATTGGAAGCCCTCAAAAAAGCAGGGGCGCGATCAATCCTCGTCCTGCCAATCGAAAAGATGATGGGTTAAATCATGCAAGTTTTATTGTGGAAGGGTTTGAACACAGAAGCGCAAGAAAGTGCGCTTTCACGCCCGAACGCCCTCAGTCAAATCGACGTAAGTGAAATCCTCCAAGCTGTACGTGCAAACGGCGACACCGCCCTGCGGGATTACACACGACGTTTTGACGGGGTAGAATTGGGCGACATTCGCGTTCCTGTCGCAGATTTAAAAACCGCGTGGGACAGTCTTTGTCAAGAAGACCAAGCCGCTCTGAAAACTGCCAAAGCAAATATCGAGACATTCCACAAAGCCCAAATGCCAAAAACGATTTCTGTCACAACCATGTCAGGTGTCATTTGTAGCCGTGAACCACGTGCCCTTGATAGCGCAGGTCTTTACGTACCGGGTGGCACTGCACCATTGGTCTCGACACTTATGATGCTCGCACTGCCCGCAAAAATAGCAGGTGTAAAAAAATGCGTCATTACCACACCTCCACAAAAAAATGGCAAGATTGCGACACCTCTGCTTGCCGCGGCCTATTTATGCGACGTTGATGAAGTCTATAAAATCGGTGGTGCACAAGCCATTGCCGCTCTCGCATATGGCACACAGACCATCCCCAAAACCGTGAAAATTTTCGGCCCCGGCAATGCATATGTCGCCGCAGCCAAAGCGCAAGTCTCTATGGAAATGGGTGGCCCCGCAATTGATTTACCAGCTGGCCCTAGCGAAGTTATGGTACTCGCCGACGATCAGGCAAACCCCGTTTTCGTCGCCGCCGACATGCTCGCCCAAGCCGAACATGATACACTCGCGCAAGTCATCTGCGTCTGTCGCTCTCAAAGCTTCGCAGATAAAATCCAAGACGAACTTACCCAGCAACAAGCACAGCTTTCACGTCGCGACATCACACAAAAAGCACTCGCGCACGCGCGTATTCTGATCGTTGAGAATACTGACACAATGATAGATATTACCAACACCTATGCCCCCGAACATTTGATCGTACAGATCGAAAATTCTGAAAGCATACTCGCGGACATTCAAAATGCAGGTTCCGTATTCCTTGGACAATGGACGCCCGAATCTGTTGGTGATTATGCCAGCGGCACGAACCACACCCTCCCAACATTTGGGGCAGCCCGTGCCTATAGCGGCATCGTGCTTGAGAGTTTTATGAAATATATCAGCGTGCAATCCCTCACACGCGCAGGTCTCGAAACCCTTGGCCCTGTCGTCGAACGGCTCGCACTAATGGAAGGGCTAGACGCGCACAAAAATGCAGTAAGCTTGCGCCTTTTCAACATTGCAGGATCACAATCATGACACGCGCTTGGCCAGACAGTATTGCACGCAAATGCATTGTTGATTTCAAAACCTATAGCGCACGTGGTGGTGTCACAACTTCGCTACACCTCGACGCCAATGAAAGCCCTTGGGCGCCGCCGCCTGTACTTGGCTCCCAAAGCTTCAACCGATATCCAGAACAGCAGCCGCCCGCTCTCAGCAACCGACTTGCGAGCCTCTACAATACAAATCCGAAAAACATTATGGTCGGCCGCGGCGCGGATGAAGCAATCGAGGTTCTTTTACGAACATTTTGCGAAGCCAATCAAGATCAAATTCTTATCTGTCCTCCGACCTTTGATTATTACAAAACCTGCGCCCAAATCCAAGGTGCAGAAATCCTCGAAGCCCCTCTAAACGCCGATTATTCCTATAATGAGGCCAATATTCGCGCCGCATTGTTAAATGCCGACACGCGGTTGAAAATCGTTTTCCTTTGCTCCCCAAACAACCCGACGGGCAATCCTATCAATCCAAAAATCGTTACAGGCATTTGCAAAGATTTCCCACAGACACTCATTGTTATCGACGAAGCTTATGAAGAGTTTTCCGATCAAAATAGCTTTGCCGATCAAATCGAAACCTACCCCAATCTTGTTATTTTACGTACGCTTTCCAAAGCCTATTCCCTCGCAGGTGTGCGCGCAGGTGTCGCAATTGCCGACCCACGCATTATCAATCTTATGCTAAAAGTATTGCCGCCTTATCCCATTGCACGCCCCGTAGAAAAAGCCATTTTAGACGCGCTTTCCCCTGCCGCAATGCCTGTACATGCCTCAAGGCTCGCCCTCTGGAAATCCGAGCGGGCACGTATGGAAATCGCGCTAAAAAAATCACCTTACGTCAAAACCATTTATCCGTCACAAGCAAATTTCCTTTTGCTTGATGTTAAAGATGATGAAGGTTTATTACGTGAATTGAACAAACAAGATGTCAAAATCCGTGACTTTAGAAGCACGCTCCCGGGCAAGCTCCGCATTAGTATTGGTTCTCCCGAAGAAAACAATATCGCGCTTGCGGCTTTTGGCGTGGCCCAAGCCGAGACCAAACAAGACCGCATTGGCGAAGCCCACCGCAAAACCAAAGAAACGGACATTTCCGTACGCGTCAATCTTGACGATCCTGATTTAAATGACATCAGCACAGGCAATGGGTTTTACGACCACATGCTTGGTGCAATGTCTAAACATGGCGGTTTTGGCCTCGTCCTTACTTGTTCAGGTGATTTACATATTGACGCACATCACACGATTGAAGACTGCGCCCTTGCGCTTGGCACAGCACTTAAACAAGCGCTTGGCAATAAGGCAGGCATTGGGCGCTTTGGATTTACAAATGATTTCACCATGGCCATGGATGAAACCCAAGCCCGTGTCGCGATTGACCTTTCAGGTCGTGCGGCCATGACATTTAAGGGTAAATTCCCCACCGATCACGCTGGTGATTTTCCTGCTGAAATGTGCCCTCACTTTTTTGAAAGCCTATCGCAAACTTTAGGCGCTGCAATACAAATCGATGTTGACGGCAAGAATACCCACCATATAATCGAAGCCTGTTTCAAGGGCTTAGGTCGCGCCCTGCGCCCTGCATTTAAACGTGACGGTGATATTATTCCGTCTACAAAAGGTGTCATCTAATGAATGTCGTTATCGTTGATACGGGCTGTGCCAACCTCGCCTCTGTCGGGTTTGCCCTTGACCGTATCGGCGCAAAAAAAACCATCACCAAAGACCCCAAGAAAATCAAAAAAGCGAAACGCGTGATTTTACCCGGCGTTGGCGCGGCCCCATTTGCTATGCAAAATTTGCGCGAACGTGAACTGGTGGAAACTTTGCAAAACCTAACCCAGCCCATATTAGGCATATGCCTTGGCATGCAACTCCTATTTAACTTCACCGAAGAAGGCGAAGTCCCTGCTCTTGGCATGGTACATGGCCGCGTTCTCGATTTAGAAACAGGCAATCAACCCAGCCCACATATGGGATGGAATACACTGGAAAATGTCGCCGACGACCCTTTGCTAAAAGGCGTAAACTCAGGTGACTATGCCTATTTTGTACATTCATACGCAGTACCCGTTGATCATTACACACTCGCAAGCACGACGCACGGCGATACATTTAGTGCCATTATCCGCCAAGACAATATCTTTGGCTGCCAATTTCACCCTGAGCGTTCAGGCGCAACAGGCGCACGTATTCTTGAGAATTTTTTGAAAGCTTCCCTATGACGAACCCCGCCATATACCCTGCAATAGACTTGATCGGCGGCAAATGTGTACGCCTATTCAAAGGTGATTTCAGCCAGCGCACCGACTATGATATCTCCCCCCTCGACATGGCCAAAAGCTTTGCACAGGCTGGCGCGGAGTGGGTACATATTGTCGACTTGGACGGCGCAAAAAGCGAGAAAACCCAACAAGCAGATTTAATCACCGAGATCGCGAAACATTCTGGCCTTAAAGTGCAAACAGGCGGAGGCTTGCGCGAGCTCTCGCAAATTCAGCGTTTGTTTGATGGCGGCATTGAACGCGTCGTTATCGGCTCTCTTGCCGTCAGCAATCCTGCAACAGTCAAATACTGGATTTCAGAATTAGGCCCCGATAAATTCACACTCGCTCTCGACATTCAAATTGATAAAAATGGCACACCTCGCCCCGCCCTCCGCGGTTGGCAAGACGCCTCTGAGAAAAGTCTCTGGCAAGTTCTCGATGATTATTCAAGCACTGGGCTTACATCGGTTCTGGTCACCGACATTGCCAAAGACGGCGTTTTACAAGGCTCCAACATCGGCCTCTACAAAGACATACTCATGAAATATCCAAGTCTGGATTTGATTACATCGGGTGGTGTTGGCACGATTAAAGATGTAGAAGATTTGAAAGCCCTCAAGCCACACGGCATCATCATTGGCAAAGCTTTATACGAAAATAAATTCACCTTAGCACAAGCCATCTCATGCTAGCCCGTCGCATCATTCCCTGCCTTGATGTCAAAGACGGCGTTGTTGTCAAAGGCGTAAAGTTTAAAAACCACAAAGTGGTTGGCGACATTTTAGAACTGGCACAACGCTACCGCGACGAGGGTGCAGACGAGCTTGTTTTCTACGATATTACGGCTAGCACAGACGACCGCACCATCAGCCCAGATTGGGTAAGCAAAGTTTCGCAAGTCCTCGATATTCCGTTTTGTGTCGCGGGCGGCATTAAAACAATAGAGGCTGCACGCGCACGCCTAGAAGAAGGTGCGGACAAAATTTCCATCAATTCCCCCGCCCTTATGCGGCCTGATTTAATCAATGAATTGAAAGATGCATTTGGACGACAATGTATTGTGGTCGGCATAGATAGCTATTTTGACGGCGAAGATTACCGCGTCAAATCTCACACTGGCGACCCTGACAAAACACGCGAAACAGGCCGCGAAACCCTAGACTGGATCGTCGAAGCCGTACAACGCGGCGCAGGTGAAATTGTCCTCAATTGTATCAACCAAGACGGCGTAAGAGACGGCTATGATTTGCTACAACTCATTTCCGCACGCGGACTTTGCAAAGTTCCCCTCATTGCTTCTGGCGGCGCGGGTACAATTCAACATTTCGAAGACGTATTTAAAAAAGCCAATGTAGACGGCGCACTCGCCGCCAGTGTTTTTCACAAAAACATCATCCCTATTCCGAAACTTAAAACAGAATTGCAACGCGCAGGTATCGAGATTCGCATATGAAAACAGACTTTGCCAAAAACATAGATTTCGATAAAGGCGACGGCCTCGTCCCCGCAATCATTCAAGACGCAGATACACGCCAAGTCCTCATGCTAGGCTATATGAACGCGCAATCCGTGAAGGCCACTTGCGACAGCGGCTTTGTCACATTCTATTCACGCTCTCGCCAAACCCTTTGGCAAAAGGGCGAAACATCTGGCAACACACTTAGCCTTGTCGACATGAAAATTGATTGTGACAATGACACACTTCTCATTACCGCACGCCCCAAAGGGCCAACCTGCCATACAGGTAGTATTTCGTGTTTCGGAGACGCAGAACCTGCGTCATCACTCACATCACTCACATGGCTCACAGAACTTGACGCCCTTATTCATTCGCGCAAAACAGCAGATAAGAAAACGTCCTACACCGCCTCTCTTTTGCAAGGCCCCCTAAAACGCGCCGCTCAAAAAGTTGGTGAAGAAGGCGTCGAAACCGTGATCGCCGCCCTCGCCGAAACCGACAAAGAATTTATCAGCGAAAGCGCAGACCTGCTCTACCATCTCATGGTCTTACTCGCCGCCAAAGATTTAAAACTCGAAGACGTTGTCAAAGAATTACAAAACCGTAAACATTGAGAACATCATAGATTACCTGCGGTTTTCACCATACATTCACCAATCACATCACAATTTTATAATTGGATTTTACCAGACTGTGATTGAACTTGGATAAAATGATGAAACGAATAATACTCGCGATTTTTTCAATATGTATTCTCACGGTTCTGATTGTCGCACCAATAGCCGTAAATAGAAAAGAGCAATATGGATCCTTGGTTCAAGCAAGGGAATCACAAAATGCGAATTTAGCTACCCTCTCACAAGGCATTACCAATTATTCTGTAACTGGAACAAAAATGGCACCATGTGTCATTTTTGTTCACGGTGCATCTGGACCAATGTCGGTGTGGAATAAAAATATACCTGCACTGGCAAACTCGGGGCATCGTGTCATCACATATGATTTACTTGGACGAGGCCTCTCGGATCGTCCTAATGTAGAATATAATTTAGAACTATACCGACAGCAATTAGAGGGTTTAATTTCCTCGGTTCAATGTCAAGGGAGAATCAATCTTGTGGGCTCTTCAATGGGCGCCATAGTTGCGACCGACTTTGCCCTAGCCAATACAAGTTTAATACGTCACCTCGTCATCATTGGCCCGGCAGGCTTTAAAATCAAAACTGCACCATCTGCCAAACTTTTACAAATCCCGCTCATTGGCGAATACGCAATATCTATTATTGGTAAAAAATCTTTAATAAAGCACAATAAGAAATATTATGCGAACGCAAGCCTTTGGCCCGAAGCCGCTGATGATTATGCGCAACAATTTCAATTTTCCGGATATAAACGCGCACTATTATCCACCATGCGACACATGCCGATGAACGATTTTAGTAACGGTTATGAAAAACTAGGCAATACAGATATTGAAACCCTCTTAATCTGGGGAAAAAATGATATCACCTTTCCTTATTCCAATTTCGAATTTGCACAAACCCTCATTAAACCTATACATGCCATCACGATTGAAAATCGCGGCACATGTCCCACAATACGAACAAGTCGAAGCCGTAAATGATGCAATTCTGAAATTCTTAGAAAAACCATGAATTTAGTAAAGGCTCTCATAACATTTCATGACGCAACCCTTTCCCCATTCTAACAGTTAACCTCACAAACAGCTGTCATCGCAACATCAATTCCATCAATGGTTTTTACGATGTCTTGTTGCTAAGGACGGATATGAAAATCTCCTACACTGCCCTTCTTTTTCAAGGCCCACTAAATGTGTTGCTCAATAAGTTGGGGAAGAATACGTCAAAACCGCCAAAGATTTAAAACTCGAAGACGTTGTCAAAAAATTACAAAGCCGAAGACTTACGCCTTCTTGATGGTGTTCTAATCAATGTCCGCCAAGAGATGACCAAGGATTTGACCGATTTGCATATCACTAATTTGACCAAAATGATTGATGACTAATTTCCCATACTGATCAATAGCGAGAAGGCTTGGCGTCCCGCGTAATTGGTATTTTTTCATTGTCATTGGGAGAGAGTTTTTCTTCGAAGGCTTATCAATCGCAACAGGAAACGAAATACCGTACTCGTGAATAAATGTTTCAAGCGCCGCTTTGTTCATAACATCATGATGTTCAAAAACAGTGTGTAACCCAATCAGTTGCAAGGGCTGCCCCTTAAACTGTTCGTGTATTTTCTTCGCCTGTGGCGTAGCATGACACACACAAGCTGGACAAAATATTTGGAAAGCATGAATAACCACCACTTTGCCCTTTAAGGCTGACAAAGACAAATCATCTTTCGTATTCAACCAATCTGACACTTCTAACGGTGGCGCTTGCACATTTTCACGCATTACATCCATGCCTTCCAAATATATACATCGGTAGGAGTTCCTTTATTGATTAGGCGTTCCAGGTAAGCTGAGATCACCAGATGCTATCTTTTTAACATCGACCACACACAGCAAAGGCGCATGAATGCTTTGGTGCACACGCAAACCCGCCGTTACCCCATCAAACCGAGCATTTGTGACAACTGAAATATCATCGAATGGAACCCGGATTTCAATTGAATCCGCATTAAATGCTGGTTTCCATTTAGGGCTATCTAATAAAATAGGAAAGCCCGGCCATGTTTTTGGTAATCGTGGCTTCACACCTTCAGGAATATCGACAACCCCAAGTGCACCTTCACCACATTGTTCATTTGGCTTTAATACCACCCAATGAGAATGCCAGAGACCACCATCATTTGCGTTATCACCATCATTGTTTTCGTCATAGAGAGGTGTATCATCAAAGTCTGGATGCGACGTAGCGACAAGTGCAAGTATGCCTGCATCTCTTTCGAAACCAACAACATAACTATCCATGGTCGTTGGCCAGACATAGGCGTACACATCACTACCGCCAAGTTGTCCAATAGGGTTTGGCTTAATCTCTCCTGCAATGCCGGATACAGACATATGAAACACAGCTTCATTCCCTACAGTTTTGATTTTTGTATGCACAATATCAAAAGGCGCGAAGACTGCCGAATCTGGCTTTGTTTGGATACCCCCTGAATGCGGTTGATGTACTGCCATATGCGTATCCATATGGGGTGTCGCCGCATTACAGCCAGACATAAATAAGGCCGCAATTGCAAGAGGAACACAATAAACCCTTTTAGAATTGATGTTAAATTTTGCTAAATTATGATGAATATTTCGCATGAGATAAGTCCTTTTCCACATAGTATCGAATCGATACCATTAATATGAACATAACAATTACATTTGTCAACCAAGTATTTAGTCGATACTATAAAGTATGGGGAAAAACACATTATATGACTATGTTGAACGGTTGAGTGAGGTGCAACGCGTAAGCATGCGCCAATCAGCAGCAAAATACGATTTACTGCCTGTTCAAGTGCAAGCCCTGCACTATCTCTCTCTGTGCAATAAATTTTCTGACACACCAATGGGAGTCACAGAATACCTCGGCCAAACGAAAGGTACCGTTTCACAAACACTTAAAGTCTTAGAGAGGAAAGGTTTTTTATTTAAAAAACCTGATGCATCAGACAAAAGATTAACTCATTTGGAACTGACCAATTCAGGGCGCAAACTCCTGAGTCAAATTATACCACCACCAAATTTCACACGCGCAATCAACATCTTGGATGATCAACAAACAACAAGCTTTACAACACACATATCTCTATTGCTCACCCAATTATTACAAGAGAACAAGTTAAAAACTTTTGGCATATGCATGACATGCGAGCATAATCAAAAAAGAGACGGCACACATTTTTGTGCACTTTTAAATGTAAAACTCTCTTTTGATGATACCCAACGTATTTGCCGTGAACATGTTTACGACAAAGTCTAGCCGTTTAAGCGTTAGCAACAGCTTTCATCGCAACGTCAATCGCGTCAATGGTTTTGACGATGTCTTCGTCGCTGAGGGCCGAGCAGAGGAACCACGCTTCAAACTGTGATGGTGGCAGGAAGATGCCGCTATTGATCATAGACCAGAAGAAGACTGCGAATTTTTCCGTATCAGATTCTTGCGCGTCGGCGAAATTTGTCACGGCACCTTTTTTGAAAAACGGATTTATCATAGAGCCAAAACGATTGACCGTAAGATCAACATGATGACGCTTGGCCGATTTAAGAAGCGCACTTTCAAGGCGCCCTGCAACTTCTTCAAATTCCGCAAATGGGTTTTGGGATTTCAGCTCTAGCAAAGTTGAAATACCCGCCGCCATTGCGATTGGATTACCTGACAGTGTACCTGCTTGATACATCTCGCCAAGCGGCGCGACCATTTCCATAATTTCGTTACGCGCACCATATGCGCCAACAGGAAAACCGCCGCCAATAATTTTACCAAGACATGTAATATCGGCTTCAACACCGAGAATTTCTTGGGTCACACCGAATTTCGCGCGAAAGCCTGTCATCACTTCATCAACAATCAAAAGCGCACCATTGTCTTCACAAATAGCTTTCAGCTCTTGCAAGAAATTATCTTGTGGCAGGACAACGCCCATATTACCTGCAATCGGTTCAATGATAATGCCTGCAATATCGTCATGTTGTTCGAAATGGCGTTTTACGCTTTCAAGGTCATTATAATTAGCGATCAATGTATTGGCGACCGCTGCCGCAGGCACGCCTTTGGAGCCTGGAAGGCTCAATGTCGCTAGGCCTGAACCCGCTGCAATCAACAAACTATCCGCGTGACCATGATAACATCCTGCGAATTTCACAATTTTATCACGTCCCGTAAAGGCACGTGCCAAACGAATGGCACTAAAGACAGCTTCGGTACCAGAATTAACAAGGCGGACTTTGTCCATGCCTGGGATCGCGTCACAAATAATTTTCGCGAGCCTGATTTCTGATTTTGTTGACGCACCAAATGAATATCCATTACGGAGGGCTTTGCGGACATTACGACGTACACGACCATGACGATGACCAAGGATCATCGGGCCATATGACAGCACATAATCAACATATTTATTCCCGTCAACATCAACAATTTCACTGCCGTCTGCACGTTCAATGAAGATAGGGTTGCCGCCAACAGACGAGAATGCGCGAACGGGAGAATTCACAGCGCCGACAAGGTGTTCTAGGCCCTCTTGATAGAGCTTTTCTGATTTAGTATGTTTCATGATGAACCAGTATGTTTAAGTGCAAAAAACTGGACGTATCAGCTATTGAGCAGCTTTGCTACATCTTTGGCAAAATAGGTAATAATAATATCAGCGCCCGCACGTTTCATCGACAGCAAGCTCTCCATCATCACACGGTCACCATCAATCCACCCATTCGCGGCGGCGGCCTTGATCATGGAATACTCACCACTAACATTATAACACGCAATCGGCTTGTCAAAATTCGCACGCAAATCAGAGACAATATCAAGATAAGACAGCGCAGGTTTGACCATAAGAATATCGGCCCCCTCTGCGTCATCATACTCGGCCTCGATCTGCCCCTCACGACGATTAGCAGGGTCCATTTGATATGTGCGACGATCACCAAAACTAGGTGTAGAATCAACAGCTTCACGGAATGGGCCATAAAAAGCAGACGCATATTTCACACTATAGCCCATGATCGGCAATTGTGAAAAACCAGCCGCGTCAAGACCCTCGCGCATTGCGCCCACAGCCCCATCCATCATGCCCGACGGCGCAACCATATCGACACCTGCCCGTGCATGGGAGAGTGTTTGTTTTACAAGGTTATCAAGCGTCGCGTCATTATCGACATCATGACGATCACCATTTTTGACGATCACACCACAATGCCCATGATCCGTATATTCACAAAAGCACACATCGGTAATGACGTATAAATCAGGATAATTTTTTTTCACGAATGTGATAGCACGTTGCATAATACCGTCATCATCCCATGTTTGCGACCCACTGGCGTCTTTTTGTGACGGGATACCAAACAATAATACAGCAGGAATTTTGAGCGCGTGCACTTCGTCAAGTTCACCAGACAAGCGGTCGAGTGAAAAGCGTTTAATACCCGGCATGGCCTCGATTTCGCTCTCTATGCCTTCACCTTCTTCAATAAACAAAGGATAGACAAGATCATCAACGCAGAGTTTCGTCTCGCGCACCAAACGGCGTATGCCTTCGGACGCGCGTAGGCGGCGTGTTCTCAATATATTAGTTTTGGACATCAGCTCTCGTCATAATAATCATTCACCATTTTGAGCATATGCTCGATTGTGGACTGTTTCGCGACGACTACATTTTTAAAATAAGTACGCGCTTCATGTGCGGTCGTCTCGCCAATGCAAAACGCGATCTTATCAGACGCATTCGCCTTTACAAAACTCCGTACACCCGATGGACTATAAAACATAACGCCACTAAACTCACCCACCACTTTACGTCCACTATATTTGGTTTCATAGGCAGGAACTTCGGTCACTTTGATATTATTAGCCCCGAGCATTTTTGAAATATCACCACGCCGCAGATTACCACAAAAATATGTCACTGCACGACTGCTCATATTTTGGCATAAATAAATAGCCAAAGCCTTGGAACTTGGCGCCGTATACAAAACACGTCCAAGACGCTCTTCGACCAAAGCTTTGGTTTTGTCGCCAACACAATAAATATTTTTAAACCGAAGATTCAAACGCGGAAAACTTGCGAGCAAAGCCCGCACAGTTGTCTGGCTTGTGATAATCATACTATCAGTGCGCACAGCCTCTGGCGGAATTGGCAAAATCTTGGTAGTAATGAAATCTAATTCCTCAATTTTAATGTCTTTATTGACCATCATTAATTGAGACTCGCTCAACACTTTTGTCGAAACCACATGAGCAATACCAGCGGCGTCTTTCAATACAATTTCCGTCGGCTCTTTCACGTAATCATCTTGTGGCGCGGCCGTAATGACTTTGGGTATGGCTTTGGCTTTGATATTAGCTTCGGCCTCTGCTTGCACCGCATCAGCCGCAAGGATATCTTTGCCACCCTGCATCAGAATATCATACGCACAAGATTTCGCAAATGCGACAGGATCAGAAAGTTTCGCGGTTTTCGTCACTTCGAGGCGTGTTGTACCATCACGACTTAACAACACACCATGAAAATCTATGACATGCCCCATAAACCGTCCTGGTTTCATCGTGGCATAGGCGCCAATAGGTGCAGTACAACCACCTTCGAGCGCACGTAGAAACTCGCGTTCAATACGCGTACAGATCTCGCTCGCCTCATGGTTAAGTTTCGCGCAAGCCTCTTGGCTAAAACTATCCGCCGCCAAAGCCGCGATCATAATAGCGCCTTGGGCAGGTGCAGGTACCATCCAATCAAGAACAGTATGGGTATCAGGCATTTTCCCCAAACGCGCCAAACCTGCCGCCGCAAAAATCGCCCCATTCCAATGATGATTTTCCAGTTTTTGCAAACGTGTATTCACATTGCCGCGCAATCCAACCACAGTATGTTTAGGGTATTTATGCAGCCATTCGGCCTTGCGCCGTAAACTCCCCGTCGCAACGACGCCCTCATAAGGCGTAATAACATCGCGGTTTTCTTGATAAACCAAAACATCATGATGGTTTGCCCGTTCAAGAACAGCGGCCTGTACAATACCTAGCGGTAATGCCGTCGGAACATCTTTCAACGAATGCACCGCAATATCGACTTGGCCTGTCAACATAGCCACATCTAAGGCTTTCGTAAAAATACCGGTAATGCCCATTTCATATAACGGAACATCAAGCTCTATATCACCACTCGATTTAATCGGTACGATTTGGACTTGATAGCCAAGCTCTTGCAATTGATTTTGCACAAGATTGGCTTGCCAGAGCGCAAGCTCACTTTCCCGCGTTCCAATTTTAATTATTTTGCTCATCTAAAGGCTTTACTCGTCTTGTAAATTATCCAACTGAAACACACTCGCAATGAAATTAATACTCTCTGCTTGTGACGTACGATTCTCTTTTAGATGATTCGCGAACCGATTGGTAACTTTTTGCACAATACGTTCTGCAACCGCTTCCGCGCCTTCAATATCAAACCCTGGATGTTTTTTACTATGCGCCGCGATTTCTTTGTTTGAGATTGTCTCAAGTTGGGCCCTAAGCGCTTTGACCACTGGCGCAAAACGACGTGTCGCAAGCCATGCATTAAATTCAGCCTCGACTTCGCCAATGATTACTTCCGCACGTGGCAATTGCGCCCTGCGTTTCGCAATATTCGCAATCGCAATTTGCGAAAGTTCATCCAAATGCACAACCCGTACATCTTTATGATCTGTCACATCTGACGCGACATTCGCAGGCACAGATAAATCAATAATGAGCAGTTTTTTACCCGTCGCAATCATCTCTTTTGTAACGGTTGGCACTGCTGCCCCCGTTGCCACAATAAGAATATCTGCAGATTGAATTTCACGCTCTAATGCGTCAAATGGTTTGACAGTAAGATCAAATTTACCGGCAATTTTTTCTGCACTTTCAAGGCTACGATTTACAAGTGTGATATGACGGTTATTTGTCTGCTTAACAAGGTTCTCACACGTATTACGACCAATACCGCCTGTGCCGAACAAAAGAATGTTTTTGCGGTTAATATCTTCGACCGTCCCCAGAATATATTGCACAGCGGCAAAAGCAACAGACGTCGCGCCACTGGAAATATCGGTTTCGGTTTTGATACGTTTATTCGCTTTAACAACAAAATCGACGAGGCGTTCTAGGTAAGAATTCGTCTGTCCATTTTTCTTGGAAAATGTAAAGCTTTGCCGAAGCTGGCTGATGATTTCAAAATCGCCGAGGATTTGACTATCAAGCCCTGCGCCAACACGAAACATATGAGAAATCGCTTCATTATTTTTAAAAACACTGCCAACGGTTTGAAAGTCTTCCAAACTGCCTTGTGAATGCTCAATCAATAATTTGATAAGTTGGAATGGGTGTTGTGCAAAACCATAAACTTCGGTGCGGTTACATGTGGAAACAACAAAAACATCATTAATACCAACAGCGCGGGCACCATTCAGGAGCTTTTCCTGATGATCTTGGTCCATTGAGAACTGTCCGCGTATCTCGACATTAGCCTTACGAAAGCTCACGCCGATACAGTAGAACGAATTAAATTTTAAGCTTGTTTCACGCTTCATGGAAGTCTCTTTACCCTTCGCACATCCAACACGCACACATCTAACACGCTTTATTGTCCAGTGTAAGAAAAAACCTTGCTTAAATGAACAAAGTTTGGCCTATAAAATGCAATTTCGAGACAAAAACTACATATTTTTGATGCATGTCAAGAATTCACAGTAAGTCGTAACAAAAGATACATATTCCAGCCTGCCTACTCATACCGCGCCTCGGTTATATTCCGCGATACAGGGTTTTGTCTAACATATCCCCTTTGGTAAAAGAGGTCGAATGCATGTAACGCTTCATTCCATTCGCCTTCACTTTGGCGCACATAACATTCTTGCTCAATTTTCACTGCGTCAAACCCACACTGGACAGCGCATAAATATTGATCGGGGATAAGCGGCCCTGTCGCAATTAATTCCCCCTCATACCCGAGCCGACGTAATTGTTTTGCAACCGAAAAACCACGTCCATCCGTAAATGACGGAAACGAAACCTCGATCAAAGCAAGCCCTGAAAGACGTGGCTTTAATGTTTCCAAATCTACATCTGGTGATAAAAGAACGCTATCACCTTCATTACCCGCCAGATACGTTTCTAAATCTGGGAGTTCGCCCGAGACATGCCCAAGCTCAACCCCATTCCTAATCAGTACCATACAATACGCCTTTAAACGGTTCCATGCCGATACGGCGATAGGTATCAAGGAAACGCTCGCCCGTATCACGTTCGCGCAAGTATAAATCAATCATACGTTCGATGGCGTCAATAAGCTCGTCAAACGAAAAGCCCTTACCCGTGACTTTGCCAACCTCAGCAGTGCTCGTCGCGTCACCCCCCAGCTTGACCTGATAGGTTTCCACGCCAGCTTTCTCGAGGCCAAGAATACCAATATGGCCAATATGATGATGTCCACACGCATTAATACAGCCAGAAATTTTGATCTTCATTTCACCAATAACACGCTGACGTTCTGGATCAGAGAACCGCTCGGAAATTGCTTGGCCAACAGGGATAGACCGCGCCGTCGCAAGCGCACAATAATCCATACCGGGGCAACAAATAATATCAGAAATCAATCCAATATTTCCTGTCGCTAGCTCTGCCACAACAAGTTTTTGATACAAAGCATACACGTCGGATTTTTTAACATTGGCAAGCACTAAATTTTGCTCATGGGTCGCGCGAATTTCATCAAATGAATATTCTTGTGCTAAATCCGCAACCACGCGCATTTGATCGGCACTAATATCACCAGGCGCCCCTTTAAGAGGCTTGAGAGAAATATTGACAATCGTATATCCAGAAATTTTATGTTCGCTAAGATTGGATCGTACCCAACCCGCAAAATCAGAATGCAAGATAACCGCCTTGTCATAACCCTCATCAGATGAAGAGACATCGTCATAATCAGGTGCGGAAAAATAGTCCGCAATACGGTTTAACTCCTCTTGAGGCACGGCAATATCAAGCGGCTCAAGCTGTGCATATTCAGCCTCAACCTCATCTCTAAACTTTTCTAACCCCGTTTCCTGAACAAGGATTTTAATACGGGCTTTGTATTTATTATCACGGCGACCATAACGGTTATACACACGCATAATCGCTTCCAAATATGGCAGCAATTCATGACGAGAAATAAACTCCCGCAAGACATTCCCAATAATAGGCGTACGGCCTAGCCCACCACCTACATATACTTGCAAGCCATTTTCTCCCGCGTCATTTTGCACAATTTGCAATCCAATATCATGAGCGCGAATAGCGGCGCGGTCATTGCTCGCTCCCGTAATGGCGATTTTAAACTTGCGCGGTAGATAAGTAAATTCAGGATGCAAACTCGACCATTGCCTGATCAACTCTGCGATAGGGCGTGGGTCTTCAATTTCGTCAATTGCTGCCCCCGCCCACGGATCAGAGGTCGTATTTCGAATACAATTCCCAGACGTCTGGATTGCGTGCATTTCCACATCAGCCAAGTCTTCTAAAATTGCAGGCACATCAACCAAATCAGGCCAATTATATTGAATGTTTTGACGCGTGGTAAAATGCCCATACCCACGGTCATATTTATCCGCAATCATAGCAAGCTGACGCATTTGTTTACCAGAGAACGTTCCATACGGAATCGCAACGCGCAGCATATAGGCATGCAGTTGCAAATATAAACCATTCATCAAACGCAAAGGGCGAAACTGTTCTTCGCTTAGACTACCGTCAAGGCGGCGTTCCACTTGGCGCTTAAACTGTTGCGAACGGGCGCGAACAAATGTGTGATCAAATTCATCATAGCGGTACATTTAATTGCCCTCCCTTTGTTGACCAATCACTTGCGCGCCGTCCTTCATCAAAAGCTCTGCGTAAGTCGGCTTGCCCGGATCATAACTTGGCCCTTGTGCGCGAAAACGCTCACGGTAACGCGCGGGCAGATGTGTCTCGGCATCTACATCAATGAAATACGGGCCAACGATCAAATTTTCCTCTTCGTCGCGGTCACCCGCCTCGCTCATACGCGCAATCACCAAAGGATCTTCGGTGAGCATGGCATTTTCAAAAGCCGTATTCCACGTGTAATCGGCGCTTAAATACACGACAGGGCCAGTGCGTAACCCGTTAGCGGTTAGGGCTTGAGGGCCTTTGCCCTTATGTTTTAGCGTACTCATTTTATCTTCCCGTCTTCGTAATGGTTTTAACCAGCTGTAATTTTTTTACGTCACGTACAGCGTAACCAATCATCAATATTGCAGGGCCTTTAATACCCTGTGTTTCCAAATCATCTGCAAGCGTCCCAAGGCGCGAGCTAACAATTTTCTGTTCTGGACAGCTCGCATTTTCAACGACGCTGACAGGTAATTGTGCAGAGGCACCATGTACCAAAAGCCGACCTTGAATAAAACGTGCCGCACCAATGCCCATATAAATTGCCGCGCGCGCATCAGGACGCGCCAAGCCTGTCCAGTCTTGTTCCGCAAAACCTTTCGTGTCGTGACCCGTAATCAAACTTACCGCTTTGTTTTGACCCCGCGCCGTCAAAGACACACCAATCGCCGCAGCCGCAGCCGCCGCAGACGTAATGCCCGGGCAAATTTCAAAAGAAATACCAGCCGCGACCAATACATCAACCTCTTCGTCCGCACGCCCAAAAATCAACGGATCACCGCCTTTGAGACGCACGACCGATAAGCCTTTTTTCGCTTTCGCCACCAAAATTTTATTAATCTCTTCTTGTGGAGTTGTTCTTCCGTTCGGGTTTTTTCCGACATATATATATTCAGCCTCTTTACGGCCAAACCCCAATACATCTTTACTTACAAGGCGGTCATAAACAATAACATCTGCGCTAAACAATTTGTGGCGCGCCTGATGTGTCATAAGATCAGGATCACCAGGGCCAGCACCAACAAGCGCCACATGACCAGAACTACTATCCAATCCTGCGAGTTGTGCGCTCACTTTGCTCTCTACCATCGCCTCGTCCCAACTTAATTTTGTAGTCAGATCACTGCCATTAAACAAAGTCGCCCAAAAATGCTGCCGCGCCGCAAAACTCGGTAAAATTCCCATAAGCCGTTTACGTGATTTCGCCAGCATAAGCGCAAATTTACCCAAATTATTTGGCAATCTCGATTCGATATCCTGCTTTAACGCACGCGCCAATGCAGGCGACGTCCCCTCGGTGCCAATAGAAATTGTCACAGGCGAACGGTCGATAATCGCAGGGGAAAAGAAATCAGATGCCTGTTTATCATCTGCGCGGTTGACCAAAATATTTTGTGCATGTGCATGTTCCGCGACACGGCTATCCAAAGCAATGTCTTCACTGGCCAAATACACCAACCGCACACCCGATATATCAGACTTTTTATAGGCACGTTGTTTCCAAACACATTTGTCTGCGGATACCCATTTTTGAATTTCATCACTAATGTCCATAGCAACAACAATCAGCGCGGCTTGCGTATTGACCAGCGTTCTCATCTTAGCCTCAGCCGCACGTCCACCACCGACGATAAGAATTTTCGCCTCTTTCAAATCCACATGGATTGGTAGGTATCGCATATTGGTCTCGTTTCATTAATAGTACGCTAAAAGCTATTTAAGCCCTCAATAAACGATTTACAAGACTATTCGTTCTATATATAGAACATAATTACAATATCAGCCCTTGATGGCGCGCGCAAGCCACCCTATTTAAGAATAGTTATTAACCAGAGGCCCAAACGACATTATGTCACGACAAAAACGCAAAAAAGATGCACAGTGCGACGCAGTTGGCGCACACTTTGGTCAAACGGTTTCGCGTTTGCGTCAAGCGGGAAAGCTCTCCCTTGGTGATTTGTCCGAGCAATCTGGCGTTGCCAAATCTATGATATCCCAAATCGAGAAAAATGAGAGCAACCCGACACTCGCGACCATCACACGCCTCAGCCGCGCACTTGGCACATCGGTTGAATCCATTTTGACCACCAATACAAGCGGAACAGCTTTGGTGCAAAAATCAAACCGCCAAGACATTCCCCTTATCGAAAGCGAAGACGGGCTCTGCACACTGCGTATCATCGGATGGATGGCCACTGTTGAATATGTGCAATGGTATGATTTTAGCGCTCAAGTCGGCGGCACATTAGAAAGTTCCGCCCACCCGAATGGCTCTGTCGAAAACTTAAGCGTGCTTGAAGGAGAACTTGAAGTACAAGTCGGCGGTGAAACATGGGCGGTCAAAGCAGGTGAAACGCTACGCTACCGTGCCGACGAGACCCACAGCGTCACCAATATCGGCACAGTGCCTGCACGGGCAACCATGGTCAATATCTTGGCACTCACCCCGAATTTAGACACCAATTATCACATTTAAGTAAAGACAAAACTATGACAGATACAAAGACGGCAGACGTCAAGCCTGTAAAAAAAATCAACCCAAACGCACCAACTGAAGAGACAGTGCTTGCGACAAAGCATTTCACAGATACGCTTTTCTCGTTCTCGATTACCCGTCCCGCAGGTTTCAGGTTTCGCTCTGGCGAATTTGTTATGATCGGTTTGATGGGCGAGAAGAACGGCAAACCAAAACCGCTTTTACGTGCATATTCAATCGCCAGCCCTGCGTGGGATGAGAAGCTGGATTTTTATTCCATTAAAGTGCCCGACGGCCCCCTCACCTCCAAATTACAAAAGATAGAAATTGGCGACAAAGTTCTTTTGGGTAAAAAACCTGTCGGCACTTTGGTACTGGACGCGCTCTTGCCCGGTAAACGCCTGTTTATGTTTTCAACGGGTACAGGCCTCGCCCCTTTTGCCAGCTTGATCCGTGACCCAGATGTGTACGAAAATTTCGATCAGGTTATCCTGACCCATACGTGCCGCGACATTGATGAATTAGAATACGGCAAACAACTCGTCCAATCTGTGCGCGATCATGAATTTTTAGGCGAACTTGTAAAAGACAAGCTCGTGCATATCACAAGCGTAACCCGTCAAGATTACCCCTTGAAAGGCCGTATTACGACTTTGCTAGAAACGGGTGAATTATTTGATCATATCAAAGGCGGCCCCTTAAACCCTAAAACAGACCGCGTGATGATTTGCGGCTCTATGGCAATGACCCAAGACACCAAAGCAATGGTAGAAACATTCGGCCTTGTCGAAGGATCGAACGCTAAACCTGCTGATTTCGTGATTGAAAAAGCTTTTGTAGGCTAAAGGTTTTGTAGGCTAAAGTTTTGGGTAGGCTAAAACCTTAAACCCAATCTTTTGGATTTTTCAAAACGTCAACCAAAACAGCCTCTGGGCTTCCCTCTTCAGGTGTGTGGTTATAATGCCATTGCACATGTTTAGGCAGGCTCATCAATATGCTTTCAATCCGCCCATTGGTTTTTAAACCAAACAATGTGCCTTTGTCATGGATCAGATTAAATTCCACATAGCGGCCACGGCGAATTTCCTGCCATGTTTTTTGCGCCTCTGTATACGTCTCCGCCTTACGTTTTTCAACAATCGGCACATAGGCCTCGCAAAAGCTGTCCCCGACTTGGCTGACAAATGCATACAAATCGTCCATAGACATTTGATCCTTCGCCTTTAAATAATCAAAAAACAATCCGCCAATACCGCGTCCTTCATGACGATGAGCATTGTAGAAATATTCGTCGCAGCGCGCTTTATACTGAGGATAAAATGCCGCGTCATGCGCGTCACATGCCGTTTTACAGACGCCATGAAAATGACGGGCATCATCTTCTTGCAAATAATAAGGTGTTAAATCCTGCCCACCACCAAACCATTGATCAGCAACATTACCGTCTGAATCATACATTTCAAAATAACGCCAATTAGCATGTACCGTCGGCACCATCGGACTTTTAGGGTGCAAAACAAGACTGAGACCACAGGCATAGAACTGCGCGTCCGTCACACCGAAATGTTGCTGCATGGCAAGAGGAAGTTCGCCGTGGACTGCGGACACATTCACCCCGCCTTTTTCAAACACATTGCCTTCGGAAATCACACGTGTACGACCACCGCCGCCCTCTGGACGCGTCCAAATATCCTCGATAAATGTAGCACCGCCATCAACAGCTTCAAGCTGGGCGCAAATCGTGTTTTGTAGATCGTCAATATAAGCTTTAAACTTGGTCTTCATATTAGGCTCCATATATCAGGCTTCAGAAATCAGGGTTTATGAGGCGCCTATTCTTTATACGTTTTCACAGCGTCTATAAACGCACCCGCGTTTTCTAAATTGATATAAGGCAAAATACCGTGACCTAAATTGACAATATAGCGGTCTTTGCCAAATTCGCGTATCATATCATGCACCATTGTTTTAATCACAGACGGCGGAGACAAAAGGCGAGACGGGTCAAAATTTCCCTGTAGCGTGATTTTTCCGCCCGTAAGTTCACGCGCAGTTTTTGGCGAACATGTCCAGTCCACCCCAAGCGCCGCCGCGCCGCTCTCGGCCATTTGCCCAAGCGCAAACCAACATCCCTTGCCAAAGACAATAACAGGCGCGTCGCCTTTAAGCGCGTCTATAATTTGTTGAATATAGCGCCATGAAAATTCTTGATAATCAACGGGGGAAAGCATGCCGCCCCAACTGTCAAAGATTTGCACCGCGTCGACACCTGCCACGACTTTGGCTTTCAAATATGCAATCGTCGTATCCGTAATTTTTTGCAAGAGCTGATGCGCCACATCGGGCTCTGTAAAACAAAGTTTTTTCACAAGGTCGAAATTCTTACTGCCTTGCCCCTGCACCACATAACATAGGATTGTCCAAGGCGAGCCTGCAAAACCAATCAACGGAATCTCATCCGCCAGTTTTTCTTTGGTCATTTTTATCGCGTCCATGACATAGCCAAGTGTTTCGTCAACATCAGGCACAATCACCGCGTCCGCACCTTTTTGATCGCGTACAGGGTTAGGCAGATACGGGCCAAAGTCTGGCTTCATCTGCACTTCTATATTCATAGCTTGCGGAATGACCAAAATATCAGAGAATAAAATCGCCGCGTCCATACCGTAACGGCGAATAGGCTGCACCGTAATTTCGCTCGCAAGTTCTGGTGTTTGGCAACGGGTGAAAAAGTCATATTTTTTACGAATTTCAATAAATTCAGGTAAATACCGCCCTGCTTGACGCATCATCCAGACGGGAGGGCGGTTTACAGTTTCGCCTTTAAGGGCACGTAGGAATAAATCATTTTTCAACATTAGGAGGTCACACTTCATTACTTAAATCCATGGTCTTGTATTACAGTATTGAAAGCGCTTCCATTACTTTGTGAAATCTCTTACAAGTTTCTCGTTATGTACTTTTTATACGCCAAAGCCATCCATGTTATTTTTGTTGTCAGCTGGTTTGCTGGCCTGCTCTATATTGTGCGCCTGTTTATTTATCATGCGGAAGCACAAAAAAAACCAGAGCAAGAGCGAGTCATCTTGCAAACCCAATACAAAATCATGGAAAAGCGCCTCTGGTATATTATCACGTGGCCATCCGCGATCATCACAGGCGTATCAGCCATACTCATGCTAAGCCAAAATCCAGAGCTTTTAAAAATGCCGTGGTTGCATGTAAAACTTGGATTTGTCGGCCTGCTTTATCTGTATCATTTCAAATGCCATATCATCTTCAAACAATTACAAAATGACGTGGTGAAATCTACGGCCCTTAAATTACGGGTCTGGAATGAAGTCGCCACCATTCTCCTTTTTTCTATTGTCTTCACTGTCGTCTTAAAAAGCGCGATTGATTGGGTTTACGGGGTTATCGGCTTGCTCGTCCTGTCCTTCACCCTGATGTTCGCGATCAAAGCCTATAAAAAAGCCCGCAATAAATAACCAAAAAATATGATATTTTTTTGAAAAACTAAGTTTTATTCATTTTTATTGGCATTTTCTGCGTATTTTCGCTTGAGAGCCCTTTCTCTGCCCCCTAGGTTATTTCCTCGCATTACCGACAAATGAGCGCAGAGGAATAGAGACATGACAGACAGAATTTTAAAAGATGCCACCCTTGGTATTCACGCAGGATATGACACAGACCCAACAACCAAATCCGTTGCTGTGCCAATTTACCAAACCGCAGCCTATGAGTTTGACAACGCCCAACACGGTGCTGATCTGTTCAACCTCGCCGTTCCAGGTAATATCTATACCCGTATCATGAACCCGACAAATGATGTGCTCGAAAAACGCGTCGCAGCGCTTGAAGGCGGTGTCGCAGGGCTCGCCGTTGCCTCTGGGAGTGCGGCCATTTATTACGCGATCCTGACGATCACAGAAGCAGGAAACAACATCGTAACAACGCCGCTTCTCTACGGTGGTACATATACATTGTTTAAACACATGTTCCCCAAACAAGGCATTGAATGCCGTTTTGCTGTCGATGACACTGCGGCGGCCATCGACACATTAATTGATGAAAACACGAAAGCCATCTTTTGCGAAAGCATTGGTAACCCGTCTGGCAATATTGTCGATATCGAAGCCCTCGCCAAAGTCGCTCATAAACACGGCATTCCCCTGATCATCGACAACACGGTCGCCAGCCCAGCCATTACCAAACCGATTGAATACGGCGCGGATATTATTGTGCATTCCCTGACAAAATATATTGGCGGTCACGGCAATTCACTTGGCGGCATGATTGTCGATAGCGGTAAATTTGACTGGGTCGCCAACAAAGACAAATTTCCAATGCTAAACGAGCCAGAGCCAAGCTATCACGGCGTTGTCTACACCGAAGCCTTTGGCCCTGCCGCCTATATTGGACGCGCACGGACTGTACCGCTTCGCAATACTGGCGCGGCATTATCCCCGATGAATGCTTTTTTGATTATCCAAGGCCTAGAAACACTCGCCCTACGCATGGAACGTCATACGGAAAACGCCATCAAAGTCGCCAAATTTTTAGAAAAAGACAAACGCGTGGCATGGGTGAAATATGCTGGTCTTAAATCATCCCCATATTACAAACTTGCCCAAAAATACACAAATGGCAAACCGTCAGCCCTTCTGTCATTTGGCCTCAAAGGTGGATTCGCAGCAGGCGTTAAATTCTACGACGCGCTCGAAATTTTCAAACGCCTTGTCAATATTGGTGACGCAAAATCTCTCGCCTCTCATCCTGCCTCAACAACCCATCGCCAACTGACCGAAGATGAGTTGAAAAGCGCAGGTGTAAGCCCTGAAATGTTAAGGCTCTGCGTTGGCATTGAACATATCGACGATATCCTCGCCGATATAGACCAAGCCCTAAACGCGTCAGCACTGTAGTTTTCGCCAACTTGTAAAATCAAACAAACTCCCCTATGGTTGCCCACTTCAAGGTAGGGACCGACCATAGGGGAATAAAAATTCCAACAAAATACACAAAAACTGACGCCCCCAAAATTGAGGCTCCCCAAACGGGGACCCCTAAGGCGAGGGCAAGATCGCTTTCGCGGATGTCACGTGTGTTCTTGGAACAAGAACGCCCGTTAAAAGCATTCATATCTCGCTTTATTTACCGCCCTCAAGATATAGACGACATTGCCCAAGAGACCTTTATACGTGCGTTTAAAGCTGAAAAAACCAAAAAAATTGAACACCCCAAAGCCTATCTTTACCGCATAGCCCGCAATGCCGCTTTCAAGGAACTGACAAAAAAATCAAATTTAATGACAAGCTTTATAGAGGATTCTTGCTCCCAAGAGGTCATATGCACAAGGAGTAATGTAGAAGACCATGTTGACGCCATCCTAAAATTTGGCAGATTTAAAGACGCTGTCGCAGCCCTACCGCCACAGTGCCAACGGGTATTTATCATGAGAAAAGTATATGGATTCAGTCAAAAAGAAATAGCAAAACAATTAGACATTTCTGTCAGCACAGTTGAAAAACACATTGTTGTCGGTATGAAGAAATGTCGCACATACATTCAAAAACAAGAAACGCCCACAAATATAGAACACCTCCATAAAAATTCACACACATAGAATATATTTAAAAACGACACCGCCACATAATGAAAAGGTAGAATACGCGCATGAGCGAAAGCCCGCAAAATCCACACAAGACCAATGCGTCCCAGACCAAAGCGTCCCCGCTTGTCGAGGCGGAGGCTATGGCGTGGATTGCCCAATTGGATGGCCCCAATGCCTCCGAAAAAGACCTCGCCGCATTTCGAGAATGGGTGAGCCGCAGTCCCATTCATGAACAAGAAATACTGGCATTAAATAGCCTATGGCAAGACCTGAACATGCTCACAGATATGGCCGAGCCCATTCGACACGCAGATAGCGTCTCCAAGAAACTCCGCAAACAAAAGCGGGGGCAACACCGCATAAGAAATGCCTTTGGCACAGTCGCCATGTGCATGAGCCTCGTACTCGTCGCGTTCAGCTATAACAATTTTAATAAAGCGCCACTTCCTGAACAAAGCATCAGTGTCTCTATGCCGATTATTATGACGTCCAAGATTGGCGAACAAAAACAATACACGCTTAGTGACGGCTCTGTCCTTACCTTGAATACAAATTCACAAGTCGAAATTGATTATAGTAAAGAGCAAAGAAAAATTCGCATTTTACAAGGAGAAGCTTTGTTTGATGTCTATCACGACACCTCGCGCCCCTTCCTTGTTTATGCTGGTGACAGTGTTGTACGCGCCGTTGGTACAAAGTTTTCCGTACATTTACGTGATATCGGGATTGAAGTAACGGTCAGCGAAGGCATTGTAGAATTGGCAACAATCCCCGCCGCCTCCCCTTTAAAACCTATAGACAAAGCCCCCATTAAACTCGCAAAAATCGGCCTCGTAAGAGCTGGGCAAGGCGCGTCCTTTCAAAAAAGTGAGGCGATCATCACCCCTCTTTCACAAATGAAAATTGACGCAAAGCTCTCATGGCAAAATGGTTTATTGACATTTACGGGGGAAACCCTCGCAGAAGTTATTCACGAGGTTAGCAGATATACCGCGATGGAAATCATCATTGAAAATCCAGAGATTCGTAAAATGAGATTCGGCGGTGTTTTTAAATCTGGCGAGATCGAAGATTTATTTAACGTGTTGGAAACAAGCTTCAATATCAAAGTCATCCCAATAGACGGCGAGAACAAAGTCATGCTTGTCTCCGCGCAATAATATCAGCACAGCACAAATGTGTTGCACATTTGCACCAGACACAAAGAAGTTACCATAAGATGATTATTTTTATGGCGGTTTTTTAAACACGACAGCTCTTATACTATAGGCTGTCCAGACAGTGACAAACTTTAGGCAACCTGACCAAGAACAAAAACCGAGGGGACCACACTTGTTAATCAAAATTGTCATACGCACTATTTTGGTTTGCGTAAGCATACAAACTTATTCGCTTTATGCGTTTGCCAACGAAAAACTGTATCACATAAAAATTGATACAACTTCGTCTGTAGATGCTTTGAATAGTTTGGCCTTACAAACACAAACTCAATTATTGTTTTCATATGATCAGGTACATGCTGAGTTCGTGAATCCGGTCATAGGACCGTTCACAGTCCAAGGCGCTTTGAAACATATGTTGCAAGACACAAAGCTAACTGGCGGCCTGAATAAACGAGGAATTATTGTGATTTCTCTTATTAAGCAGGAAGATAAAATGATAAAAAAGATAAAGAAAAAAACACTTTTGGGGAATGCTGGAATATTCGGTCTAGCGGCTGCATTTATTTCATCACCAACACTCGCACAAGAAGTCGTACCCACTGACGAAGTTATTGTTACGGCGACGAAGCGCAATTCAACAATTCAAGATGTGCCGTTTTCCATTAATGCACAAACACAGGCAGATATTCGCCGTACAGGTTCAACAAATCTAGAAGAATTATCTCGCAATATTGCCGGCCTTATGGTTCAAAACTTAGGCCCTGGCCAAAGCCAAGTTGCTATTCGCGGTGTCTCGGCGGGACAAATTGTACGAGACCAACCCGGTGTAAAAGAACAAGTGGGCATCTATCTTGACGAATCTGTAATTTCCCTCTCTCTCTTCACCCCCGACCTTGATCTGTTTGATCTCAACCGCGTTGAAACACTGCGCGGCCCACAAGGTACGCTTTTCGGTTCAGGTTCGATTGGCGGTACAATTCGCTACATCACCAACCAACCAACACTCGGCGAAACATCAGGCACAATGGAAGCCGAAGTCAACGCCATCAGTGGTGGCGGCATGGGCGGCCATGTTAAAGGCGCAATTAACATTCCTCTTGGCGAAACAACCGCCATTCGCGCTGTTGGCTATACGACCAAATATGGTGGTTTTATTGACGCGCTACGCGAAGGCGGCAGTATTGATGAAAATGTAAACTCTGGCCATCGTACAGGCGGTCGTATTGCATTACTTTGGGAACCTTCGGATAGTTTCTCAATGACACCGCGTGTTATCTATCAAGAAATCACTGCCGACGGTTTTAACCGTCAAGAGGTGTTTAATTTATACGCAAACCCTTTTACAACAACACGCCCAGCCGTAACATTCAAAGAGCGTCAACAGTTTTTGCTTTTGGATGAAAAATTCACAGATGAAATCCTCATCATTGATAATACCGCGACACTAAACCTCGGCAGTGTAGAACTTACTTCTGTCACCAGCTATACAGACCGCGACATTCTTGTCAGTCGTGACGCGAGTGCCCTCACAGGCAGTGTCTCTGTTGATTTGGGCTTTACGGACGCAGGCATAGCATTGCCATCAAACCTTTTGGACACAACCACAGTCGAACAAATTACCCAAGAATTACGCATAGCTTCAAATTCTGATGGTGCATTGCAATGGATGTTTGGTGGTTTCTATTCCAATACAGACCGCTTTTATTCACAAACATTACCGACCCCTGGATATCAAGCGGCAACAGACGCAGCACTTGGCGCAGGCACATCTGCGGCAGTGGCAAATGGGTTTGATCTGAACTCTCCCTTTAACTCTGTTCTTCCTTACACACTGACACAAACAGCAATTTTCGGCGAAGCCAGTTATGACTTCAATGAGCGTTTGCAAGTCACAGTCGGTGGGCGTTATTATGATTATGAAGAAGAACGCACAATTACATCAGGCGGTCTGTTTGCCAATGGCGATACAGGCATTGTCGATACAACCAAATCAAGCGGTTTCACACCACGGGTTTTGATGAGTTATGACATTAGTGATAATTTGAMATTTAACGCGCAAGCGTCAAAAGGCTTCCGCCTTGGCGGTGTCAATGACCCCCTAAACGGTACATTRTGTAACGCGTCCGATGCCGCAATTTTTGGCAATTTCCAAGATTATGATGATGAAAGYCTCTGGAATTATGAAGCAGGATTCAAAGGMAAAAGTGCAGGCGGCATTCGTTTYAACGCGGCKGTTTTCTACACYGATATTTCAAACCTACAAGTCACACTCGACGCAGGYTCTTGTTCTTCACGTGTYTCGTTTAATGTGCCAAAATCTCATACACAAGGTGTCGAGCTAGAAGCAAGCATTCCRCTTACWGATCGTTGGGACATTGGTGTTGCGGGTAGCATTATCGAATCCGAATTTGACAGCACWGTGGTCGATGGCGGCAATAATGTYCTTGCMGGWATCGAARAAGGCAATCGTTTACCGTCCGTKCCTAARTTYCAAATTTCWGGTACMACAACATATACATTCCCWGTTGATTTCATGGACAGTGCGGATGAAGGYTTYATTTCCCTCACCGCRCAACATGTGGGTAGCCGCATCACCCAACCGGGTGATCAAGTCAATAACGGTATTGATGTGATTACACACGGCCTGCCATTTGGTGGGGCTCCAGCGAATACAACAACAAGTTTGGACCTTATTCTACCTGCCTACCAAACTCTAAACTTGCGTATTGGCATGAATTTCGAAGCCTTTGAAGTTGCCGCATTTATCAATAATCTTACCGATGAAAATGCGCTTCTCTCATATGACCGTGAGCGCGGTGGACGTGCGCGTCGTTCTTTTCGAACAAATCAACCACGTACATATGGCCTCACAGTGCGTAAAGATTTCTAAACGCAAAACAAAACCATATTAAGGAAAGCCGCAATTTACCGATTGCGGCTTTTTTCATGCCATAATGCCAATTGGCTAAAATTTACTTTGACTCTTCGTCAATTTTACGTTTCCTTAAGACTTATAAAAACCGCAAAATCAAAGACGGCAAAAACGATGGGGGTCGTATGAAGAACAATCAAAAAACAATCAACAAAGAGGCTGTCGCTGCGACATTATCTTTCTCCCGAAGGCATAGGCAGTACCGACATGATTTTGAGCTTTATTGCGTCTCTAATAATCTCGCATTTTACGCCACCACCGCCATAACATGTGCAAGATATGGTCGATGACATTCGTGTGCCAACGGGTTATAAAATCGAAAATTGAACATCTATTTTTGGGAAAAATACTATGCAAAAATATAAGCTAGCATTGCTCGGCATTGCCTTAAGCATAAGCGCATGCGCGAGTGTGCCCAAAGATATAGCCAAAGATATAACTACGCAAATTATTGCTCCAGAAGACATAATTCAAGCCACAACTCTGCAAACACGCAAACTCGGCGCGCCTCTTCCCCTTGTTTGCCAACATGATGTGGCCGCCGAAGGCGCACTGCAAAAACGCCCCAATACACAAATCATGTGGGAAAACTTTATTCATGATAAACCCGAAGGCGTCTGGCGCGAAATTGGCGGACTTGTCGAAGTAAATGGCAACCTCCCCTTTGACCAAGGCAGATGGACAAATGCCTGTACGGTGCGCCTGTCCTATATGTTGAACCAAGCAGGTCATTACATCCCGCGCATACAAAAGAAAACCGTCAGCGGCGCAAACCGCGAACAATATTATTACCGCGTCACCGACTTAGAAAAATATTTAAAATCATATTACGGCGCACCGGACATTGCCATTACAGACGGGAGTGGCAATGGTTTTGATCTCCCGGACACAGCAGGCATTGTCCTTATGGATTTCCCAAATTCATCCTTCACAGGTCATGTCACCATATGGAATGGTGCGGGTACAGTTGACGGTGTAAATATTGGCGGTTACCGCGTTTTGTTTTGGCACCTCCCTTGTTTTATACCAAAGGACAGAGAGCTAAAACTATCGCGCCTCGACACAAAGGATCAGCACTTACCTTAAAACTTATTCCGCGCGCAATGTATCGGGTGTAAAACGGAAATGCCCGTGAATATCTGTGTTAAACAAAAGATCATCCTCGACAACGCCGCCGCCAACATTATGAATAATAAGCGGCGTTCCCCACTCTGTTTTTTTGTCAGAGACAATACCAATATGCGGCAAACGGCCACCAAGACGCCAACTGACAATATCACCTGCGCGGTAATCTTTGGCGTCCAATGTGATTGGCATCGCCGCACCTTTGCGTTTTAAAAACCGTTCTAAATTTGGAACGCGCCGATGGTCAATATTTTTGTCTGGCCGCTTTAGACCCCAAGATTTTGGATAAGCACTAAAATTCGCCCGCATGTCTTCGTGAACCGCCTGTTGAAAATCAAAACCAAAAGCCGTGCGGTATGTACGAATAATTACATCGGTACAAACCCCTGTGTCCGCAGGCACATCACCGTTCGGATAGCTTAAGCTGACATATTTTGGATCATAGCGTACAGATAATTGCGTGCGGTCTTGCGCGGCTTTCACCACGGCCGCATTAGCAGAACTCGCCCACGCATTTTGCAGCGGCAAAAGAGGCAAGATCAAAACTAAACTGGGAATTAAAAAACGAAGCATATCACCGCATAGATAACGCGATGGCGTTAAGCAAGCCATAACACCAGTTCAAAGTATTAAATTGTATTTAAAATACGGCAATAAATGCCAAGGCCGCCAGCCCTATCGCCAGCATAGTATCACGTTGCGGACTTGTGGATTTCAGCTTGTAGCATTTTCGGACAAAATGCTGACAATTATCAGAGAAAATTTTATATTTCTGCCCCAAACGTGTGCGCGCATATGCAATGGCCGTATGTGGCGGCACATCAGAAAGCGGGCCAATATTGGTAATTTTATGGCCATTTGCAAATGAGGCAACACTCTCCTCAACAACCGCGCCATTACGTCGAGAGCTTGAAATCACCGTGCCTTCAGCAGTCAATATGCCTTCGTGCAAGACAAAACCGTAAATCCGAATGCGTAAAACATCACCAGCCTTGTTGTCTCGGTTCTTATAAAGCATATGCAATCTCCATTACATATTGATAAACGATATGTTGAAGATTACAAGCTTTAAACCCTTAATGATCTGCGTTTAGTTTTTAGATGTTTTATGATCACGGTTATCAAAGAAATTTTCTTTCTCAGCCGCATTTAGGCGACTATTATTGCGGATATATTTCTCTGTACGCTGAGAATATAAATCCTTCCCCTCGCCTTTCACACACACGGCTTTATACGTCACCCCATTTACTTTGCGTTTCACAATCACAGGGGCGCCGCTATTGCTAAAACGATGATCCGCACACTTGCGGGCAATCGTTTGAATACCGCCCGCCATATCAGAAATTTTGCTGCCAAATTCATCATCAAAAGCAACATCAATACGTCCAGCCAAACCCGCTAAATCCTGTTCAAGTGTCTTTCCCAATTTATCACCAAAGGCCTCGGCCTTGGCCTCAAATTTTTCAACCATTTTTTCAATATCTTTCACGTTAAATGTTTTGGGGAGTGAAGAAAAATTCAGCTCTTTTGGAAGCGTGATAGATAATTGCCCATTCTTATTATGAAGGGTAATATTGCTAAAATCGACTTTTGACAAATTTTGTAGTATTTTCAGCTCTGGCATATTTTCGAAAAACTTTTCTTTGTCTGCCAATAATACGTCACCAATTTCCGACAAACTCATCTCGGAAATTTGATCCGTAATTTGATCAGTAAATGCATCGATGTCTATACCCCGCATTGGGTCCGTTAACAGTACAAAGCGCCGATCTTTTATTTCCTTGCCATCAATCATAAATTTGTCGTCATCAAAATTTATATTCATGCTGAAAGATTTTCCAGAAACTTTATGAGGATGGGCCATAGAATTAGCAGAGACAAGAAGCGTGCTAACCCCAAAGACAAATACGAGGCTTGTGCCAAGAAGGCGGGTTTTTAAATTAGGTTTTACATTTTGCATAAGGATAAATCTTTCCTTGATAGAATGGGTGAGCGGCAAACCTGCAACAAGCATGTTTTGGTGTACCGGTCTGGAATTACGCACAACTTTCAACAATGTTGAACTATAGCTGTGCGCGCTGATCACACCACATTTCAAAACATCCGCGTCACAGGCCGCCTCCTGATCGGAACGGAAAGCTTTGAGCGCAATATGGGCAATAGGGTTAAACCACTGAAGGGCGACAAAAATTTGGGCAATCTGTAAGGCCCAAAGATCAAACCGTTTCACATGGGTAATTTCATGAGCAAGCATTGTACGTTGTTCTGAACGTGAATACTCATCTTCGAACCACAAAGGCAGAAGAATAATAGGACGTCGCACCCCCGTTACAAACGGACTGCTCGACAACAAACTCAACGCCACTTTTGGCTTTTGCATAAGATGCAGTCGCTGCATTTCAGAACGACACAGAGATTTAATTTCGTTTGAAGCAGGTTCTGTATGTAGTGTCACTAGCTTAGCAAATTTGTATTGGCGAATGATGTGTATAAGCAAACTTAAAACAACACCAATCCCCCATATCAGGAGCAGGCTATTGCCCAACCCCAGTTCAGAGAAAAACCCGACAAGAGTCTGCGGCGTCGCAACAATTCCATCAGAGCCAGAAAACACATCAGTATGCGTCTCCCCCAAAGCGGCATGATTGGCAAAACTGGCAAGACTATCTGTGTTTACAGCCATTTGGTCACGAGGTAAAAATTCGACTTTATTTGATAAATTCGCAATTGTTTCGCCAACGCCTTGCTTCCACGGCATCCAATTGGATGGTAATGGCGGCAACACAAATCGCATGACAGGGATCGCCCAAAGCGCGTAACTTGCCTTCGCACCAAATTTCTTCGCCACAGGCCAACGTAAATAAAGAACAATGGCCAAAAGCACGCTCGTCGCCAAAAGCGTTTGCAACGCCGCCATCATATTCCCAGTCAAAAGTGCGTGTATCATTTTTTTAACGCCTCCAACAATTCTTCAAGCTCGGCAATATCCTCATCCGTCAACCCTTTGGCATCAGCAAAATGAGCAACAAGAGGGGCGGCGCGACCTCCAAAAACACGGTCTACAAATCGCGTTGCGGCCTGTTGGCGGTAGGTCGCTTCGGCAACAGCAGGCGAGTAAAGATAGCGCCGCCCATCAACTTCTATCGCCAATGCCTGCTTTTCAACCAGACGCGACAACAAAGATTTCACAGTATGCACACTCCATTTTGTAGTGGCTTGCAAGGCTTCAAAAACCTCAACAGCCTTCAAACCGGGCTTTGCCCACAAAACATCCATAACTTCAAGTTCAGCTTCGGTAATGTGCATAAAGGCTCCGCTATGGTGGATGTAATTAACGATTACAAATGTAGTTATACAACGAAAACAAATGTAATCAATAGGATTCAGAAGATTCTTGCCAATTTTTAATAAAACCTGACATTTTGTAGTGGGAAAGTCTTTGCCTTAGCGCTAGATTCTCGAATAAGCAGGGGTTTTTATGACACCTCATAGGTATAAACTTCCAACTTGAAGAAAATAAAGGGCATATTTATTCTTTATTTGCACAAAAGTAGAATTTTACCGCAAAACACTTGTGTTTTCCTCGGCCATTGCGTAAACACTGCATAGGAATTAATGAAGGCTTCATGTTTATGAACGCAAGACCGACATATTTAACTACGCAAACAATAGCGTCAATCAACACAACACCTGTGTCTGTGAACGCTATTCTTGTGGGTAAAATTCACCTCGTGGTGAATGTGGTACTCATTGAGGTCAAGGATTAGAGCGGGTTAAGACAAATGTACGAAACCACCCGCTTCCTAATATGAGCGGGTTTTTTTATGGAAGAAACACAACAGTCCTAGAACGCAAGTGCGACAAGGAATGTAACTAACAAGAAGTACCCAAGGGCACTTCCTCGCAACGCTCAGGACGCGAAGAGGAAAGCTTGAAGGGAAAATTAACAAGAGGCGTGGAGCGCGCAAGCGCGACAGGGAATGTAAAAAAGACGTGGAGCGCGTAAGCGTGACAGGGAATGTAACAACAAGAGGCGTGGAGCGCATAGCGCGACAGGGAATGTACAATGACCAACAAAATAAGTGATGCAATTGTCAAAGGAACGTCTCGCGCACCAGCACGTGCAATGTTACGTGCCGCAGGCATGACAGACGAAGACTTTGAAAAACCCATCATTGCCGTTTTCAACACATGGACCAATATGGGCCCGTGTAATATGAACCTTGATAAGCTTGCCGTGCCTGTCCGCGCAGGTATTCGCGCCGCAGGAGGCTTCCCCGTTGACTTCAACGCGATTGCAATATCCGACGGCATTACAATGGGGTCAGAAGGCATGCGCGCCAGCCTCATGTCACGCGAAGTTATTTGCGACAGTATAGAACTTGCCGTACGCGGACACTCTCTTGACGGTGTCATTATCCTCGTCGGCTGTGACAAAACCATTCCTGCCGCTGCAATGGCCTTGGCACGTATGAACGTTCCCGGAGTTGTCCTTTACGGCGGTTCCATTATGCCCGGCAATCACAAAGGCAAAGACCTTTCCGTCCAAGACGTTTTCGAAGCCGTGGGCGCGCAAGCCTCTGGCATTATCGACGCACAGGAACTTGACGAAATTGAAAAAGCCGCCTGCCCCGGCGCAGGTGCATGTGGTGGTCAATTCACGGCCAATTCCATGGCTATGGCCATGACCTTCCTCGGCATATCGCCAATGGGTACAAATGATATCCCTGCGACGGTCGATGACAAAAACACAGCAGCTTTCGAAGCAGGTGAACTCGTCGTCGACGCCGTCACCCATCAACGCTTGCCACGTGACATCATCACGCAAACATCTTTGCGTAATGCGGTAACGGCGATGACAACCACCGCCGCCTCCACAAATGCAATCTTGCACTTACTGGCCATTGCCCAAGAGGCAGGCGTAGATTTCAACATTGATATTTTTGATGAAATTTCACGAAACACACCTGTTATCGGCGATCTAAAACCCGGGGGTCAATACATGGCCAAAGACCTCTATATCGCAGGCGGCTCGGCCCTTGTGGGACAACGCTTAATCGCCGCAGGGCGTATCAAAGACAACCCCACCATTACAGGCCAAAGCCTATTTGAAGCTATCGGCACAGACAATGAAACCGAAGGCCAATTGGTTGTCCGCGATTTTGACAATCCCGTAAAATCACGCGGCGGCTACGGCATTCTTTATGGGGACATGGCCCCCGAAGGCTGTGTTGTTAAACTCGCGGGTCACGGCGCACTAAAGTTCACAGGCCCTGCCCGTGTCTTTGAAAGCGAAGAAGAATGTTTCGCAGTGGTCGAAGCCAATGGCATTCAAAAAGGCGATGTTGTTATCATCCGTAATGAAGGCCCATGTGGCGGACCGGGTATGCGCGAAATGCTCGCCGTAACAGCGGCGCTTGTTGGACAAGAACTCATCGATCATGTCGCCCTGATCACAGATGGCCGTTTCTCTGGCGCTTCCTATGGTTTCGTGATCGGTCACATTGCCCCCGAAGCCGCCCACGGCGGCCCCATCGCATTTGTACAAAATGGTGACATTATCAGCATTGACGTTGAAGAACGTATCATCAATGTCGCTGCTGATTTAAAAGCGCGTGCCAAAAACTGGACACCGCCTAAACCTAAATACCCAACGGGCGCATATGCAAAATATGCGGCCCTTGTCGGATCTGCCTCAAAAGGGGCGTTAACAAGTTTTCCATTTGCTCAAGAGAAGGATACATAATGAGCTTACAAATTTCCTATGATAAAGATTGTGATCTCTCGATCATAAAAAGCAAAAAAGTCTGCATTATCGGCTTTGGTTCCCAAGGTCATGCCCATGCACTTAACCTAAATGACAGCGGTGTTGACGTTATTGTCGGCCTTCCCGAGGGTTCTGCAACACGCAAGAAAGTCATTGCTCAAGGCCTCACCGTTACGACACCTGCCGAAGCCGTAAAAGGCGCAGACGTTGTCATGGTACTTGCACCTGATGAATATCAAGCAAAAATTTACCGCGAAGACATTGAACCAAATATCAAAGAAGGCGCAGCCATTGCCTTTGGTCATGGTTTTGCCATTCACTATGGTCAAGTCGTACCACGTCGTGATCTTGACGTGATCATGATTGCCCCAAAAGCACCAGGTCATACTGTGCGTAACGAATTTGTCGAAGGCCGCGGCATTCCCGATTTGATCGCAGTTGCCCAAGACGCAAACTCTGGCTTTGCCATTGAGCTTGCAAAATCATACGCCTCTGCCATTGGCGGCGGTCGTACTGCCATCATCCATACAACCTTCAAAGACGAAACAGAAACGGATCTGTTTGGCGAGCAAGCCGTACTTTGCGGCGGCGCGGTTGAGCTTGTGAAAATGGGTTTCGAAACATTGGTCGAAGCTGGCTACGCGCCAGAACTTGCCTATTTCGAATGCATGCACGAGCTAAAACTTATCGTTGACCTTATGTATGAAGGCGGCATTGCCAATATGAATTACTCTATCTCTAACAATGCAGAGTACGGAGAATACACAACAGGCGAAGCGGTGATCAACGAAGAATCCCGTCGTGCAATGCGTACCGCTTTGAAAAACATTCAAAACGGCGAATACGCGAAAAACTTCATTCAAGAAGGCGCACTTGGCTACCCAAGCATGACGGCACGTCGTCGCAATATGGAAGCACATCAAATCGAAATCGTTGGCGGAAAACTCCGCGAAATGATGCCGTGGATCAGTGCCAACAAAATCATCGATAAAGATAAGAACTAATCATGTCTACACACCCTACCCCAACAGATGAAAACAAACATCCCGCCCTTTCAGGTGCCAAGCTTTTGCTCGACTCACTTAAAGTCCAAGGCGTGGATGTGATATTCGGCTATCCGGGTGGGGCCATTATGCCTGTCTATGATGCACTCGTCGGCTCTGGCATAAAACATATCTTGAGCCGTCACGAACAGGGTTCCGCCATTGCCGCTATCGGTTATGCGCGGGCCACGGGTCGTGTCGGCACATGCCTCGCAACATCTGGCCCGGGGGCAACAAACCTCGTGACAGGTATTGCGGATGCATATCTTGACAGTGTGCCTCTCGTTGCCATTACAGGCCAAGTTCCGTCTGATTTAATGGGTACAGATGCCTTCCAAGAAGTTGATATTTTCGGCATCACTTTGCCAATCGTCAAACATAGCTATATCGTGCGTGACCCTGCCGATATTCCGGGTCTCATCGAAGAAGCCTATTACATTGCCTCCGAAGGTCGTCCCGGCCCTGTCCTCATCGACTTTCCCAAAGACGTGGCCAACGCGATTACCACAGAGCGTCACCGCTGGAGACCTTATCCAAAAGTGAAACCTGAAATGGGTACGGCCAAAAATTTAGCTGCCGCAGAAGAGCTTATCCGTTCGGCCAAAAAACCATTATTTTACATAGGTGGCGGCATTGCCCAAGGTGACGGCGTACACGAACTCCGCGCTCTTGTAGAGCGCACACAAATCCCTGTTGTCTCAACACTTAAAGGTCTTGGCGCACTGCCGTCCGACCATCCAAATTTCCTTGGCATGCTCGGCATGCATGGCCTTAAGGCCGCCAATTACGCTGTCCAAGAAGCAGATGTATTGATCGTCGCTGGCGCACGTTTTGATGACCGCGCCACTGGCAAGCTTGATACATTCGCGCCACACGCAAAAATCATCCATATGGATATTGACGTGGCCGAAATCAACAAACTCCGCAAAGCCAATATCGGTATTGACGGTAGTTTAAAGAAAAACCTCGCCGCGCTAAACCCTGGAAAACTCGACATCCAAGACTGGCAAGATTTGTGCCTTGGTCGTCGTGACCAATACGAATGGGATTATGATACGCCCGTCAAAAATATCAAAAGCGAAGGCGTCTACGCACCAAAACTTTTGCACGACCTTACCCGTCACGCCCCTGAAAATGCCATCATCACCTGTGATGTAGGCCAGCATCAAATGTGGGTAGCGCAACATTGTTATTTTGATGACCCAAAAGACCATATCACATCTGGCGGCCTCGGCACGATGGGCTTTGGCATTCCCGCAGGCCTAGGCGCACAACTCGCCTGTCCAGACCGTACCGTAATCACCGTGACAGGTGATGGTTCGATCATGATGAATATTCAAGAGCTTGCGACCCTTAACCGTTACAAAATACCATTGAAAATTGTCTTATTGGATAATGGCGCGCTCGGCATGGTACGCCAATGGCAAGAAGTCTTCTTTGAAGAAAACTATTCCGAAGTACATCTATACGACAACCCAGATTTTGCAGTCCTTGCGCGCGCCTTCCAAATCGACGCATTCACTGTCACCAAAGGATCAGAGGTTACCGCAGGTATCGAGAAACTTCTCGCCCATAAAGGCCCTATCCTGATGCACGTAAAAATCGATCAAGCCGAAAACGTCTGGCCCCTCGTCCCCCCAGGCCGTTCCAACGCAGATATGATGGAGAGATAAGATGAGCACATTACAAGCTGATAAAACTTTTGAACGTTCTGGCGTAAGTGGAAAACTGAAAGTGGTTCTCCATGACGTATCTGGTACGCTCCTGCGTACGCTCGGCACGATTGAACGCCGTGGCTATGATTATCGTGACGTGCATTGTACGCAACGTGTTGATGGTGATTTTGATTTGCTTGTCCAAATCGAAGACCTTGGTGGGCCACGTAATCTCGACACTTTGTGCAAGCAATTAGAACGCCTTTACAACGTCGTCTCCGCCGAGAAAGTCGGTAGACGTAAACACGCGGAGCGAGCATGACTTCCCACGTAAAAATTTTCGACACAACATTACGCGACGGCGAGCAAGCGCCGGGCTTTTCTATGGACGGTGGTCAGAAACTCCGCATGGCACGCGCCCTCTCGGAACTTGGTGTCGACATTATTGAAGCAGGTTTCGCCATTGCCTCGCCGGGTGATTTTGCAGCCGTGCAAAAAATTGCCCAAGAAATAACGGATACAACAATCTGTTCCCTTGCCCGTTGTAATTCTAGCGACATCCGCGCGGCAGGTGAAGCCGTTGCCCCTGCTAAACATTCACGTATTCATGTCTTCATTGCTACCTCACCTTTGCACCGCGAGTTTAAACTGAAAATGAGCAAAAACGAAGTGATTGACCGCGCAATCAAAGGCATTAACCTCGCCCTTGAATACACAGACGATGTGGAGTTTTCCGCCGAAGACGCAATCCGTACCGAACGCGATTATCTGAAAGCTGTGACCGAAGCCGCAATCGCCGCGGGTGCACGCACCATCAATATTCCCGATACGGTTGGCTATACCACGCCCGAAGAAATACAAAATCTGTTCCAGTTTTTAACGACAGAAATCAGCGGCGCAGACAAAGCAATTTTCTCGGCCCATTGTCATGATGATCTTGGCCTTGCCGTTGCCAACTCCCTCGCCGCAGTGCGCGGTGGCGCGCGGCAAATCGAATGTGCCATGAACGGCATTGGTGAACGCGCAGGTAATTGCGCCCTCGAAGAAGTCACAATGGCATTGCGTACCCGTCATGATTTCTATCATTTAGAGACACGTATCAATACTAAGCGCATTAATATGGTCTCGAAAATGCTTGCCTCGATTACAGGGAATGCAGTTGCACGCAACAAAGCCATTGTCGGAAAAAATGCATTCGCACATGAAAGCGGCATTCACCAACACGGCATGTTGGCTAACCGCGAAACATATGAAATCATGAAACCCGAAGATATCGGCCTGTCACCAGACACGCTTATCCTTGGCAAACATTCTGGCCGTGCCGCCCTCAAGCACCGCGCCGAAAAACTTGGCTTCACTTTATCAGACAACCAATTGCAATCCGTATTTGTTGATTTCAAAACCTTGGCAGATACCAAACGCGAAGTCTTTGACGCAGATATCGAAGCCCTAATTCTGGGCGAAGCGATTAGCAGTACTGGCCCATGGTCAATTGACAGTCTTTATGTATCCGCAGGGTCAAATGAGAGCGCGTCTCCCGAAGCTACCATCTCGCTTACCCATGATGACGGGCGCAATGTCAAAGGCAGCAAAGCAGCCTCTGGCCCTGTAAACGCCGTATTCCTCTGCCTGAACGCACTGACTGGCCATGATTTCCATTTGGATAATTTTAGCGTACGCAGTGTTACCGAAGGCGAAGACGCCATGGCCGAAGCCGATGTGCGTGTCAGCACCAAATTTGAAAGCTATCATGGACGCGGTGCATCTACCGATACAATCCTCGCCGCCGCACGCGCCTATCTTGACGTCATCAACCGTATTGAACGCCAAGCCTCTCGCATCGGAAACGACCAACAAAAAATCGCAGCACAGCATTAAGACCAACACTTATGAAACAATCATTATTTGACAAAATTTGGGAAAGACACGTCGTGTCAAAAGAGAGCACAGTTAACCCTGCGACACTCTATATCGACTTGCACCTTATCCACGAAGTCACAAGTCCGCAGGCTTTTGACGTGTTGTTTGAACGCGGGCTAAAGGTGAAAAACCCACACAAAACCCTCGCCACAATCGACCATTCCACACCGACGATTTTTGACACAGATGGCAAACCGCAATACGTCACGGCCCAAGCCGAGAAACAAGTCAACACACTCCTTGCCAATACCAAAGCCCACGGCATTACCGTACATGGGTGGGACAGCCCCAACCGAGGCATTGTCCATGTCATGGGGCCAGAACTTGGCGCGACCCGTCCGGGCATGACCATTGTCTGCGGCGATAGCCATACTTCGACACACGGTGCATTTGGCGCGCTCGCCTTCGGCATTGGCACGACCCAAGTGGGCCATGTGCTTGCCACTCAGTGTATTCTTATGCGAAAATCAAAAAGCATGCGTATCCATGTAAAAGGCCAAGTGTCGGATGACGTAAGTGCCAAAGATATTATCCTTGCCATCATCGCCAAAATCGGTGTTGGCGGCGGCACAGGTTATGTGCTCGAATATATCGGTGAATGTTTTGACACCATGAGCATGGACGAACGTATGACTGTTTGTAATATGTCCATCGAAGCGGGTGCACGCGCAGGCCTTATCTCTCCAGATCAAACCACATTTGATTATCTAAAAAACCGTGAATACACACCAAAGGGCGAAGCCTTTACCGCCGCCTGTGCAGACTGGCTTTCTTTGTGTTCAGACGAAGACTGTTCATATGACAAGAGCGTCACACTGATCGCCGAAGACATTGTCCCTATGGTCACTTATGGCACTCATCCGGGCATGGCCATGCCAATAGACGCACTTATTCCCAAAGCCACGGACGAGGCTGAGGAAAACGCGCTTGCCTATATGCAGGTCGAAGCAGGAAAAACAATGACTGGCCTTAAAGTCGATATGGTGTTTATCGGGTCATGTACAAATTCCCGTCTTATCGATTTACGCGTCGCGGCCCAATACCTCAAAGGTCAAAAAGTGGCCAAGACCGTACGCACAGTTATTGTCGCTGGGTCAGAAGTCATCAAAAAACAAGCCGAAGCCGAAGGGCTACACGACATTTTCATCAAGGCAGGCGCAGAATGGCGCGAACCGGGCTGTTCCATGTGCATCGGTATGAACGGCGATATTGGCGCACCGGGACAACTTATCGTCTCGACCTCCAACCGTAATTTCGCAGGACGCCAAGGCCCCGGCGTACGCACAGTGCTTGCCTCCCCTGCAACCGCCGCCGCAAGCGCGGTCACAGGTGTCGTCACCGATCCACGCTCTGTAAATATAGGAAATGTTCTGCAAGGAGATGCGGCATGAGTTTCGATCCTATCACACACATAAATTCGAAAACATTGGTACTGTCCATGACCAATATCGATACGGACCAAATCATCCCTGCCCGTTTCCTCACGGTTACTGACCGCAAAGGCCTCGGCAAGCTTGCCTTCAATGATTGGCGTTATAATAAAGACGGCAGCGATACCGATCATATCCTCAATACGGACAGTGCCAAAGAATGCCAAATCCTTGTTGCGGGACATAATTTCGGCTGTGGATCATCACGCGAACATGCGCCGTGGGCACTTACCGATTATGGTTTTCGCGCTGTGATCAGCAGTGAAATCGCAGATATTTTTCATGCGAACTCGCTCAAAAATGGCCTTCTGCCAATCGTGATCGAAGCAAGCGCCCATCAATGGCTTTTGGATCACCCCCATGAAGATGTCAGCATTGATTTGGAAAAATGTGAAGTCCGCCTGCCAAAAAACGGCGGCACATATCCTTTTAAAATTGACCCATTTTCACGTCATTGTTTGATGAACGGCATTGATGAAATGGACTATCTCGACGACCAAAAAGACGCAATTTCTGAATATGAGGCTTCACTATAATGAATATTAATTTCACATATCTCCCCGGCGACGGCATTGGCCCGGAAATCGGCGAAGCTGCACTCAAAGTTCTAAACGCAGTCGCAACAAAATTTGACCACACCCTAGAGATTGAAGAGCACCATCTCGGCGGCATTGCTATTGATGTCAAAGGTACACCTCTGCCTGCGGAAACACTTGCCAGTGCACAAAAAACCGAAGCCATCCTCCTCGGCGCTGTCGGCGGCCCGAAATGGGATCACCTCGAGGGTGTTGACCGTCCAGAACTTGGCGGCCTTCTCCCTTTGCGTAAGACATTGCAACTTTATGCCAATGTCCGCCCTGCCAAACCACAATCCTCCCTTATCGAAGCTTCACCGATCAAAGCGGCTTACCTTGAAGACGTAGATTTCGTCATCATGCGTGAACTTACGGGCGGGATTTACTTTGGCGACAAAGGCCGTGACGAAAACGGTGCTTATGACGAATGCCGCTATAGCGAAGCAGAAGTTGAACGCATCGCCATTCGCGCTTTTGAAATGGCACGCACACGTAAAAACAAAGTCACCAGTGTCGACAAATCCAACGTATTAGAAACCTCTCGCCTGTGGCGTGAAGTTGTCATTCGTGTCCACCAAGATTATCAAGACGTAGAACTAGAACATACGCTTGTTGACGCAATGGCCATGCATATGCTTTCACGCGGCAAAGACTTTGACGTGATCCTGACCGAAAACATGTTCGGCGATATCTTGACCGACGAAGCGGCAATGCTGTGTGGGTCAATGGGCGTTATTCCGTCTGCCAGTCTTGGCAATGGGCGTCTTGGCAATGGTCGCCTCGGCATGTATGAACCTATTCACGGCAGTGCACCTGATATTGCAGGACAAGGCAAAGCCAACCCCATCGCCATGATACTGTCTGCCACGTGGATGCTCCGCACATCTTTCGGTCTCGAAGCCGAAGCAATTGCCATGGAAACAGCCGTCACTGCGGCGCTTGACGCGCGTCAAACAACCGCTGATATTGGCGGTACGCTTTCAACCCTAGAAGTGGGGGAGTGGGTCGCGGCCCACATCACTTAACCATGCGAGCACCCTCCCCCACTATAGAATGCGACCTGAGAAGCATTGCTGAACAGACCGACTTGGCCAATGTCTATGACTTGGCCAAAGTCACGGCTCTGGAAAGAGCAGACATTCTTTCTGGCGAACTCAACACAAACATTTATTTAAAGCGCGAAGATTTGCAATCTGTCTTCTCGTTTAAAATCCGTGGCGCGGCCAACCGCATTGCGAAACTTAGCCCCAAAGAACGCGCACGCGGCGTTGTCGCGGCCAGTGCAGGCAATCACGCACAAGGCATAGCCCAAGCCGCAAAATATTACGGTACGCAAGCCACTATATTTATGCCAATCACCACACCGCCAATCAAAACAAAAGCGGTCACGGCCAAAGGTGCAAAAATCCAACTCGTTGGCGATAATTATGACGCCGCCTGCGAAGCCGCTCTACAATTTGCCAAAAACACTGGCGCGGTATTTATTCATCCATTTGATGAGATTGACGTCATTGCGGGCCAAGGCACAATCGGCAAAGAAATTCTTGACCAATGCGGCGATACCCCTCCTGCGGCGGTCTATATTAGTGTTGGCGGCGGCGGTCTGATTTCTGGCATCGGCGCATATCTACGTACCCATAGCCCGAGCACACGCATCATCGCCGTTGAACCCGAAGGATCAACAACCCTAAAAACATCCCTTGAAAAAGGTGTGCCGACGCCGCTAAATTCCATTGACGGTTTCGCAGATGGCGTCGCCGTAAAATTGATCGGCACAACAACATTGAAAATTGCTCAAGCGATTGACCCCGAAACAGTACTTGTCAGCAATGACGAAATTTGTGCAAGTGCGCGTGATATTTTCGAACAAACACGTACAGTCGTCGAACCCGCAGGAGCGCTTGCCCTTGCTGGTCTTTTAAAACATATACGCCAAGGCAAAGCACCTAGGGGAAATACACATGACGCGAATACTCACAAAGGCCCCTGTATAGCAATCGTCACAGGCGCCAATGTCAATTTCGACCGCATTGGCTATATGGTGGAACGTGCCGAACTTGGCGCTGGCGGTGAAATTCTTTTGGCGGCGACCCTGCCCGAACGTCCCGGTGCATTCTTACAATTTTGCCAAGCCCTCGGAGAACACGCCGTCAGCGAATTTAACTACCGCTACGCCGATCAACACAGCGCCCATGTTCTTGTCGGCGTAAAAATAAAATCAGTTGAAGAAGGCAAAAACATTATTGCCAAGCTTCAAAGCCAAGACATTGAAGTCACCGATTTAAGCGACAATCCACTCGCCAAAGACCATCTGCGTCACATGGTGGGTGGACGGGCATCAGGGCGCACTCCTGAACGGATTTATAGTTTTGAATTTCCAGAGCGACCAGGTGCATTGAGAGATTTCCTTACAACCTTAAACGGGGACTGGAATATCTCCCTCTTCCATTACCGCAATCATGGCGCGTCAACATCGCAAGTGCTTTGCGGATTTCAAATCCCCAATAATGACGCAAGCGCACTTGAAGCCAGTTTGCGAAAAACGGGTTTCGCCATGCGCGAAGAAACCAACAACCCTGCTTACCAATATTTTTTGAAGAATGACGGATAATCAATATTCAATACACCATAACTTTTTAGACATGAACACACTCAGACAGACACGGAAAAGATGATGACCAACAAAATGCTCAAATTCGTAGATATAGACGCCAAAATGCCAGACAAACGCGAGGCAGACAAACGGCGCACAGATTTCTCTGAAATTTACGGAGAATTCCTCAAAGAAAAAGCCAATGAGCAAGCCTCTCGCTGTTCCCAATGCGGCGTTCCCTTTTGTATTAGCGCCTGCCCATTGCAAAACAATATTCCAGACTGGCTTATGCTGACCGCAGAAGGTGAATTGGAAAGCGCGTATAACACATCCGCCGCCACAAATAATATGCCAGAAATTTGTGGCCGTATTTGCCCACAAGACAGACTGTGTGAAGGCTCTTGTGTCATTGAACAGTCTGGTCACGGCACGGTCACAATCGGCGCAGTCGAGAAATATTTAACTGATACGGCGTGGGAAGAGGGCTGGGTAAAACCCCTAAATGTCCTCGAAGAGCGCGCGCTTTCCGTTGGCATTATCGGCGCAGGCCCAGCGGGACTTGCCGCCGCAGAAATGCTACGTGAACAAGGATGGCAAGTTACCATCTATGACCGCCATGACCGCGCAGGCGGCTTGCTTGTCTACGGCATCCCAAATTTCAAACTCGAAAAAACCATCGTAGAACGTCGCGTGAAACGCCTCGAAGACGGCGGCATTACATTTGTCCTCAACACAGACATTGGCAAAGACATTAGCTTTGCTGATCTACAAACCAAGCATCAAGCGATATTACTTTCCACAGGTGTGTATAATGCAAGAAACCTTGCAATACCTGGATGTGGTGCAGACGGCGTGATCGAAGCTCTGCCTTATCTTATCGCGTCCAACAAACGCGGCCTTGGCGACACGGTTAAAATGGAAACGGCAAAAGACAAACATGTGGTTGTGATTGGCGGCGGTGACACGGCAATGGATTGCGTCCGTACCGCTATTCGTGAAGGCGCTAAATCTGTATCCTGTATGTATCGCCGCGACGAAACCAACATGCCCGGCAGTGTTCGCGAAACCAAAAATGCCAAAGAAGAAGGCGTACATTTCGAATGGCTCGCCGCACCAAAATCAATTCACGACAAAAATGGCAAGGTGAGTGCTGTGCGTACTGCGCGTATGCGCCTTGGCCAAAGAGATGCCTCTGGACGCCAAAGTTTCTCGACTGTTGAAGGCGCAGATTTCGATATGCAAGCCGATTTGGTTATCCAAGCCCTTGGCTTTACCCCCGAAGATATGCACATACTTGCCCCAGAATTAACGCTCACCCGTTGGAAGACAGTCAAGGCACATCCAACACGGTTTGAAACCAGTATCGAAGGCGTGTATGCCGCTGGCGACATTGTTCGTGGCGCAAGCCTCGTCGTTTGGGCCATCAAAGAAGGCCGCGACGCGGCAATGGCTATGCATAAATATTTAAGCGCGCAAGTCCTGACACTTGCAGCGGAATAAGAGTTAAAATTATGGAAAACTGGAAATCACAATACGAAACACAAAGAGACGCCCTCATCGCTGCAGGTGCGTACAATCCCGAAGACGAACATGATGCCTGTGGTGTTGGCCTCGTCGCCAGCACAGACGGCACAGCCCGACGCGAAGTCGTGGAAATGGCCTTGCAAGCTTTGAAAAACGTCTGGCACAGGGGGGCCGTAGACGCCGACGGAAAAACGGGTGACGGCGCAGGTATTTTGCTCGACATTCCCCGCGACTTTTTCAAAGCACAAATCGAATTCACGGGCCATAAACCGACAAGCCATAAAATCGCAATCGGCATGATTTTTTTACCGCGCACAGATTATGACGCCCAAGACGCGGCCCGCACAATCGTAGAATCAGAACTTCTCCGTGGTGGTTTTTATCTGTATGGCTGGCGCCAAGTCCCTATCAATGTTGATGTCATTGGCCGCAAAGCCATCGACACCCGCCCCGCCATTGAACAAGTGATGTTCCGCGCCCCAAAATCCTATGACACAGACAAGCTCGAACGTGAACTTTATATCGTCCGTAGACGTATTGAAAAACGCGCAATCGCTGCGGCCATTCCAAGCTTTTATGTCTGTTCTCTTTCTGGAAAAACCATCGCGTATAAAGGTATGTTCTTGGCCGAAGATATCGATGCCTTTTATCCTGATCTACAAGACAAACGTTTTGTCTCTCGCGCAGCCCTGTATCACCAACGCTATTCAACCAAWACATTCCCCCAATGGTGGCTCGCGCAACCCTTTCGGATGATCGCCCATAACGGCGAAATYAACACMGYCAAAGCCAATACRAATTTCATGAAAAGCCATGAAATCAAAATGGCWTCTCATACATTTGGCAAACGTTCCGAAGACGTGAAACCTRTCATCCAAAAAGGCTCMTCAGACAGYGCGGCCCTTGATTCCGTATTTGAATTATTAGTGCGCGCAGGTCGSTCTGCACCGCTYGCCAAAACRCTTCTTGTCCCAGARGCCTATTCAAAACGYGGCGATTTAATGCCCGAAAAATGGCGTCATTTTTACGAATATTGYAACGCGGTTATGGAACCATGGGACGGCCCMGCCGCCCTTGTTGCCTTTGACGGAAGATGGGTCATGGCTGGCCTWGACCGTTCTGGACTACGCCCKCTACGYTTTGCCCTCAACAATGACGGTATTTTAGCCGTAGGRTCTGAAATCGGTACATGYCCRATGGACGAGTCYACTATTATWCAAAAAGGTGCCATTAAACCCGGCCGCCTGATCGCCATTGATTTAGAAGCTGGCGARTTTTACGACACMGACGAAATCCTCGACAARCTCKCTGACGCCAAACCATATGGGGAATGGATTAAAGGCATTAAAAATCTGGACGAAACCCTSTCAGGYCCAGAGCCAAAAGCAAATTTCTCAAGAGACGAATTAACCCGTCGCCAAATCGCAGTTGGCCAAACACTCGAAGAATTGCGCCTTATCCTCCCCTCTCTCAGCGAGACAGGCAAAGAAGGCATAGGCTCTATGGGCGACGATACACCACTGGCCGTATTATCAGATGTTTACCGTCCCCTCTCGCATTTCTTTAGGCAAAGATTTAGCCAAGTCACCAATCCCCCTATTGATCCATTACGTGAAACACGAGTGATGGGATTAAAAACACGATTTAGAAATCTACGAAACATCCTCGCAGAAAAGGTTGATCCAAGCGACGAAATGTATGTGCTAGAAAGCCCTGTTCTGACCAATGGCATGTATAAACGCTATATAGACATGGTCGGCGAAAACTGCGTAGAAATCGATTGTACATTTGATTTACCAAAATCGGGCGCACGTCGCGGTCATGCACTAAAGTCCCTTTTGAAAAATATCAAAAAACAAGCCGAACACGCGGTCCGCGCAGGTATTGAAACCATCGTCCTGACAGACGAGCACCAAAGTGCTACCCGCGCAGGTGCACCAATTATCCTTTGCATGGGCGGTGTGCATACACATCTTGTYAACCAAGGACTACGYTCGTCTTGTTCCATTATTGTCCGCTCAAGCGAATGTATGGATACCCATTATTTCGCCGTCCTKATCGGCGCAGGGGCAACKGCWATTAACGCCTATTTRACCCAAGAAACCATTACCGAYCGTGTCAGTCGCGGCTTGTTRAAASCAGAYATTGAAACGGCCATTAGCAATTACAAAMAYGGTATCGAGCAAGGCTTRTTAAARATTATTTCCAAGCTCGGCATTTCCGTAATYTCGTCTTTCCGAGGCGGTAATAATTTCGAAGCYCTTGGYCTTTCCCGCTCACTTGTCGATGAACATTTCCCCGGCATGACCTCACGYATTTCAGGTATYGGTTGGTCTGGKATTGAAAAGAAAATTCTTGAAAATCACCGCGCRGCCTTTGCCCAYGAAGTTGGCACSCTYCCGATTGGTGGTTTTTACCGTGTCCGCGCSAAAAGCGAACGCCATGCCTATGACGCGCAGATGATGCAACTTTTACAAAGCGCGGTTCGCGAAGGTGATTACGCACGTTACAAAGAGTTTTCTGCATATATGCATGCCAAAGACCCGATCCAAATTCGTGATCTTTTGGATTTCAAATCTGCCGCGAAACCAATCCCGTTACACCTTGTTGAAAACGTCAATGAAATCCGTAAACGGTTTTGTACACCGGGCATGTCTTTAGGCGCTTTGTCGCCAGAAGCCCACGGTACGCTTAACATTGCCATGAACCGTATTGGCGCAAAATCCGTGTCAGGCGAAGGCGGTGAAGACCGTTCGCGTTATGTGACATTGCCAAATGGTGACAACCCCAATTCCGCAGTTAAGCAAGTTGCGTCTGGACGTTTCGGCGTCACGGCTGAATATCTCAACCAATGCCGCGAGATCGAAATCAAGGTTGCCCAAGGTGCAAAACCGGGTGAAGGCGGGCAATTGCCGGGCTTTAAAGTCACGGAAATGATTGCTAAACTTCGGCACGCAACACCGGGCGTGACACTGATTAGCCCACCGCCCCATCATGACATTTATTCTATCGAAGATTTGGCGCAGCTTATCTATGATCTCAAACAGATTAATCCACGAGCACGCGTTGCGGTAAAACTTGTCGCCAGTGCAGGCATTGGTACGATTGCGGCTGGTGTTGCCAAGGCCAAAGCCGATATTATTTTAATAGCGGGTCACAATGGCGGTACGGGCGCAACCCCGTATACAAGCATGAAATACGCAGGTTCCCCGTGGGAACTTGGCCTCTCCGAAGTGCAACAAATCCTCACCCTTAACAATCTACGTGACCAAATTACCTTGCGTACAGATGGTGGGTTAAAAACAGGCCGCGACATTGTGATCGCCGCCATGTTAGGCGCCGAAGAATACGGCATCGGCACGCTTGCTTTGGTCGCTCTTGGGTGTTTAATCGTTCGCCAATGCCACAGCAATACTTGTCCTGTTGGCATTTGCACCCAAGACGATGATCTGCGTAAAAAATTCGCAGGCAAGCCTGAACATGTCATTAATTTGATAACCTTTATGGCCGAAGAAGTGCGTGAAATTTTGGCAGAGCTCGGCATGACATCCCTAAGCGAAGTCATTGGCCGTTCTGATCTTTTGTCACAAACAAGTCGCGGTGCAGAACATCTTGATGATCTGGACTTGAACGCAGTCCTTGCGCGTGTTGATACACGCCCTGTCAAAGACACACGTCATCTTCGTAACGAAGTCCCTGCGAGCCTTGATGAACAAATTCTCAATGACGGCACACAAGTATTTGAGCTTGGCGAGAAAACCGAGCTTACCTATTCTGTGCACAATACACAACGCGCAGTGGGGACACGTTCATCGTCCGAGATTTACAAAAACTTTGGTGTTGATGGCCTTCCCGATGGACAGCTTACCGTGCGGCTACGTGGCTCGGCAGGTCAGTCACTGGGCGCATTTGGCATGAAGGGACTTCGCCTGATCGTTGACGGCGACGCCAATGATTATGTCGGCAAAGGTCTATCGGGCGCAGAGATTTTCCTTGCCCCACAAGGCCAATGCAAAATCGACGCACATGCCAGTGCCATCATTGGTAATACATGTCTATACGGCGCAACCTCTGGCACACTCTTGGCCGCAGGTCGTGCAGGCGAGAGATTTGCCGTGAGAAACTCTGGCGCTATCGCCGTGATTGAAGGCTGTGGCACGAATGGCTGTGAATATATGACAGGCGGTACAGTTGTCATCCTCGGCAGTGTCGGTGACAATTTTGGCGCAGGCATGACAGGTGGTATGGCCTTTATTTATGACGCCAAAAACGAGTTTGACAAAGCCGTCAACACGGACAATGTCGTCTGGCAACGTCTCTCAAGTTCTTATTGGGAAACCCAGTTAAAAGAATTGATTGCAAAACATGTCGAACACACAAAATCACGCTTCTCGCAAGCCTTACTCGCGGAATGGGAACTTGAGCGTGGTAAGTTCTGGCAAATCATTCCCAAAGAAATGCTCGCGCATCTCGAACACCCTCTTGATGACGCCGCTTAAAAATAATCACTCAAAAAAAAGCCCCCTCCGATCGGAGGGGGCTTTTTTGTAACAAAAAATTATTTCGGTTGAATACCAATAAATTTGCAAACCATGAAGGCAAGGTCAGCTTTGTTCAGCGTATAAAAATGAAAACGCCGCACGCCACCTTTTTGTAATTTACGCGCCAGATCAGCCGCCGTCGTCGCTGTCAACATTTGACGCGTTTGCGGATCATCATCAAGCCCTGCAAATAAATCATGATACCAATCAGGTATAGAAATATTGCACATTTTCGACATGCGACACAGCCCCTTATAATTAGGCTGTAACATCAAACCCGGGATAATCGGAATATCTATACCTGCGTCCATAACCTTGTCTTGAAAACGCAGGAATGTATCCGCATTAAAGAAAAATTGCGTGATGACGCGACTGGCCCCTGCGTCCACTTTTCGTTTTAAATTATCAATTTCCGCGCTCCAGTTTTGACTCTCGGGATGTAGTTCTGGATAGGCGCTTACAGACACATCAAACGGCGCAATATCGCGAAGCCCCGTGACCAGATCACTACCATAAGCATACCCGTTTTTCGTCGGCGTATATTCCGCACCAAGGCCGCCCTCTGGATCACCGCGCAAAGCAACAATATGGCGCACACCTGCGTCCCAATACGCTTGTGCAATTTCATCTATTTCAGCCCGTTCAGACCCAACACATGTTAAATGCGCGGCCGCGTTCAAACGCGTTTCTTTCGCTATTTTCGCAACGGTTTCATGGGTGCGTTCGCGGGTCGACCCGCCAGCGCCATAAGTGACCGAAACAAAATCGGGACGGAGCGTTTCTAATTTCTGTATACTCGCCCATAAATTCTTCTGCATTTTATCCGTTTTAGGAGGAAAAAATTCGAAACTCACGCGCAGGTTTGTCGCATGTTGCGTATTTGGTTTTTGTATAGTCATTTTATTATCCCTCGGATATATTCGCAAATAATCGGCGAAGTTCTGCCAATTGATCATCAATATGTTCTAGTCCCACTGACAGGCGAATAAGCGTATCTTTAATCCCCGCCGTTTTACGTGCAGCCTCGGGCATAGCGCGGTGGGTCATTGTCGCAGGGTGACAGATAAGGCTCTCCGTCCCCCCAAGGCTTTCCGCAAATTGAAACAAGTCCGTTCCCGTCAAAAATTTCTCAACATGTGAAATATCACCAACAAGCTCAAAGCTCAACATTGCCCCGGGGCCTGATTGTTGACGTTGAGCAAGTGCGTAGCCAGCGTCAGATTTTAAACCCGGGAAATAAATTTTCGCCACCGCATCATGCGCCTCTAAAAACTCTGCGATTTTTTGGGCATTGGCTTCTTGCACGTCCAGACGCGCATATAATGTACGCAAACCACGCAAGGTCAAATAACTATCAAATGGCGCACCCGTCACGCCCGTACAATTCGCCCACCATTCAAGCTGTTCAACAATGGCTTCGTCTTTGGCAATGACAATACCGCCAACCACATCGCTATGGCCATTTATATATTTCGTCGAAGAATGCACAACAATATCCGCGCCCAGTTTCAAAGGTTGCTGACGCGCAGGAGAAAGGAAAGTATTGTCACACACAACCAAAGCGCCAACACCGTGTGCCGCTTTCGCAAGCGCTTGAACATCGACGACACGCATTAACGGATTACTTGGCGTTTCAATCAGTAATAAAGACGGTTTTTCGTCAAAGGCACGTTCGACAGAACGCTCACTATTTTGATTGATAAATTCAACACGGAACCGACCCTGCGCTTGACGCGCCTCAAGCAAACGGTGTGTACCGCCATAACAATCATGCGGCGCAATCACCAAACCATTTTGCGGCACAAGGTTTAGTGCCAAATCAATCGCCGCCATGCCTGATGATGTCACAATTGCACCCGCACCTGCTTCCATTTTAGCAATTGTCAACGCGAGCGAAGCACGGTTTGGATTACCGCTACGCCCGTAATCATACAGCCCCATTTTATTAAAGCCCTCGAATTTATAAGTTGAGGACAGATAAAGCGGCGGCGTCACCGCACCAAAATTTTCATCATTTCCAATCTCGCTCGAGACACAAATCGTAGCATTTTTAACGGATTTATTTGGCATGAGAAGCCTTTGTAATAAATTGGGAAAGAAGGGGCGCAAGAGTTTTCGTTTCTTTCAGAAAGGAATCATGACCAAAAAGTGAATCAATTGTGATCATCTCGGATGGCCCTGCAAGACCGTCATGAAGAAGCTGAATCTCTGATGGCGGCGCAAGTTGATCCGAACGTGTGGCAATCAATAAAGTATCTGTCGTAATTTTCGCAGGGTCAACACAATGTAAATCAATCGATTCTGACAGTGCCATAAACCGCTCAACCGCCATAGCCGCAGGGTAGCGATCCCCACACGCTGATAAATAATCACCAACATCAAAACAAAATGGAGACGTCGCTGTTGGTGTGCCTTTGAACCGTTGCGTAAACTCTTCGGGGGAACGGTATGTTGTCATGGCCAGTTGCCGCGCCAGTTTTAGACCCTCTTCTGGACGCCCGACCTCGAGACCGAATTCTACAATTTTGCGCTGAATGCCGCGCAAGCCAACCCCCATTGGAAAAGGTCTATGCGCCGCCCCCAGTAAGCAAAGGCGTTCGACTTTTTCGCCATAATTTTGTGCAAAAGCCAAAGACACCATACCGCCATAACTCGTGCCAATGATGGCGCGTACTTTGGGTATATTCAAATGATCGAGCAAAGCCGCCATGCGCTTGGCTTGGTCATTTGTCGTAATGGTCAGACGCTTGTGCGCGTTCGTACCACTTGGCGCAAGGTCGAGACCAAGCACTTGGAATTTATCAAGATCAATTGCACCACCAGCATGCACAAGTTCAGGCCACCAATTCGAACCAACTTGCGGACCTGTTTCAGGCTCGTCACAAATAAACCGCGACGCAGAAATACCCCCAGGAATGAGAATAACAGGTGCGCCCTCTTTGCCATATAAGCGACCTTGCACCAAATCAGCTTCAAGCATATCCCCATGCTCAAGCACATGATCACCTAATAATAGCTCTACGTCTCGCGCCATAGCACAGTCCTGTTTTGCGGTGCGCTCCACAGACAGTTTGTATTTCCAATGACAGATATAGATTCAGACACTTTGTCTTCTTCTCATCTGTCGAAGGTTTAAAACCATCGTAGGACTTAGCACCTTTCCGAACATCACCATTTGGCGTAATTCGTGGGTTGCTCCAGTTTCATAGGGCCTATCCCTCAACTGGTCTTAATGAGTAATCCAAGAATACGGGAAAGCCTTACAACGTCAAGAGTTTTTTAGCGCTATATTCTCCGCCCTTCCCTCCCCTAAAAATACATGCATACTGAACGAATGGGAATCGATCACAACCACCATTCACACAACCATATGCCCAAGCATGATGAGCATGGTCATGATCATGACCATGCTCATGAATTGGGCCACTCCCACCATCACAATGTAAATGCAAAAAACCAAACCAGAATGGCGCTCGCGGCAATCTTAACAGGCCTGTTCATGGTCGCCGAAGTAATAGGCGGAATAGTGTCAGGCTCGCTCGCCCTGATCGCAGATGCAGGTCATATGATGACCGATTGCGCCGCCCTTACCCTCGCATGGTTTGGCTTTAAACTCGGCCAGCGCCCAGCCAATGCCAGATATACATTTGGCTATGACCGCTTTGCCATACTCGCCGCCTTCGTCAACGGCCTCAGCCTGTTCGCCGTCGCCATATGGATTATTCTCGAAGCCATAAAACGCTTTAACGAACCTGTAGAGGTCATGGGTCTACCCATGCTAATCGTCGCAGGGCTTGGCCTGGTTGTGAATATCATCGTGTTTATTATTCTCATGGGCGCAGACAAAGAAAACCTCAACATTCGCAGCGCGGTCTTGCATGTGCTTGGTGATCTTCTCGGCTCCGCCGCCGCAATTGGCGCCGCCATCGTCATCATCCTCACAGGATGGATGCCCGCAGACCTGATTATGTCAGTGCTTGTGTCTCTCATCGTCTTACGCGGTGCATATTATGTAGTGAAACACTCTGCCCACATCTTGCTTGAGGGTACACCAGAGCGTTTAAATCCCGAGACAATAAAGGCGGATTTAAAAACAAAATTCCCACACATTACCGAAATTGATAATATTCACATATGGTCAATTTCTCAAGAATATACAATAATCATGCTAGACATACACATCGCCAATTCGCAAATCAGTACCGCTACTATAAGAGAGTATTTAGCAGAAAAATTCGACATAAAACACATCACGATTGAGATAAAAATTCTTTAATCACTCGCGAATCCAAAAATTTATTTCTGTGTTAAAGTCGTCACCCCATAAGCGCAGACTAAAAAGCGCAGACTAAAAAGCGCAGACTAAATTCGCGTGAGCCTTCAACAACGAATAGCAACACTTGAAGCCACTAAAATTGTCTGGAATTCCGCGCTTATCGCCTGAAAACTCGAGAGAGTTTATTACAAAAAGACCTAACATTATGCGCGCAAAGTTCAAACGGGTCGGACACTCACACCTACAAACTATCCATGATCTAAAACCAATATGATAAGGCGAGTGCATCCCACCATTTAGGGGCCAGATAACCAATTACGCCCCCACCTATACAAAATAATACAAATGGCGCAAATGACATCCCCGAGAAAGTTGCTAGAGTTCCGCCTGCGACAACCCCAATCAAAAAACATATTTCGGCATAAAAATTGCGATGAGTTGCCAGAAAGCCAAATGCGATGACAAGGCCAATAGCCCCCCCATAAAAGGCTGATAAAAGAGTTGCCTCACCGGAGATACAAGACAAACTCGCAAATACAATTGCTGACAGGAGAATAAGGCCAAGGTTTTTAAATTTTTCGTTAAACATATCTCACTCTCATTCAATTCATAATATTGTTGTTATACCTCAAATAGTTTAACGCTAATTGAATTTAAGAGATCACTTAATGATGAGGCTAAATACTAAACGTATCACGATTTAATTTCGGGTTGTTATGAGTAATATCAGCCATGGAGGAGAACTATTATAGTCAAAAATCATGCAAAAGCTAAGGTGTTCACCTCGGTGGGGTACAAGGTGCAAATACCGACCTTCCCCCTTTTATCAGTACAGGTTTTGTATTACGCACTCGCAAAAATTTCATCTAAAAGTTGGATAACGTACGTCTACACGAGAAAACAATTGCCCCCATCCCTGCATCCGTATATTCCGTACGCAAATTTTAATAAACCTCTGCAGGAGTATTCCGATGAGCCATTTTTTTAATTTCAATACCACAGCTTTATCCAAGCTTACTGGCTATAATACCCTAACCGCTTTGTTACTCCCCCCCGTTTTAACATTCGGTTTTATCGCCCCCGCTTTTGCACAAACCCAACCTGCAAAAGACGAAATTATCGTCACAGCAACAAAGCGAGAGCAATCAACGCAAGAGCTTGGCATGAGCCTCTCTGTGCTCGACCGAGAAACATTAAAAAATGCAGCTTTAGACGGGGCAGAAGACCTTGTGCAACATCTTGCAGGCGTACAAGCCGCGGTCGCAAATGGCACACAGATTGCCTTTCAAATTCGCGGCATTGGCGCTGTCGACCACCAAGCCCTCACTCCAACTGCGGCGTCAACATATGTAGACGGTGTGTATATGGCCACCAATGTGCAAACCAGCCCACTCATGTTTGATTTGCAACGGGTCGAAGTTCTTAAAGGCCCACAAGGCACGCTTTATGGTCGCAATGCCTCCGCAGGCGCATTAAATTTCATCTCGGTCAAACCTCAAAACACACACGGCGGATATGTACAAATCGACGCAGGTAATTTCAAACGCTTTGGTTTACAAAGCGCCCTCAATCTGCCCGTCAATGATGATCTCGCCATGCGCCTGTCTGGTCGCTATCTCTCCCAAGACCCTGTACTTGAAAACGTCTCAACAACTGGCGACAGCGCACCAAAAGACGCAGGCGGGAAACGCGATGAATTTGCCCTTCGCGCCCTCGCAGCGTGGACAGCTTCCGCCCAAACAGATGTGTTATTCTCGGCCCATTACGCCGAAGACAACGGCGTCAATGCCGCGCCCCGCAATAGCGCCCTGACACTCGACACACATCAAATTTCAATCGGTTCCCAAGGTGTCCAAGATACGGACAATGAATTTTACGGCACATCCCTAGACATCACCCACACATGGGACAATTTCACATTATATTCCCAAACCGCATTTGAAGCCTATAACCAAGAATATGGTTTTGACTTTGACGGTTCACAAGCCCCATTCGGCGTTGCGTCCCTCAATGCAAACCTCTCATATGACCGTGATTTCAGCCAATGGAGCCAAGAAACACGTTTGGGATATACAACAGACCGCCTCAACCTTATGGGCGGCGTCTATCTTTCAACGGATAGTTTTGAACAGGACTATCTTATCTGGTGTGGGCAACTTGATACGCAAACCCTACTCGGAACATGTCGCTATGTCGGCGCACCGGGGCGTACAGGTTCCACCCCGGCATCAACGGGTGTCGCCACAAGCTTGCTCAGCACGATTGAGCAAACACGTAAAACAGCCGCCCTCTTCAGTTATAATGACATCACCCTGACCAACCGCTTAAATCTAATTATCGGCGCACGTTTAACCCATGAAAACATTAAGGGCAGTGGCCAAGGTATTCATATTTTTGATGACGGCACACGCGCACTGAATAACCGTGATGACCTCGGCGCGGCCATTGGCGAGAATACCCTAAAGACAACACGACTATCAGGGAATATCGGCCTAAACTTCAAACCAAATGCAGACACGCTTCTCTATGTGTCCTATGCCAACGGTTATAAAAGCGGCGGTTTTAACGGCGAAGTCATTAACAACGCGACCCATTTCCAAGACGAAGGTCTTTTCGAGGCTGAAACCGTCAATACATTGGAAACAGGCGCAAAATTCAACCTCGCCAAAAACCTACATATTAATGCAACAAGTTTTTATCAGTTTTACGACAAACCACAGGCGCGAATTTTTGTACCCTTCACAACATCTGGCGGCGGCTCATTCACCTCTAACTCGCTCTCCAATCTCGACAAGGCAATTTCCTATGGACTAGAGTTAGAAGCAAATTGGACGCCTTTGCAAAATCTGGATTTCACAGGTGCGCTGACATTGCTTGAGACAGAAATTAAACAAACCCTTGATCCGACAGTCCCAACAAATTTCACAAACTTTGACGGCAACCCATTGCCATTTGCCTCCAAAACATCGGCAACACTTGGGGCACACTATCTGCGTTCGCTCAGCAGCAATATTAATCTCAACATGAACCTGTCCGGTAAATATCAAAGTGCATTTTTCCTCGACGCCGAGGGTTTAAACACACGCAGCCAAGGCGGCTATACCCTCATCGATACACGCGTCGGCTTACAGTTCCAAGATCAAGGCATGGAGATAGCGGTTTGGGCAAAGAACCTCGGCAATGAAGATTACGCCGTTTCGGGTTTCGGGTTTATCGGTTATAATACATTTCGCAGTAATCCACGTACTTATGGCCTCTCCTTGCGTATTATCCGTTAAGGACAAAACAGCAGAACCAGACAACTTTGCAGTTTAAATGTTTCAATTCACACTTCAATACCACCACAAGTGGCGTAATACGTATGTAACACGGGGCAAACAATTTGAATTACAAAGAGTTCACGTATTATTTACCTTTCTTACCGAGTCTCGCACTTGATATTCATGCGCAAATAGCACAAGACTAATGAACTGCCCCATAGCATGAGAACGGTATTTTTATGACGGACACGCAAAACGAAGCTCATTCGGCTTCACCGCAAAGCGACAAAAAACTAACCACAAGAGAGTGGATGAAAATTCTCATATCTTACCGTGAACCCTTTATGTGGCGTAGCATTTTCGAGGTTTTTGTAACCGTAATCCCTCTTATGCTTTTGTGTTATATCGCTTACCTACTTTTACAAATCAGCTATTTTCTCAGCCTCCCTTTTTGTGTCGCCGCAGGGTGTTTTCTTGTGCGCCTTTTCATTATTCAACATGATTGCGGGCATGGTTCATATTTCAAAAGCAAAAACCTCAACAACTGGCTTGGCCGCATACTCGGTGTTTTTACCCTTACCCCCTATACATTATGGAAACGCGCCCATGCGATCCACCATTCCTCGGCTGGCAATCTCGACAAACGCGGCGTAGGCGACATCAACACGCTGACCGTCGCAGAATATATGGCACTTGGCGCGACAGGGCGTTTTAAATACCGTCTGTATCGTCACCCGATTGTTATGTTTGGTATCGGTCCGATTTTCATCTTTATGCTCCATTACCGCCTACCGATTGGTTTTATGAATGCAGGTATAAAATACTGGATCAGCTCGCTCGGTACCTCCCTCAGCATGTTAATCTGTGGTGCAATTATGGTGCATTTTGTTGGCCTCGGCCCTTTCCTTATGATTTATCTGCCCACCGTTATTGTCGCAGGAACCCTAGGCGTCTGGATGTTTTATGTGCAACATCAATTTGAAGATACGGTTTGGGAATATAACGGCGAATGGCAAATGCAAGACGCCGCCCTCGAAGGCAGTTCTTACTATGACCTTCCAGGTTTTCTCCCATGGCTAACAGGCTATATCGGTATCCATCATGTACATCACTTAAATTCGCGCATTCCTTTTTACCGTCTCAAGAAAGTCCTGCGTGACCATGCGGCCCTCGCCAATATGAAACGCATCACCCTTTGGGAAAGTTTTAAATGCGTAAAATTACAGCTCTGGTGCGAACAAAAGAAAAAACTCATTTCGTTCAAAGAAGCAGTTGCCACCCAAACCGAAGTCGCTTTGAAGAAAAAACTAAACGCTTAAGGGGTTTCACAAAAAGAATTACTGACATTATAATATGCTTCTTTTATGGCGCGTACAGCCGCACTAGTTAATACATTACTCATATTTTTTTCCTCCGTATAAAATTCTTGTTCGCATAAAACACGCCAATACAAACGGTGGCCAAATCCAAAATCCAAAACTAATAACATATCTGATTAGTAAAGAATCCCGATAAACGGTTGGAACGAAGTTTTCCAAGTCTCTGAAAATTATTGTTCCATTGAGTGGTGGATATATAAAGTGCGCAAGTACAATTAAACACACTGCATAGATAAAGAAATGGCGAACGGCCCCTTTGTTTTTCTGGGTGATCTCAACTTGTTTCATATGGTTGCCATTAACATTCAACAGAAGAAAAAGATAAATGAGAAATCCAATCAACCCTGAATAATACAAACAAACCCAAGAGAATTGAGTGTTGGATGATTCAATAAAAGAGGTAGGCTTTACAATGGAAATTTGATCCAAAAACTGAATTATGGATTGCCCCGACTCTACTGGAACCAATTTTGCTAAAAAATACGCACCAATCGAAATGAACATTGGCAAGAGTATAAATTTAGAAACAAATGTTGGCAGAATACTTTGTTGAAAAATCTTTTTGGGATGCATGTATAATGTAATAATGAGAAAACAAAATAAAAATCCAAAATAATAAAACAGAAATATGCCTGTAACCCCAATTATAATTATGAACACAGCCCATATATTTAACCCAGTTTCATTATCACGCATTTTTAACTTTCAATTTTAAGCATTGACATTGCGTCTACACGATACAGCTATGCCATACGATCCATTACACAGTGTGCTTATAAAGTCACATTATTTAAAAGCACACCTCCCCACATAAATAATCGAATTTCCCACCTCAAGAAACGTAACTATAAATAGAAAATTATAAAAGTACTAAAAAAAATCACAACAAATTGGATTTTCCGAACAGCCTCTTATGTTTCTCAAAACAACAAAAAAGCCCAGAAAGTAATCTTTCTGGGCTTTTTTTTAAAATCTATTTTAGTTGAACTTATGTATAAATATCTTCAAACGCCACCATCGTCAGCAATTCATACCGCGCGCACACATCATCATTTTGGTTGGTCAGTTCAACGTCCCATGCCACTTCACCATATGTTTCGGTACGACGTTTTTTGCGCTTCACAGTCAGACTTACCTTAATCTCGTCATCGGGATAAACAGGCGTCATAAAGGCCAAATTATTCAGCCCCGTATTCGCAAGCACAGGCCCCGGCGCAGGTTCGACAAACAAGCCCGCCGCCCATGATAATAACAAATACCCATGCGCCACACGCCCATCAAAGAACGGGTTCTCTGCCGCCGCTTCTTCGTCCATATGGGCGTAGAATGTATCACCAGTGGAATTGGCAAACATTTCGATTTCTTTCACGGTGACTTTTCGCGACTTACTCTTCAGCGTATCGCCAACATGCAAGTCTTTATAAATACGGCGGAACGGATGCACATCCACAACATTGATAGGTGCGCCCGGCAAAAACTGTTCGATAATATTTGAAATCGCAGACGGGCTGCCTTGGATGGCTGTGCGTTGCATATAATGCATAACACCACGTACACCGCCCATTTCTTCGCCGCCGCCCGCACGCCCCGGGCCACCATGTACAAGCTGTGGCATAGGGGAACCATGGCCCGTACTTTCTGCATTACTATCACGATCCCCGATCAACATACGTCCGTGAAAACACGCACCACCAACGATAATTTCACGGGTAAAACTTGGATCATAACTAAAGACAGACGCCACGAGAGAGCCGCCGCCTTTTTGCAAAAGATCAACCGCGTCCTGCGCGCTCTCATATCCCATAAGCGTACTGACAGGGCCAAAGGCCTCAACCTCATGCACAAGGCTTTGCGACATTGGATCATCACACCGTAGTATCGTCGGCGATAAAAAAGCACCAGTCTCGGGTGTTTTAAATCCACCAATATTGATAACATTATCTGCCGCCAGAACCGCCAGTTTTTCCAACACATCTGCGCGTTGGCTTACCCCTGCGAGCGCCCCCATTTGCACATTTTTATCGCGTGGATCACCAATAACAATATTGGAAAGACTTTCGTTAAGCGCAGTTTCAACCGCGTCCATATATTTATGCGGCACCATGGCACGGCGAATAGCCGTACATTTTTGCCCTGCCTTGGTCGTGATTTCGCTGACCACTTCTGTGACAAACATATCAAATTCTGGCGTTCCTGGCCCTGCGTCCAGTCCCAGAACACAACCGTTCAGACTATCCTGTTCTGCAATAAAGCGTGTCGAGTTTTTAACAATTTCTGGCGTCGCGCGAAGTTTCGTCGCTGTACGCGCAGAGCCCGTAAACGAAACAACATCTTGGCAATTCAATAAATCCAATAAATTACCCGTTGAGCCAAGAATAAGCTGAACCGATCCTTGCGGTAGAATATCTGATTCAACAATCATTTTCACCATGGCTTCTGTCAGGTAACACCCGACTGTCGCAGGCTTGATTATAACAGGCATGCCCGCAATGATCGCTGGGCCAAATTTCTCTAGTGCACCCCAAATCGGAAAATTATACGCATTAATATGCACCGCAACACCTTGCATTGACGTGGCAATATGTTGCCCCATAAATGTCCCGCGACGTGAAAGCGCTTCAAGGTCGCCGTCAATATAAACCTGTCCGTCTGGCATATTACGACGCGCACTGGATGAAGCCGCAAACAATGTACCAAATCCACCTTCAATATCAATCCAGCTATCTTTGCGTGTTGCGCCTGTGCAATAGGAGAGCTCGTATAATTCTTCCTTACGTCCCATCAAATATTGCCCGAGGGCTTTCAACATATATGCGCGATCATGAAACCCGTATTTACGCAAATTCACACCGCCAACATTACGCGCATACGCAAGCATGGCCCCGAAATCGAGACCCTCTGAGGAAGTCTCTGCAATTTTCAGCCCTGTGACAGAATCAAGTAAATCCCGAAAGCCGCCACGACCTTCTACCCATTTTCCTTCAGCGTAATTTTGTAAGCGCATGTGCGTCTCCTTTGGTCTTGTAGCTGTAATCTTATGCTTCGAATGCTTTAGTCTTCGAATGCCTTATTCCTCGAATGTTTTAGTCTTCGAACACTGGACGGTTCAGGCTCATGGATTGTCCGCGAAAAAACGCAATGATTTTGCCCTCGCAATTGCACACCTCCACATCATAAAGCCCTGTACGTTTCCCTAGATTTTGTTCTTTGGCAACCGCAGTTAATGTATCGCCAAGCATGACAGGACGTACAAAATTTATCTGGCATGTCGATGCGACATTCATAATATTATGAGAATTACAGGCACAGGCAAACGCCGTATCCGCAAGCGAAAAAATCATGCCTCCATGAGCAGACTTATGCCCATTGACCATATCATCGCGCACGACCATGGATACTTTGGCAAACCCTGCCCCTACATCTTCTAACACCATGCCGAGCCCACGCGATGCACCATCACCAGCGAGCATTTTTTCAATAGCCTTGCGTGCGATTCCCTGAGCATCCATATTTATTCTCGTTTTTATAAATTGTTTTATTAATTGACCGAACGGTCTATTATTGGCATAAAATACAAAACAAGCAAGCCCATAGTTACGGATTGATATAGCCTCGTAATTATTAACCGCGTAAAAAATACATTTTTAGGAGACGCATATGACCGACGCACCTGTATTATTTGAAACGAAAAACGGCGTTGCACTCATCACGCTTAACCGCCCTGATAAACTAAATTCGTTCAATGTTGCCCAACATATACGCTTGCGTGAAATACTTGACGTGGTTGAATCCGATCCGTCAATCCGCTGTCTCCTCCTCACAGGTGCAGGCCGTGGTTTTTGTGCAGGACAAGATTTATCCGACCGTGACGTTTCCCCCGGTTCGGCCCCTGTTGATCTCGGCGAAACCATCGCCACCTATTACACCCCCCTCATCAAACGCTTACATAACAGTAAAATTCCCACCATTTGCGCCGTCAACGGTGTCGCAGCAGGTGCAGGTGCAAACCTCGCCCTTGCCTGCGATATTGTCCTTGCCGCAAAATCTGCAAAATTTGTGCAAGTGTTTTCAAATATCGGCCTCATCCCCGACAGTGGCGGCACATATATCTTACCGCGCAATGTCGGCCAAGCCCGCGCCATGGGTCTCGCACTCTTGGCAACGCCGCTGAAAGCTGAACAAGCCAAAGACTGGGGCTTGATCTGGGATGTCTGTGAAGATGACACACTTATGAATGATGCCTTTAAAATGGCCGTAAGCCTTGCCGACCGACCAACCCTCGGCTTTGCGCTCACACGTAAACTCATCCGCCAATCCTTCGATAATGATATAGATACACAATTGGAAAATGAACGCGCCGCACAGCAAAAAGCAGGATTTTCTGCCGATTACAAAGAAGGCGTCAGCGCCTTTATGAACAAACGCAAACCTGTATTCCAAGGTAAATAAGCCCATATTTCAAAATTAAAACCCATACTACAAAATTCAAGAAAAGAGCTATTCCATGACACATGCATTTATCTGTGACGCAATCCGTACACCTGTCGGCAGTTATGGCGGCGGACTTTCCAGTATCCGCGCCGACGACCTCGCCGCAATCCCATTGCGTGAACTTCTCGTCCGCAACCCCAATATGGACCCAAGCAAAATTGATGATGTTTTCATGGGCTGCGCCAACCAAGCAGGCGAAGACAACCGTAATGTTGGCCGTATGGCGCCACTACTCGCGGGCTACCCCGTTGACGTGCCGGGCGTAACCCTCAACCGACTATGTGGCTCTGGACTTGATACCATCATTCAAGCAGGCCGCATGATTAAATCTGGCGAAGGTCAATTGGCAATCGCGGCAGGCGTCGAGAGCATGTCTCGCGCCCCCTTCGTCACGGCAAAATCAACCACAGCTTTTTCACGCAACGCAGAAAGCTATGACACGACCATCGGTTGGCGTTTCGTCAACACATTGATGAAAGCGCAATACGGTGTCGATTCCATGCCCGAAACCGCAGAAAATGTCGCAGAACAATTCGATGTCTCGCGCCAAGATCAAGACCTGTTCGCCTATAATTCCCAAGTCAAAGCCAAGGCCGCGCAAGACGCTGGCCTGTTCGCCGAGGAAATCATCAAAGTCGAAATTAAAGGCCGCAAAGGCGCGGTCACAATCGTCGAACATGACGAGCATCTTCGACTATCCCCTCTTGATATTCTTGCAAAACTCCGCGCACCCTTCCGCGAAGGTGGATCGGTCACGGCGGGCAATGCGTCGGGCATTAATGACGGCGCAGGCGCTATGATTATCGCCAGTGAAGCGGCGATTAAAACCCACGGCCTGAAACCACGTGCCCGTATTGTTGCAGGGTGTGTCGCAGGTGTCGAACCCCGCATTATGGGTATTGGCCCCGCGCCAGCAAGCCAGAAAATTCTTGCACTGACAGGTCTCACACTCGACCAAATGGACGTGATAGAGCTTAATGAAGCTTTTGCAGCACAAGGCCTTGCCGTGATGCGTACACTTGGGCTAGAAGATGACGACCCACGCGTAAATCCAAACGGTGGCGCGATTGCCCTTGGCCATCCTCTTGGTATGAGCGGCAACCGTATAGCACAAACCGCTCTGCATCAGCTAGAGCGTACAAATGGGCGTTATGCCCTTATCACAATGTGTATTGGTGTGGGCCAAGGCATAGCGGCGATTATTGAAAGAGTGTAATTTATGGCGCGACCACAGGCTGCCGACTATCACGAAAAACGTACCCGCTATCTTTCGGTAGCCACCCAGTTGTTTGCCGAACATGGTTTCCATGCCACGTCGATCACAGACATTGCCCTTGCCTGTAACACTTCCAAATCGCGCCTCTATCATTATTTCAAATCCAAAGAACATGTTTTATATGAAATCTTGCGTGACCACGCCAACACACTCACCTCGACCATGGCACCTGTCATCGAAGAGAAAGGCATAACCCCTGCAAAAAGGCTCGAAAATTACGCCGCGCATTTTCTCAGCACAAATGTAAAATCACGCGCCCAGCACAAGCTCATCCTTAATGAATTAGAAGCCCTCCCCGAACAACAAAGACAAGAAGTCTCTGATTTACTACGCGGCCCTGTCACCGCGATATATGACACCCTTGTCGAGATCAATCCTGCCCTTGCCGATAATGAAGCCTTGAAATTTCCATCCGCCATGATGTTTCTCGGCATGGTCAATTGGAGCCATACGTGGTTTTCTGGCACGGGCGATCTGTCGGTTGAAAGCTTCGCAAAGCTTATTTGCGACACATTCCTGGGCGGATTTGGCAATGTAAATTTAACCCAGAAACCCTAACGCCCATTCACCGATAACACTGAATGCGTACGAATAGTCACCACAGTTTTCAAGGCTGAGATTTGCTCTCTCAAATTTACGAGATGGTTTGTATCTGTGCATTCCGCATATGCAATCAAATCAATTTCCCCTGAAAGACAACAGGCTTGCACAATCCCCGCCATTTTTGAAATACGTTGTGCCGACACGCGGTTGTCTTGGGCGTCTGTAAAGTTCACCATGAACACGGCCTTTGTCTTGAACAGATCAAGGTCATTTATTTCAATTGTATAGGCCGCGATTGTGCCGTTTTCTTCAAGACGCATTAAGCGGTCATGCGCTGCACTACGAGAGAGGCCAATATCACGCGCCAGCGAGACTAAGCTTGCTCTCGCATTTTTTTTCAAGGCCGTGATCAGCAATTTATCTTTACTGTCCAAACTTCGCATACCTCCTTCATAAACAATCCTTTCCTTCATAAACAATCCCTGCGCTTTGTCACCCTAACCGACATATATCCTGTCATACTGACAATATGTGGGTGGCGTTAGGTGGGGCAGTCTCATATTTTCTCATCACGGAGACGATTATGACAACCAATACAACATTATTCCCAGACCAAAATGAACGCGCCACATTAAACAAAAACCTCGACCAATATATTGATGCAAGCCTTACAACGATTGGAAAAGGCACAATTACACCACGCGAAAACCTTACAAACTTTCGCAAAACCCTTTCCGCCATGCAATTTCAAGCACCGCAAAACCTAGACAATCTTTTGCAATGGACGCTGAACACCCTCGAAACAGGCGCAGTGCAAATGACCCATAAGGGTTATCTTGGCCTGTTTAACCCTGCACCATCATACCCATCCGAAGCCGCAGACCGTATTGTCTCTGCGCTTAATCCGCAAAATTGCGTATGGTCACATGCTCCTGTCGCCGTAGAAATCGAAGCGCATCTAATCACACAAATCTGCGACCGTATTGGCCTCCCCAAAGGATCGGTTGGGCATTTCACCTCAGGTGGTTCCGAAGCCAACGCCACAGCTTTCCTGTGTGCGCTTACACGCGCCAATGAAAACTACGCAGAACATGGTGCGCGTGCCTTTCGCGGACAACCACGCATTTACATTTCCAAAGAGAGCCATCTCGCATGGCTTAAAATCGCACATCAAAACGGTGTTGGCCGTCAAGCCATACGCCTCGTGCCAACGGACGGGCATGGATGCATGAGCGCCACTGCGCTAAAAACCATCATTGAAAAAGACACAGCCCAAGGCGACATTCCTGTCATGATTGCCGCAACCGCAGGCACGACAAATGCAGGCATGGTTGACCCACTCCACGCCTGTGCAGACATTGCTAAAACCAGCAAGCTCTGGTATCATGTGGACGCGGCGTGGGGCGGTGCATTAATCGCGTCTGCGCGAGAACGGCATGTATTGGACGGAATAGAGCGCGCAGACTCGGTCACAATCGACGCCCATAAATGGTTTGCCTCAACCATGGGCACAGGCATGTTTTTTACCGCCCATCCCGAAACCCTCACCAAGACATTCAGGGTCGAGACAAGTTATATGCCCTCTAATGATGAAGACGTAGATTTATATGTAAATTCGATGATGTGGTCACGGCGGTTTCTTGGCCTGCGTCTTTTCCTAAGTTTGGCAAGTGTGGGGTGGGAAGGTTACGCGCAACATGTCGAACACGGCATTAATCTGATCGATTATCTGAACACCCAAATGCACAAACATGGATGGACGATTGCTAATAATTCGCGCATGGCCGTTACGTGTCTTATCCCCCCCAAACACATTGGCAGTGCAGAAGATATGGTCAAAAAAATCGTGGCTTCGGGAACACATTGGGTTTCGCTCACCAAAATAGAAGGCCAGCCAGTTCTACGCGCGTGCATCACCAATGGACGCACACAAAAAGCGGATATAGACGCACTCATCGCTCAATGTATTGCCTAATTTTAGCTTTTTCTTTGCACATGATCTGTTGTGATTTCATCGACGCTGCGGCAGCCCATCATAGACGCACCGCGTATGATTTCGTCACGGAGGAGTTGCAGCACACGCGCAACACCTGCTTCGCCGCCCGCCGCCAAACCGTATAAATATGGTCGTCCAATAGAACAGGCATTCGCGCCCAAAGCCAAGGCTTTTAAGACATCTGTGCCGCGACGAATGCCGCCGTCGACAATGATTTCCAAATCATCACCAACCGCTGCGCGGACTTTCGCCACCATATCAATCGGCGCGGGCGTACAATCAAGTTGTCGCCCCCCATGATTGGAAAGCATAACCGCGCTCGCCCCGATATCGCGGGCACGCAACGCATCTTCGGGCGTAAGAATACCTTTAATCACAAATGGGCCGCCCCATTTCTCAGCCATCCACCGCGCATCTTCCCATGTCAGGCTACGGTCAAATTGTTCATCAATACGCGCAGAGACACTGGCATGTTCACTGGCACCACGGTCAATACGGTGCGAAATATTGGCAATATCAATTTTACCGCCACGTATCGTTTTATAAACCCACGCAGGTTTTGACGCGATAGACATCAGGCTTTGCAAAGTAAATTTCGGCGGAATTGACATGCCCGTCACAAGATCACGCTCGCGGTTGCCGCCAACAATCGTATCAACCGTTAAACAAAGGGCTTGATATTTCGCCGCCTTGCACCGCTCGATAAGTTCTTCGGTCAGTTCTCTATCTTTGAAAATATAGAGCTGAAACATTTTTGGGGATGACGTTTCTGCCGCAAGGTCTTCAAGCTTGGTCGTGCCTACGGTCGAAAGTCCGTACAACAAACCTTCTTTATGCGCCGCGCGTGCAACCGCTAATTCTTTGCCAGGGTGAAACATTTGCGTCCCGCCCGTCGGGGATAAAAATATTGGCAATGAAGTTTCACAGCCCAAGAATTTCGTCTTCAAATCTACATGAGAAATATCGACAAGGGTACGCGGCAAAAGCTCATATTTATGGAAAGCAGAACTGTTATTTTTAAGAGACCACTCATCATCTGAACCACCATCAATATAATGAAACATTGGTGCAGGCAGACGTTTTTTCGCAATACGTCTAAAGTCACTCACGTTAAAGCATCTCTCTATCGACATCCCATTCCCTCATTTGTTTTATGTATTATGTGTAACAGCCCGTTTTCGTTCTGTCAGCACCATTACAAATCTAAATATGGCATGCCAACTCCTTAGCCACCAGACACTAACCATCAGGGTCAAATTCAAAAACATCCTCAAATGGCTCTCCAAATGCACGTGCGATACGAAAAGCCAGCTCCATAGAAGGCGCATACTTGCCACCCTCTATGGCGATAATCGTTTGCCGTGTTGCCCCAACCATAGCCGCCAACTCAACTTGGGTCAGCGCCGTACGCGCCAACCGAATACGGCGAATATTATTAATCACTTTTCCTTTACGAACTGCCATGCTTATCCCCGATATGCCAAGACCATCGTCCCACGATAAACAATATCACCAAGAAACATACTGCTTAGCAGAGCTAAAAACATATGGCTGGGTTCAAGTACAGACAACGGCCCCATATAGTCTCCCCCCACAGAATTCTCCACAAGTAAAGTGAAAATAATAACATTGATAAGGATGCTTACCACCCAAAATCCATTGCGTGCACCTTTGCGTTCAATCTCAATATCGCGCTCATCATTTTCTGCGACACCAATTTGCATGCCAATCGCAATCGCGTCTTCAGCACCCATAACACCCCGCGTTATTTTTACGCGCCGCGCGGCAAAAATGGACGCAATCACAGAGTGGATAATAATCGTCGCAACAATCACGTAAATATACACGCCGACCAATTCACCTGCTGAAAAATTATTCACTGTTTTACCACTCATCATTTTGCCAAGAAAAAGCGTAAACACACTCACATCGGCAAATAATGTTGTCCAACTCTGACGCTCCTGCTCACTCATATCTTCAATCTTAGTCATTTCCATCTTCCTCTCACATCATCTTTGACGTATAACTTGTTTTACATACATAAGCACGAACTTTTCAATGTCAAACATATTTTACGTAAATCTTATTTTACATTACATACGCAACCATCTCTCCCCTATCTCCCCCATTGACTTCTTGCTTTCCCCGCCTTATCACCCTGCCAACACAAGTGAGAGAACACATGAATAAATGTATTAAGTTTTATGGTAAGCATTGGGGACGCAAATGTCGCTCAACGATTACGATATGCTCGCATGTGTGTTTGTCATAGGTTTTAAAACCCACCGACCACACCTCCGGGCTAACGCTTTGGAGGTTTTTTTATATCCGAAGCACACACAAACTTTCCAAATATCGGATACACAATGACTGAAACGACAACACATACACACATGAAAATGCCGCAAACATGGAGCGGTGAATTAAAAGCTCTGCTGTGGATTGGTGTGCCAATGGCGCTTGCACAACTCATCCAGTTTTTTGTCATGACCATAGATATTCTCATGATTGGACGGCTTGGCCCTAGCGAACTTGCGGCCGCCGCCCTTGGTTCCGTGATTTATTTCCTGCTATGGATGATTGGCTTTGGCCCCGTCATGGCCGTAACGCCCTTGATCTCTCAGGCCTTAGGCGCAGACAAGGATAACATCCAAGATGTACGCCACACAATACGCATGGCATTATGGACATTGGTCTTCATGACGCCGATCATGGTCGCAATCGTATTATTCACAGAACCACTTTCCATTTTATTTGGTCAAGACCCAACACAGTCCAAGCAAGCCGCCTATTATATTTTCGCCCTCGCATGGGGGTGGCCATTTGCCCTTGGTATTATGGTGCTACGTAATTTCCTCGCCGCACTTGAGAAGACCAAAATCCCACTCGTGCTTGTCATCATCACAACAGCCATTAATGCAGGACTAAATTACCTGTTCATTTTCGGCACGTTCGGTTTTCCAAGGTTAGAACTCTTGGGTGCAGGCATAGCCTCATCCCTAACATATTTCATCGGCTTTATGATGTTCGTCGTCTATATCAGTTTTGACAAACGTGCCGCACAGTTCGAGATATTCAAAAACATGTTCAATATGAATTGGGCCCGTATGCGCGAAATCATCAAACTCGGTTGGCCGATTAGTATCACCATCGTATTCGAAGGCATGTTATTTAACGCCTGTGTTTTGATCATGGGTTTAATAGGATTAATTGAAGTCGCCGCCTATCAAATCGCGCTAAACATTATCGCCCTCGCCTTTATGTTGCCGTACGGCCTATCAATGGCAGGGGCAATTCGGGTTGGACTTGCGGTTGGCGCCGACGACCACGCGGCGGTAAAACGCGCAGGGATCACAACAACATACACCGCCATCATCGGCATTATGTTATTTGCAATTCCTATTGCCATATCCCCGACATTCGTCGCCAGTCTGTATATGGACCCCAATATGGAAAACAGCACAGCCGTGCTTGCCCTTGTCGCAAGTTTCTTGCCCATCGCCGCCGCTTTCATGTTTTTTGATGCAGCCCAAGTTGCACTGAATCAGGTCGTCAGAGGTTTGAAAGATGTAAAATGGCCAATGTTTGCAGGTGGTATTAGTTATTGGGTCATCGGTTTCCCAATCGCCTACATCCTCGCCATCCATACAGATATGGGGCCGAAAGGTGTGTGGTATGGATTACTCGCAAGCCTAACCGTCGCTTCGGTTTTATTGACATATAGATTTTGGCATCTCGTTTGGAAAACCTCCGAATGGAAGACGCCAAAATCCTCATAAAACTTAAATAATCGGCGGAAGTTCTTTAGCACGACTCTCGTCGAGATACCGCGCACTGGTCACGTTCAATGTTCCGTCTTCAAGCTCGATCAATAACGGATTCCCTGTCGGTACTTCAAAGCTCGGAATATCTGCGTCCGCCACATGGAAAAGATGCTTCAACAAAGCACGCAATGAATTGCCATGTGCAGAAATCAACAGCGTTTTCCCCGCCACAATTTGCGGTGCAATTGCAGTGTCAAAATAAGGAATAACCCTTTGCAAGGTAAGCGAAAGGCTTTCGCCCCCCGGCAATTCCGCAGGATCAATCCCTGCATACCGTGGATCATTGGCGGGGTGATATTCATGCTCGGGGCCTACGATTGGCGGCGGTACATCAAAGCTGCGACGCCAAATATGCACTTGCTCATCCCCGTGAAGATCGCGGGTCTCTTGTTTGTTCAAACCGCTAAGACCGCCATAATGCCGTTCGTTCAAATGCCAGTCTTTGGTCACAGGAATATAACATTGGTTCAACGCTTCAAGGCTTAGCCAAAGTGTGCGAATAGCCCGCGTTTGAAACGACGTAAATGCGGCGTCAAAACGAATATTTTCTTTGGCAAGAAGTTCACCACCAAGACGCGCTTCTGCTTCACCTTTTGGTGTTAAATTAACATCAACCCATCCCGTAAAACGATTTTGTAAATTCCATTCACTTTGGCCATGTCGGCAAAGAACCAGTTTAGTCATGATGTAATTCCGTTATTTAGGTTTCGTATATTTATGTAAAAATCTGTCCGTTTTGCGGCGAATAACAGGATCAAAAACATTTGTCGTATGATCGTCTGTAACATTTTTGTGTATCGTGCTTTCCTCTACGAAAACAAGGCCTGCTTTTTCAACCCGTGCACGCACGGTCGCAGGGTCAATACGGTGCGTATCCCCACCAGAACTCTCAGGCGTGCCCGCACTTGCCACATGGTCCAGCACGATAAAATGCCCCCCGGGTTTTAAGACCCGAAAAATCTCCGCGTATGTTTTATCTGCGTCACCAAGAGAGCTTCCTCCCTCTGGCGTGTAAAATAATTCATGCGGCCCTAAAATCCATGTCACCACATCCGCACTCTGACTTGGCACATCAAGCGCGTCAAAATTGGTTTTGCTAAGACGCACATTGGCGAGCGGTGCCAAACGTGCCTCCATTTTTTCTTTTGGAATGAAATTATCAAAACTGGCAGGGTTCTGCATAATGACTTTGCCGTCTGCGCCCACAAGCTTGGAAAGTATATCCGTATAATACCCACCACCGGCTTCCATTTCCACAACCGTCATACCCGGCCAAATATTGGCAAATTGCAGCACGGCGGCAGCCTTACGAACGCTGTCATTCTCTTTATCTTTTTGTGTACGGTCTAGATGTTGAATGGCCATCATCACCTCACCACGATTACCAATATCGCGTTGTGTTTTTGTCTTCACCTTAGAAACTTTAGTATGCTCGGCGACAGGTTTAGCCGTCTGTGCATGGCTTTCATCTGTCGTATCACACGCGTTTAACGTTAAAGCCGCGATTGCTGTTGTTATCAGAAATAGATTTTTCATAATATCCTCCAGTTTATTTTCATACTTTATCAATGTGACTATATCTCAAAATATGAAAAAGGAAAAGTTTCCTTGCAAACCTTTCCATTCCTTAATGTGCGTCATTCCAGTTAAAGGCAGCCTTTGCGTCAACGACCAATGGAATACTCAATTGAAGCGCTGGTGCACACGCATTTTCCATAACAGGTTTCACCACATCAATAAGCGCTGCAGCGTCAGCCTCTGGCACCTCAAATATCAGCTCATCATGCACTTGCAAAAGCATGCGCGCACCCTCAATTTTTGCAATAGCCTCGGGCATACGCATCATGGCACGACGCATAATATCAGCCGCCCCACCTTGTATTGGCGCGTTAATCGCTTGGCGTTCTGCAAAACTTCGCATAGCGCCGTTCTTATCATTAATGCCCTTCACATAACATTTGCGGCCAAAGATGGTTTTCACATAACCATGTTCTCGCGCTTCGTTTTTAGTGTTTTCCATATAGGCACGAATGCCCGGAAATTTGGCAAAATAGCTGTCGATATAGTCTTTGGCCTCAGTACGACTAATCCCCAAATTATTGGCAAGACCAAAAGCGGAAATACCATAGATAATCCCAAAATTAATAGCCTTGGCACGACGCCGCACTGACGCGTCCATATCCGTAATCGGCACACCGAACATTTCGCTCGCGGTCATGGCATGAATATCAACCCCGTCCGCAAAGGCCTGTTTCATCGCAGGTAAATCTGCCGCGTGTGCAAGCACGCGCAGTTCCACTTGCGAATAATCGGCTGCGACCAAAATACATCCTGGTTCCGCAATAAATGCTTCACGGATTTTACGACCATCAGCCGTGCGGATTGGAATATTTTGCAAATTCGGATCAGACGAGGACAAACGCCCTGTTGTTGTCGACGCCAAAGAAAAACTTGTGTGCACACGCCCTGTCCGCGCATCAATCTCTTTTGGTAATGTATCAGAATATGTCGATTTTAGTTTCGCATAGTGCCGCCAATCCAAAACCAGTTTTGGCAAAGCATGGGCATCTGCCAAACCCTCCAACACACCTGCGCCCGTTTGCCACGCGCCCGTTTTTGTTTTTTTGCCGCCCGGCAAGCCAAGATCATCAAACAAAATTTCACCAAGTTGTTTCGGGCTCGCAAGATTAAAAGGACGACCAGAAATTTCATGGGCCTGTGCCTCAAGCGCGCATTTCTTTTGCTCAAAATCCGCAGACAAACGTGCAAGCACAGCCTTATCGACTTTAATGCCTTCATTTTCCATCTTGGCCAAAACCTTTGGCATGCCCCGTTCAAGGGTTTCGTAAACTGTCGCCACCTCGTCTTGAACAAGTTGCGGTTTCAAAAACTTCCAAAGACGCAAGGTAACATCCGCGTCTTCGGCTGCGTAAGGCGTCGCCTCATCAATCGATATTTCGTTAAACGTTTTTTGTTTTTTACCAGTGCCTGCAATTTCCTTGAAAGAAATCGGTCTATAGCCTAAATGCATTTCGCTCAAATCATCCATGCCGTGACGATGTAACCCACACGCAAGCGCGTAAGAGATCAACATTGTATCATCATATGGCGCAGGGAAAAGTTCGTAACGCCTAAACACACCCAAATCATATTTGAAATTTTGACCAATTTTCAAAACCGTTTCGTCATGCAACATGGGTTTTAAAATATCGAGCGCGGTTTGCATATTAATCTGCTCTGGCGCCCCTTCTCCAAACATATCCATACCGCCCGTATGCCCAAGCGGAATATAACAGGCTTCATTATCAGCCACGGCCAGACACACACCAACCAAATTCGCGGCCGCGCTATCCAGACTGTCGGTTTCCAAATCTACGGCGCAAATACCCATATCGGTACAACGCTTGACCCAATGGTGAAGACGTTCTTCGTTTTGCACGCATTCATATTTGCTCTTGTCAAAAACATGCACATCAGGCGTCGCGCTTTTATCCGTCACACTGTCATCTTTACGCAAAGACCCCGTATCCCCCTCGCCCATCGCCGCCATAACGCGGTTGGTCAAGGTACGAAATGTCATATCATTTAGAAAATCGATCAGGATATCACGATCAGGATCTTGTACTGCCAAAGCTTCGATTGGGATTTCCAAATCCATATCGCGTTTAAGGGTCACAAGTTCTCGCGAGACCAATGCCATGTCTTTATTGGCAATCAATTTCTCACGCCGCTTATTTTGTTTAATCTCGCCTGCACGCTCAAGAAGCGTTTCCAGATCGCCGTATTCATTAATCAACAGCGCCGCCGTTTTAATACCAATACCCGGCACACCCGGGACATTATCAACACTATCGCCAGCAAGCGATTGCACATCGATTACACGGTTTGGGTAAACCCCAAATTTTTCGCGGACTTCTTCTGCGCCAAAAGTTTTATTCTTCATGGTATCAACCATGATCACTTTATCACTGACCAATTGCATCAAATCTTTATCGCTGGAAATAATCGTGACACGCGCACCTTTTTTCTCGGCTTGATCGGCGTAGCTCGCAATAATATCATCGGCCTCAAACCCCGGGCTATCAATAGCAAGAGAGCCAAAAGCGACGGTCGCTTCGCGGACGAGCGGGAATTGCGGCACAAGGTCTTCTGGCGCAGGGGGACGGTGAGCTTTATAGGCATCATAAATTTTTGAACGGAAGGTCTTACCTTTAGCGTCAAAAATCACAGCAAAATGGGTTGGCCGTGCTTCCCCCGTTTGCTCACGCAAAAGCTTGAACAACATATTGGAAAATCCAGCAACGGCCCCAATAATAAGCCCGTCCGATTTACGCGTAAGCGGCGGCAGCGCATAATACGCCCGAAAAATATACCCTGACCCATCAACAAGCACCACGTGGGCATTCTCGTCTACAGGTACTGTTTTTATCTGATTCACATCCATGAGCTAGTTGTGGGGGCAAGCCTGTACATTTTCAAGAGCGGATTCAAGAGCGGAAATATAAATCGACACAATTTCGTCAAATTATTAAGGCTTATGCCCTATTACCGATTGCTAGACATATGATTTGGGGAAACACAGTCTTTATGACAACTGAGGTTCAAAATATTGAGGTTGAAAATACCACTTCAAAAACAATCTCAAAGACTGCCTTTTTGGGTATATTGGGGTTAATATCTCTTTGTGTGCTTGTCCTCGCAATCGTCGCGAGAAAACCCATACAAGAACAGAGTGCTCCCACAAGAGAAGCACATATACAGCAAGAATATCGATATATATTAGGCGAAATCCATACTGGCCTACGGCTGACCCGTTATCGGGATTTTTTATCACAATACCCCGACAATGCAGATATTGTAGCCGTGCGCGTACAACACGCAGCCCTTAAAATACACGAAGCACGCGCTTGGGCGCAATTATCAGAAACAGCCTATGATCTAGCCGCCGATACAGACACAAAAACACGCGCCAAAAATGTATATATCTCACAATGGGGGACATTAATTCGCCAAGAGGCCTTGCCAAACCTCCCCATACAACCTTCCATAGCCTCTTCTGATGCCCTTACGTTCAAAACAGCAAAATCTCATTTTGCAATGGGCAAAGACGCAAATACGCTAGCAGGCGCAAAACAAGACCGCCCCAAGAAAAAGCCAAACGAAATAAAAGTAACAAAAAATAAGGATGATGACAAAATCGTCCCTGCGCGTATTCGTTATGCGCGAAAACCCACATATCCACGTAAAGCAAAGCGCAGAGGCATAAATGCGACGATCAGCCTCAGCCTAACCATTGATCAAAAAGGACGCGTCATCCGCACCAAAGTATTGGTTGTCAATGCGTCACGCTATGAAGAAGAATTTGTCCGTGCCGCGAAACGCGCCGCGAAACGTTCACGTTTTCACCAAAAAACCATTAACGGGAAACCCGTCATGGTGCATGATTATAAACGTGTATATAAATTTAAAGCTAGAAATTAACCGCCTAAAAACAAATCTAGTGCTTAAGCTCAAAAACTTTGTCGCAATATTTACACCGAACAGAACTTTCCTGCCCCATTTCCATATACACTTTCGGATGCCCCAAAGCCCCACCACCGCCATCACATGACACACGATGTTCGCTTACAGTAACAGTTTCAGGTTTCTTTGTGTTGGTCATTTTTCGGCTCGTTTTTAGTTGATGTAGAACGCACTCCCCTCTATCTATTTCAGACAGACACCAAGGTCAATCGGAACCCTACACATGAATAACAACAAGATAACATCTCACACCCCACCTGCTATCGAACTCAAAGGGTTGAGCAAGACCTATCGCGCCACAAAAAAAGCCCCCGCAAAAATTGCGCTTAAGGGCATAGACCTCACCATTCCGCGTGGCTCCTTCTTTGGCTTGCTTGGCCCCAACGGCGCAGGTAAATCAACCATGATCAATATTCTGGCTGGCCTCGTCACCAAAACGGGCGGTACAGCAGCTATTTGTGGTTATGATATTGAAAATGAAACCCGCCAAGCCCGCGCCTCTATTGGCGTTGTCCCCCAAGAAATTTCTATGGATGTATATTTCACACCATGGCAAGCCCTTGAAAATCAAGCTGGTTATTACGGTGTCCCAAAATCTGAACGCCGCACCGACGAAATTCTAGCAGCCCTAGGCCTCGCCGACAAACGCGACGCCTATGTGCGCCAATTATCAGGTGGCATGAAACGCCGCCTCCTTGTGGCCAAAGCATTGGTCCACAACCCTACCGTCCTCATCCTTGATGAACCAACGGCAGGCGTTGATATAGAGCTACGTCGCCAATTATGGGAATATGTACAAGACTTACACAAAAACGGCACAACCGTTATTCTCACCACCCATTATCTTGAAGAAGCCGAAGCCTTGTGTGATCAAATCGCCATTATTCATAACGGAGAGATTACAGCCAATGAAAAGAAAGAAACCCTGCTGAAACGTCTCGACCAAAAAACCCTGATCATAACACCAGATACGCCTTTAAGCACAATTCCCGAAGCTCTCCGTAAATTAGAAAGTACTTTGCGCCCAGACGGCACATTATCCATCTCGTACCGCACAGGCAATACATCCATTATGGATTTGCTTGATCAAGTAAAAGCCGCAAATATCACAATCGCCGATTTACGTACAGAAGAACCTGACCTTGAAGACGTGTTTATGGCGTTGACATATAACCGCGACAGTTAATATCTTAGGCTCAAACCGTTGGCGCCCCCAACGGTTTGAGCAGCCTTTGCCCCAGGCTATTTTATAAAATCGTCCATCGCCAAAGCTGACGAATACATATGCGTATGCCCCTTGCAGATATGAGGGCTTGTGTTAAGTTTCCCATTAATGGGATTCTTTTTGTGGACGACCGCGGTGCTTATACTTCCGCTGGCCATCTTTATTAAATCTGTCGGGGAACAATTCTTGGGGAGTAGTATTTAACGTATCAGCAATAATATTTTCAATTGATGGTCGGCCTCTACGCAAAGTTTCAGACACGGAACCGACTGGTAATTTATATCGTTTCTCTAAAGCCGAAAGACTCATCCCTTTTTTCTCTAGCGCAGCTTTTATATCCGCTTTATGCATAAATTACCAACTGTAGGCCCCAATTCCCATTAATGAGAATACAGACCTATAACTGACTTTTGTCAAGCGTTAACCGTGATTATGCCAGTGAACTCATTTTTAGATCGTATTATTTGGGTTATTACCCGTCTAGGTGGTGTAAAAACCGCAGCAAGCGCACTTTCCATACCCGTTAGCACCCTCAGTCGCATCAAAAACGGCGAATCAAAAGTCTCACATGAAAATTTGATTCTTATTGCACAGCACGGTGGTATAGACATGAACTGGCTCATTTCAGGTATAGGAAAACCAGATTTTGGTAGTGAGTACATCCACATTCCGATATTCGACACACAACTCACCCCCGGCCCTGCAAACATTTTAGACCGCACGACGGTTATTGGCACTGTCCCCTTTATACTCGAACGCTTGCAACGCCGCACAAACCATACCGATGGGAAACGCCTCGCCCTATTCGAAATCAAGGGGAACGCCATGTCACCAACAATTGAAGATACAGATTTAGTCATGGTTGATCTGGATGACACCTTAGAACGTGACGGTATATTCGCATTCTGTCATAATAACCAAGTCAGGATTAAGCGCCTACAATACACATTCAGTGGCACCAATATCATGTCGGACAACACGGATAATTATGACGACGAAATCCTGACAAGCGCACACAGCGACACCCTCGACATTATTGGGCGCGTCATTGGGCGCATAGGAAAATTGTAAACAAACCTAATCCACGCCCCCACCTTAACATCTATATTGGAATTGTTCCTTCACCAAAGGCATCAATCGTACGTTAGTTTGAGGTGTAGGAAAATGTCAGCATATCTGTTGTGGAATCTAACGTCCCACGCATGTATGTCGCCGCGTGTGCTAAGAGTTGGCCGTGGCGCTTGAAGTGAGTGTAGATGACCACTTTCACGGAAAGGAACGCATAAAAAATGACATTGCCGCGTGGCGCGAGCCATTGCGAAATATTTTTCTATCCCCCACGGTATCCGGCGATAGCTGGGCCACGCGGCCAGCCTTATTTTAAAGGCACACATTTTAAAGGCACAAAAAAACGCCAATCCGCGAGGATGTGGCGCTTTTCGTCATGGCTATATCGTGGCTATATATGTGGCCATATATCATGACCTATAAAACCAACTACACTTTACTGCCGTACAACAGTCTCGCCTTGATCCCGCAAAAGGACAATCACACTATCATCACCCGCCAAATGCGCCGCGCCAACAGCAATGAAAAACGTACCCGCCTCATCATCCATAAGCTTTTGAATTTGACGCGCCCAATTTTGATTACGGTTCACAAGCATAGCGTTATAAACAATACGGTCACCCATATTATCAACATCACTAATCATTTCAGCAATGCCGGCCACATCACCTTCAGCCCAGTCTTCAACCAAATCGTCAAGCATGTCTGGCGTATCTTCGATCGCTTCCGATCCAGATACCAAAAACTCTACCTGACTATGGAGTGGTAATTCCGCCAAAAACCGTAATTGCTGTTCTGCCGTTTCTAAGTAACGAATTGCCTTATGCGCTTCTTTTGCCTTGGCTGTGATGATAGCTTCAACGCCACTATCAACACTATACCCACTTTTGACCATATGCATCTGGGTCAAACCAATAGCTGCAAACCATGGTTTCATACGGGAGAGCGCTTCTTTAGGCAGCCCTACGATTTCTGCAGCCTCAAGCACTTCTTTCTCTTGCGCGTCATCAAGCAATTCAAATAAATTTCCTCCATCAGAGTAAAGTCCTAATGTTGTCACTAACTGCGCTAACACTCGCTGCACACCTTCACTTACATCTGCCTCCTGATACACAACATCTGACTTCGCAAATGCAAGTTCAAATTTTGGATTTTTCCATCTCGTTTCAGGTTTCAAAACATGTACTGTTCCGAACAGATATACATTAGTATCTTCATCTTTAACTAGCCACAACGCAGGTTTTTTATCAAAAACAACTACTTGTTTCTCCACCACCTGTAGATCAGTTTTATCATTACAAGCACCCAACGTTAACGCCAAAGCAAACACACTCGCAAACAATGCTATTTTCTTAAATACTTTTCTCATAGGAAACCCCTTAATCGTGTTTATATTTGCGCTAATCTTCAAAAGCTGTGTAACTTTTATTTTAACGCATCTTTATTTTGACATAATATACTTGCGATTAAAACTTGTATAATTTCACAAATAACTTCTTAGCTAAAAATTAGGCAAATCAAACCGACGCAGACGCTCTACATCATAACCAAGTTCACGTAGGAGAAACGGCAAGCCCTCTGCGCCAATCAAGTGCCCAACACCGACAACGACCATCGCATTATCATCGCCTTGCATAAATGCGTCCAAAGTTTTAGCCCATTTCAGATTACGGTCAGTAAACAGGGCCGCAAACATTTCAGGAGATTTCGTACGCGCAGGGTCAAGCATATTTTTCTCAAGATAAGGCAAATTACCAACAAGCCACGCCGCATTCACTTTCTTGATATCAGCGGGCAATTCATCGAATTTCTTGATCGTCTCCTCAAGAGAATGTATCTGTACCCACTCTGGCAACAAGGCCACCACCTCAATATAACTCCGCATATCTTCGAGGGCGCGGATAGATTTCCCCGCGGCTTCGGCCTTAGTCCTCAAAACACTATCAACAGAATTAGAGGCCAACAATCCATTGTCCTGTGCAATCGCAATCGATAAAATATCAGCAGCCAACCAAGGTTTGAATATCTCCAATTTCGCAGGCGGTATCTTCACATTATACGCCGCCGCCGTAAGCCGTTTTTGCGCCAAAACATCAAGATGGTTCGAAAGACGATCACCGCTCTCATACACCCCATATTGTTGCTGTAAAATTGTCGCGTCTAATTTAGATTTATTGTCGTCAGGGACTTCAAAAAACACGGTACCAACTTCGTCAAATGCAGCCAACATATCCCGACGTTGCCATTTCATATCATCTGGCAAAAGATGTACACTCCCGTATAGATACAGCGTACTGTCTTGATCCGTGATTTTCCAAATCGCAGGCCCATCATTGCGCTTTCGCGCCGCCTCTACCTTGCCCGCAACCGTTCCCCCTTGATCACAAGCATTAAGCGCCAAAACGCCCGAGAGTAAGGAAAATATCACGACAAATTTACGAAAAGATTTCCACGCCGACTTAAGAAGATATAAATTGTTCATTCCAGCTTCTTAAACCAGAGGATTGCACTTGGCAAAGCCTTAAGATACATCTATATCCCAATCTGCAAAACTGCACACAGTTTTACATATTTTAGCACCCGTAGCTCAGCTGGATAGAGCGCTGCCCTCCGAAGGCAGAGGTCGCGCGTTCGAATCGCGCCGGGTGCACCATTATTTTACCCTATATTTCAATATGTTAATTGATTTGTGTGAAATCACCCAATACCCTTACCTTCACAAAGGTACCACATAGGTACCACATAAATGGTGTCTAACGGGTAAAATTGAGTGAAAAATCACAGAGTTTTTACAGGTTTTAACTATCTACCGATTCCGTAAGAATGCTCACACAACTCCCAACTCATAGAGCCACACGCCGCAATTTAGCCCCTACCAGACCCGAAGACACACGGCGACTACGCAGTACATGTATAGAAAATTAGTTTTTTTATACATGTATATTGCAACATGTATAGTTTTTCTATATTTTCATACTTGAGAATCGCTCATGTTAAAAAAACAGAGAATTTTAGACATATGGAATGTGTATTATGACAGATGAATATATACCGCCAATGCTACCTTTAACAGCAGGTATTGAAAGCATTGCCATCTACAAGAAGCTAATATTTGCACATAGATACCTTGCAGAATTAAAAGGCATTGTTGAGACAATTCCGAATGAAGCAATACTTATCAGCACACTGACGATTCAAGAAGCCAAAGATAGCTCGGAGATTGAGAACATCATAACCACCCATGACGAATTATATAAAGCCGAGCTCTTTGCGGATATGCTTACAAATTCGGCAGCAAAGGAGGTCAACCAATATACTGCGGCCTTGCATACAGGCTTTCGTCTAGTAGCAGAAACTGGACTGGTTACGTCTAATCATATTATAGAAATTCAGAGTGTGCTTGAACAGAATACAGCAGGTTTCAGAAGACTGCCAGGCACGTCTTTAATGAATGAGAAAACCAAAAAAGTTATTTATACTCCCCCCCAAAACATTGCTGCAATAAACAAGCTAATGACTAACTTAGAGCAGTATATGAATAATGATGAAATGTGCGATTTAGACCCTCTGGTTAAAATGGCGATCATCCATCATCAATTTGAAAGCATTCATCCTTTCTATGATGGCAATGGCCGCACAGGACGGATAATTTGCATCCTATATCTATTTGCACAACAACTATTGAAAATTCCCGTGCTTTATTTAAGCCGTTTTATCATTCAGAATAAAGATGAATATTATAGGCTATTGCAAGAAACACGCATCACAGGCGATTATGAACCTTGGGTACTTTATATGCTATCTGGCATTGAGAACACGTCTAGGCAAACCATTGAAATAATAAAAAGCATTAAAATAATTATGGCAGATTATAAACTCCGTATTCGCCGCGACTTACCAAAAATTTACAGCCAAGATTTACTAAACAACTTGTTTAAACATCCATATACGAAGATTGAATTTTTAAAAAATGATATTGGAAAATCGCGGCTAACAGCAACAAAATATCTAGACATTTTGGCAGAGAATGGGTTTTTACAAAAAGAAAAAATTGGTAGATATAATTATTACATAAATGTGCCATTACTCGAAGCCTTGACGGATTTACCAGAGTTAACTTAGCCTTTTCATAAAGGCGTTACACAAACAGTATCTCGTAGGTCGAGTTGACAAAACGATTACAGGGTCGACCTATCTACCGATTCCGCGAGAGCGACCACGCAACTCCCAACTGATAGAGCCTGACAAGCTACGCCCCGTAATGTGGCGACCTTTGTAACGCTCCATTACGTCCCGCCAAGGTACAAGGTAGAAGGCACGTTCGGACTCTACAACTGCATATGACCCTGACGAAAGCTCTACCCGCTTCGTATAAACCCCTTCCACCCGCATTTCAGGAATATGCTCCTTAAACATCTTCCCGCTTGTTTCCGAATACGCTGCGCCAACCTTGTTGATTTCGCGCTCCGTTAGTTTTCGTAAATAGCCTCTTTGATACTCTATTTGTTTTCCTTCAACTCGTTTCGCAAAGCCCTGCTTGATAAGCCATTTTTGCCGCTGGCTAATTGCCTGATAGGTTTCTGCTCCAAAGCCTTCGCCGCTCAAGCTATCAAAGTCAAAGTTGACTTGTGCTTTATCGAGCCAAGTCGCTCCATCACTCGCAAGTTGTGCCTCCAAGGTTTGCTGTGAGAGTAACGTCATTTTTGCGCCACGATTCTTATTCCGATCATAAGCAAGTGCCTTTTCTTCAAAATCATCTGGTATATGCCACAAGCCCTCCCCTTGTTCCTGTACCACGCCTGCTGCGGCCAATGCTTTCAGTCTACGCCTGTGAACAGCAATATGATCTCTTGCCCTGTCCAGTAGAGTTTGCACCGCTTCGTGTAGGTGTTTTTGCTCGCTATAAATATTATTGGTACTGAATTGAAAAATGGTCTTATCGACAGGGCGAAGTGTATAAGGCTCCATTTTAACGATTGCGCCCATCTTTGCTTCTGCCGCGCGCGTATTGCCTCTGACCTCGACCGCATGTACCTGCCCATCAACAGCATCCACGATAAGCCGCAACCGTCCTGACATTTCGTCTCCTGCCAAACCCTTCCCGATGACCCGACCTATCACAGGTTTTGTAAGGGGTTGATTGTGCAACACGGCCTGCCGCTCAATACCGCTTCGCTTCATGGCACGGTGAATAGACTTAATGATGTCACCACGCTCGCCGAGCGCGACGAGTGTCTTTTTCAATTCTGGGCGCAAATTCCATTGCCCATCCTTAAACTCATGCGCCAAGCCCATATCGCGCAAATACTTTATACGACCAATCAGAACATGGCGGTTTATGCCTTCACCACCTAATGTACGAATTTTGACAAACATTCCCGGACGCAAATCCACTTGGCCGCTAAGGGTACTAATCTTCTCCAACCCCTTATCAAGAATAGTGTAGCGTTGCTGCTTAACCTCCCTTGCTCTGTCTTCCATTATATCTAGGCTGCTTTTCATACCCAAATAATGAGTAGCCATTTCTCGGGCGCGACCACGAATACCTTGAGAGATATAATCACCTGCAATGTTCAATATCTTTCCATCATCGGTTTGCCCACGAATGACAATGTGGCTATGAGGATGTGCAGTGTCGTAATGGTTGACGGCCACCCAATCGAGGCGGGTGTTTAAATCCTGCTCCATCTTCCTCATCAAGTCTCTGGTAAACGGGGTGAGATCACCAAGTTCAATTCCGTCCTCTGGGCTGACAATTATTCTGAATTGGTGCTTGTCACCACGTCCGCGAAAACTCTTTTCGCCCCGTTCCAAAAATTCCTTTGCGTCCACATCATTCTCATGTGGACCATAAAGCCGCGCCTTGCTCTCGCCCTCGACAATCTTCCCGTCTTCATCCTTGGTACGCTCAAAGTCCGTACCATCGCGTTGCAAGTATTTAAGATGGGCATAGGCGGCGCGGCTCCCTTTGGCAATATTCGTGCCGCGCATTTTCACCACCCGCACTTTGACAATCACGCGGCGTGAGCAAAAGTGCAGACCACCTTCTTTTAGGAATGTATATCCACCTATATTAGGAAGCGCAGAACGTCCTCGCCCCCTTGCATTAAACCGCCCTGTCCTTGGTACAGCCCTTACATGCCGTCCTTTTATTGCAGAGCCTCCCAACCCATCACGAGGCGAGAACCCCATACGTGGACTGCCCTGACCGCCAGTATTGGCCTTATGCTTCTTTATTATAAAATCATCATTTTCCATGCCCCATTATAACAAGCACTTATGACACTTCATGCGAATTATAAGGTAATAATTAAAGGGTATTGGGTGAAAATATGTAGACTTTTGCAGGTTTTTGAGATTCGAGAGTACAGAAAACACCCATTTTCTCACCCCATAAATAGCACCAAAACAGCACCCTATTTTGCATCGTAAAAACAAGGCGTTAGCCACAAGGAAACCCAATTCGGGTTTTCGCTTTATCTTGCTATACCTTCTCTTAACTCTCTATATCTCTATATCTCTATATCTCTATATCTCTATATCTCTATATCTCTATATCTCTATATCTCTATATCTTCTCCTCCTTTCTTCTCACCTCCTTTACATCCAAGAATCGGATAATCGGTCACATCCATATCAAAATCCAAAATACATCACGCGCCAATACCTCCCCTCACTCTTGCAACTATCCAGCAATGCTTGTCATTTCGCCAATCACGCCTATATGTAGAAAATACTAAACATGGGGAGCGATTATGGACTGGATGGCAATTAAAGAACATGGGATAAATGCACTTGGGAACGGGTTGGCGTCATTTTTTGTCGCTGCGGCCATCGGCCTACTAATCTATGGGCTATACAAGATTCATTTTTTGGCTTGGGTTGCTAAGGGTTTGGGATGGTTTTTGAGGGCCTTGGATACGGCACTTGAAAAACTGGTGTGGGTTACAGGCGTAAGTGAAAAAAAACGCCTTAGGCGATGGGGGCAGTTCATTGCGGTATTTGTCCTTCTTACCTTGTTAGGTGCATTTATTCCCAAACCATCTATCGCGCTTTTTTTCGTCGTTATTGCACTTGTGCTCATTTTGGCGATTTACCGCCATTGGGAACGTGACGAAAACAAGAGGCTCTCCGAAATTCAAAAAGGAAGGGCCATTAGCGACCGTGAAGACTTAACGCAGGAAATGCTAGCCGCCCTTGGATTGCTTCTATTTTTTATTCCGCTTGGTTTTGCACGGCTTGGAGAAATGATTGTCTTTTTGTCCGGGGATACACCAACACACGGGCTTGAGAGTGCGTGGTATGTGTGGGGTGAGCTCTTGAAGGCTGTTCCTTTGGTCGATTGGAGCGAAGTGTTTGGCGTACCCAATCTAAGCGGTGTTGAGGCTCAAGGAAAGACGGGAGCATCTCTGACATTTGTTATGCGGGTGATGTTTGATTTACTCATTTTAGCGGGATTGATCCGTATAATCTCTATTATACGCAGTATTAATTCTGGTCATGATATTAGGAACCTTGAGGAGGGTTTAAAATCTGATGATGAAACGAAAATTGAAGCAGCAATTACTAAGCTCGGCGAATTGGCAGGGCAAGAGCGCCGCAACGCATTGTCCCACCTGTTTGAAATCACTAACGGGACACGATCAGACGGTAAACTAAAAACACATAAATGGCGGGAGAAGTCGGCGCGAAGTTTAGTGGATGCAGCAAATAAATTAACAATATGGACTAATGATCTATCTAATCTTGATAATTTCTTACTTGGTATTGAAGCATATAAAACTGCTGCTCAGTACCTTGAACCCCATGATCCCATATACTGGGCAACTATACAAAACGAACTCGGGATTGCCTCCGTAAACTTAAGTGAATTGACAGTTGATCATGAACGTCTCAAACAAGCTGAATATTTTTACCTCAAAGCCCTTAAAATACGTTCCAATGAAAAAGAAGAATTGGTCAAAGACTGGGCAAATACCCAAAATAATTTGGGATTTTGCCTTTATCTGCAAGGTTCTTCGTTAGGTTCAAAAGACATTATTGAACGAGCTCTTTCAGCATTGGAACAATCTCTTACTGAAAGAGATGAAGAGAAAAACTCTTTAGGTTGGGCACAAACCAAGCATAATGTAGCTTTGGCGTTACTAAAAATCGGAGAGTTAACCGCTAAGGACGCCTATTTAATTGATGCTGTAAGTTCATGTCACGCGGCACTCCAAATTAGAAAAATAGATATATACCCCGATTTATGGGTTGCTTCCCGTACATTGTCTGCAGATATTTTTTGTGCCCTAGGGATTATGCAAAATGATAACAAGTGGATTGAACAAGCCCGTACAGAATATTCAGTCGTTTCGCAATTTTATTTAGAAAATTCGCAACAAAGAATGCATGCATTAATCCAAAATAGAATTGCCACAGCCTTATTTCATGAAGGGACTATTTTAAATAACCCGACCCTACTTGAACAAGCTATTACAAAGCATAAAGAACAACTGGATATTATTAAAAAATCAACTGACCCGTTACGATGGGCCTCAATTCATAATGATCTAGGAGCAGCGCTTTGGCAGTTGGGGCAAATTAGAGATGACAAAGAATTAATTGTAGAAGCTAAAGACTCATTTTACTCAACATTAGAAGTGTTTAACGAGCATGATTCACCCTCTGCTTGGGCACAGGCTCAACAAAATTTAGGGAATTCCCTAGCCTTATTAGCGTCTGATATAGATGGTTTGAAAAGAGCGCTGTCTGCATATGAGGCGGCACTAAAAGTTAGAGTTATAGAAAGTTCACCCTCAAGCTGGGCCCATACAATGTTATATTATGGACTGACACTTAGTGAGGCGTGGAAGACTACTCATGAAAAAAAATATTTAAAACAAGCTCTTAATGTTTTGGAAAGTATTTCTGATTGGCACGCACAAAATAATAATCCCGAAGGAGTAGAAGCAATAGAACAGATGCTCATTCAATTAAATGTCGATAACTAACCATGCAACTTCTTCCTCCCATAAATGAATACGGTGAAATTGGTGAGGGGCCGCATCAGCAGAATGCGCATGTTTGGGAACGGGTTAATTATCTGGAAAGGATTGCGCTACATCAATCGTATAAAAATCATTATATTGTCTCGGACTATATGCCATTGGCACATCCGTTTGAGGGGGATTGGTTTGTTTTGGACACGGATGTATTTGCGTATTTGATGGTCTCTATGGAGTATAACATTGATTTTGATTTACCTTATCTTTCTTTGCTAGAAGAGCATACAAATTTTCATGCTTACGGGACACGCCTTGCCTGTTTTCCAGATTCCATTTTTATCGATGTGGTGATGTATAACCGATGTGATGGCACTGGTTATTGTCACGCGAGCCTGTTGTTTGATGGCGAGCGCTGCACGCCTTTCCACAATGGAGCGGACTATATTAGTGTGGGTATAAAGAAGCATAATCTTTGTACCGAGACATTAGACATGGCAACCTCCTTCTTACAGTTTATGAAATGGGTATCAAATCCAAATGATGAGGCCCTTTAAGTTCCCAATGGATACCCTCCCCATCAGTTAGATACACGGCTAAGTTCGACCGAACCATTTCCAAAAATCAGTGGAGAATGGGTAGAGGGCGAAGGCGCATGGTTTATAAATGCGTCCATGCTAAAAGATGCTAAATTATGCAAAGCCAAATTCGCTATCCTGCCAAATACTGATGTGTTGCTAGCTGATGAATACCTGATTGAAGATATGTCAGACATGTTCCCCAAATGGTACGTGACGCCTTACGCTAAGTATCTGTTGAAAACATGATTACCTAAATCGGCTATCGCAGCGCCAAGGTCTATCCCCATCGCCCTACCGAAAAATCCGGCGCCGAAATTATCGGGGATTTATTGAAGCCGTTTGTTTAAGGGTGACTAGGTCGGTTCTTTACCTCTCAGTGCACCCGTAATGGTCATAACAAAAATGGCAAAGATACCCGCGCCAATCAGAGTATACAAAGCCCGCATCGCCGTCCACGCCCATGCCCCCGGCCCTTGCGGATCAAATGCACATAGTTTGGTTTGCCCAAGCCCAATAATCGGCAAAATATCATCAAACGCCCAAACGGGTACGTTGAGCGATGCACACCCACGGGCCACATTCCAACTCTTAAACGGAACCGTAAATTGTACTGACTGCAATGCCCCGTTCAAATCCGTAATCGTCGATGTCGGTACAAACACCCCGTGCACAGCCGCCGCAGACATAAAAATCGTGCCCCATACCCAGACAAGAATTACAGCTAAGAAAGCCTTACCGGGCGAGTAGCCAAAATCGCTGGTAACCGACAATATATTGTCCATCCATTTAGCAAATCCTCGCTCTTGTTTGCTTTTGGCTCTTTGTCTATGACCTGCGACAGCGACCCGATCTGCAATTTGATTTTTTCCTTCTCGACGAAGGGTTTTGGCGAGATAGTATAAGGCTTGTTGGGTGTTTTTTTCATCTCCACTTTCCTGTGGTTTTTTAACGTTTTCAGATATTTTTCCAATAAATAGAAACAATACAAGACATATAATCAAAACCACAAAAGGAGCCAAAATAAGAGGCACCCATTCACCAAAGATTGAATCAGTGAAGAAAAATGCATCAACACCTATCCCTACAAAAAGGCATGAAATCATTAGGAGGAAGACCCAAATGGCTGACGGTGGTTTAGGGTTATCGTCCCTTGTATCAAATAATTTCAAATAGTGATTTGGTTGGTATTTTGTCGTTGGGAAGAAATTCAAATGGCGATACTCACTATATTCTGTATCCAATTCGATAGCTGGAGGGCGTGTTTCTACCCCGTTTTTATCTAACGTTGACATCCCGTGCTTGTCTAACTCAGGGAGTAATCGACTATCAACTTTAATGAAAAAATCTGCAGTTTCAGTAGTGTCAACAGCTTTACAACGGCGAATAATAATTTTTGATGGCTCAAGTTTATATGTTGTTTTTGCGTTGTCACCCTTACTTGTTTTATTGATATTTGCTTGATGCAAAACAACATCGCCATCAAATGTACAACGGTGGAATGCGAAACCAAACTCCCAACTATCCGGATTGATTTGCATCAATTGGGTAATTGACGGAACAATCAGTTCCACAGTATCCGTAAACTCACAATTCCAAAATTCAATATTGGTGGCATGGATAAAGTCAAATGTATTCGTCTTAATGATCGCCTCCAAAATATAATATTTTGGTTGGTTGAATCCATTTTTGGTGTCCATTTTTGGAAAAGCAACTTCATTACCGGATGGCTCATAGTTTAATAACGTCTTTTTATCCCGCTTTGCAACATCCGTACCTTTGCAATCCATCACAACATCTGCATAAGACATCAATGAGTACAGGTTTGCATACTTATTTCCCCAAAACGTTTTCTTAGAAACAATGCTTGTGTAGTTTCCAATTTTTCCTTCCCATAGCTTTACGGTTTGTGTTTTGTCAGCATGTTTTATGTTAGGCAAGAAATAACCCAACCCATCAACACAAAAACTTGAAGTGAGTACCTCTGGCTCTTCAAGTGGTTCGAATTCAAAATCTAATTTGGGATGATTGAGAAACAGTGTACCATCACCGAATTGATAAACATTTGTAGCGGGAGAAATTTTGGGGTGGGGCCGCCGAGACACCTTATTTGCAGTCTCACCAGAACCATACACCACACCATTGAAAATTAATTTCATGGATAGTTCATTATCGTCAGGTTTCACAATTGAAACCACATCCTCTAACGCAAGATACCCGAGCCTACAGGTCCAATAATTGGTTCTCATCCTTATAGTATTATTCACTACTAAATTTTTCAGTGACAACGTATTCGTAATAACAATTCCGCTAAATTCCGCTAATTTAAACCTAGCCTCATCTAGCAACAAAGCCCCCAAACACAACGGACGCGCCATCATGGCTTGATCAAGTATCCCTGAAAGGTTTTCTTGGTTCCCTTTGCGTCTTAGTTCCCCCCCCTTTTGTATACTTATATATATTTTTTCCATATTTAAAATTGCGGATTTAGCCTCCAATTCATTCTCGATCATCTGCAAATTTTCAAATATAGCCCCGCGCAAATCTAAGGCTGCAACCCTATCCATTCCCATTGAGTTTAATAGCGACATCATTATGGATTTATCGCTTACATGCCTCCAATTTTCAAAAGTGATAAAATCGCCTTCAAACTTATATGCGGTATCTTTTAAAATGCTGATTTCTGCAAATTCAGGTGCACAAAACCAACTACCGATGATATTAACTGTCTTACAATTACGAATACCCCGTAAACTTGCTCCACCAATAGCAATGAATGGTAGGACTCCCCTTGCGCCTGTATCCCCGCGCAACGTTTTTGAATTCCTTTCATTAACTTTTGCTTTCCAAGCATTCTTGCTACCACCTGGTCGAAAAATTAAGTTGCCGTTAAGTTTTGCATTATCTAAAATGAGAGAAATAGGTGGCTGGAATGTATCCGTGTAGCCAACACCAAATAAGTATTTCTTCGTGTCATACTCTCGTTTCTTTCTGGGGTCCTGACCACGGTTAGCAATACATCTTTGCAGATGATCATATTCACTTTTATATTCAGTCAGGTCGTCGTTCTTTGGTATTGCATTCGACAATCCCGTAATCCGAATCCCTTCAAAAATTACATCATTTTCCACTTTAATATCAGGCGAAAAAATAACCCCAAAATCGCCAATGCCTTCAACACCTCGACTTGGGAAAGTGGTTTTTTGAATAGGTTCTTCCGATGTTTTCGCTGAAATATTCTCAAGTGCCCTTATAGACAGTGCAATACTTTCATGCTCAGACTTTGCACCGGGAATGCTTTCAGACCAGTTTTGAAGGATCGCAGTCTGCTCAACTGTTTGCTCCTCCAGAGCTTTCAATCGTTTATCAAGGACATCATTTTTTTCTTCTCGCTTCTGCGTTTGGTGTTCTCGGCGTTCTTCACGAGACATGGACTCAACCCGCTTATGCTCTTCAGTCACCTCTTTTGACAATTGTGGAACTGTGGAGAATTTGAGGCTGTCAAATTTGCAAAATGGAGTGATAATGGCCTTAGCGCGGCATTCCTCGAAATGGACATCTCCAAAAGCACAATCTAACGCCACCAATCGTTTAATCAAAGTGTTTTTGAAATGCAAACTTATAGGCTTGTCGCCCTTGCTTGGCTTAAGGTTTTCAAGTGTAACTTCGCCCTGAATATCCAGATTGTATAAATAAAGCCCATCACCATTCAACACATCAGGAGACGGCCATTTACGTGTGGATTTTTCTACCCTTACACCTGTAGCCCTCTCTATCAACTCTTTGACAAAAGCCCCATTCACTTTCCAGTGATTAGAATTTGAAGGGGTAGAAAATTTCCAATTAGCTCCCGTTTTTTCAGCGTGGCGAGCCGCAGCCCTAGTCTTTACTATATTTGCTTTTCGGTACCAGCCTACATAATCAATTGCGGAGCGTTTTCTACGGTCAAGCCGTTCATTTTTTGGCGCATAGCGGGTCATAATCGCTCTTAATGCGTCTTTCTCGATCTTAGTTAATTTAAAATCGGCCATATTCCCCGTTCCCCAATAACGTTCCACTCTACCCATGATCGCACAAATCGTGTACCAGCGCAAGTTGAGGGCGGGCGAGATTTATCAGGTTTTTGGCACTGTCATTAGCGCAAAGAAGGTAGCTTTACGTTTGAGGGTAAAGAAGGTGGTTTTGTGTTTGGGGGCGAAGATGAGGGGGTGGGACGTAATGGTGCCATTCCATTTTTCGATTGCGTGCGTGTAGGAAATACCATCGATCAAAACCGAGATAGGGGTATTTTCATCATTCGCATTAGAGAGTTTTTGCTCGTCATAATGGATACGCCAATATGGATGGGGTGGATAGGCTCGCTTTGTTGGAAGTGCTTTGTCGCTGTCGTTTATGGAGCCGAGGACACATCCCGCAAAAACCAGAATGTTAGCGAGGTCGTTTGTGTCATGGGCGCATATGTTTTGTTTACCCAAGGCGAGCCCGCCAATCCGGCTCGTACAGCAATTGGTATGAAACCTGATTTCGTCAACAATTTTTGTGCCGATCATTGACACTATACCGCTCACCCATACACTTGAGAATTGGGCGCGTTTCATCTGGCACTCATCAAGGTTTACGTTTCCAAAGAAAAGCGGACGCGCCATCATGGCTGTATCCAGTGCGAGTTGGGCATCATTAAAGGATGTGCCGTCCGTAGCATCAGGCTTGAAGTATCCGTCTTTGATTGCGAAATCATTGATGGCCCTTAGGACTTCGGCATCATTTTCTTTAACAATCAAAGTTTCAAATCTTGCACCGTTGAGATCAAGCACTATTTTGGTGTTCTTGGTTGGTGTATTGATGTGCATCCGCATGAGCGTTCGGTCATCAAAAGCCTGTTGATTGTGTGCTTGCGGGCTTGGTGCGAGAAACCAGGCCTGATTTATAACTATTGAACTTTGCACTTTAACCTGGCGAAGATTCGCCCCCCCCATCGAAATGAATGGTAATTGGCCCTCACTGTTATCCACGTCAAAAATATTATTTAAAAATGCGGGAATCTCTAAAAATACGGGCCTCGATGACATGGCAGAGAGAATATGACGTTTGGTAGCCTCTGCATTCACGCGCGTACTGTTTACAAACCAAACCGACCCGCCAATTTCCGCATCTTCTAACACCAATGCTTGATTGAGCATTGGTGTTAGCTGAGCATTTATGTTCCTTTGCATACATTGTATTTCTTGAATGTATTTATCCTCGGCCAGACCAGTAACCCGCACACCTTCAAATGATATGTCATTTTTGACTTTTATATTGGGGAGAACAATCATACCAAAATCACCTTCCCCCATTTTACCTCTCTTAACCTGTATGTATGTGAGTGTGTCTGGAGAGAATGCAGATTTATGACCTTGCTGAATTTCAAGCACGTCGCTTTGCACCTCGCTAACGAGTTTTTCAGACCTCTCTTTTCCAAAAGGTGTTTTTAGTGGAGTAATGTCCAGAGTATATGCTGGTAGTGTTTTGAACGCCAAGGCTTGAAAGTGACAGTTCGGCATAAGGACAGATGTTGCACGGCAATTCTCAAAACTTACGACCCCAAATGTGCAACGTTGTGCTATGAGACGCTCTAAAAATATTTTTTCAAAGTGAATATCCAAGCCTAAACCAAAGCGTTTGGGGTGAATATCATCCAAATTAATTTCGCCTGAAACAGATAAATGCTTAAGGTATAAGGTTTCGCCGTTAAGGGTTTTTGTATTCGGCCAAATGTTGCCTGCAAGACCCAGTTTATTATTCATACTTCCGTTGGCTGATTTGATCAGGCGCGCTACAAATTCACCGCGCACTTTCCAAGGTTTAGGTGGTGGTTTAAACACCCATACCAGTGCCCCGTCCACATATTTTGGAAAACAACCCGAGTGATCTGGATCACGTACGAGTTGGAGAACACCGTACCAACCATAATACGTTTGGTCATGCCGCCTACGTTTATGTTCTTCATTATCGCATGCAAGATAGCGGCTCGTGATCGCAACAAGAGCGGTTTGTTCTTCAGATGTTAAAACAAAATCCTTCATTGTTGTTACATGGGGATGAACTGGTTTTAATCAATACATTTGAACATAGAGTCTATATTTCCAAAATGATAACTCTACAACTTTTGAAGTTAATTCACTTTTGGAACGCTAATGGATTGCGCAACACAATTGTAAAAATCAACATTCCCAAATATGCAATTTGACACAACAATGTGCTCCATAATGACATTTTCAAAAGACATGCTTAAAACTTGGCTTGGAGTAGTTGGTTGAATATTCTCAACCTTGATTTCATCAGTAACTGACAAATCATTTATACATAAAGGATCTCCGTTCAATACTTCAGGCGTTGGCCAAATATTGCTATCAATTTGATGCATATTTTCATGTGTACCATTCGCGCACTCAATAAGATGCCGAATAAATTTCCCTCGCACTTTCCATGCTTCGTCAGGAGATTTGAAGAACCACTCCAACGGCCCCCATTTAATGTCTGGGTAACCGAAAGAGACATAAGCGGGTATATAAAGCCAACCAATAAATGTTTGGTCATACTTCCTACGATGGTGTTCTTCTTCATCATATGGATGGTACCGGCTCATAATAGCATCAAGAGCCCCATTTTCCTCTGATGTTAAGATGAAATTCGTCATATCGCTCTATTTGTTAATTGTAGTTATTTATATATGGGAATAACTTTATGTTTTTCAATTAGGGGAAAAATATTGAAGCCAATTGAGAATTCACTTTCAAATAATGCTCCATGCTTCATCCAAATAAAGCCTGTATATCCTGCGCGCCGTGTAAAACACGGACAGTATAAATTCCTGTGGCACTTGGGATATAGAACACCAAGTAATTTTTGAAATCATCAACGCGCATCATACGCATGGCTTTTAGACTCGCGGCTTCATATTCCCGCCTTACGCCCATTTTTGGCATTTTGAGTAAGGCACGTTCTGTTTTTGCAACAGCATCAAGAAACCGCTCACCCGTTTGGGGGCTGTTTTGATCGCCAAAATATTGAGCTATGTCGAGCATATCTTCAATGGCGAGTGGGCTTCGCGTGATCTTTTGTGTCATGGATGATTATCAAGCCACGCTTTGAAGGCGTTTTCTGAGGCGGGTTTTTAAATCTTCTAGGTGTGTCGAAGTTACTTCAACAGGCTCTCCAGAATCCAATCCTTCCAAAAGCAACGTTTCTAGCTGCTCTTGTGCGGTTTTCTTTTGATCTTCACGAATGAGAGTTTGGATGTATGCGCTTGTTGTAGCGTATTGCTCATTTTTCACTCTAGTTTGAACGAAATCACTCATACCTTCGGGCAGAGATATATTCATTGTTTTTGCCATACTCTTATCCTTTTCATTATTTCCAATACAATCTAACCTAATTAACAAAAATTGGCAATAACTGTTAATTTAAACGTTTCTATGAATCCGTAGACTTAAAACTCGCTAAATTCCCCGAGATCATTTCGGCGGCTTGTTGTAGAGAGCTTTCGGTCAAGTGTGCATAACGAGCGGTGGTTGATGGTTGTGTGTGTCCAAGTAGTGCGCCAATGATTGGGAGACTAAGACCATTAGAAGCCGCTATGCTTGCAAAATTATGTCGTAGGTCATGAATCCGCACATCTTCGATTTGTGCCTCTTTACGGATATAGCTCCATACTTTTGGAGTACCTACATAATGCCCATCAATTCTTGAAGACCAGAAAACGTATTTGGATGATTTGAGACGCGGTATGTTTTCAATAATTTTGAGCGCGGCTTTTGATACTGGGATTATTTTTGCGCCTGTCTTACTTTTCGAGAAAGCAATGAAGCCACGTTGGAAATCTATTTCTGACCATTCTAAACTTTCAATCTCCCCTTTTCTGCACCCCGTTAGCATAAGCAAGCGAATAACCGCACAACCAATTTCATAAGTAGATTGTGTTTCTAGCCTTTGAAGCACATCTTCCAGACGCTGCTGTTCTTCTTTCGTAAGGAACCTTTGAACCTGCCGTGATGGTGTCACCCGCACACCTGATGCAGGGTTAAGTAAGATAATATCCTCTCGTACAGCAAATCCGAGGATAGTGGATAAGATACGGACGGTCTTGGATGCCGTACCCTCACCGCCCGTAACTTTTGCAATTCCACGCTTCTTGGTCTTCTTGACCATTGCCGTTTTTCCTCTGGCAATATCATCACGCATTTTCTCAACCATTTTAGTTGTTACATCAGTCACAAGCACATTGCCAATAAGCGGTTTGATATGTCGTTTAATGCGGCCTTTATCATTGGCTATATTTTTAGGGTCACGCAATGTGCCATATCGTGCGCCGCGCATCCGTGAACGCGGAGCCTCCTCTTCAAGCCAACGGTCTGCCAATTCCGAAACTGTAATTTGTGCTTCTTTGGCCCGAACCTCGGCTTTCCTTTTCTTCTCTTTCTCCGCAACAATGTCCTGACCCAATTGCATTTTAGCAATCGCCTCAAAAGCCAATCTCCGCGCATAGACAAGACTGATCGTCGGGAAAGAGCCAAGGGTCACTTTACGCTGTTTGGCCATACGGCCAGACCCAATACGCTTCTTAACAATGAAGGCACGTTTTCCGCTTGGGTAAAAACGCACCCCGAACCCCGCGAGGGCTGCGTCCCAAACCGTCACCTCTTTATCTCCGCACTCATATGCGTCTATAAATCGGGATGTGAGTTTAACTTTTTCGTTCATTTCAACACGTTCTCAAAACCTTGCAATTTCGCAAAAGGTACCACATAGGTACCACCATATCAAGTATCATAGAGATGCAGAGAGTATAAATGTGTCAATAAAGTACGGTTTTATTGGGCTTTTGTACTTACAGTGAGTCTTCTGGTATGTTATATATTTGGGCTCCGAAGGCAGAGGTCGCGCGTTCGAATCGCGCCGGGTGCACCATTTTGCTTTTACTTTTTAAATTGTCCAGAATCCTAAATGGCACTGCGATTTTTGGCGTTCGAAATCCTTTTTCGCGGTGATAGGCTAAATTCTCTAAAAATGCCAATCTAAGTACCATTCTCTTCTCTTCATAATGCCCATTTTTCCACAGTTTATGGGGGTTTGAGAGGAATATCATGGCGCGTTCGAACATCTCCTCAAATGGGCGGTGTTTTGGGCCTGATTTTTGGCTTTTTTCAGTGAGGTCTAGCTTCTTTTCTCCGAGTTTGCGAATGCGGCCTTCATAGGCACGAGCCACATCATTGCTATCGGTTTCAACAATACGGTCAAGTAGATTTTCAATTTGACGTTCCACTTTCAATAGCTCCTTTTTCATGTAGGTTTTAAACTCACCAGCTTGCAGGAATTTATGCTCCCATAAATCTTCAAACATACGCCGCGAGGTTTTAAGCATGGTCTTGCGGGGTTTAAGATGCGTTAGGAGCGCTTCAAAGTCACTTTCCAGCACATCACGCCTGATTGACTTACGACAGCTCACACAAGCTCTGTTGTGGCATAAATAATAAGGATGTTTCTTACCTGTAGAGCTTTTAGACCAACAGGCTGTTAGCGGCTTGTCACAATCCCCGCACAATACAAACCCGCGTAATGGGAAATCAATATTCAAATCGGGGCGCGATGGAGCTTTGACCTTTTGTGTCAAACGCTCCTGTATTTTCTGAAATGTCTCATAACTGATAAGCGCCTCATGTTCACCTTTACGGATGCCCACTTCCCAGTTTGTGGAATAGACACACCCAGCATAAATGGCACGGGTGAGAATATCGGAGACACGTTGATTGCGTACAGCCCCATAACGATCTCGTGGAAATAGTGGGAAAGTTTCTAAATACCGCATAACTTCGGCTTGTGTTTGAAACCGTCCAGCCGCGTAACCTTCTAGAGCTTCTTGAATAATGGTGGCAAAAGGTTCTTTGCGAACAAGAAATTTTCCATGTCCTTTCGTAAGCTGATACTCATACCCTATTGGGGCCTGAAAGACCCAATAGCCGCGTTCAAGGCGAGCTTTCATCTTTTGCAGAGTCTGACGTCTATTTTGCAAGCGTTCAAGTTGCCCTTGTGCGGCGAAAATAGTTTCAACGAACTCACCTTCTGGCGTATCCTCGAAACGAAAATTTAAACACTCTGGCACTGCGTTATAAATTTTGAGCGTATGCTTAAGCTTAAAATGAAACATCGTATCACGGGCAAACCGCTTCAAATCATCGAAAATAATGATGATGTTGTCATGAGGGTGAAGCGCTAAATAGTCGAGCAAGGCCGACATGCCTTTGCGCTTCATAAAATCACCACCACCCGTTACATCATCAGGAAAGACGCGCACAACGTCATAACCTTTTGCAACTGCGTATTGGCGACACCGATGCTCTTGACTATCAAGCCCACTACCTTGAAGTCTTTGTTTCCTATCTGACACGCGACAGTAAATGACCGCCTTTTGTAGCGTTTTTGAATTATGGGTGTTTTGGTGATGGTTCATAAACTCTCCTCACAGCGTCCTTGTCAAAGGCACTTTTGTTGAATGTTGGCATGTATTTTGATTGGGTTAACTCTACCCCATTTTCCGTCGAAATGCGAGAACTACTGCCCGTTTCAGAGATTAAGCGGGGGATAGAATTTGCACCAAAACCAATTTCGACAAAGCACTTCATTACATTGAAGATGATTGTTAAATATTCAATCTTTTGGGCTTCGGTCATATCTTCACCATCCAACTCATCGAGGTAGTCAGAAGGTTTGGGCGCAACAGTTACAGCCCCATTGTCAGGGGCTAAAATAGTGTCAAAAGCGTTATCTGTATCAACGCGCATGTTCGTGTCTCCTTTATGTTTTTATATTAAGCGTTCCCGCGCCGTACTCCTTTCTTCAAATAAGAACATAACAGGAACATATGTATTAGTTTGAATTTTCCGATCTGGCAAGAATTTACGGTGTTACATACGATGGTGTTGTGAGTAGATTGCGGAAAGTGGCAGCCATAGCCGCTAACGACTATGGCTATGATCTTTACTCTTCTGATTAAAGCTGGCTTTTGCACGACCTTTATTGACAGCTTTTAGACGATCACGATTAAGCTGGTAATCTGCGACCATCAGGCGGGTTTTTTGATGGGTTAAACGCCGTTCATTGATCTTATCCATCTGGTTATCTATCTGGGCATGGTCAATGTATTTAGGCCGAAGCACTTGATGTGGTGTAGGCTTGGCTCGCAATGCTTGAAGCCTTTCGACCTCGGACTTTGTTACGATAGGTGACGGCTCAATATGCGCCTCTCGCCTAAATACCCTTTGCACAGACTTATTCACGGCTACGATCTCCACCTTTACCGCGATTAGCCCCATTTTGAGAGCCACCACGGTTCGCCTCTAATCGTTCTTTAGGTGTGCGGAGGGTTAGACGCCCATTGCTAGGCGCGGCAACCATATCAACGCTATAGCCTTGACCGTCCTTATGCGCGAAAGCCGCACCAATTTTATAAAAATGTCCTTTGCCGTTTTTATCATTCCGAATTGCAAACGCATCGAATGCTTTTGTTGGTTTTGGCGTGTCTTTCGCCTTTGAGTTTTCATCACTCATAATTGTCTCCTTGATTAAAGTTGGTATCCTTCAATCTGTAGAGCCGTTCCGCCTTGGTATTGGGGGAATAGGCGGTACTTATGCGGTACAGCTATGGAATGCACAGGAAGCCATTTTGCGAGTAACATCCCTTGCACTTGCACACGGTCAACAGGAGGATGATACGGGTTAGGAAGATAAAGCCCTGCCATCTCACGGCGCGTGAAATACGGATACTTGCTGGCAAGTATCGGCGGCAAGTTTTGACCTGATATGAAGATAATTTGCTGATCTTCGCGCATGTTCATAATTTCATCTGCCGACATAAGTGGACGTCGCATTTTTGAACGGCGCTGTGCTTCTTCCTCATAGTGAGCATAGTCATTTGCATTTTCAAACGGGTCAGCGCCATAAAGCACGGCTTCACCTCGAGCGCGTGCTTCTTTACGAGCACGAGCTTGCGCGGCCTCATCATCATAGATCAGCGTTTCTTGGCCTAACATATTGGACACTAATTGCGCTGTTTGGTAATCGCGTATGCCAAAGAACTGCCGAACGACAGCAGACCCCATAAAAGAAATCACAGCATCTGCGCCAAGGTTACGGCGTATTTGTCCAATGTCCTGAAAGAAGGCATGCACAACAAGTCCAGCCCCACGCGAGAACGTAAATGCCTTTAATAAAAAATCAGCCTTGCCTAGCTGACCTGCTTCATCAACCAACAACAATACTCTACGTGCTTGCGGCGAACGACTTTTAAGGGTCATAACTCTTGAGAACATATTACGTAGGACGGACGACCATAGGCCGATAAATTCTGCGGGTGGCATAAGATGTAACCGTGCAGTTCGGCTTTGCCCGACAAGTCCAGAAAGTGAGAAGTCGCCACCTTCTAATGAAGCACGTAAATCTGGGTCATGTAGAAAACTGATATGCGCGTAAATTTCCCCAAGGATAGAGCCAAATTCTTTTGGCGTGTCCTGTTGCTTGGTGAGCATTTCACTGGCTGTACGCTGCACATCTTCAAATCGAGAATTGAGCATGGCTTCCAGTTCATCAGCCCAAGCCCTAGGATCGCCTTCAATCTTGTTTGCCATACGATAGAAGGACGGAAGGCTTACGAAGCCGTCTTGCTCGACACGAGATTTCATCATCGCGCCCGCCCAGTCTCTCGCTCGCATTTCGAAAAACTGACTATTCCCTCCACCAGATAAAGGTATCAAATCTTGCGCGACTATCTGTATATCCGTGTGCAGGTGTGGGCTATCGAGGGTAATATCATCTAATGGGTTGATAGAGTGAAATGGTAGGCAGTGAAGTCGTTTAGGGTTCCAGTAATAGCCATAGATAGATTGGAGAGCCAAAGTATGTATCGAGATTGAAGCCAACTCTCCGCGTGGGTCAAGAACCATCATGGGCATCGTATTTGGCAAACATAAAATGTAGGAGAGAAGCGTGGTTGTTTTCCCTCCACCCGCGCCAGCTATTGTTAGTCTTGCTCCATCCGAATCCAGCCTAAGAACATCATTGTCAAAATGTCCCAATGGCAAACCGTTCTTATCGAGGAGGCCAGCACTGTGTATGTCTTCATAATCAGCGAACCGTGCCGACCCGTATCTAAATTCTTCATTGTGTGTTTGGTAATGCATAAATCTACTTTTCTGCGAACAAAAAAAGGAGCCAAAAGGCTCCTTTGATAGTTGGTGAATGTCGGATTATGAGCAGGTGCTTAGAAGCGCCATGATGATGATCACGATGATAACGGCCCCAATCCATTCGAAGCCATCGTCCTTTTTAGGCGGCTTTGGTCCGAAGTGGTGAGTAGAGCCTTTATATTCGTATTGTGTTTTTTTGGCCATGATATGTCCTTTCTTAGACTTAGCGGCGGGAGAAAAAGTTCCTGCCTTTGACGTTGATGAAGATGATGAAAACGAGGCTGACAAAGCCGAAGCTAATGACGGCTACGGCAATGAACCAAAACCCCGCAGCAACACCTGCGAAGGCAGAGCCATATTGGTTGACAATATAGGTTTGCACCCAATCAACTGTTGCGCCGTAGATTGGTCCAACAATGAATACTGTCGAGACAATCGCGAGCGCCATTGAGAGCAATTCAGACCCCCAAATAAAAAGGGCACGCTTGGTGTTGCGTTGGGGTTTTGGGCCATTAGCCATTTACATCTCCTTAGTTAAAAGCGAGACAAACATTGACCTCGCAGAACTCTATTAGGTGATGGTCATGGAAGGCTTGGGGAAATAGGGCGCTATAATTTTGCTAAGGCTCGGCGCACTGTTGACGTTGACACATCATACTGTTGTGCAATGGCGGCAATGTTGGTTTGCCCTTGTGTGATTTGTTGGTGAGCGAGAAGAACAATTTTATTTGTAAGCTTACGAGGTCGTCCGATATGAACACCGCGCCGCCGTGCCGCCGCCATGCCTTCGATGGTTCGTTCGCGAATAAGGCCGCGTTCGAGTTCTGCCATCAGGCCAATAAATTGCCAGAAGGCGCGGCCTGTTGCCGTGGTCGTGTCTATGTTTTCTGTCAGACTTACAAATTGTATGTTGTCGTTTTTCAGGCCATCGACTGTATCAATCACGCCTTTTAGAGTTCGCCCCAAACGGTCAAGTTTCCACACCGCCAATATATCACCATCATTTAAAGACAGAAGCGCGGCCTTAAAGCCTTTGCGCTCCAACGGATGTATGCCGCCAGATACGCCCTCATCATAGAAAATTTCATCACAACCAAATTTGTCTAAAGCATGGGTTTGTAAATCAAGGAACTGGTCATAGGTAGAAACACGGGCATAGCCAATGCGCCGTTTTGTCGTATCTGTGACACCTATCAAATTCATCTGCGAACATTCCTTGCATTGGCAAAACGGAACCGTTTTGCAATTGTGACATATAGCTTCTCCGTGTTGACCCCATCGGGACTTAAGCCTTTGTATTTACTCGAAATCATATTTTACGAAATCTTGTGCATTTACCCCTACATAAGGGTTCCCTTTTGCGCGGTATTAAAACAACCCCAAAAGGGCCTTTTACGCGGCTTGTCCACATATCAATGTCGGCATGTTTGGGGAGTTTAGCCCTTATTTCCCCAATGGCATTCGCGGGTGAACCAGACGCTAAAAACAATCTAGCCATTAAGTCCAATCCGACAGCAACGCTCACCAGCGTATGCGACAGGAAAGACAAAAGTGATTTTGACGCGTTGATTTATGCGACTTGTTATTCAGAACGCTATCAGGCCGTAGCCGTATTGGTGCGCGGTAACGCGAAAAGTACGAGTGGTCAAAAAATTGCGGATTATCTTGTTGGTGAGTTTGGTAAATCATATGTGCCAGCCGTAGGCTTCTTGGGCGAGAAAGATCGGGTTGGTGTAAGCATCGTCTTTTTCTTGAATGGAGATTACTACGGGCCATATTCAGGTAATGAGTGGCGGGATGGTATGAAAACGCTTGTTCGTCATTCAGCCGAAGCATGGCATCAATCTAATTGAATTTAACTAAAGCCAAATTCCGTACTCATAACTTGAGTTTCAGCAACCGTTTCTAGGTTCTTACTGGAATCCGCAATGTCGCTCTTGTTTTCAACCATAGCATCTAATCGGTCACGCGCCAGTTGTTCAGGGTCACGCCCTGCAAGGTCACTTGCACGTTGCTTTTGATCTGCGGAACCATCTTGTGCCGCACCAACAGCTTGTTGACGTAATTGCCCGTGACGTTCTAACCATCCCTCAATATTACTTGCTTCAATATCATTTTGTTCAATGGCCTGAACTTCAATCGCCGTTATTATATGACGAAGATCATCTTCGGATTTATCGTCTAAATCGTCATAACCATGCTTTTTAAGGAAGGTGGTTACATCACCGCGAAGATCACCATTCGCATCATACAAATTGTCTGTATCCAATGTACGGATGAAATCAATATCGGAATTATTGTCTGCGATAATTTCGCGGCTATTGGCAATCTTGACTTCTAAGCCCTTCATTTCAGTTTCAATGCCGTTGAGGGTTCTTGTAATACTTTCGAGCAAGGCACGATCAATCGCGTCTTTATTTCTCTTTTTGGTTTCGGTATTTATGGCTAGATTACTTGCCGCATTATTCTTTGCCATTGTGCCAGAATCGATAAGAGCTTCGCCATCACCCATGCCCATGAGTAGGGCTTCACGCTCTAATAATTTTGAGGCATCAGTCGTGATGTTCAAATCAGAACCATCTGCATTTTGGTAAAAACTATCCGTTAGTTTTGTCATTACACCCACATGTGTACTTATTATTTGTCTACCTATTAGACCACGAGGCGACTTAAGGTGGGTTTAAGAATAGCTAAAATTTAAGCTAAATTCGAAATAATAGGCAGGGCCACAACGACCCCGCCAGAAGATGTAGCTATTCTTCACTTTGCAAAATTTTGAAGACAGCATCAAAAACTTGAAGCTTTAAAAGTTGTGACCGTGCAGAACGACGTTCAGGCAGTTTGTCACAAAATCTTCGGACGTCGCTTGCCCAAGTAAAAGCTCCATCATGTCCAAATGCACAATCCACGAGTTCGTCATGTATACGTAGAATGTAATGACGACTAATATAGATAGTACCCTCATAAGCGTACAATACATCAGACAGCCAATCTGCGGTTTTCATACGCGACAGCATTTTTTCTGAAAGCTCTTGTGCGAGCCACATTTTGTATTCCTTCGATAAAAGTGTTTTCTCATTTGATAGTATAATTCTCTTTTCCATTTTGTTCTCCATTGGAAAGGAGAACGCCGACGTTCAGTTTGCATTAGGGGATCAACCTAACGGCAACGGGATTGCCCGTTACAATTCCAAATATGCAGAAAGCGGAGAGTACGTCGCGGGTATTGCAAGGTACAACGAAAGTACTTTCGCAGTACAAAGTCGAATTATGTTAAGTCAATGAAATATAAGAATAAATTTGATGTAATTAGTAATTCATACGAAAAATATGTTATGATATTACTATGAAAAAACTACCTGAAATAGGACACTATGATGTCGAAGTATTTGAGCAGGAAGGTCACCTCATCGAGACATGGTCTCAAAATGGTGTGCATCATCGCATTGGCGGGCCAGCAGTAACCTATTACGATAAGGATACAGGTAAAGCAGTCATTCAAGTATATAAGCAAAATGGCATTGTGCACCGCGATAACGGACCTGCACATATACAAATTCATCCCACAAATGATATTGTATTCATTGAAGAGTACTATCAACAGGGCGAGCTCCATCGAGTTGGAAAGCCAGCAAGAATACGCAATAACATACACGGTGGAGAACGTATGAATTCCGAATATTATCAACTTGGTGAGCGAATAACATCTAAAGGAAAAACGATGGATGAAAGCTATAGACCGAGATTTCCAATGTAAACATTGAAGTTACCGCACGATATGCTAAACGTGCCCTATGTCTAACCTATCTTATCGATATGATGCAGAAACCCTTTGGAGTTCGCGTGAAGTTGTTCGGTTTTTTAAAGATGAAGTTATTTCTCTTCGTGACGAACAGTACAGAACGCTATCAGCCAAAATAACCCTCGGTAAGAAACTTAGAGTATATTTTGATGCGGTAGAGGTGCAAAATGCGGCGCTTATCAGCCTTAAGTCGGACAAAGGTCTCGCACCAGAGCAGTTTCTGCAGGCTGTACTCAATGGTATTAAACCGCTCACAAAATCTAAGAAATCAGGTAATTCTAAAGGAAAGGTCGAGGGGGCCGCGATGCTCGCATTTCTTTCCGACCATCATCCTGACATTGCGAAGAAAATATTAGATTACGCCGCAAAGGAAACTGTTCGAGTCGGCGTTCCAAAGTATGAAGTAGAGTTTAGAGAGTTCACCCGAGTGCTCTCCGAAAGCTGTGTTGGGGAAAAAATTTCAACTGCAAATGCAGGTAATCCAATTAACCCAGAAGGGAGCCAAGGGAGTGATCATGTTGAAAAATTACAGTCAAAATATGACCTGTGCCCCATCCTAAAGTGGCCCATAAATGAAGTATCGGACGACACTCTGCAGACTATTGGCTTCGAGCGACAGTATAGCGATGTGTGGACTGTGTTTGCGACTTGCGAAGACGGTTGGAAGAACTTTAAAAACTTAGACGGTGCAGATATAATTTTTCAGAAACGCGCCAAAAGCAAATGGCATACACTCAACCAGCCATATAGCGCAGACAAGCATTCATACTGTATTGATGATGAAGGAAACATCGTCGCAGATATCCGTGACTACGGTTATGGGTATAAGCTGGGAAGCTTCTTTTTTAATCAAGATCATATCTTAGCTACACTTTTCAGTGAATATAGTTATGGCATTGGTTCAAATTCAAGGGGAACACTTATTACGCTTCATGGCGAGAGTGAGGCGTTAACTTGGACATTAAAAAAGAAAGCTGTTTGGGAACATACCAGCAGTTATCGTGTGCCTTCAAAAGATATTCAGCCAATTGCCTTTAGGGGAACGAATGATAACAAGCACATCATTTACGTTGATAGTAAAAACCTTGTTGTCCTTGATGGGATATCTCTTTTTGTTGAAGGCAAAGATAACGGAGTGCAGTTTCATGTTACGCAAAAAGGGGAGAACCAAAATTTTTGGCATACATGTTTCAGCGCCAATCAAACGCATGTAGCAATTTCGGGCTATTCTGACGTTATCGAAGATACCTATCTAGGAGAGCAACATTACCAAACTTGTGCAAGGCTGTATAATCTTAAAACTGGAGAGATTGACTTCTCTTTTCCGATTAGCAATTTTGCCGCAGAATCGGGTTTCGAATTCTCATGTTTTATGAACAACCAGAAAGTAATTGTTTATAGCGATGAAGACGAGGTTATTTTTTATGACTTCGAAGCTGAGGAAGTCGTTGGAAAAGCCAATTGGCGAAATTCATCTTTTCCTAATCAGGCAAGTTTTACACATCCTGCGATGCAATTTTCAAAGGATAATCGCTTCCTAATTGCGCGCGGACAAAAACTTGCAACAGTGTTCTTTGTATTAGATTTGTCAAAGAATGATGGCAAGCTCATGGAGGTGGTGCAAAGTACTGTCGAGGAATTTGAGTACGGTATGTCATTTGAGAGTAGAATTGAGACCATATCCAATGTCGTTACCAAATTTCATGCAGATAATTAACATATCACTTGAGACTTTCTATAGCACTATATGCAAGACTTAGTTCCAGCTAAGATAAAAATAATAACTAGATTCAACAACGTCACAAACAAATACAAAACAGCTTTATCACTACAATAACTCCAACAGCTAAACATCACACACGCAAGACAGCTCCAGACACCATAATAAACTCAAAGATCAAACACTAAACACAACACCTAGAACCAAACTAAGCAATATCAACTCACCAACAACACCTAACGCAAGATGTGGTTTGTAGGACAAACCCACTTGGCAAGGGAGACGCTAGGCGCTCTCCCGTTGCATCCCTCTGGCCCGTTGGCACAATTCATACCCATGCCATTTCATTATAATGGCCTCTTGCACCAATAAAAACGTATCGCCGTTTCAGCACTCGCACGAGACTTGGCTCTCCTTGCATCCTCGACAAAAAGGCGTTCCTGCCCTTATGAAACCAGACCATATTCATGGAGGCGCTTTTTGCGGACATTGCCAGTGAGTTCAGAGGCACTTCACCCTTTTAAGTTTGTTTTTCTAGAGCACTACCTCAAGTAGGTTTAAGGTTTGCATTAATTCAAACGACGCATTAACGTCATTAAATGAAAATTTTTAAATATTTAGTCGGTGCGTAATGAGCCAAACACTCGCAGAAGGACTTTCAAATATCTCAAAGTTCAGCCCTAATGAACTAGATGCATATCTCACAACGGTATGTCATGTGGCAGAACTGGATGAAACCCTAGTTAAAATTAATTGCCACCATGTGGCATTAGATGGAAGTGATTTGCCTCGGTTGGCGGATTTGACCGATGCAGTCGCAAGTTGGATTATAGACTATGCCATACCTCGACGCGCAATTGATTTAATCAATGAGCAGCCCGTAAGCACCAGAGCAAGAAAGTTTGTCGAGCTTCAAAACCAAGCTAAGCACACTTTTAAGACTAAAGGCATGAGTGGAGAGCAAGGCGAAATGCTGATGTTTGTATTGGCTGAAGCAATACTTGGTTTACCGCAACTGCTTTGTAAAATGGATTTAAAAACTGACCCTGAAATGCACTTTCATGGACTTGATGGCGTGCATTGTGGAGCAACAACTGAAGGACACCTTGCCGTATACTGGTGTGAGTCAAAAGTTCATAAGAATGTATCCAAGGCAACCAGTGAAGCGCTTGATGGATTAAAACCATTCTTACTGTCCTCTGGAACGGGTGATAGCGATAAAAAGAGAGAGTTAGCTTTGCTTGATCGCTATATGGATTTGGGAGATGCAGAGCTTAAGGGGATGGTTCTTAATTCACTTAATCCCGCTAAACCCGAATTCAATAACGTTGATTGGAGGGGTATATGCTTTGTTGGTTTTGATAGTGATTTGTACCCGACTGATCCAAAGTCTAAATCCAAATCTGTGCTCTTGGAGCAAGTCACTGAACAACTTTCTAGCTTGAAAAAATCATTGAAAGTTAAAGTTAAAAATCGAGGGCTACAAGTATTTGATATACACTTTATTTATGTGCCTTTTGGGTTTTGTGAAGATTTTCGCAAAGAGATGCATAGATCATTAAGCGTAGGTGTATAGGTGGTCGCGCAGAATATATATGAGATAATTTGGAAAGATGAGAATTTTCAGAATTCCTTTAGTCAAATAAGACTAACTGCGGCAGGAAAAACTCTTGGAGGGACCATTCAAGACGATGATCTTTTTAAACCTGAAATCCATTGGTTCCATATGCTTCGGTGTGCATCCATTCTTATGGAGTCTGAAAATGAAATTCATCATGATGCAGCATTAAGGATAGTATATAGTGCTTTGCAGCTTGAATCTGATGAGAACATTCTAGGTTATAGCATTTCAATATTGGCAAAGACTGCCAATCAACCATCAATAGACTTAGCAATTAGTCGCAAAATTATACCCGAAAACATTATATCCCTTTTACCAGTCCACCTTCAAATCGAAGCGCAGTCTGGGACTGTCGCATCTATGATTTCACATGGTACGAGTCGGGAGTTTAGCGGCAACTTGTTTCAGCTCAACTTATGGAACGCTCTTTCTGAAAATAGATGGGTAAGTGCTTCTGCTCCAACTTCTGCTGGGAAATCGTTTCTTTTAGAGAAGTGGATTGAAGAGACGTTACAGAGTAAAACATCTTCAAATACATTTTATATTGTTCCAACCCGTGCGCTGATTAGTCAGGTCGAGCGCGACCTTCGATCATTACTGAGTCCAAAATTTAAAGACCAGATAAATATTACTACGCTTCCTGTTCATTACGCTCAGGGTAAAAAACACAACATTTTTATTTTTACTCAGGAAAGATTTCATTTATATCTGTTCCATCAAGATGTTGCGAAAGAGGCTGACCTTATAATTCTAGATGAAGCCCATAAAATAAGCGATGATACTCGCGGAGTATTACTCCAGCAAGTTCTTGAACTGGCCTCTCAAAAATTTTCTTCAGCAAAATTTCTTTTTGCAAGCCCCTCAACTGAAAACCCTGAAACATTCTTGAAATTTGCCCAAGAAGGCTCTTCTTCGAAAGCAATAATGGGGAGGACTCCAACAGTAAATCAAAACTTATATTGGCTTACCCAAGCTTACCTTAAGCCGAAAAAATGGAATATTGAGTATCTATTAGATGGTGAACCAATAGGTATCGGTAGCATAGAACTGGAAGACAAGCCGAGTATTTCTCAAAAACTACCGTTCCTTGCATTGGAGCTTGGTAAGTTAGAAGGTGGAAATGTCGTATATGTGAATGGTGCGGCTGATGCAGAAAACTGCGCAGATATGATTTTCCAAGGAATGGAGCAGTTGGATGAAATAGACGAAGAGCTCAAGTCCTTAAGTGATTTTTGCTCAAAAACAATTCATCCAGACTTTTTATTAAAAAAACACCTTCTTAGAGGGGTAGCCTTTCACTATGGCAACATTCCCCAACTGGTGCGTGAAGAAATTGAAAGGTTATTTTCTATAGGAAAAATAAAATACTTAGTGTGTACGTCAACGCTTATTGAGGGAGTGAATATTGCGTGCAAAAGTATTTTTCTTCGTCATCCCAAGCGGGGACGAACTGAGTTGATGCGCCCAAATGATTTTTGGAATTTGGCAGGCCGAGCTGGACGGTGGGGAAAAGAGTTTCAAGGAAATATATTCTGTATCGACCCATATAAAGAAAACCAATGGTTTGGCGGCGAAGCTCCTCGTAAAAAAAACAAACAAAAAATATCATTAGCCACATCTCATATTGAAGGACATTTCGATACATTTTTAGAATATATCCTTTCGGGACAACGGGACCGCAACACTAGAAATTTATTTTATGACCAACTTTTGTCATACTTAGTTTTTCGCAAAGCAATGTTTGGTGACGTTGGTGACGTTCGAATTTTTGACAAAATGACAATACTTCAAAAGCAAAACCTCGCACAAGCTTTGGATGAAATTGTTAATAACCTGACGCTACCGTTGGAGGTTATTAACCGAAACCCGGGCATATCTCCCTTCGATATGATGTCTCTATTGTCTTATTTTCAATCTAAAGACCCATCAGAAATCTTGACACTCTTGCCGGCAGACCCATTGAGTGATGATGCAGTAGACAGTTTTTTGAGAATATTTACCCGCATTACTAGGCATTTAGGGAGCCCTTCGCTTGGCTCTGGAGCATCGTCATTCGGGAATGCCTTGCTTGTAGTAAATTGGATGCGGGGTTGGCCTTTGGCTCGATTAATTGCAGGTCAAATCGAATATGATGCAAAGCGAGTAACCAAACGAAATGCCAAACGCGACAGTATGAGTGATGAGGATCGTGCTGATACGCCCATTGCGAAGATTACCCCTAAGCGCACTGTAATTCGAGATACGATGGCTAAGGTAGAGAAGATTGCTCGTTATGAAGCACCAAAATATTTACACTGCTATCTTGATATATTGAATACACATCTGGCGAATATAGACAGGTTAGATTTAAAAGACGACATTGCTGAGACGTGGATGTTTTTAGAGTTTGGCGTGTCTAAACGTACCGAGTTATCCTTAATGTCGCTTGGAATGTCTCGCTCCAGCGTAATGGTTTTAAGTGATAAGATCAAATCATCCGAGTTAGATGAAGAACAGGCTTATACTTGGCTTATAACTGAGGATTGGCGTTCATATGGATTTTCAGAGTTAGTGACAGCAGAGATCGAGAAAATCTTAGCGCAAAGGGCATCTCAATTCGCGTGAGTAAATTTGTAACGGTTGAAAACAGTTCACAATTTAATTATTTTTACCAATATTTTGAACGCCTTCCATCATGTTCGATCACATTGTAGGTTGTGGGGAAATTGACTGGGTTGTAGCCTTGAACATCTGCCCGTCGATTTATGGCTGAATCGTGTACATTGGCATCTACTGGGATTGGGCGCGGTTCCCACCAAGGGATGTAGAAACCAAAAAATGAAAACCTTTTTCCTTTACCCATCCACTCACGGTATTTTGTGAACTTGAGTAAAATTTCTAAGATCAGCCACAAACTTTTAACCGAACTATGGATTTTTGCTTTATGGTCAGGCTTTGGATAGTTATATTCCGTATCTTTTGTGTAGGGAACACCTAACGCGACATAATCAACCATACGCGTATTAAAAATTAAACCATGTTGCATTACTTCCTTAATCATCCAACATAATGGATACTGTGATATGCCACTATCCGCACGTTTATTGCCGCCTCCTACATCACCGTGATATCCCGCAAACCAGACTTGAAAAATATCCTGGTCAGCAATTTTTTTAGGGCTATGAACATTCGGCTTAAACTCTTGAGGTTCGTCCCATGTATCCAGCCTAAACATATAACGGTTTTCATTAATAGACATTGCATGGCGAAACACTTTTACACATGGATTATTACGGGTATTCCTCAATTTTTCAATAGCAGGCAAAAGCAGTCGGTCTTTACGAGGAACAATCATGGAACTTACGGTATCCCACACCCCTATAAACTCTATTGCTGGTGTATAAGGTTGGGTGATTTTATTAAAATGGATAAGTTCCTCTATGCCCTTCTTTTGAGTTGCACGTTTATATGCCGTAAGTGCCGCGCCAGCTAAATGCAGTTGTGCAGGCTTGATGAGGCCCATATTATAAATGAATGCAGCAAGTACACGTGCAGTATGGGCGCCACGGCTATAGCCGAAAATATAAATACGGTCCCTTACTGTTTTTGATTTTCCATTTTTGTACTTTATTTCTTCTTCATGGTAATTTTCAGAAATGAATTTGTATGCCTTTAATACATTCTTATCTAAGCCTTGACCCGTAGCTAATCCCAAGAAGCTCCAAAGCTTTTGAGTAAGAACACCCCAAGTATATTGTTGCCCGATTGTACCAACACCTTGATCATAAAATGCTACTTGCTTTTGCTTGTCAGTGCCGTCCTTATCCAAAGTTCTATATAGCTTTAAAACATTTGATATGTTTTCTTCTATTTGATTACCTGTTCCATCAAGGCAAATGATGATGTTTTTCGGGGTATACATTGGTTATATCTCCGCAATTGTTCTACCTACACGAGAGTAGGTAGCATGATAAAGACAAGTACAACAGTGATTTACATCACAATTTATAAAGATAAAATTCTTAGGGCGACTTCCCTCAGCGCACTTCGATAAAAATAGACGAGGCCGTGGCTCACTTTGTTGCGCCCGCACCAAAACATCGTCAATTTTTCTCTCCGTTTGCACACCCCGTTTTCAGCCAAAGGGCAAGGTTGCATGTGCAACCCTTAACCAAGGAAAAAGAGAATGGGAAATCAAAAGCATGAAATTAGAATCTATGTAGCGTGTCTGGCATCATACAACAGTGGTGTTTTGCATGGACGGTGGATTGATGCCACGCAAGGCGAAAATCATATCTGGTCATTGGTAAAATCTATGCTTGCCGCGTCACCAGAAGAAAATGCGGAGGAATGGGCGATTCACGGTGCGATCTGTAAGTCGCATCTGTCGAGTGGGGTGGCAACACCCCTGATCCAGCCTTTTGGATCATTTTTAACCGGAGCGTGCGAACTGGGTAACTGGTTGGTGCGAAGCCTCCGGCAACGAGCGGGAAGCTGGCAGCCACAAGCTGGTGAACCGCGCAAAAGAAAGACCGGTATGGTGAACATACGTAAATCTGTGTTGATGCTTCGTTACGCATTAGTCCCTCGGAAGTGGCTTTTACGAGGAGTATGGGAATGGGCTGCGGGCACGTGGATTTCGCAGTCAAAAGGCCATTGTTCCCCGGAGTATAGCAGGCACCTAACCCGGTCGTACCTCACAGATGTGGAACTGAGTAACCCCGATAAGGTCCGAAAGCTGGTAACGGCTTTCGGTAAGCCCGCCGCAAGGTTGGCCCAATTCCTTAGCGGGTGTGGGATGTCATCAGAAGCGAATGCCGTCAGCCGAAAGGCACGGGGAAATCATAACCCGGCGGATAGAGTTTTGCTTAATCTGAAAGGATGCTGACAGATGACGGGTGAGACCCCTATAATTACGTTGAACAAAAACCGAACTGTTGGTGAAAAGATAGACGGGCGGAGACGCCTGATTGTAAACCGCAGGACAACCGAATGGTCATCCATAAATTGGAAATTGGCCTACCGCATTGTTAGGAGATTGAGACAGCGAATATATAGAGCTACGAGTGAACAGGACTGGAAGCGAGTTCGTATGTTGCAAAAGCTTATGCTGCGCAGCCGTGCAAATTTGTTGACATCCATAAGACGGGTAAGCCAGATTAATCGTGGGAAATCCTCCCCTGGTGTTGATGCACATGTGGCATTAACAGCACGGGAGCGGGGTGAACTTGCGGATAAATTGGTGTCATGGCGTGTATGGGAACCATTACCCACGCGCCGTGTGTATATTCCCAAATCCCAGACCTCCAATATAAGGGGGAAGAAGAAACGTCCTCTCGGAATCCCGAGCCTCATCGACCGTTGCCAACAAGCGATTGTGTGTAATGCACTAGAGCCATGTTGGGAAGCGCAGTTCGAAGGGGTGAGTTATGGGTTTCGTCCCGGTCGTAGCGTTCATGATGCTATCGAGCGGATATATCTAGCGACAAAATCTGGCTCCAGACGGATATGGGTTTTGGATGCAGATATTAAGGGCTGTTTTGACAATATCGACCATGAAAATTTGCTTGAAACCGTTGGAAATTTCCCCGCGAGGGGGATAATCCGTAAATGGTTAAAGGCAGGCTTTATGGAAGATGGCGTGTTTCACGCGACCTTGCAAGGTACACCGCAAGGCGGGGTTATTAGCCCGCTTCTTGCCAATATTGCTTTGCACGGAATGGAAGATGCGTTGGGCATCCAGTACCGAGGTGGCGTAAGTTCCACTTTTGTAAAACGGAACAGCCCTGTCTTTGTGCGGTATGCTGATGACTTTGTCGTTATCTGCCATACGAAAGACGATGCGCTTGAGGCCAGAAAGAAAATTGATACCTTCCTTGCCAAACGCGGGCTTCACCTCTCTGAGGAGAAAACTAGTGTTCGGCATATTCGGGAGGGTTTCGATTTCTTAGGCTTTCACATCCGTTCTTATAAGGTGCGTGACCGCGTGTCAGGTGTGAAGACTTTAATCAAACCCTCCAAAGCGGCCATCACGGCTCACCGGAGTCGATTGCGGGAATTGTTTCGCGCCCATGTGGGTATGAAACAGGGGAAGCTTATTATTGCCCTTAATCCTGTCATTCGGGGGTGGTGTTATTATTATCGCCACGCGGTTTCTGCTAAAGTCTTTGCTGACAATGAGCACTTTATCCATATCAGACAGCAAAGGTGGTGCCGTCGTGCCCACCCGCGCAAGATGAAGCATTGGTGGATGCGTAAATATTTCGGGCGGCATTATGCCCACCCGACATTTAGCTACACCTTTACGGATAAAACTTCTGGCGCTTTTATGTTTCATCCAGTGACGATTAAAATCAAACGCTGGGTGAAGGTCAAGCACAGAAACTCGCCTGATGACCCGTCTCTTGCCGATTATTGGCGAAAGCGGAAAATCAAAGTGGGGCGCTCAAGGTTGACACCTAGCTGGGAAAAGGTGGCTGTGTCGCAGGGGCATAATTGTCCCGACTGCGGTCAGTCTATCTATAACGGGGATACTACCGTTATGGCATACTGGGATGGAGACCGGACAAATGGTTCCTACAAGAACCTTGTTCTTATCCATACCGAGTGCCGAAAATCGTTCAATCAGGGACTTGCTTGAGCCGTGTGCGGGGAAACTTGCAAGCACGGTTCTGAGGGGACGGGTCGGTGGCAACATCGACCTGTTACCCGACACCATGAGGGTTTTGAGGGTGCAGAGATTGGGGAGTACACTAGCTTTTCCCGCATGGTGCAAATAGCGGAATTTATCCAAAATTGTGACGGGTTTGGCGGGAAATTACTTTCACATTTCAACGAGGATATTGAGGACGCAGAGGAAGCCCTAGAGAATTATTCGGGAGAATATGGGAGTCTTGCCGACTACGCGGAAAGCCTAACCCTTGAGTCCACCGAGATTCCAGAGAACTTACGGTTCTATATCGACTACGAAAAAATGGGTCGTGACATGGAGTTAAGCGGGGACGTTTTCACCATCGAAACTGGCTATAAAGAAGTTCATATTTTTTGGTGTCATTAACATGGACACGCACACAGCAGAGTTTGCGACACCGTTTGATTCCTATGTCTGCCTTGGCGACAGCATAAGCGTGGACATAGGCGACTATACCATTACGGCCCGGATTTCCCATGACGATATTGCGGAGCGACCCGACCAAAGGCAGGACGGTTTTTGGCCGAGCCTGTACCCACAAGATGCGGGTTTCATAGGCGCAGGAAATGGTTGGCGTGACCGCTTCGACAAGGAGCAAGCCCTAGCCCAATCCATTATGGACGCATGGCTAAATGATGAGTGGTATTATTGCGGCATAATCTTATCCGCTCGCATAGGGGAAACATCACTTACCGACCACGCCGCGAGCCTTTGGGGAGTGGAAGCGAACTTACCAAAATCTGACAATTCATATTTGCTCGAAGTCGCAAATGATCTCTTAGGCGAAGCATTGAAACAGGCTGAAATAGAACGCGCTCGCTTATGCAAACTGGTTTGCGAGTCTGTAGCGTGACCCACAAAGCCCAAAACTTACAATCCGAGGATACGGAAGTCGGAGAGCAAACCCTGATAAATGGGGTTTGCCCCGTTACGCTTGGCGAGCGTTTAACCGCTCGCACCTTTCACCCCATGACCCCGAAACGCAATCCAAGCGCAGAGCAAAAGCCCTGCGACCTTGGCCTATTCGACGCAGTAGGCCGCGCCCAAATCGACATACGCTGTGAGCGAAGCGAGGAAGTGCCCTTGGGGTATTCGATTTACTCAATTTACCAACCCCAACTGGCAACACAGGAGACTAGCCATGACTAAACCACTCGACCTTAAACACGTAGCTTTAAGCGATTTGCATATCTCAATTTTGAATATGCGCCATAAACCCAAAACCACGCAAGGCCGTTCAAACGAGCCTATACTTGACGATATTTTGCCAAGCATACGCGAACGCGGTATTCGTCAACCCTTGCTTGTCAGGCCAGAACCTACCAAGGATAATGAAAACGCTTACGGTATTATTGCAGGTCGCCGCCGTTATTTTTGTCTGCAATCAATTGTATCTGAAGGCGGCAAAGTAGGTGGTGTTCCCGTTTGCATTATGAATGCAGACGACGATGCCCAAGCCATAGAAGCAAGCATTATTGAAAACATGGCAAGGCTTGCACCGACCCCGATGGAGCAACATACGGCGTTTGATAAACTCTCAAAGAAAGGAAAAAGCATTGCCGATATTGCGAGCGTGTTCGGGATTACGACCCGCATGGTCAAACAACGGCTCGCCCTTGGCCAACTCATTCCCGTYCTYAAACARGCCTACACGGATAGTGAAATTGATAATGAAACGATTTTCGCTCTCACAATGGCGACAAAGAAACAGCAAAATGACTGGTTTGATTTGTTCAGCACAGACGAATACACGCCAACAGGCGAACAGCTAAAAGCATGGCTTTCAGGGGGAGGGTGTATCACAGTTGAGAAAGCCCTATTTCCTATGGAGGACTATAARGGKACAATCCTCACWGACCTTTTYGGMGAACAYGACCAGTTTGCAGAYATAGARAAATTCTGGTCTGCGCAAAATGCCGCCATATCAGTGCAAGCCGACGARTAYAAAAAAGACGGTTGGCGYGATGTATTTGTCGGKGATATTGGGCGGCACTTTSCYCGTTACGAMTATGCACAGCGCACMAAAGAACAAGGCGGKAATGTSTATGTTCAAATTGGTGATAATGGKGAYGTRMAMTTTYACGAAGGKTTCATGCCRAAAGAGGAAGCCAAGCGTATTGACGCTATATTGCACAAGAAACCCGATGCCGATTCCAATACAAGCAACCGCCCTGAAATGTCGGGGCCATTGCGGGAATATATGAGTTTGCACCGCCATTCGATTGCACGAGCGCACCTTTTAAAGCATCCAAATATTGCCTTGCGTTTGACCGTGGCACATATGCTCACCAGTTCAGGCAATTGGAAAGTAGAGAGAGACTATCAACGCACCAGTAAAGAAAGCACGGATTTAAGCCTTACAAATTCACGCGCAGAACAGGAACTTGTTACAGAGCGGCAAGCCGTTTGTAACTTGCTTGAGTACAGGTGCGAGCATTTTCAGCTATACCAACGCTATTCAAGTCCGTTCAATATCGAAGATGTGTTCGGACGACTTATCAAAA